>CAIOHR010000258.1 GCA_903858115.1 uncultured Pirellula sp. | reverse complement strand
TTGTTCGGCGACAGTCATATTTCCGCTTTAGCGACAACTACATTTCCCCATCGGAATTTGGTGGAATCCCAGTAGGTGATGATTGGCTGGCTTGGTCTCGGGCCCGTTGCTTCTCTTGGTTCGCCTTGGCTTCCTCCAAGCGAATGCTTGGCACATTGAGCTCGATTATTGAACTGTGGTGCACCAAGCGATCGATCGCTGCTGCAGTGGTCATCGGGTCCTTGAATATCTGCTCCCACTTCGAAAAAGGTAGGTTCGAACTCAAGAGAATGCTCGTCTTCTCGTAGCGGTCTGCGATCAACGTGAAGAGCACTTCCATCTCCTCCCGACTCTGCTGCACATAGCCCAAGTCGTCGATAATCAAAGCCGAGAATCGACCAAGTTTCGTAAGCAACTGTGGAAGTCTCAGCTCCCGTTTGGCAAGCAACAAGTGTTGGACCAGTTTCACGCACGGAGCGAAGCATACCGTATGACCTTTGCGAACCAGTTGTTCTCCCAACGCGCTCAACAACAACGTCTTCCCCGAACCCGGCCTGCCGAACATCAAGATGTTCTCGGCCCGCGACAGGAACTCTCCCGTTTGCAGTTGCTGCATCCGTTGCTGAACCGACATCGGTAATCGATTCCATCGAATCTCCGACCACACTTTGTTGCGTTCCAACGACGACTTCTTCAGATGCCTTGAGATACGATTCTCCGTTCGCTTCAAGCATTCGTGGTCCGTCAGTTCGCTCAGGTACTCCAGATAACTCCAGTTCTCGCGTGCGGCTTGATCGGCAAGCTGCGTCGCGATGGTTCTCATCATCGGTAAGCGAAGTCGCTTCAAGCGGCCATCCAGTTCGGATAGGCTCGGTCGCTTCGAGTGTGCCTCGTTCATGTTGGTTGGGTTCGGGTTCGATTGGTTCATTAAGCACCTCCTTGTGCTCTAGCAGTGAGTTGTAATCATCGAGTTCCGGGGACTCGATACGCGGGGCAACAGTATCAAGCGATCCCGGTGTCGCTGGCGTGTCTTGGATCTTGGCTTCAATTGCCTTCGCATCGATCTTCGTCTTCGAGACGAGAGCTAACGCGAGCTCGCCATCGACTGCCACTTGGCTAATGTGTTTGGCCATGTAGAGAACCTTCAAGTAGGTTCTGATCCCTTGTCGTTCGCCTTGCTCGGAGCAAGCGGCATCGAACGCGAGTCGGAAGTTCATTGTTGGAAACATGTACTCGCGATAGCGATAGTTTGCGAAGGCTCCCGGCTTGCGAATTAGACTATCAATGACACAACGATAATCAAATTGAACGTTGTTTTTCCCTTGTAGCCTCGGCATGTCGAACTCTTTTCTTCCTGCATACCATAGTTCAATGTGGTCAGCATAAATGCGCAGCTGAACTTGCTTGCCAATGAAGCAGCTGGGTACCGAGTAGTCGTTCTGCTTGATGCGAAGAATACAGCTGCTCTTGACAGTCGATTCATGTGACGAGAAGGTCGGAAACATTTGCTTGGGAAGCGATTCGAGAAGCTCGCGTTCTTGCATGATCGCTGCTGAGCGCTTCTTGTTACGAACCGCTACGCAGTCTCGCAAGAACTCACGCCATGCGTCGAGGCTTTCGAAGTTGCGATTTCCTCGAAGTAGTAAACGTTGAACGACGTAATCCTTGAAGTGACCGTGAAGCGATTCGCAATCGCCGTTTTCTTGCGGTGATCGGACGTTGATGCGATGTCCGTTGACGCCAAAATGGTCCAACAGGGCTCGCCAGTTTGGCTGAAACTCGCGGTCGCTCGACAGGTTGTTAACTGCAGCTGTCATCGAGTCGAATCGCACTCGAGCGGTAACGCCACCAAGAGAGTGAAACGCATTCTGAACGCCACTGGCGAGCGCTTCGAAAGACTCGGATCGACAGAACTCGACATACTCCCAATTGGAGTATGTGAGGGTCGCGTGAAATATTAGATGGTTGCTCTCCAAGAGCTCCGATGCGATGCGTATCCCAAGAGACGATAGATCGGTGAAGTCGATGGCCAAGACATCACCAGGCTTATGGATTTGAGAGAACGAGACGTCCTTCTCGATACCGTTGGCGATACGCCACTTGGAGATACGACGTTCGAGCGTCCGTTTCCACTTAGGATCGAAGGCGTCTTTATGCTTCTCAAGCATATGCTCAAGAATGATGTAAGGTTTGAGGTCATTTTCGAGTTCGAGCATGCTCTGGATTTCGGGCCAGAACTTATCGAAGTCGGTGACGCGAGTGGTATAAGCTCTGGGAGCTTTTGCCGAGACGGGCGAGGCGCTGAGATCCTCGGTGTATTTGCGAGCGGTTTTACGATCCACGTGGCATTCCTTTGCGCAACGAGAGATGGAGTAGTTTGATTGACGAAGGCGTCTGAGTTTCGAAATCTTCCACTGACTTATCACGGCAAGCTCCTCCTTGGTTTGAGCAAGCCGTAGCAAATAAAAAATCGAAGATCTGGGGAATTCTAGTTGTCGCTGAATTCAGCCAAAAACAAAGCTAGCGTTTCCTGGTTGCTGGGGATTTGTAGTTGTCGCCAGCTGGGGAAAAACAGTTGTCGCTAGACAGATTTGCATCGCATAAACCCCATGTTCAAATGCAATTTGATGCTTCGGATATCGAGTTCCACATTCCAACGAAAGCAAATATTTCCGCAATTTCGTCCGTCGAAACTCCATCCTTTCCTATTGGTTCTGTCACGGTTGAGACGACAATAAATGGCTTTTGCTGCGCCCTGGTTCGGAGATAACGTACTGGATCGCTCGAAGAACGAGCTGTTCAGGAGGGCTATTATGCTCTTCCTTGGTCATCCAGTTGGGGCGAGCACCTCGTGACCATGTCACTACATTATCATCCTTGCGAAGCCGTTTTCCTTTTCGAAAGGCGGTGTGGCGTGAAATGTGCTTGCGAAAGCAAACATGGATTCCCTTTTTCATCAGCATTGCGATCAGCCAGTACGCGCAGTAGTGCCTATCGGCAACAACGACATCCCCCTGCTTGAGATTCGATAACAGATGCCGATGCATAGCGATCTCGCTGGTGTCTTTCCCCTGATAGATGCCTCCGAAGCAGCAATTGTGTTTTACAAAGACCTCTCGGAGCAACTCTTTGGTAAGTAGCTCAGGGAAACGTTCGACAGAAAACGCACTTAGAACATCATGAAACTCGAAGGTGCGTTGGCGCTTTGGATTTGGTAGACATACCATATGAAAAAACCTTCCGTGGCTTGCTGCAACTCCCAAGGAAGGTTCCGGATTTTTGGCAAGGCAGTTTTTCGAATCAGCACCAAGTGCCAAGGTTAGTGGATTTTAACAAAAACACCCACTCAACCGCTAGAGAACTTTCGTCGTCATCAAGGGCATACAGTGCCATTCGTACCAGGCACTTCCGGACATGATGGCTTGCTGGGTCGAGAGATAGGGTTGCAATGAAGAGCGTCCTGTCAGTCTGCTCTCAACGTCAAGGAATTCCTTAGCTCTGCTGGTACATGTTGGGTATTATTTGTTCGCGTCAAGCGAAATGGATATTCAGACACAGCCGAGGCTATTTCTCGTTTTTATCAACATTTGAGGCCGGAAATTTTCGAATTCGAAGAAACTGCGGGACGACTGGTTTCTAATCAACTGCCAAGTACATGCAATGGCTTGGCCGCTGGATTTGTAGGTGGAAACTATTTCGACAAGTACCGATCGAACAATGCTATCCATCAATGGTTGATGCGAGGATTCTTGCGAAACGCACGCGCATTAATCAGTGCGATTACGTTTGATTCGGTGTTGGAAGTCGGATGTGGACCAGGCGACCTTGCTGCAAACATCTTTCCAAATGGCGTAGGGTATGTGGGGCTCGACATCGATGAATATCAAGTTGGTTTGGCAAGAAGCAGATATCCCGATAAATCATTTACCGTAGGATCCGCGTATGATCTTCCGTTCGCACCCGATTCGTTTGATTTAGTGGTTGCTTGTGAAGTGTTCGAGCATTTGTACTATCCAGACAAAGCAATTTGTGAGTTAGCTCGAGTGTCAAAAAGATGGGGGCTTGTCAGTGTGCCTTGGGAGCCCGTTTGGCGGATTTTGAACATGACACGCGGTAAATATTGGTCTGCCTACGGAAACACGCCAGGACATGTGCAGCACTTTAGCCGCAAAGCAATACGGCAACTTTGTAACACCCAGTTCCGCATCAAGAAGGAACGGAATTCGTTCCCCTGGACAATGATCTTGATCGAAAAAACCGAGTGAGTTCCGACCAGCCGTAAAGTATGAGCAACATCTTGATCCCCGCCAAGATCGCTGCATAGCGATCATAGTAGCTAACCAAGATATACGGCATCAGAAGCAAGGCAAACATACTGACCGTGATCGCAACCTTGCGCTCGACGGGGATCGTTCCGATAACCGCGATGATCGCAATCGAAAGAACTGGAAGTGGATGGGCACATCGCGAATAAAGAACGGACCAACCTCCGCTGCGAATTTCTTCCATAGGTGAAAACGGTACGTAGTAGATCAATGCGGCAACAGCACGATTTCCGATGCGTTCGATGAATCCAAGTGGATTCTCAAGGATCGACTTGCGTACCTCTGCTCCCTTTTCGTCGATGAACGCGATCTCACCCACTTGTTGGTAGCGAACACGTTGCTCACCATCGCTTGACCAGGGATGTCCATATCCGGATTGCGCATCGAGGATTCCGTCCTCGTCTTTGCATTGCGACTGCCACAACTCGTACGCTCCATTGGGCTTAATCGGAAACCATTTTCCAAATTGCATGCGATTCCGGATCATCCACGGTGATATAACGACCAGCCAAAGTCCTAACACTACCACAAGACTTTTTCCCTCTCGCAGGGAAAGCCGCTTGGGTCGGAGAATCGAAAGAGTACACAACATCCAAGTCGCACCGATGATCGGGCTGCACAGAGTACAGAAGCCTCCCCAAATCCCCCACATCGCGTTTCTCAAACAACCCCTCTCAGTTGTGAGTTGAGTCAATCCCCACCATAGCAGACTGATCACGAGCAGTAGCAATGCTGTATCATGTGTCTGTTGGAATAATTGGTAGAAATTAGCGGTAAGTACAACAATCGCGATGACCACTCCTGCGACGGTTTGACCAAGACGCCGCGCTTCTCGTAACAACAAAAACGCAGCGCACCAGGTACTGCCCCCTTGCATGGCGATCATCCATGCTGTCATCGATTCCGGACGGTCTCCTTCGAGCCAGTAGATACCCGCCATCAGGAAAGGCAAGACAGGAGGCATCCAAGCGGTCGGGCCGGTTTCGCATCGAAAGGGATCACTGAATCCACGGCCCTTTCGAATAGCCAATGCGATGTCATTGTATTCAGCACCGATATGGTGCCGAAAATCGCGATTAAGCCATGGCAACGACTGAGGATACATGCTTTTCCATTGAGCGAGTCCCATAAAAACAGCGATTAGCACTATACTTAGGAACATATCATTCCAGCCAAACGAACAAAGCCAGCGGTTTTTCGTAATGGTCTCAGCTACACCGACGGTAGACATTTTATTATTGGACCATGATTGAATCGTCATCTTCGCTGCCTGTAAAAATGAGACGATGGCATTGGTGCGTGATCGCCGTAGCTAATTGGAGCATGGTTGTTTCGTTGTGGTACTCGGCGTCGCGTAGTGCCCCTCTCTTTGATGAGCCTGCGCATTTTGCGAGTGGTGTGATTCTAGCGTATCATAGCGACGCCGGTATCTTCCGTGTCAATCCACCCACGAACAAGTGGATCACTGCGATCGCGATGTTATTCACGAGCGAATTGAAATTGCCACCGATTATCGCATCCTCGCAATACGGCAATAGTTCGCGGCCGGAATTCGGAATAGGGGATTCCGTCATCGAGCTCAACCGCGATTCCTATATGAGTTTCTTGATATGGGCTCGCTATGCTCGGATTCCGATGATGCTGCTTGGGTCCTGGCTGCTGTTCCTCGTCAGCGCGACACTGCTACCATCGCGTCAATTGTTATGTCAAATCTTTTGGTGTACTTCGCCGCTTCTGTTGGGGCATGGCTGGATCGTGTCGGCCGACGCACCCGCTGCGATTGCTATGTGTTTTATCCTGGTCACGACTATACAGCTTTGGAAATCGCAAACCGTTTCGCGATTTCTATTATCGGGTATCGCTTGGGGAATCGCGATCGGAACGAAATTCACCTTTGGACCGCTCTACCTGATGTTCATTCCTATTTTCTATTTTTGTTCGCCTCGAAGAGCGAAAACCGCAGGGGCGACAGAGACAAAAGTAACTTGGTGGATAACGGTTGTAGGGCGTTGGGCATTGCATGGAGCAATCGCCTGTATCACACTTAACGCTCTCTATTGTTTCGACCGTGTCGGTGTTGCGATTGGCAAACACGATTTCATCAGCCGATCGTTCAGCGAACTAAACATCGATCGTAAGAACCAGGGTGATTCGAACTCTTTACGAAACTGCATTGCTCGTGTTCCCTCCCCGTTCCCCAAGGTTTTTTTAGAAGGAGTCGACCAACAGATGGCGGATATGGATTATCCTCGTGGTGCCTATTGGATGGGAGAACGCATCCCAGGCGAGATTCATTGGTTTCACCTCGCGGGTTACTTTGTCAAGGAACAGATAGCTGTCTGGATTGGCATTGCAACTGCGGTCCTAGCAATGTTCGCTACATTGTTTCGCCGCAGGGAAGTGAGCCATCCATTGCGTGACGCTAGCATTGATTTTTGTTTGCTCTACCTCATCGGCTTTGCTGGATTTATGACAACCCAATGCAATTTGGTTTGGAACATTCGATATCTCACACCAGCCTTGCCATTGATCTACTTCTTAGTCGCGGGGACGATTCCCATGGTTGCGATCCCTGTATTGAAAAAGGCGAATTTCTGTTTGCAAGACAGTCTCGCCTACGGGCTTTCACTAATCGCTACGATCGAGTTTTCGATCGTCTTTCCATTTGCTTTCTCCTATGCCAATCCGATCGTTGGCGGTTCGCATCGTGTACCGATGGTCCTAAACGACAGCAATTTCGACTATGGTCAGGATCTCTTTACCATTCGATCCTGGATGGAACGCCAACGTCAAGGCGATGGCTCAAAACAGGAGTTGCGAGTGTACGGTCTCCTTTCAGGGCATGGCCGATTTTGGTTAATCGATCTTGTGCAACCCGCTACGCCTGAGATTGTGCAGCGAGCAATTCAGTCTCGAAGGAAAGCAACGGTTGGTTCAAACTTTCAATATGTGCAATCCCAAGAGCCCGATTCCAACGCTGCCAGTCGCAGAGAAATCTTGATCGTATCGCGAGGGCTCTTTGCTGCGGAACCTTGGGCAGTCAAGTACAGTACACTTTCGGACGGAACAAATCAGGCGTCGAATCAAACTTCTCTTCGCGAGTTACAATCCGTGCCGCCTGACGTGTTTATTACACCGGTAATCGTTGGATATTGGATCGATCAAGCAGATTAATGTCATCGCAAAACTTAGCGTTACGACTCCTAGTCCTCCTCGGAGTATTGCTACTCATCAAGGTTTCGATTGCTATCGTTGGCAATTACTCGCTGTACTTTCCGCCCAACTTTGAACAAGGGTTCCTCGATGGTAGGGCGCAGACTTTCGTCGGCCTTTATCGATTAGCCTTCTATGGGCACATCGTTGTTGGCCCGATTTGCATGGCTATCGGTACCGTGCAGTTGACGCCATGGTCGAGGCGAACTGCAAAGCTGCATCGTGGGCTCGGTCGATTGCAATTGCTGTTGATCCTGTTGGTGCTTTCCCCAAGCGGAACGATCATGGCATGGCATTCATATGCAGGATGGATCGCCGGGTTTGGATTTCTATCGCTGGCGATAGCCACAACTTGGTGCGCTTTGCAAGGTTGGCGAACGGCGTTGGTGCGTCGATACGACGACCACGCTCGATGGATGCTACGATGTTCTATTTTGCTCTGTTCTGCAATACTACTACGAATCATTGGAGGAGCGACAGAGTTCATGCACTGGGATGCGGAAGCTTCCTATCGAGTGGCTGCTTGGAGTAGTTGGGTCGTGCCACTTCTAGTTTTCGAATTGATTGAACGACATTGGCATTTATGTCGTCATGCAAAGTAATCGCGATTGTTCGGAGAACGATGCAGCTAAAAGAATGGATTGTCTTTGGTACGCTGAGGAACTCGCAGGAACGACTCGGCGACTTTCAGGTCTTCTTTGGTCGTGATCTTGATGTTGGTCTCGGGACCCTCCACACAATAAACCGATGTTCCCGCTTCTTCGACGACTTGCGAGTCGTCCGTCGGTGCACCTTTTAGTTTTGCGTATGCGGACTTGAGAATGTCGGCGCGAAACACTTGTGGCGTTTGAGCTTGCCACAGTCCATCGCGAGCAACCGTTGCTGTTACCTTGTCTGAGGAGTCGCAGCGTTTTACGGTGGCACGAATGGGAGAACCCAATACCGCCGCACCCTTGCGATCTGCCACGGCCAACACGGCCTCAAATGCACTCTTGGTCAAACAAGGGCGAGCGGCGTCGTGGACTGCAATCAGGGAAAGGCCCGGCTTCACTCGCTCCAAAGCGTTACGAATGCTTTCGAAGCGTTCCGAGCCGCCGAGGACGATTTCTACACCGAGCATGGTCAAGTTTCCCGAGAATTTCTCTTGGACCGTTTCTCGATCCTCAGGGGCGATCGCCATAATGATCTGCCCGACTCGTGGATGATCGGAGAACAATTGTGCACTGTGCTGCCAAACAGGTTTTCCAGAACAAAGGGTGAAGACCTTTTTCGAGAACGGATCTCGAAATCGACTGCTCTTTCCTGCGGCTGCAAGAATGACGGCAACATCCTTTATCATCATGAATCCTATTCCAACAGAAGACGGCAAACAAATGTCGGAAAGAGTCGCGATGCGAGCTATGCCAATTCCTGGGATTGCTTGAGGGCAATTTCGGCGGCAGCATGATCGCTCGTATCAGCAATGATCTTTCCATCTCGCAATACAATATTGCGTCGAGCATTCTTTGCAACCGCCAAATCGTGCGTTACGAGAATGACGGTCAAGTTCTGATCTGCATTCAAACGACGGAACAAATCAATGACCTCCCGACTGGTTCGGGAATCCAAGTTTCCAGTCGGTTCGTCCCCCATAAGGATCGAAGGTTGCGTAGCGAGGGCTCGAGCGATGGCCACTCGCTGTTGTTGCCCGCCCGAAAGCTGGCCAGGATGGTGGTCTAACCGATCGGCGAGCCCAACTAGCGACAAGAGTGACTTGGCGCGATCATGTCGTTGCCGAGTCGTCATGGATGCTCCATAGAGCATCGGCAATTCGACATTCTCTAGAGCGGATGTTCGGGCTAGTAGATTGAAGTTCTGAAAAACGAACCCAATTTGCTTATTTCGAATGCGCGCTCTCTCGTCGCGAGTCATGTTGACGACTTCGGCACCATCGAGAAGATAGCTCCCCGAAGTAGGTCGATCTAAACATCCGAGCGTGTTCATCAACGTGGATTTGCCTGACCCGCTCGGTCCGATCAACGCCGAGAATTCTCCACGATTCATCATCAAATCGATTCCGTCTAAGGCCCGAACCTCTACTTCGTCGAGCTGATAGATCTTGGAAACATTACGGATTTGAATCAACGGCGGCATCTAGATGGCTTCCGGTCCACGTTCGCCGGTCCGAATGCGAACGCAGTCTTCCATCGGTAGAACGAAAATCTTGCCGTCACCGATTTGCCCTTTTTCACCGGTGCGTGCCCCTTTCATGATCGCGTTGATCGTTGGCTCCACGAACTCGTCATTCACCGCAATCTGAAGTTGCACTTTTCGGAGCAAGTTGATGGACATGTCCTGGCCTCGGAACGCAGACTTTTGCCCTTTTTGTCTACCGAAACCTAAGCAATCCAAAACCGTCAGTCGAAACACCTCGACCTCGGTGAGGGCTTCCTTGACTTCCTCAAGTCGCGTGGGTTGAACGATCGCAATGATTAGCTTCACAGCAAATTCCTAGAAGTCAAAGGAGTACCGAGCAGGCGTACAGAAACCAAATGTAAAGATAACCTAAGGAGAGATTGCGACTAGCAGAAAGAATAACATCATCAATCCAAAGCTAATCACAAGATTCGCAACGGAAAGCCATAAACCGATATGAACCAAAATTCTTTCTTCTCGAGGCGATCGTCCCTCGTTGATTTTCTTGAGTTCTGCCATAGCCATGATGATCGTGGCTACTGCGCAAATGGGTGCTCCGATGAAGGAAATACATAGGAACCAACTCGCAACGCCCAAACAACAGATCAATACCCCGAGTCCTGAAGGTTTGACCGGTGTCTGGTTCATCGGCGTGGCGACTCCGCCAAAGTTGTCGCCGTAGATATTGCGAGTTGCTGTATTGGAAGTTGGGGTGGCAACTCGCTCGTTCTGTTGAATCAGCCACGCGGAATAGGAGATCCAGATATCTGTGTTTGAAGGACGAACATCGCAGGTGTGATTCAACCGCCCTTGAGATGCCCATTCCTTGAGTGTCGAAGCATTGGATGGCCCATAGACTTGGCCATCGGGCACCCGAATGTAGAAGAGCCTCTCGGTGTTGTCGGGCAATGGCTCTTTGACTGGACTATCGTTGCTAACGGCTGGTTGCAGTCCAGGATGTGGGGCCATTTCTTGACGCGGGTCAAATTTGTCCCAAGAGTCGTCAAGCGGTCTCAGCGAGGATAGGTTCGGGGAATGGGAGCTCGCAGGGAATTCTTGTCGTGACGTGGAATCTTGAATTGTTGTGGAATCTTGAATTGTTACTGTGTAGACGTGTTTGCACATTGGGCAACGCGCTTGGCGGCCCGCGAAGGAATCGTCCACACTCAGTGCACGGGAGCAACTTGGACAAGTAGTATCTATTGCCATAGATTCGTTCTCAAGACTTGTGCTTGTCGGGGTGCAAGTAGATAAACGATTTCCCTAATCGTCCGCCGTAGTTTCCGGCACTGATGCTGTGCAAGTCGTCCACTTGAAGAGCAGCGGCGATGGAATTGTATGTGGCCAAAGCAACGTCTTCGAGCGTCGAGCCGTTGATGATAATCTCCATGATCGAGGTTACACCCTCGGGTACGAGCGACTTTTCTCCAAGCTTGACTTTCAGCGTTGGGCAGTACTCGGCGAATGTGCTGGCGATCAGAAATTTGTAACTGCTGCCTGCTTTGCTCCCGCTCGCGGCTACTCCACCGGGAAAGGTCGTAATAACATTTTGAGTTTGATCGGCAGCCTCGGCTGCTTTCTCGGCAGCGAGGATTGCTGATTCTTCGGAATAACCAAGGAACCAAAGGTTGCCGCCCATGATTCCATCCGCATATCCAAATCGTCTGGACAAAAAGAACTCACCGCCGAGGGTGGGGATCGTCCAACCTTTGCATCCGAACTGTTCGGTCCGAGTCTGATGGCCATCTCCGAAGAATGCGATTTTGCGACCAAGTTTGAAATAGGGGTCTGTCTCGAGGGCATTGAAGCAGCGAGTGGTCGGACAAGTGAGCACGTTTTGGCTTAGGCGGGCCAGAAGGACACGTTCGAGATGTTCGACTCGATCTTTACGAAAACGTGGTACATGAAACTGAAGATAGGCCCCGATTCTACCATCGGGCGTTTCCTGACCAGGGCTCGTTCCATCGACGACCCGTTCGATGCCAGCCTCGCAATCACAAAGGATCGTGCTGCTCGCGTGGCCGGTGGCGGCTGTACAGGCAGCCATTAACCACTTCTGGTCGCGTGCGGTAACCAAAACCCGCGAGTACAAGCTGCGGAACGCTTCGGCGTAGGTATCGACGACCAGCTTTTCCCATAAAGGGTTCGATTTCCACGGTTCCATCTATGTTGACTCAGCGAAAATGAGGAATGAATCTGCTCGCAGTCCCTAATTCAGTTCGCTCGATTGTAGCCATTATTTGATTCTTGGCTTGGTCTTCAACGAACATGAAGAAATGAGATTGAGCCTATCTCGGCTTGACAGACACCGACAATCCTAAATCATTTACCGATTGTCGGTTAGTGCTTTTCAATTGTTGTAAACTCGTATCGCGATTGCTCTGGGATCTCCATGAAAATCCATGAATATCAAGCCAAGGAACTCTTTCGAAAGGCCCAGGTGCCCGTTCTGGCCGGGTTTGTGGCCAGGACGCCTGAAGAAGCAAAGGCGGCATTTGAAAAGCTAGGTGGCCCTATCGCTGTTGTAAAGGCCCAAGTGCACGCTGGTGGACGGGGAAAAGGGACCGTCACCGAAGTGCCGAGCCAACGCGGTGTTCAACTTGTCAAGTCAGGAGACGAAGCTGCCACCGTGGCCAAGAATTTGATCGGTAATCACTTAGTTACCGTCCAAACAGGTGCTTCAGGGGCAGTGGTCAACCAAGTTTTTGTCGAACAAGGCTGCAAGATTGCTCGCGAGCTCTATCTGGCGGTCGTCGTCGATCGAGCTGCAAAACTTCCACTGTTGATGGTGAGCAGTGAAGGTGGTGTCGAAATCGAGAAGGTAGCCGAAGAAACCCCAGAAAAAATCCTGCGCGAGCATTTTGATCCTGCGTATGGTTTGCAGAGTTTTCAGGTTCGAAAGCTTTGCAAGAAGCTCGGTATTTCCGGTGACGCAGCCAAGAGCGCAGATTTCTTTATGAAGAAGCTTTGCAGTCTCTTCGTCGAACTCGATTGCGCGATGGCCGAGATCAATCCATTGGTCATCACCGAAGACAACAAGATGATCGCTCTCGATGCGAAGATCACCTTTGATGACAACGCGATGTACCGTCACGCAGACCTCAAGGAACTGCGCGATCTGAATGAAGAAGAGCCAGCGGAAATCCGCGCTGCGAATACCGGACTCAGCTATGTCAAGCTCGAAGGAAACATCGGCTGCTTAGTGAACGGAGCCGGACTCGCGATGGCGACGATGGACATCATCAAGCACCACGGCGGAGCGCCCGCTAACTTTTTGGACGTCGGCGGTGGAGCGAATACACAGCAAGTGACAGAAGCGTTCCGAATCATTCTTTCGGATCCAAACGTCAAGGCGATTCTGGTCAACATCTTCGGCGGTATCGCACGATGCACAACCATCGCTCAAGCGATCATCGACGCATCCAAAGAAGTCGGCTTTTCCGTTCCTTTGGTGGTTCGACTCGAAGGTACGGAAGTGAACGAAGGAAAGAAAATGCTTCGCGAAAGCGGTCTGGCTATTATTTCCGCAGATGACTTAACCGATGCGGCGAAAAAGGTTGTTGCATCCATCGCGTAGTTCGTTGCGCGTTCCGACATTTCATTTCTATCAAACAATAAAAATATGAGCATTCTTGTAAATAGCGATACGCGAGTCATTTGCCAGGGAATCACTGGCAAGGCAGGCGCCTTTCACACCAAAGGTTGCAAAGAGTACGGAACTAAAATGGTCGGTGGTGTGACCCCTGGCAAATCCGGTGAGTTGGTCGAGGGATTGCCCGTGTTCGACACCGTCGAAGAAGCGGTAAAGCAAACTGGTGCCAATGCAACCATGATCTTCGTTCCACCCCCATTCACCGCGGATGCCATCTTAGAAGCGGTCGATGCTGGAATCGAAGTGATTTGCGCTATCACCGAAGGTGTACCGGTGATCGATATGGTTCACGTCTACGAACGCGTAAAGAAAAGCAAGTCGATTTTGGTCGGTCCGAATTGCCCAGGCGTCATCACTCCTGGCCAATGCAAGATCGGTATCATGCCTGGCTATATCCACAATCCTGGCAAGGTCGGGATCATGTCACGCAGCGGAACGTTGACCTACGAAGCCGTTTGGCAAACGTCTGGACTCGGGTTCGGTCAATCGACTTGCGTCGGTTTGGGTGGGGATCCGATCGTTGGAACATCGTACATCGATATCTTCGAAAGATTCCAAAACGATGATCAAACGGAAGTGATCCTCATGATCGGTGAAATCGGTGGCGATGCGGAAGAGATGGCGGCTGAGTATGTCAAGAATCATGTGACGAAACCCGTTGCCGCGTTTATTGCAGGTAGAACTGCACCTCCTGGTAAACGTATGGGGCACGCTGGTGCGATCATCACGGGTGGAAAAGGAACAGCCGCTGAAAAAGTTTCTGCTCTAGAAGCCGCAGGCATCGTTGTTGCTCACTCACCAGCCGATATGGGCGCAGCAGTCGCCAAGGCACTGAAGAAGTAATTGGTGGTGTGAACCGTTACCGAAGACAAATTGCTTTTGCTGGCGTCGGTGAACCAGGTCAAAAGAAACTTGCTAATGCGACCGTCGCCATTTGCGGTGTCGGCGCATTAGGATCCGCTTCGGCAGAGAGGCTCTGTCGCGCGGGAATCGGTACTTTGATATTGGTCGACCGCGACTGGGTCGAATGGGATAATCTCCCTCGCCAAACGCTCTACACGGAATTGGATGCTCATTCCGTAAAGCCCAAAGCCATCGCGTTGGCTGAGCATTTGCATGAGATCAATAGTGAAGCGAACCTGTTAACCCACGTATGTGATCTGCATTCCGAGAATATTCAGGAGTTGTTTTCGAAGGCGGATTGTATCGTAGATGGGACCGACAACTTTGAAACGCGGTTCTTGATCAACGACTTTGCATGCAAGCAATCGATTCCATGGTTTCATGCTGGCATCGTCGGTGCCTCAGGTCAAGCGCTTTCTATTGTTCCAGGTGCAACCCCGTGTTTTCGCTGTTTGTTGCCGGACGCTCCTCCCGCGGAGCAAATGCAAACCTGCGATTCCGCTGGTGTTCTCGGCCCAGCAGTCGGGATGATTGCCAATTGGCAGGCGCTCGAAGTGATGAAGTTCATCCTCGGCGGCAGTTCTGCAATCGATGGTTCCCTGCGTGTGTTTGATCTATGGCGTGGAGATGTACGAAAGCTTTCTATCGCGAGACGCGTAGCCACGACGCAAGAGGATGGGTGCATTGCGTGTGTTCAACATCGGTATGAGTTCCTGACGGGTGAGCAAGGAACGCGTGCGAAGCCCATGTGCGGTCGAAACGCAGTTCAGATTCAAACCTCCCGCAATGAACCGCTCGATCTACAGACGGTCGCGCAACGTTTGCGAGCTGAGTGTACGGTTGACGTCAATCCGTACATGATGCGTTTTCAACTGGATGGAATCCAGTGGACCGTCTTTCATGATGGGCGCGCAATACTGACTGGAACCGAGGATCCCGACGAAGCCAGAAAACTCTATGCCCGTCGCATAGGCACCTGAGGCTCTATTTTCTTGCTGGAACCATCGTCCGTTTTACGACTGGGTGTACTTCTTCATCAAGAGTTGGAACATTGCGTTTCACAGTATGGACTCGTACAGGGATTCTTTGTAGGTGAGATGATGTCACCACCGAACTGTCACTAGAGTCAAACGATGGACCGATCGAAATGACGGTCCCAGTCGATGTTTCATCTAATTCTTGAGCGGGAACCGCTCTTAATCGAATAGGAGACGGGGCGGGTGTCGATGGTTCTGACCGTTCAATGACGGAGCCACCTGTTTGTAAGACGCCATTCATTTGATCTCTGTGATTTCTCCATCTCACGTCATCTCGGAATGGATCAACAAGCACGTCGGGAATTTCATCTTGGCTTTGTGGCAATTCAGGTGATCGAACTGGAGTTGTAGGACCAACGGGCACTCCGGGCAACGATGGCAATTTAGACGATTGCGGCATGTTGGGAGATGGTGATGTTACGCGTCCCTCAGCCTTTGGTGGTACTTGAGGTAGCCGCGGCGCGAATGGTTCTGTAGCGCTCTTCGGCATTGCATCAGGTGCATCTTGCTGCGCCTCTGGTGTTTTGTACTTCACTTGTGGTTCTGTCAATTTCGCAGGTTCCGCTACTTTCGCAGGTTCCGACACATTCGCAGGTTCCGATACATTCGCAGGTTCCGACACTTTCGCGGGTTCCTGTTTTCGAACCGGAATCGACGAATTTCCTGGTTTGTCGATGATCTTGCCAATGGCTTGTTGGCTGGTCGGGGCATGGGGATGCATCGGAGTTGATGGAGGCCTCTTCTTGATTGGGGATGCAGGAGGATCGGTCTGAAACGAGGGCGATTCGTATTGATAGAGTGGCCTCGGTTTCGCAGACTCAAATTTGGGGGGAGGACCGTTCAATTCTGAACCGCAAGTAGGTTCAGAGATTTCCGTGCCACAAGAAGGGCCTTGGGCCTCGACACCGCAAGTCGCAGAAGCCGACTTTCCTTTGCGAATCGCTACAGGTTTGAATCGTGTTTGAGCTTCAATCTCATCCCCAATACGATCGAACTGTTTGAGGAACTGCTGGGCAATCGAGGGCTGTTTCGCCTTTTTTCCCTTCGAGCATGTTCCATCGCAATTGGAAACGGAAACTTCACAACCGCAGGTCGCTTCCTGGCCTATGGCAGACCATTGCGAAGAGAAAACTATAGTGCAGCCAATAGCTATAGAGCGAGCGAGTTGTTGATACTCATTACGCTTGGTTGCCTGAGTGATACTTTTTCGCATACTGGATTCGCCTCGTCTTCTACTGAAAAGGTGATTTCGTTAGCATGCATTGAGCTAACGAATTCGGACCACTTGACTCAGTAGAAGTTATCGAGACGTCAATACCAGAATCCTCAGAGCTTTCGTCAAAACCGGTATCTCTTCGCTAGATTACCGATCTATTGGCTAGCTATTCATCGCCGATCCATACGATTGACGAACGATAGATCATGTCCAATTGCCGATTCGCGGGCGCATACGGACCATCGTAATTGGGATAGACATCTTTCGGGGATTCCTTGGAGGTGTCCATGAAAAGGCGCCAACGAATCCCACGAGTCACCGAGGGCATGACGAAATGCTTTGTTTCTGGAGTGCCGTTTAGCATGATGAGAATATCGCGACCGAGGCCCTCAGGATCTTCAGCAGGGGATGGTTTGCTAAGCCAGCAAACCAATGTTCCATTGGGAGCGTCCCAGTGGATCGGCTTGCCGGTGGATTCAAACCAACTCACGTCAGGTATCCCGCGTTGATCCTGTGGGCGGCCCGTCAAGAACTGTTCGCGTCGCAGTGATGGTTGTGTTTTTCGAAACTCGATCAACGCTTGTGTGAATCGCAAAATTTCTTCATGCGAGTCGACATTTTTCCAATCGAACCACGAGATACTGTTATCTTGGCAGTATGCATTGTTGTTTCCACGTTGCGTGCGGCGTACTTCGTCTCCCATGACGAGCATGGGTACCCCTTGGCTCAGCATCAGAGTCGAAAGCATATTCTTGATTTGTCGAACACGTAGTTGCTCGACGCTCTTCTTTTTGGTTGGGCCTTCAACTCCATAGTTGTCGCTGCAATTATTGTTGTCGCCGTCCCGATTGCTTTCTCCGTTGGCCTCGTTGTGTTTGTCTCGATAACTCACCAAATCGTTCATGGTGAAACCATCGTGCGAGGTTACAAAGTTGATACTACAGTAGGGTGCTCGACCTGCATGTTCATACAGGTCCGAAGATCCACTAATGCGCGTGGCCATAGCTCCGACCAATCCGCTATCTCCTCGCCAATAACGGCGAATGTCATCTCGGTATCGTCCGTTCCATTCTGCCCATCGCAAATCGCCAAATGAGCCAACTTGGTAAGCACCGGCGGCGTCCCACGCTTCAGCGATAATTTTCGTATCGGCTAACATAGGATCCTCTGCAATAAGATCCACCAAAGGTGGGTTAGGCATCAGGTTTCCATAACGGTCCCTAGACAAAATACTCGCCAAATCGAAGCGAAAACCATCGATATGGTAGTTGTGTACCCAGTGTCTGAGGCAGTGAAAAATCAACTCCCGACAGACGGGGTGATTGCCGTTGAAAGTGTTGCCGCAACCCGAGTAATTGCTGTAATGCGCACCGCCAGAATTCAGGATGTAATACACCTGATTCTCTAGACCTTTGAAGGAAAGCACGGGGCCTCGTTCGTTTCCTTCGCAGGTATGATTGAATACCACATCCAGGATGACTTCGATACCTGCTTGATGCAAGGCCTTTACCATTTGCTTGAACTCGTCAACTTGGCCGCCTGGCTCGCGCGAATGCGCGTATCCACGATGTGGGGCGAAGAAGTTCATCGGGTCGTAACCCCAGTAATTGGGTCTTTCAGGTGTATTGCCGTGAACGTCCCGAATCGGAAACTCGTGTACGGGCATGAGTTCGACTGCGGTGACGCCCAGACTCTTCAAGTATGGAATCTTTTCGATGACGCCTAGATAGGTGCCGGGGTGCTCCACGTCGGACGATTCATGTTGGGTAAACCCTCGAACATGCATTTCGTAAATAACGGAGTCACTCAAGGGACGTCGAATATGGCGATCTCCTTCCCAGTCAAAGGAATCGTCTACGACAACACACTTGGGAGGACGAATGACCCCATCGGTGGTGTGTTGAAAACACCCCGCCAATGCTTTTGCGTACGGATCTACAAGACGAGCATTTCCATCGAACCATTGACCGGCCTCTGGATCGAAAGGTCCGTTGGCTTGGAGGTGGTAAAGTTGCCCTGGCTTGACATCTGGTACAAAGATGCTCCAGACGTCGCCCCATCGGTCTGACTTTCGATCAAAGTCGATAATTTCATCTGGTTCCCGATCGTCTACATGCTTATAAAGCAAAAGTCGCATCGCCGTGGCGGACCGACTAAAGATCGTGAACTGAACGCCACGCTCGTGAACGTTTGCGCCGTATGGAAGACGGTAGGCAAATTGAAGATGTGGAAGCGGGTGCCGCATGAGCATAAATTCTGGGATGTCCTTTCCAGTCGATGGTGTTCCAATGCGTTTTTCGGGCCCGCAAACGTAGCACTCAGGACTAGGTGACTATAGTTTTTGTTCCCAAAACCCTTCAAAATAGAGCAATTAGGGGTCCACCTTCAACGAGTAGCGAAGCGATGTCACGAATCGAGGACTTTTCCGGTTAGAGAGGAAGTACAGCCTGATGGCGTTAGCATTGAGGTTGAGCAGGCCCAACGCAACTTCCCGTAATCTCAAATCCCAGATCGCGAATCATGTTGTAATCCTCTTCGGGCGGTTGTCCCTGTGTTGTAAGGTAGTCTCCCACAAATATGCTATTTGCAACAAACAATCCGAGCGGTTGCAGCGATCGTAAGTGTCGCTCTCTGCCGCCAGCAATACGCAGTTCGCTCCGCGGGTTCACGAAACGCATCATGCACAAAGCACGAATGCAATCCCGTGCGTTAAGGTACTCCTGTTGCTCCAACGGAGTGCCATCAATCGCATGCAGAAAATTGAGAGGTATCGATTCCACCTGTAGATCTTGTAATGAAAAAGCCATCTCGACGATGTCTTCGTGTTTCTCCCCCATGCCAATGATTCCACCGCTACAAAGCTCCATGCCTGCTTTGCGGACGTTTTTGAGGGTCTCCACTCGGTCGTCAAATGTGTGGGTTGTGCAGATCTCTGCATAATGCTCGCGACTGGTGTTCAGATTATGATTGACCTTGTCGACTCCAGCAGCCTTCAGTCGAAGAGCCTGTTCCTCGCTCAACAAACCTAAACAAGCGCAGATGTTCAAACCAAAGGTCTTCTTGATCTCAGGAACGATCGTCTCGACAGCCTTCATTTCCCGTTCATTGGGAGCGCGGCCACTAATCACGATACAATAGGTCTTGCTCTGTCTTTCTGCTGCGAGTCTTGCGCCATCCATCAATTTGTCGCGACTCAGAATGTTGTATTTGGGGATAGGAGCATCCGAAACCTTGGACTGACTACAGTAATGACAGTCTTCCGGACACAGGCCGCTCTTGGCATTCATCAGAAAGTAGAGTTGTACCGACTTTCCAAAGTACTGGTGTCGAATGCGATAGGCTGCGGACAACAGATTCAAGAATTCGTCATCGCTAGTCCCTAGGATCGAAATTGCGTCTTCCCGCGTGACTCCATTTCCGGCGAGTACATTGTTAGCCAAATGATGCCACCGTGAATCGGAGGAACTTTCAATAATTGGAGATAGCATTTATGGATTGAAGATGATTTTCGAGTTGGGGAAAGTGGTTTCTTTTTGAGTCTAGAGGCGTCTTGGGTCATCAAAATGTCCCGTACCTCATTTTCCGACGAACCGGATTGTATGGCGGAAAGGTTTGTCGGCAAAGGCTTTGCGTATAGAGAATAATCGGCATACGCTGGCCATCGGGCTTTTCTTTGGATATGCCAGCATTTCGGCGACGATAAACATCGAGTGGGATGCATTCTCGTTTCGGACCCCCGTTCGGCAATCCCGAAGCCACCTGACCCTGTTCGGAGTTTTCATGGCAAAATCTGGCCCATACTTAGACGATGTGGAGGAGCCACAGGACGAAGAAATCAAGTTGGTTTCTCGTCGTCGAAGTCCCAAGGATGGTGCACAGCTTCAGTCTCCTCTTGAAACGTATCTGCGTGAAATCAACGAGACAAAGTTGTTGACCGCAGAAGATGAGCAACAGCTCGCACGTCAAATCGCATTAGGAGACGCAGCGGCCCGCGACCGAATGGTCCGTGCCAATCTTCGATTGGTCGTCAATATTTCGAGAAGCTATGTTAGCAAAGGGCTAGCGCTCCAGGATCTCATCGAGGAAGGCAATCTGGGGTTGCTGCGTGCCGTCGAGGGATTTGACCCTGATATGGGCACTCGCTTCAGTACCTACGCTAGCTACTGGATCAAACAGTCGATCAAACGAGCTCTTATCAACTCGGCTAAGACGATTCGCATCCCTGCGTATATGGTCGAACTGCTGAGCAAATGGCGAAGAGCAACGGCACGACTCAGCGAAGAGTTGGGACGAATGCCAACGCAAGAAGAGGTCGCGCGAGTTCTGGGGCTTCCTAAGAAAAAGTTACCAATCATCAAGAAGGCAATCCAAGTCTACAACGCGACTCCCCAAAGCGATCAATCAGACTCCGGATGGTCCCTTGGCGAGATGGTCATGGACGAGCGATTAAAGAGCCCGGATGAAGAGCTCATCGATCATGATGTATTAAAGACGGCTATCGAGCTATTGTCTACGCTGGATGCACGCGAGGCTACCGTGTTGAGAATGCGCTTTGGGTTGGATGATACGCCACCCCATACGCTTAAAGAAATCGGTGCTGAACTCGGGCTGACCCGGGAGCGAGTACGACAAATTGAAACCGAGGCGCTGAATCGGCTGCACCATGCCCTGAAGGATCCCAAGGAACGATTGGGGCTCGTGTAGTTCAATCGCTGGTAGGAAGCGACCACGGGTGACATCTAGAACACGATGCACCCATGGGATCGGCGAACTCTGTCGATCTGCTTTATTTTTCGCGGAGTAAACGTGACAGCAACTTGCACGTAATCGGCGATTTGCTGACAGATGTATTGCAACGACTGTATTAAAACCGACAGTATTACAACCGACAGAAGGCAAAGTAGTAGGCACATTCCATGTGCCGTCCAACTAGAATCGCCGCAAATATCCATGAGAGGACGGCACGGCGGAACGTACCTGCGACTTTTGTTGGCTGTGTCAGATGTAGTTTCTCGTCCTTAGAATCTTGTGCCGACTTGTAGAAAGGAAGGTACAATAACAGGAATTCGATTCCTGTCCTTTCCTAGAAATCCCTATGCATTTAGAGTCTAACGAGACTTCTTCCACCGCTTCAAAGCCTTCGATCCTCGATCAGAGTATCGTGTCTTTGGCTGCCTGGCTCCAAGATCGGTCGTTGCCGAAGTATCGTGCCAAACAGATACTGGGATGGGTCTACCAACGTCGGGCCGAATCGTTTGAAGCGATGACAGATCTCCCAAAGGGGGTGCGATCGGAACTCGATGCCGCCTTTGACTTCTATCGCACGAAGACCATTGCGACACAGAACTCGGAAGACGGTACGCAGAAACTACTTCTCCAGCTACCGGATGGCGGACGAATTGAATGCGTGCTTCTAAGAGACGGTCCTCGTCGATCGATTTGTGTTAGCTCTCAGGTTGGTTGTGCGATGGGTTGTGTCTTTTGTGCCAGTGGGCTCGATGGCGTAGAACGCAATCTAACGCGTGGAGAAATTCTTGAGCAGATGCTAAAACTGCAGAGGTTGCTTCCTGCCGAAGAACGATTGAGCCATATTGTCATGATGGGAATGGGAGAGCCTCTAGCGAATCTTCCACGAGTGTTGGATGCATTGTCGGTTGCAAAGGACTCAGAGATCGGTCTCGGTATCAGTCCGCGGCGAATCACCATTAGCACCGTTGGATTACCTCAATCGATCGATAAATTGGCCGAAGACAAATCTCCTTATCATCTGGCGATCAGTCTGCATGCACCAAATGATACTCTGCGAAATCAACTCGTCCCTGTCAACAAAAAGATCGGCATTGAGTCGATCCTCGAAGCGGCTGATCGATACTTTGATGCTACCGGCCGGCGACTTACCTTTGAGTACGTACTGTTGAAGGATCTGAATGACTCTCAGCAATGCGCTGAACAGCTTGTAAAGTTGCTTCGTGGAAGAACCGCGATGCTCAACGTCATTCCCTACAATCCTGTTCCTGGCCTCCCATACGAAACGCCAACGGCGGAGGTGATTCATCAGTTTCGACGCATATTGATGGAAGCTGGGATCAATGTAATGTTTCGTCAAAGAAAAGGGGACGACATCCAAGCGGCTTGCGGGCAGCTTCGACGCTTGCGCGAGAAAGAGCCTGATTTAGTCGAACTGAAGCGTTAATCACTTTGGATGTGATCTATGATGGTGCCTTCAGACTACCTCCCAGTTGATTTCTTTCTTGAATTCGCTCGCGACGCCATGGCCTGTCGCTTCGAAATTTTGTTGCATCGCGGTTATCCAGAGAATGGACCTGAAGCCGCTTGCCGGGCGTTGGAGACGATAAGCTTTCTCGAACAGCTATGGAGTGTCTTTATTCCATCGAGCGAGTTGAGTATCGTAAACGCTCGCGCTCACGAAGTTCCCGTGAAAGTATCCAGTTCCACCATTCAATTGCTAGAGCAAGCGATTGAGATCTGGCAAAGGACGAAAGGCGCTTTCGATGTAACTTCGGGGAAACTAACTAAGGCTTGGGGGTTTCATGGCCGCCAAGGCCTGATGCCATCCGAAACCGATCTTGCCAATGCGTTGCTGCAGGTCGGAACAAAACATATCGCTCTCGACTGTGCTGGTTCCTCCGTAAGTTTGGCAAACCGAGTTGAAATCAATCCAGGGGGCATCGGCAAAGGGATGGCTATCGATTCCGCAGGCGAGATTCTAGAAAACGCAGGTGTGGAACACTATGCACTCCATGGAGGTAAAAGCAGTATTCGTTGCCGGGGACTTCAAAAACTACATTGTCCAGATGAGGGCTGGGCCATTGCGGTTCGACACCCAGAACAATCAGAACGTATTCTCGGAACGCTGCGATTGCACAACCAATCGCTAGGTACCAGCGGACCTGCTAACCAGTTTTTCTATTTGAAAGGTAAGCGCTACGGGCATATCATCGACCCTAGGACGGGATGGCCAACGGATGGGATGCTCAGTATTACCGTATTGCATCCACAAGCAGGCTGGGCAGACGCGCTCGCAACGGGACTCTATGTCTTGGGTGTTGAGGATGCAATCGCTTACTGCCAGTCCAACCCAGATACAGCAATGTTGGCGATCCTTCCAGGCAAGAAACATGGGCAGATAGAATTGGTAACGTGCAATCTGCTCCAAGATCAATGGAAGGCTCATTGATCAGGGCAACGTTCATGTTCTCCAGTCTCTACCGTCGACAGAGACGTCACATCTCGCATGCAATGAGCGGGAAACGGATCTCTTTGTTACGAGATGCTTTTCTTTGAAAATAGTTGCGAGCTTGGTGAATTAGGGTGTACGATTAAAGATACTCCCGAGTCCTCTTTTTCATTCCCTATTCTTGGAGTTCAATCGTGATTCGTTATTGCTGTGATCGATGCAAAAGAGATATCGAACCCGGATGTGACTTGCGCTACACCGTCACGATAGAGATCGAGGCAGCACTAGATGGTGCAGAAACAGAATTGGTGGATGATCCTGATCACTTGGATGAACTTCACGATCTCTTGGATTCTGCCGACGATCTTTGCAGTAGTGTTTTCAGTGAAGAAGTGTATCAACGCAAACAGTTTGATCTGTGCAAAGATTGCTTTCGTCAATACATGAAGAATCCACTGGCCAAAGAAGTTGCGGCACCTCGTGGCTTCAGTAAAAACTAGCGAGTGCTGCATTCGATCACCGCTGAAGTCGAGAAGAGATTGGATACGCCCGAAATGCTCCCTACTCAGCAAGCCCTGATTCAGGATGCTCTAGCTATCTGGCAAGCGGGAGTTGATGCGGTTCGAGGTGACTGGCTTGTTGAAAAATCGATTGCGATCGTCGACGATATCCTCATCGTCGACGACCAATCTTTATGCAACCTACGAGGCATCGATCGTGTATTGGTCATCGGTGGAGGCAAAGCGTCCTCCGCAATGGCCTCAGGGCTTGAAAGTGTTTGGAATCGTCTCGGACCAAAACGGATCAAGCTCAGCGGTTGGATCAACGTGCCAAATGGTAGCTTCGATCCAACCGGCAATACGGATGGAAAACACCTGATCCATCGACACGCGGCCCGCGAACCTGGATCCAATGAGCCTACTGCGGCAGGGGTCTTCGGAAGCGATCAAATGCTCGCTTTGGCAAAGTCTGCTGGTTCGCGTGACTTGGTTCTCTGTTTGATGTCTGGTGGTGCTAGCGCCCTGATGCCATCTCCAGCTGAAGGATTATCGTTGGAGGAAAAGTTAGAAGTGACTCGCTATCTGAGTCGCAATGGAGCCAACATCGAACAACTCAATGAAGTCCGTCGATGCCTCAGCAAGATCAAGGGAGGTGGTCTGGCGCGCGCATGTTGCAATGCGAACAAACTTATCACTCTCGTGATTTCGGATGTGTTAGGCGATCCATTGCCGATCATTGGTTCTGGCCCCACCATTCTGGAGCCTCCACCATCACCTTCCAAAGCGCTTTCGATACTGGATGCATTGGATCCCAGTGGTTCTCTTTCGCCTGGTATTCGCCGTTTGTTGCGCCATTCCATGTCGAATGAAGGAAGTGCGAAAAATGCTAACCAGTGTCCAGCACAGAATATCGTGCTTGCCAACAACGCGACAGCTGTTGACGCCGCTGGAGTAGAAGCGGTAAAACGAGGGTATGCCTATTGGATGCAGTCGAGTCCGCGTAGCGAAGGAGATGTCTTGAAGGTCGCGGATGAACTTTCGCGAGCGTGGTTTCTAGCGGCGGAGAGCGCACCACCGGATTGCCTGATTAGTGGAGGAGAGCCAACCGTCCAACTGCCTGACAAGTCTATTTGCGGATTGGGCGGTCGAAATCAGCAGCTTGCACTCGCGTTGCTTCTCCGCTGTAGTTTGCATCGCGATCCCGAAATCCGAAATCTTGACGACATCGTTGCGGTGTGTGGTGGAACGGACGGTGAAGATGGGCCAACCACCGCTGCCGGCGCGGTTATCCACGCCGGGATCATGGAACGCTCAATCGCTTTGGGCCTGGACATCGTTGACTACCTTCACCGATGTGACGCATATCACTTTTTTCAAGCAACCGGTGGACTCGTCAAAACAGGGCCAACACATACAAACGTTTGCGATCTTCGTGTCGCATTGGTTAGACGCCGATAGGTTGTTTTTCATCCGCTCGTGCTTGGCCCATAACTTCTTATTGTTTCTGACTTCGTAAGAATCGGACAATGTCGGATACATGCTGAGGCGTTAGGACCTTCTCGAATCCATCGGGCATCAAGGATAGCGTCGATGTCTTCTCTTCTTCAATCGTCGACCGATCGATCTGCTGCACGCGTCCGTCCGTTGTCATCACTTCGAGCGTTCCATTGACATCGCGCAATACGAGGCCGGAAACAACTTCGTCAGACGTCGTTCGCAACAGTACACGTTGATACTTGGTATCCACAGATCGACTAGGATCCAAAATAGCGACAAGCCATGCCTCGTTCGTCCAATGATTGAGTGCTTCCAACGCAGGGCCGACCGACGGTTGCTTCTCTCCTTGAACATCCCGCTCTCGGTGACAGACGACGCAATGTTGCTCAAACATCTTTCGTCCATTTTCAATACTCGAATCCTTGGGCCACTGCGACGCGTAGACTGCTAGCAATTCACTGCGGTTGGTGGCGTCATCTTTGCCAAACAACGTAATGACAAGCTTCTTCAACTCGCTGTCTTTTTGACTTCGCAGATACTCAATCTGGCTCGGCTGCACACTCTTTAAATCCAGTTGATTGGTCACCATCGCTTCGAGCAATAGTTTTGCCGACTTGGGTTGCGATACCATCAACGAGACAATTTTGGATTTATTCGCAGGGGATGCATCCATGCAGAACTTCAGAAGTCGCGAGTATGTACCGGATCCCAAGCGATAAACGCCATCCAAGATTCCTCCCGAGAAATCTTTGTCGACCACACGCTGCGCCAAGTTCAGAAGGCTTTCCATTTCTTCCGTGGAGGCATCTGACATTTTCGACAGACAGAATTCCAGGGCCGCGTTCTTCGAAACGGCGGGCGAATCTTCCCGCACGAGCGTAGCCTTCGCTTGTTGATGAAGTGCATCCAGAACGCTGGTAGATATTGTAGTCGTGGTCTTGGTTTGCTTTGACAACTGTCGCGCGAACCGATAATGCCAAGCAGGTCGCTCGCCGGTCGATTGTTCGATCGATCTAACAATTCGCGATTGTCCTCGCGCACTCACTCGCGGAATGAGTCGCTCCAGATAGATGTTGGTCGAATCGTCCGACTCAAAGAGTAACGCATCGACAAGGTTGTCAACTTTTTCGTTGCCAACAAAATCAACCAATGTATCCATACCTCGCACGCGATGATGTGTCTTTAGTAATTGGACGACGGAGTTGACCGCATCGGGAGCGTAGTTGCCACCCATAAAAACAAGCTCCATCGCGACCGATGGGTCTGTTTTGGCATGACTGGAATTCAAGGCCAATCGAATCAAAGTAGAAGTGTCGGAGGGAAGGCTATCTATCCGACTCATGCCATGAAGCGCGAACTTGAGGACGCGAGCATCTTTGTCCTCCATAGCGGTCCTCCAATCGGACGAGGACATTTTGTTGAGATACAACAGGATCGCAATCGCACGTACTCGTGTTCGTGGCGAATCCGATTGACGTAATTCGGTCTGCAGGAGTTCGGTAAGCTTCTGGTTAGACGCATGATTCCAAATCAATTGCTGTTGAGCTAGATCTGCAATCGCTGCCGATTCATCGCCAAGCATTCGGACCAACGCATCGATCGAGGCGTTCGCCATAGACAACTTATTGGTTGGCTTGTAGCCCTCTTGATAGACGCGATAGATTCGCCCTTGATCTTGACCAGCTCGGACATCCAATCGAGCAAGCCACTCTTCGGGAATCCAGGTCGGATGCTCGATGACTCGGCGATACATATCCAACACCCAAATCGTTCCGTCCGGAGCATTCGCGACTCGAACAGGTCGAAACCATGGATCTGTGCTGCGGATCCAATCGGATCGTTGATCTTCCGGGAATCGAACGGCTTTCCAACTGATCCCGTCTCGTTCCATTTTAAAGCGCGCTACCAAATTGTGAACACACTCACAAACAATGGCAGCTCCATCCATCGCTGCTCCGCTTCCTGGACCAGATGCAAAGATCGTGCTGCAGGCGGAAGTAAAGCGATTCGCGGTGTACGGATCGTTGAAACGATCGAGCGGTTGGCTCAATGGGAAAACTTCCGGAGAAATCGCGGGAGTCGTCGAGTATTGGTACAGGCTACGAGGGCGTGGCGCATTCTTTTGGATCCAATGACGATCGAAAACAAAGTGGTAAATCGGATGGCTGTTATCATTGCCGAACCATTCGCCATAAGGTGTCTGCGATCGAATGAACTGGGTCTCGCCAGATTCCGTCGTCAACAATCGTCGATCTGCATCGAGGGCTAAGTCAACATCACGAATGTCGACCGCTTTCTTGCTCCCATCGATCGCATGAAGATTGATTTCTTTCGCATCGGAGCCAACACCAAAGTAAAGCTTGTGATCCAAACCATACGTAAAGCCATGCACTCGGTGCTGCGTATTTGCAAGAGCGAAGCCTGAAAGCAAAACTTGACGTTCGTCAGCCACTCCGTCCCCGTTGGTATCGCGTGCGAAGAAAACGTCTGGTGCACATGCCACCACCACACCATCACGCCACGCATAAGCACCCGCAGGATACTCGAGGTTATCGAGAAACACAACGCTCTTGTCGAGTTTGCCATCACCGTCGTCGTCGCTCAACCATTTGACGCGCCCTGGCTTTCCACCGTTGGGGTAGTCGCCCATCTCGACGACCCAAACCTTGCCGTCCGCGCCGAAAGAGATATTCACAGGATCCTGGACCAATGGCTCTGTTGCTATTTGTTCAATCTTCCATCCCTGCGGCACTTGGATGGTTGCCAACGCTTCTTTTGGGCCTAGCGGTTCGTCCAGCGATCGCGATTGCCGTTGTAAATCGAGAACCGACAAGACGATCTTGTCTTCGGTTCCCGAAACCCATCGCCCCGGTTGGTTGTAGTAGATCATCGATGTGTCTGCTTCATAGCCACCTTCGTTTCGAATTCGCTCCGATGCAACATACGCGAACACATCATCGACATAAGCAGACACCCATACGTTGTCATACTGATTCAATTCTCGTTCCAATCGCATTTGATAATCGACTACCACCTCGCCTCCCATGAAGACCCAAGCTAGATCTTTGCCGAAGGTCCACAAATGGATAGGAGCCGGATACGATTCAGGGATACGGTCCTTCTTGGTCAAAATGTCAAGCAACCCACGGGCTCGGTTCTGTTCTTGGTAGTTTTTGCTTTCCAACATGGCGTTCAACGCCGCCTTGTTGGGCCTTTCGAACTCAAGACCGGTGTACGAAAACGCAATTGCATTCGGTGCAGGAAGCGGACGACCTTCCGAAGCCATCGCGCGTTTTACTGCCTCAGCTAGCTCGTTACCGTGACTAACAGCGTTCTCGTAGGTACCGCGTGGATTCGGATTCGCGTCTGCTCCAGCGCCGATGATCGGCAACGCGATGAGTCCAGGATTTTCTGACTCCAGTTTCGCAGAAGAAAGCCCAGCCCAGTCGCCGCTAATGCGATTGAGATCCGGCGAGATCGATGTGCAATGGCATGCATATTGATAAGCTACAGCCAACTTCTTTCCGTCGGTCGATTCAACTCGTACTACGCGAACGGTACGATCCACGGGACCTTCGTCGACGGTGCCGAACCCAGCCTTCAGCGTGTTCTTTCCTAAACGCCTATTGTTTGCGAACTCGGCTCGATCGAAAGCAACCTGAAGCTTGGCTGGTTTAGCCGACGAGACCGCGTCACGCATAGCATCCAAGATCTGGGTTACGAGGTTCTTCGAATAATTCTTGATCGCTTTCGTCTCCGCCTCATCCAAGGGAGCCGAGAATAGATTGGTAAGTGCTCCTTCCAGATGAGGAGCCGAATGCGTGTGCGTTGAGCAAATGGCAATCTGCGATCTAGCAAGTCCCAGTTCGCGACTCGCTTGTTCTGCGATCGTTTGGGTCATCCACGGCGCGACGCCGATCGCATCGATCGAGACCAGCATCAGTGGCTTGCTATCCCCATGCTTCAAGTAAAGTGCTCGGGCATGGAGCGCGTCACTAATGTCGAATGTGGGTTTGCTCCGCGCGGCATATCCGCTCAGTCGAATGGATTCCGTGGGAGTGATGTCCCGTTTCGCGGCACCCGCGACCCAACCCTCGGCGCCATCTGCAACGCTAGCATTGTTGGTACTAGCAAATGCTAGAACAATGGAGGGCAACACGAATTGAAGAAACAGGGAGAAACAGCAACGGTTTTTGAATCGCAGCATTTGATACCTTTACTTTGCGGAGTGTGACACCCGACATTGTAATAAAAAGTAAGGCTGGAAGGTTGTACTTTTAGCATGCCGAACTCAAATTTCACTTAACCGGAAAAGTCGACTCAAGTTACGCCAATTCACAGTCGATATGATTTGCATGGCAACAGCAGACCGAATCTACAACCGGTCCATTATGGGCCGACTGCAAAACAATTTTTTCCGAACGGCATCCGCTTGGGGAAGCGTGGTGGTGTCTGGGCTTACGACGTTGGGCGACGTCACATTGTTTGCGAGCCAGATGGTGGTGTGGATGTTTTCTGCAAAGCCGAAAAGAGACACGTTGCTCCCGAATTTCTACTCCATCGGCGTTCTTAGTTTGCCGGTGGTCGCACTTACAGGAACGTTCATCGGAATGGTCTTGGCGATCCATAGCTACGACCAATTTCGCAACATGGGAATGGAGACTCGGCTTGGTGCCGTGATCAACATGTCTTTGGTGCGCGAGCTGGGACCAGTACTCGCAGCTACTATGCTGGCTGGTCGAGTTGGTAGTGCAATGGCTGCCGTGATCGGAACCATGCGCGTCACCGAACAGATCGACGCCTTGGTAAGTATGGGAGCGAACCCAATTCACTACCTGGTAGTACCGCGCTTTCTGGCGTGTGTGTTATTGATTCCGGCCCTCACGATCATGGCTGACTTCATGGGTATCGTGGGTGGTTACTTCCACAGCGTAATCATTTTGGGAATCGACCATGCACAGTATCTCAAGAATAGTCGTGACTTCGTCGGTGGGTTCGACTTGTTCTCAGGGATCTTCAAGAGTGTCATCTTCGGTGCAATCATCGCGATCGTCAGTTGCTATCACGGCTTTCATTGCGAACCAGGTGCTGAAGGAGTCGGCCGAGCGGCAACTACCGCGTTCGTGCAAAGCTTTGTTATGATTCTGGCCCTCGACATCGTGATGAACCTGATGCTCCGTGCGATGGAATTTGCGCTTTGGCCAGGTGGGAGCAAACTCATCTGATGGACGAGTCTTTGTTGTCGGACATTGCATCTGCGACCAACCAATTTAGAGGCGATTCTCGGAACTTCTTGGTGGAGACCAAATCGCTATCGCTTCGTTTTGGCAAGCAAACGATCCTGAATGATATTTCGATTTCTATCCCAAGAGGCCAAACACTTGCCATCATCGGCGAGAGTGGTTGCGGCAAGACGATGTTGCTAAAGACACTTGTCGGGCTGATGGCCCCAACGAGTGGCAAAATTCTGTTCGATGGACAGGATATCAACTCATTGACTGAGCGATCGATGACCGCGTTGCGTCGTCGATTCGGTTTTGTTTTCCAAAACGCCGCTTTGTTCGACAGCATGACGATCGAACAAAACATTGCATTTCCGCTTCGTCAACATGGCGTACCGAAGGGGAAATCCGCATCGCAAATGATTTTGCAGCGGCTCAACGAAGTCGGATTGCCATCGAATGTTCTTCCGAAACGGCCGTCCCAACTCTCCGGCGGTATGCGCAAGCGGGTTGGTTTGGCGCGAGCATTGATTCTCGAACCAGATCTTCTCCTCTACGATGAGCCGACCACCGGACTTGACCCGATCATGAGCGATGTGATCAACGAGCTGATTGTCCGAACGCGGAAACGTTATGAAGTGACTAGCGTGGTAGTAACGCACGATATGCACTCCGCTCGCAAGATTGCAGACCGCGTCATCATGCTCTATCCATATGCACGATTGAAGAAGGGAGAATCCCAAATCCTCTTTGACGGACCTCCTTCTGCCTTGGATCACACCCCAGACCGGAGAGTACGGCAATTCGTTTTGGGTGAAGCGGGCGAGCGACTCATGGAGATGCTTGCCACTCAAGGCCGGGACGAGTCTGGACGCGGCGATTTGGATTCCATCAATCCACACGATTCTCGATTGCGAATAAAAGACTAACGCGAGTTTATTATGGAAGAAAACAATCAGCGTTTTAGCGTTGGGGTACTTGTACTCGCTGCCGGCATTATCGGCGTCCTTCTCGTGGCGTATTTTGGTGCCGTACCAGCCTTTTGGGTGGAAAGGTATAGGATCACGGTCAATTTCCGGAGTGCTCCGAAGGTCACCATCGATACCCCAGTTCGCAAGAATGGTGTGCTGATCGGACGCGTATCCAATGTGGTTCTGGGACCTGGCGATGCGGGCGTGAATGTGACGATGGAGTTGGAGAAAAAATACGAAATTCAAAAGAGTGAGATGCCACTCATCACGTCGGAGTCGCTCATCACTGGGGATGCTGTTATTCAGTTTGTACCACCCTCACCGCAGTCCTTGCTCGATCGATTCGATGGAACCGTCGGAACGCCCCGAGACGGCATTATGGACGAGCCCGAACGAAAAGCGATGACCGATATCATTACCGAAGGGTACTATTCGAAGGGTGGCGAGGTCGCTAAAGACCCGATGGAAGCCCTGGCAAGTATCGGACCGGCTTTTCAACGCATTGACCAACTCGTCTTAACGATTCAAGATGCGATTGGTGGTGATTCGGGCCCCGTCCGCGATTTATCTGCGACAGCTCGAACAACGTTGAATAACTTCAACGAAACAGTCTCATCCGCAAACCGTATTTTGTCTCAAGTCGAAGAAGCCAGAATTCCAGAAGCTGTGTCGCGCGGACTGAATTTGCTTCCTGAAGTTCTCAAGAGCGCGCAAGACACGTTGGTGCAAACTCAGAAAACGCTCAAAGGATTTGAGACCTTTAGTTCGAGCTTGGAAGGGATTGGAACGGAGTTCGAAGGAATTGGGGTGGATGTTCGTCAGGCGGTTCAAAATGCGAATACTGCCATCGCGAACATTGCAGACATCACGGAACCTGTGAAAGAGAGCAGCGATGTAATCGTCGAGCGGGCTGTTCGACTCATGGGTAATCTCGATGCATTGGCCATCGATCTGAAGCAATTCTCTACCAGGCTCAATAGCAGTAGCGGAACCATCGCTCAGCTTATCGACAATCCGCAACTGTATCATCAAACCACGGAAACGATTGGAAGCATCCGGGCGGCATCCGCTAACGTTCAAGCGATCACCGCTCGACTTCAGCCGATCGTGGATGATGTAAGGATATTCACAGACAAGATCGCTCGCGATCCCGGGCAGATTGGGGTTCGAGGTGCACTCAGCGGACGCACTTTGGGAACTGGCTTGAAATGATATCTAGCAACGAAGCTTAACATTCTTACCAGGCCAACGCGACACCGATACGGTAGCCATGCCATTGCTCGGACTCAAAGGTCACGGGGTTTGTTGGATTGAAGAGATCTGATTCACGGCTCTGGGTTGGACCCAATGCGAAGTCGCTTCCAATCAAACCTTGGTATCCCCCATACAGACCCAGCCAATCGGTAAGCGAGAAAGTTCCCCCCAGTTGGATATCGATCAATTGCGTGGATTGTGTCTCGGCCAGACGCGATGTGAGAGGATTCCCCGACCCATCCGCTGCCATCGCTATCCCGCGAACGGAGTTACTCAAGAGTCCCCACTTGATTCCACCGGTGATTCGCCCCCGTTTACCTGAAACGAGGACTCCCTCGAGACCGATTTGTCCTCCAATGGCGTCATTGTCAACTCCCGAGAAAAAGCCGTTTTGAGTAGTCGGAGTAGCTGCAGCAACGTCCACGATGTCAAACTGCTCTTCAAGCTCGAGGTACCTGATACCTGCAACTCCATACAGTCGTTGGAAGATCGGCGTGCGAAGATTGATCTCGCCGCTTTGGAGATCTGATTCATAGTTTACTTGATAGTCATTCGCGGGTGTCGCCGGAATCCCACCGAAGAAAACCGGAATGACGGAGGCAGTAGAAAGGATTCCTCGACTGAATTGCATCTCACGACTCTCAAAGAATCGCAATTGAAAGTCTAGGGGATGATTGCCTCCGACGACCCTCTTGGCGTTCAGCATGCCGTCAAACCCCTTGCCTCCACTTCCGGCAAGCTCGTTCATATCCAGCAAAACGCTCGCCGTTGGCGTAAAGACGAATGGCATGGACGAAGGTTGCGATCGGAACAACGAGATGAATCCGAGTTCAGCTTCGTACCAGTTGTCGCAATCCTCGGGGGTTAGACGATAGTTGGACCACGGGTTACTACTCTGAGAGCGTACTGTTTGGCAAGTACCGATGGCGGGCAATGCGACCAAGACTATCAGCAACTGGCAAACGACCGCAATTGGAAAACGCATCAGTACCTCCTTGTACCTTCATGCCTTCGGCTTGCCTCTCCGATTGGTCATCCTGAACAATCACAGTGGGTCAAGCAGCTATAGAGATTTTCGTTGTTTCGAAGCACGAAGGCCAAAGACTCTAGTTTTGTTGCCTGAAAGCATCCATTCCTGGCGCTTGGGCTCTATTAATCGATTCAGCCCTTCCAGTTTCTTCGTGATGGATTGATAGCATTCGCCTAGCGTCCAGCACTTCAAGAGCGAATGCAACGAGGATTTAGAATCATCATTCTGACGATCGAACGACGCGACGGGATTTTCCCTCGGTGGGTGGTAAGCTTCCCAACGGTACCAGTTCTACAGGGATTCGAAGCCCTAGCTGGACCTGAAGCGATTCTTCTAAAGCCTTTCTCACATCCGCTGTTGATTCGATGCATAATCGCAATTCATCCAACGAACCATTCTTGACAAGCATGATTCGAAATTCTCGTACCGAATCGAATTCGCGAACGACTGCTTCGATACTCGATGGAAACACATTTACGCCACGAATCACAAACATGTCGTCAGCTCGTCCTAGTATTCCGCCTTCCAAGCGAACGAAACTGGTTTCGCTATTCGAAACATCCCACACCGGATGAACGATATCCCCGGTACGATAGCGAAGTACGGGAGCACCCGTTCGGCCAAGGGAAGTCAGTACTAGCTCGCGCCAATCGGGATTCAATTGGCTATCTTGGATATTCTCCAATGGCAAGTACTCCGCGATGAACTCCGATTCAATAACATGGATCGCTTTGCCGTCGCGCGATCCGAATCCCCAAGGTCCGATCTCCGTCGCGCCGGCATGGTCGATGACTTCTGATTGATAAAGCTCTTCAAGACTCTTTCTTACCGACGGAATCGAACCGCCCGGTTCACCGGCTACGAAGACTTTCTTAATCGAACTATCGCAGAGCGGCTTTCCTCGTGCCAATGCCTCTTGAGCTAGATGCAATGCATAACTCGGAGTTCCGAACAACACCGTTGGTTTTGCGACCTCGATCAAGTCGATCCTGGCGATGGTCGACATTCCACCGCCAGGGATCACCATACATCCACGTCGCAAACAAGCGTCATGTGCGCTCCAGAATCCTATGAAAGGGCCAAAGGAAAACGCCATGAATATCCTGTCTGTCTCATCGATCGAACATGCGTCGAGAACATACTGCCAAGTATTCGTCCACCAATTCCAATCCTCTTCCGTATCGAGGATCACCATCGGTCGCCCCTTGGTACCGCTGGTCCGATGGTATCGCCGATACGTGGATGTCTCGAACGAATGATGATTGGCAACGCCATCAGGTTTTTCAGATAACCAATCCGACTTTCGCGATACGGGGAGCTGTGCCAACTCGTCGATGGAGTTTAACTGCAAATGGCGGCAACCAAAGTGCTCTTGGTAGTAATGGTTGACAGGAAGGACGACCTCGAGCATTCGATTCAATTTCTCCAGTTGAATCTTCTTCAGTGATTCTCGGGAAGCTCGTTGCACTTCATACCGTGTGTTGGTCAAGCTGTTCAGAGTTTCATCCGATCCTGTTTCGAGTAGGGCTGCTACGTCCATCATTGTCTCGGTAGAATACCACAATGATTATCGAAGGCATTATAACCACAGAAAATACCGATGGCACCATGCACGTTACTCCCATCGGTCCGCACGTCAACAACGAACTAACCGACTGGACATTGAAGCCCTTTCAGACTTCGAAAACATTTCAGAACCTGCATCGGACCGGGGCTGGCGTTTTTCATGTGAGCGATGATTCTCTGTTGATGGCGACAAGCGTTTTGGGAATTACCGAGAACTCTTGTGAGGCGTGGGCGGCGGAGTGGTTGGCTCGATGGCGTCCCCAAGTCATTGCGTGTCGATCAAGTTACTATGTCTCGGATTGTGGCTGGATTCTCAAGAACTCGCACAGATACTTTGGCATGAAAACCGGCGAATGGAACCTGTCGGACTCGCGAGCTATTGTGAAATGCAGCATTAGCCAGCAGGATACGCTTAGGCCATTTTGGGGCTGGAATCGTGCCAAGCACGGCATTTTGGAGCTTTCCGTTCTCGCGAGTCGAAAACATATGATTTCCGCAGAAGAGATTGAGACAGAACTACGCCGATTCCGAATTGTGATCGAGAAAACGGCTGGGGAGTGTGAGCTCGCAGCGTTGGAGTTGCTGACACTGGCGATGTCGCGATAATTCGGGGCCTATCGTTTTTAGACACACGAATTGTTTTTGTGCACAAGAACGTTGACGCCATCCCTCGACGATCGAGTTGACACGTTCGCTTGATCGTCATCGCTTAAAAAATCGAAAACTTGATGTCTGCAGAATATTGTATTGGAATTGACTTAGGGACTACCAATTCGGTAGTGGCGTTTGCGTCACTCGAGGAATCGAGTGCAATGGTCGCGGTTCTTCCGATCCCGCAACTTGTCGCGCCTGGAACGGTCGAGCGCCGCCTATCGCTACCTTCCTTTCTTTGGCGAACCGATACTAGCGATGCCGCGTTGCAAGTGTCAGGAATTCGTTCCACATTAGGAGTGTGCGGGGAGTATGCGCGTCGCATCGCCAGCGAACAACCGGAGCGTGTGATTGCTGCCGCCAAGAGCTGGCTTTGCCATCAAGGTGTTGATCGGCAGTCTCCTGTATTGCCATGGGAATCCGAAGAACCTCAAGCAAAGATCTCCCCCGTTCAAGCGACAACGGCCTATTTGATGCATCTGATCGATGCTTGGCATCTGCAGTTCCCAGACTCGCCGTTTGCATCTCAGAAAGTCGTCCTCACCGTCCCTGCTTCGTTTGATTTGGATGCGCGTGAATTGACACGAGTTTCGGCCATGGAAGCAGGCTTTCCTGACGATTTTCTTTTCCTCGAAGAACCGCAAGCTGCACTTTACAATTGGATCCACGCACAAGGAGATGGTTGGCGTTCACACTTGAAAAAGAACGATACACTCCTCGTATGCGATGTCGGAGGTGGCACGACGGACCTCACCTTGGTCGAGGTGATCGAGGAAGCAGGCGAGCTTCAGCTCCGTCGCTTGGCTGTTGGCAATCACTTGTTGGTCGGTGGCGACAATATGGATTTGACCTTGGCCCACGTAGCTTCGCAGTTGTTTCATGCTCAGGGAACGAAGCTGAATGCGTGGCAATCGACTTCGCTTTGGCATTCGTGTCGGCTTGCGAAAGAAGCGTTGCTCCAACCGACTTCTCCATCGAGCTATCCGCTAACAGTCCTAGGGCGCGGAAGCAAACTTATTGGCGGTACGGTCTCGATCAGTTTGGAACGCGCGATCGTCGAGTCTACGCTTGTCGATGGTTTTTTCCCACGCGTTGGGAGAGAGGACCGACCGCGAGCAGAGTCGGAATTGGGTTTTCAAGAAATGGGACTGCCGTTTGAAACGGACTCGGCGATTACTCGGCATATTGCAGCCTTCTTGGCGGATCATTTAAGTGAATCGACGCAGCAATGTGTCACCCACCTTTTGTTCAATGGAGGTGTTTTCAACGCAGACTCCTTCAGAATGCGATTGATCCAGACGATTACCGACTGGGGAGTGATGGGCGGGGCGTCATCACCTCAAGTTCTAGGTGGCGTCGAGGATCTAGACCAATCGGTGGCGTGCGGTGCCAGCTATTACGCTTGGGCGAAACATCACGGTGGCATCCGCATTCGAGGTGGAACCGCTCGGAGCTATTACGTTGGAATCGAATCGTCCGGACCCGCCATACCCGGTATTCCGCGGCCGCTCCATGCGCTTTGCGTGGTGCCCCACGGGATGGAGGAAGGAACGGAATGCGCTATACAAAGCAAAGAAGTTGGAATCCGAACGGGAAAACCTGCCCGGTTTCGATTCTTTTCCAGTACGATGCGAACACAGGATCAGCCGGGCGTTCTTCTTCGCTCGTGGGATGAGGATGAGCTTTCTGAAACTTCACCCATGGAGACCGAGTTGCCAGCTTCGGAATCCAAAGGTCTCGTCCCCGTCCGGTTTCATAGCAAGGTCACAGAGCTCGGAGTGTTGGAGCTATCGTGCAAGAGCACGCGTAGCGATGCTATGTGGAAACTCGAGCTTCAAGTGCGAGAGCAAAGTGACGGCTGAGCTTATCGGCCAATGGATCGTCGCCAAATGATCGAATCGACAACGTAGTGGTGAACGCTTACGGCTGATAGCAGAATCGTGGAAGCGATAACCCACCATTTCCCAATTCCCGCTGTCACGTACTGCTCCCACCCGAAGCCCAACACGAACAAAACGAGCCAGAAGACGAGGAATCCTGATAAGTTGGGAATGGCCGCGATCCAGTGGGTTCCCGTCTTTTGCCTCTCTGACCGCTCCAATACCCAAACCAACGCTAAGTATTGCATAGCGTGAAAAAACGTAACGGCTTCGAAACCACGCTGAAAGTGGGATAAGACCATAAAGCCATAATAGTGGATTCCAATGCATACCAAGAAGCAAATCAACCCAGTTGGGTTGTAGTCGCTCGGGCTTTTCCGGAACAGGACAAACTCCGAAGCGATTTGAATCGAGAAGCCGATACATGCGATGAACAAGAGGATCGTCATAAACGAAGCATTGAAGTCCATCGGTATCAGGTCATACGTCCGTCCCTCCCATGCATCATACAATGTGTCCCACCGGCCAAAGATGAGATAGGGAAATACTAAATGGTAAGCCCACCATCTTCGTTTCCTATCGACTGCATCAAAGTTCTTTTGGCCACCATACAAGCAGCTCACTCCGTACGTTTGGCGCAGATAATGGAATGATTGCCAGACATTCACGAGAGTGATGGTCACTACGAAGTAGCCTATCGAGTGTACCGAAGTCAAGAGCCCAACAATCGCAACATAGGCCGGGATACCCCAGAGAAAGTGGGCCTTCCCTTCTGTTATCTTTCTTTGGAGCCGCACATAGGTGGCATAGACATGTGGCGAGCCAATTAGAACGCTCAGCCAATAATACCAGTGAATGAGTGATTCCGTGTTCAGTTCTCGTTCGCCAACACACCAAATGAAGGGAAGGAAAAGGCCCAACCCGCCGGTAATAACAAAGAACCACTCAAACGGCGTAGCCGAAGTGACAACTCGTTGTCCGATGGATGACTGTTCCGAATCCGCATCATGCAGTGCTTGTTCGACGTCTTGGAATGCTATGGACATAAATAAACTCGAGCCTATCTGGAAACGGAGAGATCACGGGTGGAACAACTCGGTGCTGTACTCTGGCCGGAAGCACTCTGATTCGTATCGCAATGCTGGTGATGTCGATGGATGAACTGTTGATACTCAGCCAAGGCATTGAGAACACTTGCGAGGCTCTCCGAAGACTTGCACCAATTGACGCGCGAGAGCGCCATCGGCCTGCGGTTCGAGCGACTCGGTACATCAAGTTCCGATTGGGAGTATCGGCAAAGGGGGGCTGAAAGATTAGAAATGCTGTCTAACGTGACGATTTAGCTACCTGTAGCGAATATCAAGCTTGAGCAGATCTTTTCGAAGGCATTCCATCGTGAATCTCCTCTCTCCAGGCGAGAGACGGATCGTTAACTCCACCTATGACATTCCGGCTTACTCCTGCCTCAAGAAAACCGTCATGGAATAGTTTTCTTATGCACTGCGTATGGGACGCATATCTACCTGAGGTCCATAAGAAAAAAGTAACGCAGGCTGAAAGCCTGCGTTACTTGAAAATCCGCATGAACAAAAAAGTTCTTTAGGTTGCTGGGCCGATCAATGGACCTTCGCTTCCGAGACCGCCCTTGAGTTCCATCGTTGGTTTCTCTGCCTTGATGGTAGCAGCGGCTTGTTGAGCTTCTTTTTCTTCTTCTGCTCGCATTTGCTCTTCGGACCAGTCCACTCGTTTGCGTGAAAGCCCGATCTTGCGCTCATCGCTATCGACTCGCAAGACCTTGACTTCGATCTCGTCGCCAACCTTGACTACGTCTTCTGGATTCTCAACTTTTTCGTCGGATAGTTCGGAGATGTGGAGCAAACCTTCGAGAGAATCTTCCAATCCGACGAAGACACCAAAGTTGGTGATCTTCGTAACAGTACCACGTACCAGTTGACCTGGTTGGTACTTGGCTGGAATGGTGGTATTCCATGGATCGTCGTCCAATTGCTTGAGTCCGAGAGCAATCCGACGTCGAGTTTGGTCTACGCTCAATACGCGGCACTTGACGACTTGGCCTTTGGTCAACACTTCGCTTGGATGACTGATCTTGCGAGTCCAAGACATATCGGAAACGTGAAGCAATCCGTCGATTCCTTCTTCTAGTTCGATGAATGCACCATAGTTGGTAAGGTTGCGAACCTTGCCGGAAACTTCTGCGTTCTCTGGGTACTTTTCGAGCACCACATCCCAAGGATTAGATTGTGTTTGCTTGATACCGAGAGACAACTGCTGTCCTTGAGCATCAACACCTAATATCTTGACATCGATCTTGTCGCCGATTTGTACCATTTCGCTTGGATGGTTGATGCGGCGAGTCCACGACATTTCGCTGATGTGAACTAGACCTTCGATGCCTGGTTCGAGCTTCACGAACGCACCGTAGCTCATCACGTTGACCACTTCGCCAGGAATCGTCGAGCCGACTGGATACTTCTCGGCAATATTGGTCCATGGGTTGTTGAGCTTTTGCTTGAGACCCAAAGCGATCTTTTGTTTTTCGCGATCGATTTGCAAAATCTTGACTTCGATTTCTTGATCGATGGCAACCATTTCTGTTGGGTGGCCGATGCGTTCCCAGCTCATATCGGTAATGTGAAGCAAACCATCGATGCCTCCCAAATCGACGAATGCACCGAAGTCCGCGATATTCTTGACAATACCCTTGCGTACTTGGCCCACTTCCAATTCGGCCATGAGGTGCTCGCGATCTTCCTCGCGTTGTTTCTCGATGAGCGACCGACGGCTGACAACGATGTTTCGACGTGTTTCGTCAATCTTGAGGACTTCGCACTGAACAACCCGGCCGATGTAGTCGCCGATGTCGTTAGGACGACGAATGTCCACTTGGCTAGCAGGCAAGAAGACGTTGACGCCAATGTCGACCAGCAAACCACCCTTGATCTTGCGAACAACGGTACCGGTCACAACTTGACCTTCCTGAACGGAAGACATCATCTTTTCCCACTGGATGATCTTTTCAGCTTTCTTCTTGCTGAGGCTGATCATCGAACGAGAATCTTCAGGCGCGGTGTGCTGATCTTCTACTTCTTCGATCAACACCTTGACCATATCACCGACAACCGGTGGTGGTTCGCCTTCTTCCCATTCGTTCTTATGGATCGCACCTTCACTCTTGAAACCAACGTCGACGATTACGAATTCGTCATTGATTTCTACGATCTTGCCTTCGATGATTTGGTTGACATCGAACTGGCGATTTGCATCCTCGAGATGCTCAAGAATGTACTCTTCTGCGGTATCGCCGAAGAGAGAATCCAATTCCTGCTCTAAGAGATCATCTTCAAGGGAGCGGATTAGAGTGCGGTTAACCATACGAGATAGAGTCCTGATGGATCGCTTGCAAACCTGACCAGAAACATCAGAAACAAGGGTAACCGCCTAAACTTCGATTTACGGGATTCCTTCTTGTCGATAAAGTTCTGAACTGAGATTCGGCGTAGCGGGTAAGTGGAGCGGTTTTCTGACGGAATTGCACTCGCAACCCCATTAATGTCAGCAAACACGAAGGGCAAGAGTGTATCAGCCTTTCTTTTTCTAAGCAACACCAAGGTTTATCGTTATGAGTCAGCCGTCATCTATTCGTTACGCCATCGCCGGAGATCACGCTGGCTTTTCGATGAAGAACGATGTAAGGAAATTGCTCGAGGGACTAAATGTGTCGGTGATTGATTGCGGCACACACTCCGCGGATTCATGCGATTTCCCGGACTTTGCTGAGGCGATCGCGACCCGAATCCTGGCGGGTGAAATCGATCGAGGTATCCTCGTCTGCGGCTCGGGAGTGGGAGTCAGCGTGGCTGCTAACAAGTTCCCTGGCATTCGAGCAAGCTTGTGCCACGACACTTACTCGGCTCGCCAAGGGGTCGAGCATGACGATATGAACGTCCTCTGCATCGGTGCTCGTGTGATCGGTCCCGAAGTCGCCTTTGAAATCACTCGTGCTTTTCTCAACGCTCGATATACCCCCGCTCCCCGCCACGCTGCTCGATTGGCCAAGATCGTCGATATCGAGAGACGAGTTCTCGCGGGCGAGTTTTCGAACGGCGAGCACCAAGGCTAACGTCGCCAGTGGCAACACCAGGATCCACAGTGTTGCTGGCATCGTCGTTGCTGGCATCGTCGGCAACACTTGCTCTAGGATCGTGATTCGCGCACAAACGGAGGAAAGAATCGCCGCTGTTACATACCCAAGCGATTGAGCGAGGGTCATCGATGCGATTCCCATGACCGAAGGGTTCATCCGATGCGCATGCTCGTTGGTGGAAATCTGAAAAGGACAATTGAGTGCCAATGCGATTCCGCAAAAGCCTAACGCTGGCATTCCAAACATCGAAGCGATGCAGCCGGTGAAAAGGATCGTCCAACCGAGCGGTCCAACAAACAGCAACCGTTTCTTCAATTGAGGAAAAACGGGAATCACAAGGAGAATCGCTATCTCGACTCCCACGGCAGTCGCAAAGACAAAATAGCCGAGCTCGCCATAAGTCTTCGTAAGAAATTCGTGCGAATACAAACCATACGACATCTCGCAGATAGCCACTAACCAAACCAGAGCCAAAAGCCCCATCCACTCCAATTTTTGCGATGTCGTGCTGGGAGTGTTTGCGTTGTGCTGTTTTGGAATGGTTGGTTCTTCGGGGCATTCTGGTACAAAAAAGCAAGCTCCCAAGGCCAAGAGGCAATGCAAACCACTGATGCAGGAACCTACAAAGAGGTGCTGTTTTTCAATGGTAAACCAATCCCCACCAATGGCCCCCATGATCATCAGCGCCACCATATAACCTGCAGAACCGGAGGCCCGAACGGTGTAAGCAAGCGAACCCATCGTGGCGACGCTAATGTGATTGAGCAATGTCATCACGCTCGACTGCAAGCAACCGAGCAAAAGCAAACAAATCGCGATATCGATCGCTGGCCCGAAAAACGAATGCCCTTCCGCAAGTCCCTGGAGTCGAAACCCGAGGACGCATTGCATGATAGCAACTCCCACAGCCGCCACGAATTGCGTTCGTTGCGGATACTTGGTCCATCCTTTGTTTTCTGCAAAACGTAGCAAAAAATAAGTGGCACATGCAGCGATCGGAATCAGACCAGCCACCATACTCGCGGTCGCTGGCGACAATGTCTTTCTAAGATGTGTCTGCAATGGAAAGGAACTGAAGCCGAGCGCCAAGAAGTGGACAAAGTACGTGCTGGCACTAAAGAAAACGGCGGTGATCGTCCGCGCCGGCGTCGAACAAGAACTCACGGAAGAAACCTTAGAAACATGAAAAAACGAATCGCATCCCTGACCCGATCAATAATGCAACAAAAGCAACTTGGAGTCTAGAGCTTTACGAGATCAAAAATCTGACGGAATCAGCATGCCATTGTAAGCAAACTCCCATTAGGGCGTTTTGCTGGATCTAACAGGCCAAGTTGGCAACCGAAGATTCCATTGCCAACGAGAAAGAAGAATCTTCTTGTAAGCATTGGTTCACGAAAAAATAACAGGAATCCTCAATCGCCTCCGCAGATATCTCTATCGCCTATCGGTCTAGAGACTCGAAAACTCGCACCAACGGGGAAGCAAGTTCCTGTTCCGAGTGGTGACTATGATTCCCGTAAATCGTAGGAAACAGCCTTTTCCGCCAAGCATTCAAAAAGGTTGGCATGCACCGGAAGACGGCATGCGATACACTACTGCATTGCCATTCTTATGATTTATCAGTTCCTGGAGAATTCAATCATGCAATCTATGCTCAAGTATTCCGCCTTCGCTCTTTCTTTGAGTATTTGCACTTGTTTTTGCCGAGCCGAAGATTGGACACAATGGCGCGGTCCGAATCGTGATGCCAAGTCCTCTGAGACTGGCCTCAGCAGCAAGTGGCCAAGCGGCGGTCCTAAGCTGTTATGGCAAGCGAAAGATCTCGGCGCAGGGTTTTCTACTCCTTCCTCTGCTGGCGGTCTCGCTTATCTGATTACAAATGTCGGCATGGACACGGAGCAAATTGTTTGCCTGGACATGAAGAATGGCGAAACGAAATGGAAAACCAAAATTGGTGCCGTCGGTGCCAACCAAGGGCCTCAGTATCCCGGTAGCCGCTCTACACCAACGATCGACAACGGACGAGTCTATGCTCTCAGTTCCGACGGAGATTTGGTTTGCGTTGAAGCAGCCAGCGGTGCTGTCGTCTGGTCCAAAAATCTGCGTAAGGAGTTTGATGGAGCGCCTGGAATGTGGGCGTATACCGAGTCACCTTTGATTGACGGCGATGCTTTGATCTGCTCGCCAGGTGGCAAGAATGCAACGGTCGTTTCCCTGAACAAAAAAGATGGGTCGGTCCGATGGAAATCCGCTTTGCCAGAAGCAGATGCTGCTAGTTACTCTTCGCCTGTCATCGCGAACATCCATGGTGTAAAGCAATACGTTTTTTTCCTTGGCAAGGGAGTTGCTGGTATCAAGGCTGACAATGGTGAGTACCTATGGCGATTCACGAAAACATCCGATGCGCAAGCGAATGTCCAAACTCCGGTCGTGAAGGACTCGTTCGTTTACACGGGGGCCAGCCGAGTCGGCGGTGGATTAGCTCAAGTCGTGGCGGGTACAAAAGAGGCAAAAGAAGTTTACTTCGATCGAACACTTCCGACCGGCATGGGTGGAGCAGTATTGGTTGGCGATTATCTTTATGGATCCTCGGGTGCCGTCTTTATGTGCGTCGAATATGCAACCGGCAAAGTGAAATGGCAAGACAGGAGTATCGGCGCTTCCTCTGTTTGCTATGCAGATGGTAAGCTCTTTTTGCATGGGGACAACAACGAGATCGCAATGATCGCAACTTCTCCCGACGGATACAAAGAACTCGGTCGTGCGACCCCACCCAATGCTCCCGACCGAGGAAAATCGAAAGCATGGACCTATCCCGCCATCGTCGATGGAAAACTGGTTATCCACGATTCCGGTTGTGTTTGGTGCTATGACCTTCGAGGCTAGTTGAAGGGACGGACTGCGAATGCTGGTTTGGGATTGGGAAATCGATGGATGGATTGTGGTAGCAGGCGCACTAACCGCTATGGCTTCATCCATCCTCGGCTGCTTTTTGCTACTCCGGCGATTAAGTTTGTTGGGAGATGCGATCAGCCATGCGGTGCTTCCGGGAATTGCAGCAGCTTTTTTGTTTACGGGAGAACGGGCGAGTTGGAGCGTTTTCCTAGGGGCAGCAGCCACGGGGTTGCTTACCGTATGGTTATCGGAAGCGATCCAAAAGTATGGTCAGGTGGAAGAGTCCGCCTCGATCGGCATCGTTTTTACAACAATGTTTGCGATTGGACTCGTTCTGATACTTGGGAGCGGTGACCATGTCGATCTAGACCCGTCGTGCATTCTTTACGGCAATCTGGAAACGTCGATATTGGACACCGTCCTTACACCCGTTGGCGCCGTGCCTCGAGTCGTGTTAACTCTGTCGACAGTATTGTTGATGAACGGTACTGTTTTATTGCTTTGCTTTAAAGAGTGGCGAATCACGACATTCGATCCTGCGTATGCGCAGTCGCAGGGAGTGCCAAGTAATGTGTTTCACTATCTGCTCGCTGCCCTGGTTGCCATTACTTGCATCGCTTCATTCGAGGCGGTAGGCAATATTCTCGTGGTTGCTGTATTGATCGTTCCTGCAGCGGTTTCATTCTTGTTGTGCAACCGGCTTTCCTCCATGTTTTGGGTTTCAATGTTGGTAGCGATCGCGGTCGCGTTGGTTGGGCACTTGTCAGCAATCCTAATTCCTCATTCCATCGGATTAAAGTCGATCAATTCCGCTGCGATGATGGCAGTGGTGTCCGGGGCGTTTTTGATACTGTCCATTTTGTTGGGTTGGCGTTCAGGAGTGATTACCCAGTTCTTCCGGCAACGATCGATTGCAAATCAGATTCTGCAGGACGATATTCTTGCTTTGATGTTTCGCCGTTCCGAAATTGCTGCGGGCAATCATCTAGAGATCTCGATGCCTTTATCTGTCATTGCCGATGAGTTGAAGACTCCGCTCTCCAAGCTCCGCGCTATCGCAGGTCGCATGATGCGCGATGACCTTGCTAAGATTGGTGAGGACCAATTGATGTTGACAGATACAGGTCGTCGGACCGCTCAAAACCTAATTCGTTCTCACCGGTTGTGGGAACAGTATCTCTCCGTCGAGACCAATTTGCCGGAGAGTAAAGTGCATCCCCATGCGGAGTCCTGGGAACACTTTACGAGCCCATCTATGCGTGGCGAGCTGGACGAATTGACCGGAAAATCTTCTACGGATCCTCATGGCCGAACGATCCCGCCAGAGGGATAGTTGTCCCATTCTTTATGGAGTAATGATGAAAATCCGCTATCGACTGAACACACTATTGTCACTTTCTCTGGGAGTAACCTTGTTGCTCCCTTTCGCATCGTACGGACAAGACTGGCCGCAATGGAACGGGCCCAATCGAGATGGCCGGCTTGCTTCCTCGGAAGGTTTGAATGCGATACCGAAGGATGGCTTGCCACTTCTCTGGAAGCAAACGGTAGGTCTCGGCTATTCTGGACCTGTCGCTGCTTCTGGGCGAGTGTTTGTAAGCGATTACGAACTCGCCTCTGGCAAGATTACCAACAATCCCGGCACTCGCGATCGATTGACCGGTAAAGAACGCATTCGTTGTTTTGATGGGAAGTCTGGCGATCTGCTTTGGACACATGCTTATGATCGTCCCTACGCACTTTCTTATCCTGGTGGCCCGCGGGCAACCCCAGTGGTGACGGACGGAATGGTTGTGGCATTGGGAGCTGAGGGCGATTTAGTCTGTTTGTCAGCAGACGACGGCAAGGTCCTATGGCAAAAGAATTTACCTCAACAATACAAAACACAAACACCGATTTGGGGACAAGCCGCAGTTCCTCTCGTTGTAGGTGATCAGCTTCTGTGCATGGCCGGCGGACCAGATAGTCTTGTGGTATCGTTGGATCGCAAAACCGGCAAAGAGAACTGGCGGGCATTGAGCGGTGCGGACATTGGCTACTGCCCACCTTCGTTGATCAAGCACCAGGGTGTTGAGCAGCTTATCATCTGGGACCCAGAACGCATCAGCAGTTTGAATCCAACAAACGGTAGCATCCATTGGCAACAGCCCTTTAAGCCTGACTATGGAATGTCCGTCGCGCCACCGATCCTATGCGATAACCTCTTGTTCGCTTCAGGCGAGGGGATTTCTGCAATGTTTGAAATCCAATCCAAACCACCTGGCATTCAGCAGAAATGGCGAGGCACAACGAAAACTTCGCTTGGGCTGACAACCACCGTCGCGATTCATGACAACGGATACATTTATGGTGCGGACTATCAGAGCGGCGCTCTGGTATGTGTGCGAGTTGAAGATGGAGTGCGAATGTGGCAAACTGCGCTCGCAACGACTGGCGTAGATCGACCGAGAGGAGTAGGAAACGGCACCGCCTATCTCATCAAGGCAGATACCTTTTACTACATTCTAAGTGAGACAGGGGACATTCTTTCGGCGAAATTGACTCCGGCTGGTTACGAAGAGACCGGTCGCTTTCATGCGATTGATCCGACAAACACGTCATCGGGCAGAAGCGTCGTTTGGACCTTTCCGGCAATTGCAGATGGCAAACTGCTGGTTCGCAACGACAAAGAGATCCGGTGCTATGATTTGAAGAGCTCGAGTCGATAGATAGGTTGGGACTCTGCAGGCATCACGTTTCAAAACGATCCGCTACTTGTTGATTTCGGTTTGTTTGCTCCGGTGTTGCTTGCGTCATCGGAGTCTTTAAGCTGAATTTGTGTCCGATCGCGGGACTTGACCAAAGCGGCCAATGCAGTGTTTCGGCGAGACTCGGGAAGAGACTTCCACGCCATTTGGTAATAGAACTCTACGGACCCCCATTGCGATTTTCTTTTCGCTTCTGAAGCCAGTGAAAGATAATAGCGAGCGTCTTCGATGGAGCGTTCGTCATCGAGCGTCGAGTGACTCATCGCCATGAGGTAAGCATATTGTGGTGGTGGAACCGTTTTCCCTGAATTTGCGATCGAATGTGGTTTGACGTTAGACTTTTCTTGGGCTAGGTCTGGCTCAAAGGGTTTGCTGCCTGATTGCGAACGAATCAATTTATCAAGCTCGTTGAGGTCGATGACCGTTGCATGAACCGAAGTTCCATTCGCCAACGTCAATCCGCCAGATGCCCGGCCAGAGCCTTGGCGAGATCCTCCGCCGGCCGAGTAGCCACGGCCGCCAGCATAGGTCGATCCGCTATCTGGCACGGATACTGTTGTTTGTATAGAGAACGTGCCCAAGGTTGGGAGTTGCACTACTTGCGCAAAAACCTGTTGGGTAAGCACCGTCGTGTGCGTTAGCGCAGCGGTGGTGGCTCCTAGCACACAAGCAACGATCGAACTAAGTCTTTGCGAATTCATTTCTTCAATGTTTGGAGTTTGTGTTCTTCGGCCATTAAATCTTGGGCAAACTATACCCGAGCGATATGCCAGCAACGATCGCGGATACAAAGTAGATGATCACGGTAGTCATCAAATTTTTTGTTTTGATGCGTGAAAACATGTAATAGGTACTGTAAAAAACAGGCAAGAACAAAAATAGAAACCCTTGTTTCGCCGACTCTAGGAACGCCGTCACGAGCAACGCGATATGGGCAAAACTAAAGACAAGAACCATTGCAAAGCCTAACGAAGCGGCAAGGACGGGGCCATAGGTAGCCTTTTGAATTCGCGCGAGTGGCTCGACACTGGAGATTTTGCCTGAGGTGGTGAAATCCATCTTGATCGCGAGACCTCCGATGAAGACAGCCAATCCGATCAATACTGCAGCCAACATCCACCAGGGGGCGCCCGTTCCTAGAAGACGGGTTTCGGTCGCTTTTTCGCGGGCCATCATTTCGGAAGCTTCGTTCAACTGTTTGTTGCCGAACTTCTTGGACGCTGCGGCTTGGAAACCATCTACCTTTTTACCTTCGGATAAATGAAAGCCGCACTTGACACAGATGACAGCATCCCCGGTCACTTGTGCGTCACAAGAAGGGCAGAATCTCCCCTTTTTTTGTGTCAATCCGACTTCGTCGAACAGTCCTGCCATTTGCCCCGCCGAGCTGGGGGCAGGAGCAACGGGCGAAGTGGCTGGTTTTGACGCATTGGGTTTCGCGGCACCGGGGGTTCCCAGCGGCCTAGGGCTTCCTGAAGTGGGATTCGTGCTACCTGCCGGAACTTGGAGGAGCTGTTTGCATTTCGGACATTTTCCAGACTTTCCAGCCATTTCGTCCGGCACCGTCAGGGTGTGGCCGCATTGGCAGGTTACGCGGATTGGCATTCGTTGAGCTTTCGAGAAAACGTGCGAAAAGAGACGTTTCTATTTTGGCATCGGATCGATTTAGAAACAATGATCCGTTGAAGATTTGTTGTGAAATGGGTAGCCGAGCCTGATTCGGCCATCGCAGATTCGAGGAGAGAATCGCTTCTGGCACGCCGATTGCTCTTCGATGTCGCTCTCCGAGAAGGACGTGCCGTTTTGGCGTGGTCACTCGGTAATTGCAATTTCCTCCCCGCCAATTTCATTTGCAAACCCTTCTCGATATACCCAATACGGAGTTTCCATCCATGGCCGCAACCAAAGAAAAGTCCAAAGTAAAGCTAGTTCCACTTGGCGACCGCATTGTCGTTCAACGTGAAGTTTCCCAGGAAAAAACCAGCGGCGGAATTTTCTTGCCAGATAGTGCAAAAGACCGTCCGACACGAGGAAAGATCATTAGCGTCGGCGATGGACGCGTTTTGGAAAACGGCAGTCGAGCGACTCTTCAGGTCAAGGTCGGCGACCATGTGCTCTTCACTAGCTACGCTGGCGAGAACATTGAAATCGACAACGAAGAGTACTTGCTCATGAACGAGAGCGAAGTTCTCGCAATCCTCGGCTAAACATTCATCTACCAGTCTCAACTACAGCCAACACATAACATAACAACGGAGCATTTTTCGATGGCAAAGATTATCGCTTTTGATCAAGAAGCACGCGAAGCAATTCGACGCGGCGTAAGCAAACTAGCACGAGCAGTGAAGGTGACACTTGGGCCCCGAGGTCGAAATGTTATTTTGCAAAAGAGTTTTGGAAGCCCAACCGTGACGAAAGACGGTGTGACCGTCGCCAAGGAAATCGACCTTGAAGACGTCTACGAAAACATGGGCGCTCGAATGGTCCGCGAAGTTGCGTCCCGCACGAGCGACGTCGCTGGCGATGGAACAACGACAGCGACCGTCATGGCAGAAGCCATTTTCAATGAAGGTCTCAAGGCTGTCGTCGCTGGCGTCAACCCGATTCAAATGAAGTCGGGTATCGAAGCAGCAGTGAACGATATCACCGAAAAGCTTCGTAAGATGTCTATCAAAATCAAGGACAAAGGCGAAATGGCCAATGTTGCAACCATCGCTGCCAACAACGACAGGGCGATCGGTAATCTTTTGGCAGACGCCATGGAACGCGTTGGCAAAGATGGTGTTGTAACCGTGGACGAAGGGAAGAGTCTTCATGATGAGCTAGAATTCGTCGAAGGTATGCAATTCGATCGCGGATACCTCTCGCCATACTTCGTTACCGATCCAGGCACCATGGAAGCCGTTCTCGAAGACCCATTCATTCTCGTTTTCGAAAAGAAAATCTCGAACATCAAGGATTTGGTTCCTGTTCTTGAGCAAGTGGTTCAACAAGGAAAGCCTTTGTTGATCATCGCTGAAGAAGTCGAAGGCGAAGCTCTCGCTACACTGGTGATCAACCGATTGCGAGGAACATTGAACATTGTTGCCGTGAAGGCTCCTGGCTACGGTGATCGCCGCAAAGCCATGATGGAAGACATTGGTATTCTCACGAATGCAACTCCAGTCTTCGAAGCTCTCGGCAAGAAGCTTGAAATGTTGACCTTGGCAGACCTAGGTCGCGCCAAGAAGGTTATCGTCGACAAAGACAACACAACGATCATCGAAGGTGCTGGCAAAGCGAGCGATATCAAGGCTCGTATCGACCAAATCCGACGCGAAATCGATAACACGACAAGCGATTACGATCGTGAAAAGCTCGAAGAGCGATTAGCGAAACTCGCTGGTGGTGTAGCTAAGGTCAATGTCGGTGCAGCTACTGAAAGCGAAATGAAGGAAAAGAAGGCTCGCGTTGAAGATGCATTGCATGCAACTCGTGCAGCGATTGAAGAAGGTATTCTGCCTGGCGGTGGCGTGGCATTGCTTCGCGCAGCGACTCAAGTGCAACCAGCAGAAGGCTTGAGCCAAGATGAAATCACTGGCTACAACATCGTATTGCGAGCATGCCGGGCTCCTTTGACGATGATCGCTGCCAACGCGGGGCAAGATGGTGGAATCGTTTGTGCCAAGGTTGCAGAAGCCAAGGGCAATAACGGTTACAACGCATTGACCAACGTCTATGAAGACATGGTCAAGGCTGGTGTCATCGACCCAACCAAGGTTACTCGCACTGCATTGGCAAACTCCGCATCCGTAGCAACTCTGTTGTTGACGAGCGATGCTTTGATCGCGGAAAAGCCGAAGGATGATCACGGCAAGAAGGCCGCAGGTCACGGCGATCACGACATGTATTAACGATCACGACATGTATTAATCAGTGTTCGTCTGTTTGTTAGACGGTACATTGGATATGAATTGAACGCAAAAAGAGCCTTGATTTTTCAAGGCTCTTTTTTTGTTTCGAGTGCGATAAGGATCTACCTAGGAGAAGTAGCCACTTTGGAGCGAGGATGAGGCCGATTCGCAAATCAGCTATTGCCAATGATCAAGATCGTCCCTGTCCTGCCCAACGGTGAATTCGTTGAATTGTTTCACAACGCAGCAGGCTACATGACTCGTTGTAGATCCATCCGGCTCCATAAAAAGAGAAAAAAGGACATGCACAGCATATTGCATTTGTTTTGCAATTTGGTAAATTCTCGCGACTGAATCGATTGTTCCTTGATGGGGAGTTGCCATGACTAAAGCTCGGTTCCGATTGGTCGATACATCCGTAAGTCGTTGGTATCACTGCATTTCCAGATGCTGCAGGAAAGCCCATTTGCTTTCCGATGAGAACGGTTTCCAACGGAAATATTGGATCGACCAACGGCTCAAAGAACTCAACGAAATCTTCGCGATATCTGTAGGGGGCTTTAGCACCATGGACAGCCACCTGCATTTGCTATTGCGTATCGATTGCGAAGAAGCCGAAAATTGGTCCGATCAAGAAGTCGTCGAACGTTGGTTGCGCCTCTATCCTCCGCGCGGTGCAGATCGCAAACCCATGAAACCAACAGAGGAAAT
>CAIOHR010000257.1 GCA_903858115.1 uncultured Pirellula sp. | reverse complement strand
CAAGGGGAAAGCTGTCGTATCCAGCGAGCTAGCTGGCATCTTTGAGCGACTCCAAAGTAGCGCTGAGATTTGGAGTCAGCGTATCAAGCGGTTACACGAAAAGACGTGGGTAGGTCGCTTTCTTTCAGCCAGTCGCGATCGACTGCGAGCATTAGCGGGCAAGTTGGGTGTTCGGCATCTTGCGAACATCGGCTGACGGTTCGACAGGGTAGGATTCCGCCTTCAGGCGTCTCTGAGACGGAACGAAAGAATTCGATTGGGGTAGCGGTACGTACCAATCGATCGAATTCCGCTCGAATTCTTCCGCGGCAGTCATGAGAAGCCTCATCTTTTGATGCTTTTGCTGTTGTGGAGAAGACAAACTCTCCATCGGACGCAGTTCGAGCACCGATAGTCTTTGCATTCGATTCTGAATTCCGCTGAGACCATCCCAATTGCTGTGCATGTCCTTTTATTTTCTTTTCTAGGTTGCATAGAGTGATAGCCGTATCCTTTTAAGAATTGCTGCCGATATAATGCCTGTTTGAGTCCCGAGCCCGACAATCGAGGACAGTTATTTTGTTCGGCAATTGCAATTCCGAGTGGCACATCAACATTCTAGCAAGTTCGCCGTGAGCGAAACGGCATGGGTCCGTTAGGCTGGATTAACTCGATTAACTGGTATGGTAATCCCCCCAGTATAGAAGATGGAGAGCAATGCGCTTTCGTTGTCGCTAAGCAAGCTCCGAAGCGAGAAGGTAACCCAGGAAGTAATGTAAGACCATTGCGCCGCAGCTACTCGTTGAGATACTCGTCGAGATGCCCAGGCGATCTCTTTCGGTGAGATTTGCCTCGGGTTACGTTCCCGAGAGCCTTTGATCGTTTGATCGCCTAACCCGGACTGGTTTTGTATCTCCAAGAGTTCGTAAACTGTTCAAACCGTGAGTTCTCAGCTTTCGCGATAGTTTTCTCGTACCATTTTTCACACCAAGCCCAACACGCAACGGTTTGGCACGTCGGGTTGAGTGGCCGGAGCTAGTTGCAAACACTCCTAAGGGCACCGAAAAATCTCCGTTCGACGCCCATAACTTTATGACTTCGCCAGGTTTCGGACATTTTCCGCTGGATTGAAACGATCGTTGAATCTGTCTGTCAACCAAAGAAGGCGTGCCCCGAAAAGGGCAACGTGGCAAAGCAATTTGTCGATTGTTACGACACGGTGCGTTGAGTCCAGTAACCCGGTCTCTGCCGCTCGTGTGCTACCGCAATAATCTCGATCCTGTTTTTGGTAACGCGAAACACTATGAAGTATGGAAAGCTCTTCATTAGATAACGCTGGGTACCGCATAAATAGGCGGGCCAAGTCTGGGGATTTCGCGCAATTGCCTGGCGAGATCGTTCAAGTTCATCTTGAAATCGCTCTGCTAGCTCGATCGTCACTTCCGCATATCGATCGTGCGCGGAAAGAACTTCCACATTTGCATCTGGGTGGAACCAGAACGGCTGCTCATCCATTGCGACGTTGTCGCATTGCAGCCATTACATCGTCCCATGGCGTCAAATTGACCTCGCCACGGTCAATTGCCTGAACGCGGCGTTCGATTTCGGCGGCCCATGCTTGGTCCGCTAAAGGGTCAGGGCTTGGGTCAAGGCTTCGAAGCAGCGATCCCGCCAGATTCGCTCGTTCAATCTCTGATAATGTCAATGCTACCGTCAATAGCTCTTGGGTTTGAGTGCTCATATATCAAGTATAGCTTCTGTAGCGGACCAAAGCCAACACTACCGGCAACCTCGGTTTTGCCGGCACCGTCCCGAACGAAACTCCTCGAATCCTATCGCCTGCTCCAAACACGTTTGAACGCACCGGTTTGGCACGCCAGAGCGTCGAAGACGAACTCGAGAATCAGATTCGGTTTAGGGTGACCGGTGAAGGTTAAGCAACCGGACAAAATGTGCAGGACAAGACTCCTGATGCACTTCCGCATCGAGGAATCGCTGCTGGCCGTAGACACCCCGCATAATGGTCCAATGACTAAAGTGAATATGGCAGGTGCGCAGATCGATCCACTGATGAAACCAGTCACTCAAGCTGAAACTCGGCACTGCCGGGGATATGAATGGAGCTTTTCACGTCGTCTTGCTTTTTCTCTTCGCGATCGGCGATTGCGGTTCCGGTAACTCTTCCCGTGACTCGGCCGGCGCGGGTCAGTAGCGGCGACATGTAGAATGGCATATAGGCCATGGATGGAAACAACGAAGTGGCTTGAGATACAACATCCCCACCCAATCGCCCATAGACCAGCGGATAGAGTTCTTGCTTGAGTCGCCATTCCTGTTGCACATGCGAGTACGTTAGCACGTCATTCGCGATGGAAGTGTCTCGAATCAGAGGCATGATCGGTAACAAATTTGCCGCCACGTAAGTACCGGGGTATCGCTGATCATAAATCTTTTTCACATAGCCCGCAGTGAACAGCGTGTTGCTTGGACGAGCTGAATTGATCGAAAGTGTGTTGGTAAAGGGATTGTATCGATCGTATCCGAATGCTCGCCCCGGAAGGATGGAATATCCTAGGTGATAGACTGACCCCAACGTGTACTTCCAAACCGGCGAAACACGATTGTTATCGACAAGACGTTGCCACTGCTGGCGAGGATCGTATTCAAGAACGTCTATGAATACACCTTTTAGACCGTTGTCGTCGAGATAGTTCGATGCTACCGCAACTGAAACCTGCCGTCGCTCGTCGATAGGCAGTTGTTCGAACGGATCTTTAGACGGAAACCACTTTCGAAAAACGTTTCGGGGGTATTGAACAACCCTCTCCAATCGATCGATATTCGGGTGCTCGCCACCAACCGATATCACATTTGGGTTCTGCGGAAGGTTAGCTACCAAATGTTCGTTGGATATTCCATACCGATAAGTACTCTGGACACAACCCAAGCAGTTCGAAAGAGCACACAAAACAGCAACCAGCCAAAGAACAAGCCGTAGCCCGCGAAAAGAACTCCATGCGAACGATCGGGTACGAGTTGGTAATCGCAATGAACCGAACTCCCATCAAGCCCTAACAGGTTTAAGTTTCGAGGCGGCCTAAACCAACGATAACCATCGAAAGGATTGGAGCATCTACGATTCACCTTCCTGCTGCAAGGGAGACTGAGTGGCTGGCTAGCTTAAGCTAGCAATGAGATCTCGATCTTGAACCATCTTCGATCGCCGTATGGAGCGTTTTGGCTCTAGCAGGCTTGTGATTCCGTCGGTCGAAGAGTTGCGAAGAAAGTCGCGAAAGCCAAGACCTAAATTTATTCGCACCGGTTTGACACGCGTTTGACACGCCGGTGCGACAGGCATTCGCCCCCAAGTCGCTCGCCAGCCCATTTAGCCAGTCAGATGGGGTACATTTAGAATGTGTTTACAGGCGCCGCGCCGGAGACTTACTAGTTCGTGAGTCAGGCCGATCGAACGGTTGGGATAACAAAAATGCTCCTCATGCTTGAAGATGACCGTGATCGTATCGAGCGCTTTGCTTGCGTCCTCGGATCAGTCGCGATTCAACTCACCTATTTTCGTACCGCACATGATTTCATTCGTGCATTCGAATCGCTGACAATTGTGCCCAAACTGATTTCACTCGACCACGATCTATTTGTCGATCACGATAACGATCCAGATCCGGGTGACGGGCGCGACGTGGCCAAATTTCTTGCCTTACATAAACCAATATCACCGATATTGATTCACTCAACAAATGCAATTGCAGCGGACTCAATGCTGTTTACCCTTCAGGACGCAGGATGGACTGTCGACCGGATCGCACCAATCGGTGATGACTGGATTGAATCGTATTGGTTTCCAACCGCGATGAATATGATCCAAAGTCAATCCTAACATCCAGCGGATTGCCGCTCGATACCGAAATACCCGCGAACCATGTGGTTTTGGGTGATCGCTGCTGTTTCGCTAATGTGGAATATCTTGGGATGCCTCATTTTTTCATCTGAAGTTTTCGCTCAGGAAGCGATGATCGAGTCGATGACTGGCGAGCAGAAGGAGTGGGTTCGATCTACCCCCCGTTGGGTCTACGTGGTTTTCGCAATTTCCGTTAGTACCGGCGTTGCCGGAAGCGTTTGTTTGTTGATGCGGAAGAGGCTATCTGTTCTGTTGTTTACAATTAGTTTCGCGGCTGTGTTGATTCAAATGGCGTACACGATGTTGATTGCCGGGGGCTTGCAGGTAATGGGGCCGACTGGTGCTGTGATGCCAACGGTAGTCATCACATTGGCCGTTGTTTGGCTATGGTTCTCGCTTCTATCCAAAGGCAAGGGCTGGCTCGTTTCGTAAGCCAGAGCGAGTGGCGGAAAACTATGGCTTGCAGTTATCGATCATTTGGTCTGGTTCGATACCATTGGGATGGAATGCTATTCGCCAATGCAGCAAAACGGTAGAGGCCAAGCCCCGAAGGGAGTATTTATGTCTAACGCCCACGTTTCTGCAATCAGACTCGACGGCTCCGAAATCTTCCTGGTAAACCAGTCAGACCGGTTGCCTTATTCGATCGCAACTAGGGAGTTTATTATCTCACGGCCCGCATTTTGCCATTCCCTTTCAAGTTCCTGCGTCACGTTGAAGGATACCGCTAGCATTCGGTTGTCAAGTGACGTCGCGACCATAATGTTGCTGATATTCGTGTCAACCGCAGAGGAGGTAAACTCTAATTGTATCCATTCTCGGCCATTATGGTGTTGAAACCCACTGAACCTCCACGCAGATGGAGGAATCGTTTGCCGAATCGAAGAATCAAGTTGCTGATGCAGCTGTTTCAGTTGTTTGGGCGAGACTCTATTTGGCGTATGGTTGACGATGACGTTGATTGATCCAGATTGGTTTGTGAAAACGATAGTCGGTCGATTGCCGCTAGGGTATTTTGTTACTAACATCGATTCTCCCATTAACGCAAAACCGTCTGGAACCAGCAATTGTAGATGTCCATTGAGAACGACGTTTGGCTTCAACAAAACGGAATCCACCGTTTTTTCTTTTACTTGCATTTTTGAGTCTGCCGCAGAATTCGGACTTTCAAAAGGAATCGCACGGCGGCTGTTTATGGACAACATGAAAACGCCGAATCCACCGCAACACACTAATGAAAGTACACCTATTCCACTTGCAATCCAAAGAATCAGGCCAACTTTTGAACCTTGACCTGCTGTCGAACTTCGCTTCTTGCTTTTGCTCTTAGATGCTTGGGCTTGAGGTGGTACAAAAGTTGCCTCCGAATAGTAAGGCGCAGCGGGTGGCAATAGTGACGAGAGATCTGTCATTGGATTGTTGTAAACCGGCTGCTCCTTTGAAGCAGCATAAGTTGGCTTGGCCAGCTTTGTAGCGATCGGCTTAGCAGCGACCGGTTTCGGAGTTGCGACTATTGCCGGCTTGGGGGGAACATAGCATTCGATGACAAACACTTCACCGCAACCCGTGCATTTCCCCTTCTTTCCTTCTTTGTCAGGTGTTCCCTCGAACAACTGCTTGCACTTGGGGCACGCAAACGGAAAGGTTTCTTGCGGTGCAATATCTACAGAGACATTGCTCAATGAGATCGTAAAAACGTGGGCGCAACTTGGACAACAACCTCGAGTGCCGTCCAATTTCGCATCGCACTGAAGAATGTTTTTACACTTCGGACAAGGGACCTCAATGCGGCCCCCTTTTTCTTCGCCTGAGATAACTGGAACCACCAATTGATTCATACAGCCGGGGCAACTGCAAGACCTACCGTAACTTCCGTCAGGGACACGAAGAGTTCGCGAGCAGCGATTGCACTTGAATTCGATAGGCATAAAGCTCGCGGTTATGAATTTACGGTTTTAAATTTGAAATGACAAACGAATCGAACGTATAGTTTAATTGCAAATCTGGTTGCTCACAATTCAATACCTGGTAGCTTGCGTAGTAACTTCTGCGAGAATCACGCCATCGAAAAGCTTTTGCCGCTGCCCTGCGTGTGACACAAGCCCCCAGTTCTCCTTGGTTCGATTTAATCTTCTACAACGCGTCGAATGTATTGTTCACACCGTGGAACTGATGGTTCTTGCAAGGTGAGCGCCCGGCCAACCGCATCTTGACAGGGGACGCGGGGCTACTTTGATTTCTTTTGGTTTCGGAGTTGTCGTTTACGAAGTTCCTTGCGGCGGCGCTCCTCGCGGCGGATTGCATCGATCTCCCATTTGCAATCCGGATGCGTCAGAAGCCAGCGGTCCGGCAGTAAACCATCAAGCTCCTCACTCGCTACCGATCGACCTGCAGCCGATTGAGAAAACGCTTCCCCTTTTCGGTAATACGGAAGCCTCTCTATCAAATCCTTTAGCCACGCAAATGGCTCAACACCATTGAGCTTGGCGCTCGTTACCAACGAGTAGAAGTTGGCCGCATTGCGACCCGCTCTCTCATTGCCCACAAACAGATAGTTCTTTCTACCAATCGCTGGGAACTTCACCAATCGTTCAGCCGCATTGTTTTCAGAAATGGGCAACAAAGGATATGCACAGTGTATTGCGTTTGTTTTGACAAAGCCGACAAAAGTTAAAGTAGGCATATTCCATGTGCCGTCCACCTACAATCCCTACAAATCTTGAAGAGCGGACGGCACGACGGAGCTTGCCTGCTACTTTTGTCGGCGGTGTCCCTTCATGGATGAAATGGCACATTAAACTCTTCCCGGATCGCAATCGCGATTGCAAGCAAGCTATCACAGCCATTGCCCATGCACGGCATGAAGTCAAAAAGATTATCGATCTCGCCCACCGGGACGAACATTTCACTCTGGGACGGTTGGGGCCGATCTAATCACGGGTTTGGCGAATTTGAATCTGCTCCGGTTTGGGTGCCGTTTGGGTGACCGGAGCGAGTTCGCGGGAATGACCGACCATTTTTAAGGGGGCATTTCTGAATGACTAAAATCATAGGCGGACCGTGCTATCCAGCGGGATGAATTTGGATGGCGGGTTGCTGATTCATATGGTAAATTTTCGAAGGTCTGCTACGACGTAGGCGCCCTTCATTTCTGCCCCGAAGATTCCTTCATTAATACCATGACCAGGAGAATTTATGGCCTCTGGGCTTCTGGCATTGTTTGACGATGTGGCAGCATTTGCCAAGATCGCATCGGCCTCACTCGACGATGTTGTCAAGATGTCGGCAAAGGCAGCAGGCAAGTCAGCCGGCATTGTGATTGATGACGCCGCCGTAACTCCGCGTTACGTGGTAGGCTTTACAGCTGACCGCGAGCTTCCGATCATCGGCAAAATAGCATGGGGCTCCGCACTCAACAAGCTGGTTTTCTTGTTGCCCGGAGCACTGTTGCTATCGACCTTTGCGCCTTGGTCGATTTTACCGCTGCTCATTCTAGGCGGTGCCTATTTGTGCTATGAAGGTTATGGCAAGGTGCGCGAGCTGTTTGTGGCTGATTCGTCCAAAAAAACGGCTAAGCCGCTACAAGCAATCGACTCAGAAGTGCTTGAACGGCAGAAGATCGCAAGCGCGATCCGCACCGACTTTATCTTGTCTGCGGAGATCATGGCGATCACGCTGTCGACTGTCGGTGAAGCGTCCTTGGCCATGAAAGCTATCGTTTTGGCGGTGGTAGGAATGGGTATCACGATCGCGGTCTACGGTACGGCGTCTGGCTTCCGTTCACAGCTTATCGGATGAAAAATCGGCGGGCCATAATGTTACCTTTGGTGATAGTAGCCGCTTCGGGGCAAAAATGAGTGTTCACGAAGCATCGCATGAGCACTCTCGATAAATCTCTTCGGTAGCTGTACACCGCTATAGAGCATCGGCGGATCGATGTGCAATGCGTCGTCACCATACGCTAAGCAGTGGTCTAGAATTTTGTTGGCATTTGCGAATGCATTGCCGAAAGGAAATTCCCTGACTATGGCAAATGCCCGACTGACGACTTCGACGAGTTTTTCGGAAATCACTTGCGCCGCCTCTATGTTTCCCTCATCCAACTGAAACAACATCTCGGCCAGTTCGCTTGCAAACGCGTTCGCTGTGCTTAAAAGAAAGCCATCGTATGGTCCGCCTGCTTGACGTAGCCAAGCAGCGTAACCACCTTGTTCTGCACCTCGCACCATGAAGACGCCACCGAAATTAAGGCCGCTTTGGGCAACTTGATCCAGACCACTGGTGTCCTTAAAAAGAATGAAATTCGGAAACTCGCTCGCAAGTCCAGCGACCGTCTCCGCGCTCATTTCGTTTTGAGTGACTTGCGGCAACTGGTACAACGCGGTTGGCCATCCACGCTCTAGCACAACGGACAGTCCATCGCGAATTGCTTGCTGTGTCAAGTCGCTGCCTTTAGGTGGGCAGATCGTAAAGCCAGCGACCGCCGGGTGTTCGCGGATATGATCCATAGAGTCGAGGCACGCGAGCACGTCGTCTATGTTCGTTTTGAGCACCCCGACGAGCACATGTACACCAGACTTCTCAGCTGCGTCGAGAACAATTGCGAGCAACGCGAGGATGTCCGCGTCGTTCATCTCCCAACCTTCTCCGGTCGAACCCGGCACGAGAATGCCATGCACTACCGGCGATAGTGAGGCTAAGTGCGATCGGATGCGCTGAGCATCTGGTTCACGGGCGACACGAAAATGCGTAAGCGTCGGGCACCAAAGAGAAGGAATCCCGTTTGGAAATTGCTGCATTTGAACAGCGTGACGAATTGTTTCGGTATCTGTCATGCGAGTGAGAACGCCTTGATCGTTTGTTTTTAGTTTTTGATTGTCTTGAGTTTGATTTCACCTTAACCTCCGCAATCGGCACATCTTTTTGTGCGGTTCTCACGACGAGTCGCGTTCAAATTGCCCTCTGTAAATCCCTAGGCGAACAAATAGTATGCCGATGTCGGCATATTGTTTTGAAACGTTCGGCATATCGTGGCAGGTCGTTGCTGAACCGTCAATCATTTTCTAGACTCTCTTCGCTTCTAACCTTTGGGAACTCGCCGAGACGGTACACACGATGCCGGTCGGTCCAAACTTTTTTGTCGAACGGAGAGCGGGGCGGTGTCAAAGGGACAGATCGGTCTACTATGCCAGACATGTGGATTTGGAGTCGTCTTCGACGTGGCAAACTACTCTCCACCCACGTTTGAATTGGAACGTATCATACGCGTGACTGACGTGCCTAAGAATGTCTGCAACATCGAACCGGTAGATCGCGATCGACTGAGAGAACTCAGAAATGGAATCCATACCGCTGTTTTTGCCACGGAGCTCCGGTTGTTCGAATTGATGATTCGTGAGACGGATACAATTTGCTGGTACTCAACGGTCGTTCGATCGCTTTCGGGTTCCGCCGGGTTCACCATCGTCCCAATTGGTAAAAGTGCAAACGCCGAGGACAGAAAGACATGTCGAAACAAAAACACAATCCTAAGCAAAGACCTGAAGATTGCAGAACGAAGGATCGACATGAACAGCTCGATACACTAAATGACGCATTGTAGAATGCGGCATTGGCACGACTTCCATCGGGAAAGCGTGCTCACCATCAACGGCGTTTATCTTCGTCGACACTTAACTCTGCATGAATCGCCCTTCAACAATGCGACTTCATGCTTGCCACAACTTCCACGACTTGTACTGCCTGATTGAGGAAACCGTGCGACCGATTCATGGAATCGGTGAACTCTACATCTACGACGCCGCACTTCGCATGGGTGCTTTCCTGAAGCTCGCTCCCGAACATATCTACTTACATGCTGGCGTTCGTGTTGGGGCACGTGCTCTTGGATTCACCGGCGGCGATTACGCTCTTTGTTCTGAGCTACCTGCAGAATTCTCTGCCTTACATCCTCATCAAATCGAGGACTGTCTTTGCGTTTACAAAAACGAACTCCAATTACTGAATGGCACATAGTCAATAGTTACTTAAGAATACGTTTCCCAGTCGGGTTCTTGTTGTCTAGGAAGGATGTCAATCCGATCTATGCGGTCGGCTTGTCCTCCGCTCGCGTGATGCTATTCGCAACTCCGACACCCGAAAGTGGAGGTTCCACTGTCCGCGCAGGTCCGGCCTACTTCCTAAACATTCCCACGCTACCAGGCATGCGGCCGTTAAAAGCACAGATCAGATGAACGAAAACCCATACTCACCCCCAAAGTCGGAAGTACGCCCCGTAACGCGCACACGCGTTCGGTCGCGAATTTGGTGGTTCATCATTCCGACTGTCATCGGTGTTTTTATTGGTGCAAATGCACTGGCTGGTTTGTTCGGAACGTCTCCCGGCGATCCTTTGGGTGCGGGTCTCGCATCGATTGTGGGCGGATTCGTTGGCTTGATCGCCGGCTGGGTTCGCTGCGAAAAGCGAATTGCGAGAGCAACCGGCACACTTGATTGACATCATGGCAACCTGTGTTGATGTTGCCGGAGCGACCTCGCTATCAGAATTGAACGGAAAGCCTTTGACGCCGCTCGAAGGTCGCAGCTTGGTACCTGCTTTCAGCAACAAGCCCATTGAGCGCGATGGACTCTTCTGGGAGCACGCAGGCAATGCCGCGGCGCGTGATGGCGATTGGAAACTGGTCCGAAAGGCACGTGCCGGTGATTGGGAACTTCACGATTTGGCCAAAGACCGTACCGAGCAAAAAAACCTGGCGAAGGAACAGGCGGTTCAGGCTCAGAAGTTATCTGCAATGTGGGACGCATGGCCTCGCACAACTTCACAACCGTTTCGCGAGCGGCAGGTGCAAACTCACCCGATGTAGTGGAATTCGCCAGAATTCCCCGCGTGAAATTGGAATTCTGGCGAATCCCATTACGATAAATCTAATGCTGCCGATCACCTTAACGCTCACATTGCGACAATCTTGCCGATGAACTAATCTATGATTTGCTTCCTACCTGAAAGGGATATTCCCTCCCATTCCTTTGAATCCAAGAACCGTGCGAGGTTCATTTTGCAGCCTATACGAGCCATGCTCACGCATACTATCGGCTTGTCGTTGATCTTGCTTTTTGCTCACACTGCCGTCGCTTCCGATGATCCAAACGCAGTGGGCATGGAGTATTTCGAAAAGCAGGTTCGGCCACTTCTCGCCAAGCATTGTTATCAATGCCATTCGAAACGATCCAAAGAGGTTGAGGGACGACTTTTGCTCGATAGCCGCGAGGGTTGGCTTGAAGGAGGTGAAAGCGGGCTCAGCGTCGTCCCTGGAAATCTCGATGCAAGCCTACTCATTCGGGCGATTCGATACGACGACTCAAGCTTGCAAATGCCCCCGGTTAAGCCGCTTTCTGCCGACGAGATTGTGCACTTCGAGAATTGGGTCCGGATGGGAGCACCAGGGCCAAAGGAAGCCGACACTACCACTTTGCACGACCCCTCCGACCCTGTTGCCGGTCGAGACCATTGGGCTTTCAAACACCTCGGTACGCACTTGCCCCAAACCGTGCTTTCGCAAATACCCTCGTTACCACCTACTCGCTCTACCATCGATACGTTTATTGCAGAAGGTCTCATCGAGAAAGGCTTGAGCTCAACGCTCGATGCAGATCCCGTCGATCTTCTCAAGCGAGTCTACTTCCAGCTAAGAGGGGCTCCACCATCGACCGAGGAAGTCGAAGCATTCTTGAAAGATGAATCACCGGACGCGTTTGAAAGCGTAGTTGATCGCTTGTTGACCTCACCCCAATTCGGCGAACGATGGGGGAGGCATTGGCTCGACCTAGCTCGGTATGCGGATTCGAATGGGCTTGATGAGAACTTTCTGTTCCGCGAAGCGTGGCGATATCGTAATTGGGTGTTTACTCAAATCAACGACGACAAGCCATTTGATCAATTTCTTTTAGAACAAGTAGCGGGTGATCTGCTTCCCTACGACTCCATTGCACAACGAGACCAACAACGTATTGCAGCTGGCTTCTTAGCCATCGGCCCCAAAGTCCTGCTGGGTAACAATGAAAAAAACCAACGCATGGAAGTTGCGGACGAGCAAATCGATACCATCGGTCGCGCGTTCCTCGGTCAGACTCTTGGCTGTGCAAAATGTCATGATCATAAGTTCGATCCCATTCCCACCGCTGACTACTATGCAATCGCTGGAATCTTCGCCTCGACCAAAGTGATGGAGAAGCGACATATGCTCGGAGAGCAACGTGTTATGGAGCGATTGGTCGGACTAGGTGCCGACGGTGAATCATCAGACAATGCGTACGAAGAATACTGGCGAGAGCAGCCGGAGCTCAAGAAGAAAAAGACACAGGCCGCTGCAGTACTCAAAGCCCTTCAGCAGAATGCTTGCGAGGAACTTCCCGAAACATTGCTCAATAACGCAGAAGGGATCGCGAAGAACGCATTAGACCCAAGCCATCCGATCGACAAACGTATCGCGGCTCAAGAAGCCTTCGTCGAAAAATTGACGACCGCGATCAACACTCCACCGAAGATACCACCACGCGCGATGATACCGGCGGACATAGATGAACCGGGTGATGAGAGCATTCGGCTCGCTGGCCAATTCGATCGATTGGGAGACGTTGTGCCACGTGGTGGCTTGAAAGTCCTTACGGACAACCAACCGATTGCCATCCCCGCCAAAGAGAGTGGCCGCATTGCGTTTGGCCGTTGGCTTACCGATTCAGACTCCAGAGCCTCACATTTGGTAGCACGCGTACAAGCCAACCGCATTTGGCATCACTTGATGGGAGTTGGTCTGGTTCGTACCGTCGACAACTTTGGCCGTACAGGCGAACCGCCGACGCACCCTGAGCTGCTCGACTATTTGGCTCGGGAGCTTATCGACTCGGGGTGGTCGGTAAAGACTCTGGTTAGAAAGATCGTCTTGAGCAATACGTTTCGCAAGAGCAGCGCTTTCGATAACGTGAACTACTCGATCGATCCGGATAATCGATATCTATGGCGAGCGCATCGGCGAAGACTGGATCCGGAATCGTTTAGGGACGCGATGTTGACTGCTGCTGGCACATTGGATTGGAAGCCAGTCGATTCAACGGTGGACTATCTCGGTGATCAAGCGACCGCAGTGGGTGCGAATAAAGTTCGACGCCGAACGGACTTTTCATGTCGAAGCGTTTACTTGCCGGTCATCCGAAATGACTTGCCGGAAATCTTTCAAGTATTCGATTTCGCGGACCCGCAGTCGACTACCGGTGCACGTTCCAAAACTATTGTTCCAACGCAGGGGCTCTTCTTGCTCAATGACACCATGGTGATGGACGCCGCCGAACAGACCGCTCGACGTATTCTTGCCGACATTGCGAGCAACGATGATGACGCCAAAATCGACAGTATGTTCAAGAGGATTCTCAACGCTACGGCCACAGAAAGCGAACGGGAATCCATGCGAATTTTTTTGAAACAAGGTTCGGACCAGCCAACACCGGATAGTCCTGGAAATCAAGAGTTACGTGCTTTGGCGATCGCCTGCCATGCGTTGTTTGCTTCGAGTCGTTTTCAATTTCTGGAGTAGGGTTCCATTATGCCTTGCAATCGATTTTCACTACGATCCACTCGCCGAGCCATGCTTCGCAAAAGCGCATGCGGGATCGGGCAGCTTGCCTTGGCCGCAATGCTTTCCAATGGGGTTCAGGCCACACCTGCCTTTTCGGAGAGTCCTCTATCGCCAAAACTGCCGCATTTCCCCGCGAGGGCCAAACGTATCATTTTCCTCTTTATGTGGGGCGGGCCAAGCCACGTGGATACGTTCGATCCTAAGCCGATGCTCAACGAACACGACGGCAAACCACTGCCACCTGGAATCTCGACCCGTGACCAGTCCAAATCTGGGAAAGTCTTAGGCTCGCCCTTTCGTTTTGCCCAGCATGGTCAGAGTGGCGTTTGGATGAGCGATCTGTTCCCGCATCTCGCCAAACAGGCGGATCGGCTATGCGTTATTCGATCGATGCATACCGAGGGGACTGCACACGGTGAAGCGTTGCTCCGTTTGCATACGGGGCAAGCGAATCTGGTTCGCCCCAGTGTCGGTTCTTGGCTCAGTTACGGGTTGGGATGCGAAAGCGATACCCTGCCTGCCTACATCACCATATCCCCACCACGCGGTCACGGTGGCGTCCAAAACTATGGCAGCGCATTTCTGCCAGCAATCCATCAAGGGACAGCCATCGGTTCGGCGGAGACTCCGATCAAACAAGCCAGCGTGTTGAACGTTGGCAACACTCGTATCCCTTCGACCTTGCAAAGGCAACAACTGGACCTGATCCAATCGCTCAATCGCGAGCACTTGAAGGAAGCATCGGAAGACCAAGGAATCGAAGGGCTCATCGCCAACTATGAACTTGCATTCCGCATGCAGGCGAACGTTCCCGAAGTTATGAACATGGAGGATGAAACGAAAGAAACGCAGGATCTATACGGCATTGGCGCGGAGCCAACCGATAACTTTGGACGGCAATGCCTATTAGCTCGCAAATTCGCCGAAGCAGGCGTTCGCTACATTCAGGTCTCGACAGACTATACGTGGGATCACCATAAAAAGTCGAAGGACGGGCTGGTCACGGAGTCTGCCAAAGTAGATCGCCCCATCTCTGGATTGCTGACGGATCTAGCGCGGCGCGGCTTGCTGGAAGATACCATAGTGCTGTGGGGGGCCGAGTTTGGACGGACCCCTACCGCAGAGAACATCGATGGACGCAACCATCATCCGCAAGCGTTTACGATGTGGATGGCAGGTGGCGGTGTGAAGGGTGGTTTGACATACGGCGCGACCGACGACTTCGGCTACCAACCTGTCGAAAAAGCCGTACACATGCACGATCTGCATGCAACGTTGCTTCATGGATTGGGGCTGGATCACAAACGGCTAACGTACCGCTACGCGGGACGCGACTTTCGGTTAACGGACGTACATGGCAACGTCGTCCATGAGATCTGGTCGTAGTTATACTATCTTAGAACACTACGATACTTTCGACCTGCCTCGAGGAGCAAGCCTCTCGTGAAACTTACTGCAATCATCCTTTTACTTGTCGCTTGCGCGTCCCTGAATGCACAAGAGCGCCGTCCCAACATCATCTTGATGTATACGGACGACCAGCCCCAAAATTGCTTGGGCGTTATGGGGAATTTACACATCCAAACGCCCAATCTGGATCGTCTTGCCCAGCGTGGGACACTGTTCAACAACGCTTTTGTTACGACAGCTATTTGTTGTTGCAATCGAGCTTGCATACTGACGGGCCAGCATATGGTCAGGCACGGCATTCGCGACTTCATCGAGCCCCTTTCGTCTGAAGCCTTCGATCAAACTTACCCTGCCATCCTAAGAAAGGCAGGGTATCGAACAGGATTCCTCGGGAAGTATGCAATTGGAAACCCTGGTAAGAGCAGTCGCGAGCTTTCGCTCCCCGCAGCAAAGTTTGATCTATGGTACGGATTCGATCAAGGCATCAATTTTCGCCAAGACATCGATGGCAAGCCTCGCTATCTGACCGACGTCATGACTCAAAAGGCGATCGAGTTTTTGCAATCCCATAAGCAAGAGAAGCCATTCTGCTTGACGCTCGCGTTTAAGGAACCGCACGGACCATTCAACTATTTCGATCCCAATGTGCCGGACCCTTACGAATCTGCCGACCTTCCCTTATCTCCTACCTGCACCGAAGAGGACTTTGCAGCTCAACCTGAGTTCATTCGCAAGTCGCTCGGAGCAGACGGCAGCCAGAAGCGACTCAAGCGGGACGCAGGTTCCCAATCGGAAATGAAAACTGCCTATCGTTTGATCACACGAGCCGACCAAGCCGTTGGAAAAATCCTGGGTGAACTCGAACGACTCAAGTTAGATGATAATACAGTCGTCATCTTCTCCTCGGACCATGGCAGTCTTTTGGGCGATCATGGCCTTTCCGGGAAATGGCTGATGTACGAGAACTCGATTCGCGTTCCAATGATCATCTACGACCCGAGAGTGGACCAAAAGCTAGCTGGGACTCGAAGGGATGAAATGGTGTTGAGTATCGATCTTGCTCCGACGTTGCTCGCATTGGCAGGTTTGGTTGCACCCCAATCGATGCAAGGAAAAAGCTTGGTGCCAATGGTCAAGAACGAATCTGTTTCATGGCGTCAACACTTCTACTACGAACATACCTATCAAACAGAGCGGCCTCGATCTCCTATTCCGAAGACCGAAGGCATTCGAACGACTCGTTGGAAGTACATACGGTATCCTGACATTGTACCTGTGGCTGAGCAGTTGTTTGACTTGGAAAATGATCCGCTTGAACGAAAGAACCTGGCTTCGATCGCGGAGCACTCGCAGCGATTAGCGGAGCTTCGAGAACTGTGTGAAAACGAGAGAAAGACACTCCGTTAACTTGCAAAAAGAGGACACGATGAAATTTAAACTAAGGCTACGAAGTGTGGCAATGTTCGCGATGGTGTTTATGGCATTGTTTAGTGATGCCTTTGCGCAGACGACAACAGCTCTGATTTCATTCGGTGAAGCGAAGGAGTTTCCTCTTTATTCGGGAGTTGCTCCAGGCTCGGAAAAATGGGACTACTCTGAGTTAGTAGTTCAAGGCAAGTCGGGGCCGCAGCTAAAGAATGTTGTACGTCCAAGCCTGCTATATTTTCCCGCCCCAAATCCAACTGGAACGGCGATGATTGTAGCGCCTGGCGGAGGGACCAAATCCTTGATGATGAGCTATGAAGGTGTCGACATTGCGAAGAAGCTGAACGATTTTGGTGTCGATGCGTTTGTGCTCAAGTATCGGCTCATTCACACCGGCCCTGGTGCGGATACATCCGAGCCATCGACCAAAGGGCCGCAGTCAGGGCAAAACATTCGCGAACTCGCTGGACAGGATGGAATCAAGGCCATGGAGTTGGTACGGACAAGGGCCGCTGAGTTCAAGATCCAATCGAACCGCATCGGTATGATTGGTTTCTCCGCAGGGGGTGGACCGGCTCGAGCGGCGATGGCGGGCGACGCAGCCACGCGCCCCAATTTCGTCGCGTTGATTTACGGAGCAGGCAGTGCTACTCAAACGGTCAGCGTACCTAAAGATGCACCACCCTTGTTCCTGGCGATCGCGGCGGACGATCAGGCTTACGAGACGTCAGTCAAAACATTCTTGGCATGGCGAACAGCCAACATCCCGGTGGAGCTTCATGTTTTTCAAATGGGAGCGCATGGCTTTGTCAACAAAGGTGGGGCCGCAGATCACTTCATGGATCGTGTCGCTGATTGGATGCGCGGCAACCACTGGCTTCCCGGGCTTCACTGATGTCAGGCATGCGTTGTGCCCAGCCTATTTTTTCCATCCATGTAAGCTAGATTGAGAGTCCGATACTACCCATGTATAAACTTTTGTACATCATCATCATCGCCACTCTGCATGGCCTCGCGTGCAACGTTGCAAGCGCCGTCGAATTAGATAAGCCGTTGAACTTGCTTGTTGTCACAGCCGACGACATGAATGCAGACTCCGGCGGATGGAACGGCTGTACGCTTGGCGCTACCCCGAATCTCGATGCTTTTGCCAAGTCATCGCACCGTTTTGTTAATGGCCATGTCACTGTACCGATCTGCCAGCCCGGTCGGTCGGCACTGATGACGGGCCGAGTTCCGCATCGCAACGGAGCACTCGGATTCAACCCCATACGCCGCGATGTACCGACGCTCGTCGAGGTACTCCGTGAGCACGGTTACTACGCCGGGGTCATTGCAAAGGCCGTTCACACCATATGAAATTGCAAGTCTGACATCACTCGAAGATGATCACGCACAGCGGAAAGGAACTTCGGTTGCGTGCAGAAAAAAGTGGTTGGCAAAGACGCTGACATTCTCTTGTTAGATGCCAGGGCAAGCGGAGGTACGGCTCGTCTACTCGAAATAGCTGTGCACAGTTATCATGGAGACGCAGTCGACAAACGTAGCAGTGCCGTCCGCTGGAGGGTATTGACAGTGTTTTTGATGAAAGGCACCTGCAATGTGCCGACTACGTTGATTTCTATCGGCTGTGTCCATTGACGATTGATTCGCTTCCTGTGCCTTTGAACAACATTCTCCCGGTAACCAACGTGTTTAACCTTTCTCCTGCCGTTGGTGTGATCGTGTTGCCTGCAGTTGCGGCTTTTCTTTTCTCACTCGCAGCATTGGCGCTGAAACGAGCAAATCAACTGGGCGTGGATGTTTGGCAAACTGCTTTCGTGGTGAATATCTCCGCCGGGGCGATTTATTCAGCGTTGTGGTTTGTCGGTGGTCCATCGGTGCGAATGGAGTTATGGTATCAACCCGTGCTGATTGCCATCTGTCTTTTTGTTGGAATGTTGGCTCAGTTCATGGCGTTGAGCCGCGGCGATGTTTCCGTCGCAGTGCCGGTGATGGGGCTCAAACTGTTGGTCGTAGCGATCATGAGCCCAATCGTGGTGGGCGACGCGATTCCATTTCAACTCTGGATTGCGGTCGTGCTCTCGATTCTCGGTGTTACGATGTTGAACCGGGGTGGAAGGAGCGGCAGTTCACGCGGATTCACAATTGCAGTTACTTCCGGTTTGTTGGCAGCTATGTCCTTCGGTGCGTTCGATCTGCTTGCGGCGAAATGGGGGCAAGCGTGGGGAGTCGGTCGATTGCTCCCTTGTGTTTTTTGGATCAATGCCATTTTTTCGCTCGCTTGTTTGCGTGGTTTTCTTTCAACGCTCAGTTCACGCTCAAGACTTGCGTTGGCTTGGCTTTCGGTCGGTGCATTACTTCTTTCGCTGCAAGGCCTTCTCTTTATCGGCTGTCTCGTTGTATATGGACGCGCCGCACAAACCAACGTTTCTTATTCGATTCGCGGCCTCTTGAGCGTGCTGCTCGTGTGGAGCGTAGGGCGGTACCTTCAGAACGATGAAGGCCAGTTAACCAGAGCGTTGCTGGTGAATCGGCTCATTGGTGCGGTTTGTTTGCTTTCAGCCATTGCTCTGGCGGTGCAGTAAACATATCACCACCGTTCCAAACACGGCACTGTTGACGACCGGCGAACATTCGGTCGATTCATGGGGCATCGTACACCCGTCTGTGGAATGTCGAACTGCTGGACGTGGTCAAGCGTGGGATGACTTGCTAGCCGCTTGGGTTCGCAGGGATTGGGAAGCGGTATTGGAATACTGCGAAGCGCTAATCCAATGGCTTGATAAGGACGGGTTTCCGCCTGAATTCAGCTATCCGTTGGATCTTGGCAAGGATTTCAATCGAGCATTCTATGCCAAATACCCATCCGGCAAATTTGACGCAAGATCCATGCTGTCGTGCAAAACACGGCCGATTTCAATTTCGCCCTTAGTATTAAGTCGAAACAATAAGAAGTGCCTGGGTTTCGCGACCATGCCAACGGCCTTTTCGGTACGCTGACGATTATGCCACAGATGATACGTGCGAGCACCGTCCGCTAGTTCCTCGCGCGACCTACTACCAACTCTTTCTGAATTGTCTGCGATGTCGACGAAGGCCTGGGGCAACAACGCCTCGTAGCGAATTCTTGCTGGCTCGCCAAAATGCTCATGGCACCAGGCTAAGATTTCGACAATGTCCTCCTCCGCAGCCGGGGCGAGTACTACACGCTGCATTTGGATCAACCACTCTTTCCATTTTTAGCGAGCTTCGCCGCCTGGCGGCCCAACTTGGAAATATGATCAGCGATCTGACTGCTGGTCTTAAGTCCAACTCCCTCACCTTGATCGAGCTGTCGAAATCCCTCAGCCGCTAGCTGCTGAAGCAATTCAAGTCGACGGTCATCTTCGGTAGTTCGCTGTTCGAGCAAACGTAAGCTAGACGAGCGAGCCAACGCGATGGAATCCAAGGTGCGAGAGCACTTAGAGAGGATGGGATTCGCATGGCAGTAATACCAAGCGACGGATACGACCAATTACTGGATCAGATTGGCTCGACACTCACCCAAGGGTGTGGGCGAGCGGTTCAGGCAGTGAATGTTCATTTGATGGAAACCTACTGGCAAGTCGGCCAGCACATCGTCGAATTTGAGCAGGGAGGGCAGGCCAAGGCTGAGTACGGAGTGGGACTAATCCGACAATTGGCCAAGGATTTAACGCTCCGACACGGCAAGGGATTCAGCCGCAGTAACGTATTTAACATGCGGCAGTTTTACCTCGCCTATTCAAAAGTCCAGACAGTGTCTGGACTTTTGAGCTGGTCGCATGTACTGGAACTGCTGAAAGTGGACGACCCCCTCGAACGTGGCTTCTACGAGAAACAAATGGCCCTCGAACGGTGGGGCGTTCGAGAGCTAAAACGACAGATGAAAAGCGGTCTGTTCCTCCGACTGGCAGCGTGTAAGGATAAAGAGGGCATACTCAAACTCGCTTCCCAAGGTCAGATTATCGAACAACCAACCGACCTTCTCCGGGAACCATTGATCTTCGAATTCCTCAAGATTCCCGAGGTCGCGTCGTTGTCCGAGACAGAGCTAGAGACTCGGCTTTGCGAAAATCTTCAGCAGTTTTTATTGGAGCTCGGAAAGGGGTTCACCTTTGTTGGGCGTCAGTATCGGATCACTATTAACAACGTACATTACCGAGTCGATCTGGTTTTCTATCATCGCATCTTACGCCGTTTTGTGTTGATTGATTTGAAGATCGAAGATGTGGAGCATCATGACATCGGCCAGATGAACATGTATTTGGGTTACTTTGCCGCCGAGGAGAATGGCGAGGGAGATTCCGAGCCGATCGGGATCATCTTGAGTCGTCACAAGGACGAGTTGATGGTCGAATACGCGACCTATGGGATGAACAGCCAACTGTTCGTCCAGAAGTATCAGCTCTACCTACCCGACCGAGAAGAACTTCGCCGCGAATTAGAGCGAACGTTGAGAATGGAAAACGGAAAGTTGGAAAGGGAGAATGAGGAATGACCCATCCCCACATGCCATCGTTTAATTCTCAATTCTGCATTCTCTATTCTCAATTGCTTCGGGTGTTCGCATGGCTGTGAAGAAGGAATACAAGCAGACGGACATCGGAGCGATCCCCAGTGATTGGGAACTAAAACAACTTGGGAGCATAGCTGAGGTTTCAGCTGGCGGAACACCAAGCAGGGGTGTCCCTGAATATTGGAATGGTGGTATACCGTGGGTTACGACTACTGAAGTTGACTTCGGAAGAATTAGAGCAACTTCGCAACATATTTCAGCATTGGGGTTAAAAAGTTCTGCCGCGAAACTACTGAATCCAGGTACGATTTTGCTCGCCTTGTACGGACAGGGAAAGACTAGAGGTAAGGTAGCAATCCTCGATATCGAAGCAACCAGTAACCAAGCATGTGCAGCGATTGTTCTTTCAGAAACAGTCTCTCGGCCTTTCGTGTTCAGCTACCTAGCAAGCAGATACGACTTCATTCGTGGTCTTAGCAATACTGGGAATCAGGAAAATCTAAATGGAGTAATCGTCAAGTCGATACCGATTCCTCTCCCACCCACTCTCGCCGAGCAAGAGGCGATCGCCGGCGCGTTATCGGATGCGGATGCATGGATCGAATCGCTCGAGCAACTGATCGCCAAGAAGCGTAAGATCAAACAAGGTGCCATGCAGGAATTGCTCACCGGAAAACGCCGACTACCTGGGTTCAGTGGGAAGTGGGAAAAGAAGCGGTTGGGGGATCTCGGTTCATTTTTAAAAGGAAACGGAGTCCGCAAGAACGAGGCAAACAGCGGTGATATACCCTGTGTTCGATACGGGGAGATCTACACACATCACAATGATTACATTCGCCGCTTTAATTCTTCGATATCGCGGGAAGTTGCCGAGACGGCCACGCGGTTGCATTACGGGGATTTGCTTTTTGCAGGATCGGGGGAAACTAAAGCAGAGATCGGAAAATGTGTGGCATTCGCATACAACATGGAAGCGTTTGCAGGCGGTGACATTGTGATCCTGCGATCGACAAAGCTCGATCCTGTCTTTATGGGATACTATTGCAATACTAGATCAATCGCTGAGCAAAAAGCCGCGAGAGGACAAGGTGATGCGGTGGTTCATATTAGCTCTTCAGCTTTGGTAAGTGTTCAGATTCGCGTACCAGAAATAAACGAACAAGCCGCTATCGCCAACATCCTCTCAGACATGGACATCGAGATCGAATCACTCGAATCGAAGCTTGCAAAAGCCCGAGAGATCAAACAAGGAATGATGCAGGAATTGCTCACAGGGAGGATTCGATTGGTATGACCAGCGAGAGTTCAGATCAAGAATTACCAAAGGTAGAGACCATCAACTATTTTGTCGATGAAGCCGGAGATGGCGTTCTGTTCGGGCCAAAAGGACGAAATCGACTAGAAGATAAAGATACTCGCAAGTTTTTCATCCTGGGAATGGTGTTGCTGGCTAATCAACAAAAAGTAGAAGCGGACTTGCAAGAGTTGCGTTCGTATTTGTTAGGGCATCCTCTATACGCTAGCATCCATTCCCTTCGCCCTGAAGCGGGCAAAACAGCTCGCTTCTTTCATGCAAAGGACGACCACGCAGAAGTTCGCGCCAAAGTGTTCGAGACGCTACTAACTCAAGACTTCAAGTCTATGCAGTCATTAAAGATATGCAATCTGTGCTGGATTACGTTCGCAGCCGAAATCAAATGCACTCGACTTATCGGTACCATCCCAACGAACTCTATGACCTGACAGTGCGAATGCTCTTCAAGAATCGACTGCACCAACACGAGCGAGTCCACATCACATTTGCTCGCCGTGGAAAATCCGATCGAACGGCATCTTTGAGAACTCAACTTGAACTGGCACGTCAGAAATTTTTCGAAGAGCGAGGAATCCAGAAAGAAACCACCATCACGATTCAGCCCGCACATCCATGGGACTTTGTTGGCTTGCAAGTGGCGGACTATTGTCTTTGGGCGTTACAACGGTGTTACGAAAACCACGAAGCGAGATTCCTGCACGCCCTTTGGCCGAAAGTTTCACTCATCCACGATGTAGATGACAAGACTGCCGCGAAATACGGACGGTACTGGAACAGAAAAAACCCGCCGCCCGACCCGGAGGCAATAAAAAACCGGCGGATATAGGTCGCGCTGGCATTTATGCCTGCGACACACGGCATGAAGCCGAATTTTGTCCACCGGTCAAAGAAGTCTACGTCCAAGCTGCGGTAGAATCAAGGCGACGATTCACCATTTGAGTTCATTTTTGGCAATAACCACTCACCAACCTCCTAGCCATGACCGTCGGTAAACCCGAACGAGCCACCCAAGACAGGGTAGTCGCACTGTTCCGCGATGAACTCAAGTATCGATACATTGGCGACTGGACCGACCGTTCTGGCAACTCCAACGTCGAAGAAGCTTTGCTAACGGACTATCTTCGCAAGGCTGGCTACGATGAACTGCAAATCAGCCGAGCGATCTACTTGCTACGTGTCGAAGCCGACAACCACGATCGTGGCTTGTACGAAAACAACAAAGCGGTCTACAAACTGCTCCGATACGGTGTGCCAGTCAAAACTGAAGCTTGCAAGGTCACGGAAACCGTTCACCTCATCAATTGGAAGGAACCATCGAAGAACGACTTTGCGATCGCCGAAGAAGTCACTCTTAAGGGTGGCCAGGAACGCCGACCCGACTTGGTGTTGTACGTGAATGGAATCGCTGTTGGTGTGATCGAACTGAAGAACAGCCGTGTCTCGATCGGTGAAGGAATCCGCCAGAGCCTGTCGAACCAACAGCCCGAGTTCAATCAGCGATTCTTCAGCACAATTCAACTCATCTTCGCAGGTAACGATTCGGAGGGGCTCAAGTACGGCTCGATCGGCACCGAGGAAAAATACTTCCTCCAATGGAAGGAAGACGAGTTCGACAATTCGCAGTTCAAACTCGACAAGTATCTGCTCAAGATGTGTCGCAAGGATCGGCTGCTGGAGCTGATCTATGACTTCGTCTTGTTCGACGGTGGAGTGAAGAAGCTACCTCGCGTGCACCAGTATGTCGGCATCAAGAAAGCGCAGCAGCACGTTCAGCAGCGTAAAGGCGGCATCATTTGGCACACTCAAGGGAGCGGCAAGAGCATCGTTATGGTGCTGTTGGGCAAATGGATCCTTGAGAACAACCCAAACGCTCGGGTGGCGATCATTACCGACCGAGACGAACTCGACAAGCAAATCAAAGACGTTTTCCAGGATGCTGGCGAAACGATGGCCAGGTGCAGCAGCGGTCGCGATCTAGTGAATCAACTGGGACAAGCAAAGCCGCGACTCCTCTGCTCGCTCATCCACAAATTCGGTCGGCGAGATGTCGATGACTTTGATGCGTTCATCAAGGACTTGGAATCCAAGCCATCCGCGACGGTTGGTGATGTGTTTGTGTTCGTGGACGAGTGCCATCGCACGCAGGGCGGCAAGTTGCACCGCGTGATGAAGGCGATGCTGCCCAATGCCGTATTCATCGGCTTCACTGGCACTCCGCTTTTGAAAAAGGACAAGGCGACGAGCCTTGAGGTGTTTGGTGGTTATATCCACACCTACAAATTCAGCGAAGCGGTCGAAGACGACATCGTGCTGGATTTGGTCTATGAAGCTAGGGATATCGACCAACGGCTCAGTTCGCCTGAGAAGATCGATCAGTGGTTTGAGGCCAAAACCAAAGGGCTGAACGAGTGGCAAAAGGACGAACTTAAAAAGCAGTGGGGGACGATGCAAGCCGTGCTGAGTTCACGCTCTCGGATGGATCGGATCGTTTCGGACATCGTATTTGACTTCAGCGTCAAACCACGTTTGTCCTCCCAGCGAGGAAACGCCATTCTCGTCGCATCCAGCATCTACGAGGCAGCCAAGTACTTTACGCTCTTCCAAGCCACACCACTCAAAGGCAAGTGCGCAGTCGTCACTTCGTATAACCCTCAGGCTCAAGACATCACCAAAGAAGAGACTGGGGCCAACACGGAAACCGACAAGCAGTTCATCTACAACACCTACATCGCGATGCTCAAAGGAATCGAAGCCAAACCGAACAAGACCAAAACCGAAACCTACGAGGACGAAGTCAAACGGCAATTCGTGAAGGAGCCAGCCAAGATGAAGCTCTTGGTCGTCGTCGACAAACTGCTCACGGGTTTCGATGCTCCGTCCTGTACTTACTTGTACATCGACAAGTTGATGCAAGACCACGGTTTATTCCAAGCCATCTGCCGAACCAACCGGCTCGACGGTGACGACAAGAACTTTGGCCATATCGTTGACTACAAAGACTTGTTCAAGAAGGTCGAAAAGACAATCGCGGTCTACACTTCGGAGCTCGACCATAGCGATCAAGGTGCCGATCCCGAGGTGATGGTCCAAGACCGACTTACCAAAGGTAAACAACGACTCGACCAAGCGATCGAGCAACTGGCCTTGTTATGCGAGCCAGTCGAATCACCGAAAGGGGAGCTGGAGCATATCCACTACTTCTGTGGCAACGTGGAGATTCCGAGCGACCTCAAAGAACGCGAGCCCCAACGATCAGCCCTTTACCAAGGGACGGCATCGCTCGTTCGGGCCTATGCCAGCATCGTGGACGAGCTAGAAGCGGCAGGTTACACCAACGAAGACATCGCTCGCATCCAAAAGCTGCAAAAGCACTACTTGGACCTTCGTGAGATCATCAAGCAAGCTAGCGGTGAATCGCTCGATGTGAAAGCCTACGAAGCCGACATGCGGCACTTGATCGACACGTATGTGCAAGCAGATGAACCCAGGAAGATATCGCCATTCGACAATATTGGCTTGCTAGACCTGATCGTCAAAACGGGAATCGCGGATGCGATTGCTCAAAAGTTGTCGTCGATGAAGAACAACGATCGAGCGATCGCCGAGACGATCGAGAACAACGTTCGTCGCAAAATCATCAAAGAGCATCTCAACGATCCAGCGTTCTACGAGAAGATGTCCGTGTTGCTCGACGAGATCATCGTTGCTCGGAAAGAGCAAGCGATCGAATACGAAGAGTACCTCAAGCGAATCGCTGAGCTGGTCAAGCAAGTCGAAGCGGGCCATGCCAATACGTTGCCTAGTGTATTGAACTCGAATGGTAAACGAGCTTTGTACAGCAATCTCAAGAGCGATTCGATGGAGACGATCGCTGCGAATTTTATTCTTCGAGAAAAACTGCCAGAATACATCGGCCCCCAAGATCCTTATGTGGCGATAGCGCTAAAGATTGATGAAGCTGTGAAATCTAACCGGCCCGATGGATGGAGAGGCGTTCAATCCAGAGAGCAAATCGTCAAGCAGGCGATTTACAGCGTGATCGGTAACATCGAGGAGACCGAACGATTGTTTTTGATCATCAAAGCCCAGAGTGATTACTAGGGGCGTTCCGATGGTGACCAAAATCAAGCTCGGTGAAATCGAAGCCGAAGTTACGTTCAAGGAGATCAAGAACGTGCATCTCAGCGTTCATCCACCGATGGGCCGAGTTCGAATCGCTGCGCCGTCCCACATGAAGCTTGATACGGTTCGCGTGTTTGCGATCTCGAAGCTCGGATGGATCAAGCAGCAGCAACGGAAGCTCGCTGCGCAGGAACGCGAAACCTCTCGCGACTACGTCAATCGCGAGAGCCACTACGTTTGGGGCAAGCGGATGCTGCTTACAGTCGTCGAGAAAGACCAACCGCCGTCTGTGACGGTGCGAGTCAACAAAATGGTCTTGAGCGTCCGTCCAGGAGCGGATCGTGGCCAAAGGCATGACATCTTGGAGCGCTGGTATCGCGAGCAGGTTCGATCTGAGGTTCCGAAGTTGATCGCGCGATGGGAAAAGCACTTGGGAGTGAAGGTCGAGCGTTTTTTTGTTCAACGGATGAAAACGCGATGGGGTAGTTGTAATCCTACAACTGCCAGCATTCGCTTGAACACCGACTTGGCCAAAAAACCTACTCAATGCCTTGAGTACATCGTTGTCCACGAAATGATGCATTTGCTGGAGCCGACGCACAATGCTCGCTTTGTGGCCTTGATGGATCGTTTCATGCCGCGATGGCAACACCATCGCCAGATGCTGAATCGTTTACCTGTGCGCCATGAAGAATGGGATTACTAAAAACACCGCCGGTTGTTTACCCATGCCCGACTGGTATTTGCAATTAGACGGTGAAGAACACGGACTACTCTCAGAAGCCGACTTCTTGGAATTGATCCGCACGTCTGTTGTGACCCCCGAAACTAAAATGCGAACATCGCAATCGAGTCCGTGGCCAACAGCAAGCAAGGTGAAAGGTATTCGTTTCGCATCAACGGACGTAAAGAAGGAATCCATTTTGGATTTCAAAAAACAGCGCTCTGGAAACACTCCAGGTTACGTTTTGCCAACGAATCGATTGGTAAAATCAAGTGGAGGTAAAGGGACTTGAACCCATGACCTCTTGCATGCCATTGAGGACTACTTCTGCTAGCAACACACCGCTTATTCAAAACACCAAGCAATTCCAACGCGCACGAATCACACGATTCGCACAGTTCACTTCTAGTGTAGAGAATCAAGATACAATTTTCCATACTTCGCATGGAGAAGCCTGCCCAACCCTGCCCAAGAGCAATGCACGACTGAACGTTACCTAAATCTCCAAATCGCCATTTTCTCCCACGGGCTCGAGTGGCTCGGGCGGAGTTTGCTTGATGCGTGGAGGAATATAGCACCGCAAAATCGTAGCGGTATCTCGTTGTTTATTGAGCTGGTAACCGAATGGCTTGCCACCGATGGGCAGCAACGAAGCAGGGTCCACGTTCACTTTCACTGCTGAAACTCTTTTTGCCGTCCGAAATAGCCGGCACTTTCGCTTTATCTCAAGGTTGCACGTCGATCGTCCTTTACAATTCGAGAACTGAATTCCCCCTGAAGTCTAGGAACTCACTTCCGTTAAAAATAAGTGCGTCAAACTCCATTGCCAAGAATTCAATTGACTCTGGGAGTTTTTCTATTTGATCAAACCCCGGCTCAGCGACGATGCCAATGATTGACTCAGTAGCATCTAAGCGTTTTTCCACCTCCAAAGCAACACTTGGATTACGCTCTGCCGTAGCTCGAACTTTCACAATTGTCATCCACCGGAGTTTGGTGAATGGGTCTGCCTGCTGTTTGAAAAACTGGCGAGTAAACTGAACTTCACCGTTACTGGTAGTACACTTGACTTTTGTCCAGCAAGGTTGTGAGTCTCTTACAATCTCCGTAGGACTCAAAATCGACAATCGCTTCAAGAACGACTCGATGTTCTCGCAAGTATCTTTGCAGAAAAGTGTAATCGATTCACTCATTGTTCTAAGTCCAAGCTAAATGCTTCCACTAAGCGTTGGCAATAGACAAAAATTTCCTTTTGAGTAATTTGTTGTTCTAGCCGTTTATCAAAAAAAGCCTTCCAGGAACCGAGCCACGCGAGTTGGAACGACTCAAAATCTGGAAAAGCATCTAGTGTCTTTGGGTCTAGCCCAATAGCAAAGTCTTCAACATCGATTGCTCTACCACTTCCGATTGCCAGTTCGAGCTCCGAAGCATATTCCGCTGGCAGCAAATAGAACTTACGCTTCACGCTTGTCTTCCTCCCACCAGTAAATTCCGAGTGGTTCTCCAATCTCGCGCGCACGTTCGTCTGGATAGAATTTTCGAAGCGGATGGCTTAAGGATTTGATAGAGAGGCTCCCGAGCTACCGAAACGGGGAAGCGTTCACTCAATCGGCTGAAGGCCGATCGGTAACGAGTGAAGAGTTGGATGACCTACTGCCAGACCGCTGGCTCCAAGCGCACGCGGACTGTAAATGGGAGATCGATACAATCCGCCGCGAAGAGCGTCGCCGCAAAGAAACTCGAAAACGCCAACTCCGAAACCGAAAAAAATCAAAGTAACCGTGCGTTACTCGTCAAGATGCGGTTAATCGGACGCTCACAACCACAGAGCACTATATGTCCAAGACGACGACCACCAAAGGACTCAAAGTACTTGTTCGCATCATCGAAAAGGTGTTCGCAACAGGCCGAAAGGTGGCTAAGGATTTCAAAGAAACCATGACTATCCAATTCGATTCAGTACTCCCGAAATTCAACTACACCGCAATTCCTCAGCCAAAATGAAATCCGGAAGTTATTCTCAGACTATTCCTTAGTGTCGCATCAATTGATATGATCGTGCCAGTTTTTACCTCCGTTGTTCTGCCCGACGACGGCGTTTCCAAGGGTTTGGGGAATACCAATCCCTGGAACGTTCCTTGATATATGACGTTTTGGCGGCTCGGGCACGATTGCAAGAGCGCAATCTACTTCGTTGTCTCCGCCGGAGACATTTACAGGAACAAAGCGATCAAGCGTGCCAATTGTGTCGGCCTGAGTTCCGCCATCAGCGGTTCCGGGCTGGTGATTTTTTCGCTTTTTCATCTGAAAGTCTCCTGCCTAGTATTTTAGGCGATAGACTCTCATATCACTTGGACCAGGTTTTGGGTAGCATGCCAGACACACGCCTTAAAACAACTATTTGGTGTCTTTGCAATTGTAGAACCCAAATACAGTCTCTAACAACTCTCTCACGAGCAAGAGTCTCTTCCTGAGGCCAATGATCTTTGTTGGCGTTGGGCCTTCTTTAGGATAGATACGACTGACTGGAATCTCAATTACATTGAATCCTAGACGAGGGGCAATGTAATTCAGAAAAAACTGCAAATTGAAATGCTTAAAGATGGGCCTTAAAGGTTGCACCCGAGAATCCCGCAAGAACTTCGAACTCATCCCTTTGAATCCATTTGTTACGTCTGTATAGTGAAAACCAGATACGACTCGAAGCAACGGCACAATAACAAACCGAATTCCCAAATAGCGATCAAGCGGAGTATTGCGATTCTCACTTCCGTAAATAAAACGAGACCCCTGCACGAAGTCGTAACCCTTCGCCAGTTGCGTCTGGAATTGCGGAATGGAGAACACTCCATCCTTTCCATTTCCATCCATTGTGATCACACCCTCATATCCTTCATCGAGCGCATATCCTATTCCGAGGCGCAATGCCGTCCCCAATCCGATTTGGTCCGTTACAAGCAACGTACGCACCCGCAATCGCTTAAGTCGTTCTTTTTTTGTGGAGCCATCTGTACTACCACTATCACACAGAATTAGGTCAACGTTAAACGCGCCCTCGCGAATTTTTTCTAATTGTTGAATGACAGTGTTGCCTTCGTTCCAAATCGGTATGATTAGAGCGATGTTGGATTCTCGCGAGTAAAATTCAGTTAATTCCGTTGTTAGTCCAAGACTACTTAAAATCGGATGGATCCTTTCATCTACTGCATGTATCGATCTGCAAGAAGTGAATTCAGAGTTCATTTCGATGATGTCTGCACTTTCTCTAATACGACGAGCATTCGCGTTGAAAAAAGCGACGGAAAATTGTCCAACAACAAATCAAGACCTCTTACCGTAGAGTACCAAGAATCAGGATAGAATTGCCTCTTACGGAATCCGCCAGCCGCAACATATGAAAAGGCGGCCTTTCTCGTTATGTTAAGAACTTTCCAGTCTTCCAGTTGCGAGACTTTATGACTACGAATAAAGACGCGGTGGGCATTGGCCTGAGAAGCATAGTAGACGTCTTCTAGTTCCTTTCGAATTCGATTTCGGCGCCATTCCAGTCGGTTTCGCAACCCTAATGGCTCATGATGAAAAAGACCGTAAACCAGCAAACCCATTGCGCTGATGTCAGGTTCAAAAATAAGCAACCTTCCGCCCTTCAAGAGAACTCGAGAACACTCGGCGAGAGCATCGCCAGGAAATTGCAAATGATGAAATACATCTACCATTACGATGTTCGAGAGACTTTCATCTGCAAGACTCAATTCGTAAACGTCTTCACACCGATCCACCCATCGACTCGGAAATAGGTCTGTTGCAATGCAGTTCGGCAAGAGTTTCTTGAGTCCGCCAAAACCCGCGCCGATTTCGAGGAGACTATTGACATCGTCAGCCAACCACTGATTCAATAGCAAGTAGAAATCTTGATAAATTCTGCGAATTAGTGGCTTCTTCTCCCATATTTCTGCCAACTTTTCAATCTCGCGGCGGTGAATTTCAGCTGCGGATTCCAGTTCTCGGTCATTCTTCGACTGTCGCAATCTCGCCTCCATTCCTCTTACAAAATCCGTGACATACGTTGAGATGGATACCTTGAGAAATAAATTTGACTAAGCCATCCGCAAGAGCAAAGTTTGCCCCACCAGAATGGTTACTGCAGAAACTAATGACCTGAGGCCAACTCCGAGGTGTGCTCGGGTTTGGCATGTAATTCAGTTTTTGCTCACAACTACACCAATCAGAATTTGCAAAAAAATTTGCCGAATGATCGTTGTGTCGAACAACGTCCTCACCTACCAATAGTCTGATGGATCGTTGATAGTTTGTCCGAAAAAACAAGCCGGCGCATGTGCCGATCTTATAAGACTCCTCCTGAGAAGGTAGATAGACCGCATTTTCGCCCATCACCCCTTTGTAATTGGTGAGTCCAACTTGTACTCCGGCCCATTGAAATTGGGTCGTAGAAAGTCCTTGGCTAGAAGAATCAGATGGACAGTGCGACACATTTAAATTAGATTGCATGAATTTTCTCGTAGATTGGCTCATTAGTCCGCTCCCCGAGAAAAAAAATCCGTCAAATACGGACGAGAACCGCTCAAAAAGAACCACTTCTTCAAGATGTGGCACCGTTGCGCTGCGATGTAGGGCGTCTGCCTTCTCCCCATGGCCCAATACTGATTGGCAGCTGTCGAAACGTGTCCTGATACACGTTTATTGCAAGTCCGAATTGCCATAAATTGTTAGTACATTTGAGGCGTCGAGCAGTCTCGCGGGCAGCTTGTACGGCCGGGAGCAACAATCCCACCAAAACCGAGACAATTGCTACAACAACGAGCAATTCAACTAGCGTTAAGCCTGAAGCAATTTGCCTCACGAGATATCTTCGTTTAAATCCCGACATTATATCCCTTCTCCGGAAACGACACTTAACTGCTCAACAAGAAGTTCCAAACCTTGGACATACATGATGCACAAGAGAAGAAATACAAAAACGAATCCCCATCCACAATGCTTGCTAAATCTAAACAAACGATCCAATACAACCCTAATCCCTTCCTGAAGAATTATGGCAAAACTAAGAATCCCAGGAAATATATATATTACATTCATTGCGGCAAAGTCTCGATAGCTAAAGGTGAAAAACACGATGAATGAAAGATAACCAATTACGACGAGTAAATGAATGTACCGTTCTCCGTCTCCTAGGAAATGCACTCCTTGAAGTCGAACTCTATTTGCAAAATCTAGGAGACAACTTGCTAAACCAACCATCGAAACCACCAACCAACTAATCGACAAAACAAAAATTACGCGATTCGTATTCTTTGCTATGTCAGACTGTGTCCGCCAAGATTTTGGATGAAAGTCGAATTGCACACTGTGCAGTCTACCATACAGCTGAGTCCAAACACTGGATCGGTGAAAAGGCTCTAGTTCCTGCTCACGCAAATTGATGGGATTCTTCAATAGATCAACATATCGAAATGTAAAGTACGAATCCCAAATTGAAATCACGCCTGGTCTTCCGACCACCGTTCGATCGAAAAAAAACAGAGGTTCTCCTTTACCCAAGTTTGCATACTTATCATAGTTCTCGAAATCATACCCTCCGAAAGAAATCGAAGCTGCAATCATTGCCGTGCAGATACCTGCATAAATCAGATACCTAATCCGAACTTCCAATCTGAATACCGCTTTTGACGACAACAGAATCAGGATCGCTAACGAAGCTGGCCAAGAAGTTCCCTTTGTGAGAATTGCACATCCTAGTGCAACCTGTGCAAATACATAATCACCTATTCGATCTGACCTCAACATCCTTGCTGTGAAATAGATCGCTATCGTTCCAAATAGAATACAAAACGAATCGTTGGAAACCTGACTATTGATGGCAATCAGGCGAGGATTGGTCGCGACCCACGCAAAAGTAAGAAACAAGCACAATCGTTCAGGATTTTGTGCGCGAAGCCCTAGCCAAACTACGATTAGGGTGAGGAAACCCGAGATACAGTTCAGGGATTGTGATATCAGGATGTTCGAATCAATGTTTTCTGTTCCCAAGCCATCCAAAACGCGCACACAGACCAAATAATACAACTTTGGATGAAAACACTCGCGGCAATCCTCCATACTAAGTTCTCGAATGTTTTCCGAGAGAAGTTGAATTACTTCAAAATGATTGTCGTTTGCTTCGCGATTAACAAGCGTCAGTGAAACTCTCTCAAATAAGGCAACAACGATGACGACGATATAAGCAACACAATACAGTTGCGATCGACAAGCCGCATGGTTCCTCAATCCAAGACTAGATGGTTTGTTGCATTTGCTTAAGGAGCTAGAAACTCCAGCAATGTCTTTGGCCTCGTTCCCATTTCGACTATGGTCAGTAACCATCGCTCACACTGATTGGAATAAGGAGTTCTTGATCTGAGCCTTCAAAATCAACTTGCACCAATCCTTTTCCAACACGTGCATTTGTTGCATCCAATTCTATATCAACGAAGTATTCAAGCTCTGATTTTTTTGCCACAGCAAATTGCAGTCCATCCAAAGTGCTCGTGCAGGACTTGACCGAAACTTGTCTCGCTCCCGTTCCCTCAATGCGGAAAGCGGTCCTGCGATTCACACCAGAAATAATTAATGACGATGGAGTCGACGAAAGCTCCCGGTCGATGAAGCCCATGAAGTGTATTTTTTTTATGATTTCACTCTCGCAAACTACCTGCAACTCGCCAGTGATGTCCCCTCTCGGAAAATTCCTATTTACAATTGCGTTAAAGGTTCGAATCTGGGGAGAATTGCTCAATTTCTCAATTAGAATACGTGAATCGTTTGAAACTAAATCAAACTCCTTTTCGTTAAGTGCTGTGTCATTTATCCCAATGGTGATTTTGCGAATTCCATCGCCTTCCGATTTGACCTTTCCAAACACAAGTTTCACAGGATCAATAATCACAGGCGCAACAACCATTCCTTCGATTGTTAATCGGATGGAAGCATAGTTGTGCTCTAATGAGTCAGTAATCAGGTCCACTGACTTTCTTGCAAATCCATGCGTTTCAGAGGCCGTGAATTTTACGGGGATTGACAATGTCGATTGTGGAGCAATCGATTGCCCAAGTTCCACATCAAGACCCACGTCTAGGCAAACACACGATCGAACAATTTTGGTTATCTTAATCGATTTTGTACTTTCGTTTCTTAATTCAAAACTAGCCGACACCACTTGTCCGGGCGAGAGTTCACCAAGTTTCTTAACATGTTCATTAGTTGCTTTTTTGCTCGAAGTGACGCGGCCGTTGCAACCCAAAAGCGTTGCCAGTCCAAAAAACGATACTACGGCCAACCGACCAAAAACTCGATTTCTTAAATTCTGGAAAAGTCTATGCCCTAATAGCAACAGGATGCCACTAACAGCCAGAAAAATCCCAACCGTTTTCTCTATACGGTACGAATCAATTTGCCGACTATTTGAGACGTAAACCTGCACTGCCAATCCAGAAGTTATCTCCTTAAGAGTTTTCAAATCAATCCATTCAAGGCTTCCGGGGGGGTTGAATACGTAGAATGAATTCCCCTCTGCGTTTTTCCTGACGAGAACGACGTAATGATTCGTACCACGTTTCTCTAATCGAACTCCCATAATACAAGGAAGACTAAGCCGGCTTATTCCAGTCGACTTAAACTGGACAACATTTGGTGAAAGGCCCAACTCATTGCAAGCTTTCTCCAAGTTTTTCAAAGAAGTGCCTTGGGGGCCTACTTCACACAATTCGCAAACGCGATTGTAATCTACAATTCTATTCGTAAGCATGTTATTTATGAATGTAACACAGTTTGGGCCACACGACGTATAGGTGTCTAGTCCAAAAGGATTGCTCTCAAGCTGAGCCTCGATTTTACCACTATGAATCGCAAACAAGATACACACAAGAAGCCCTAAAAATTTACGTCTAACTAAGTAGACGACGGCAAGCGAGACAAAAACAAGAATTACGATTGATGTAAGTACAATGTATGCATTTCGATTCTTCTCTTTCCGAGGAGGCTGCCCTTGTTCGGCCATTGCTGCGTCAGCGAGTTCAGCAAGTTGCTTTTCTCTTGTGGTTCCGGCCCCCGAAATATATGTTACATGAAATCTATTGTCGGAAACTACTGTTTTGGGAGGTATGATAATGTCGAACACACTTGGATCTATTTCGTCATTGACTTTCGCTTGAACTATGTCATAAGAAGTAGTGACTTTTCCGTTCCCAAATATCTCACCTTTGAATGCGACCCAGTGTCCATTGACAAGGCGGAAATCTGATCTTTTCTCTAGTCCAATCCACCCGTTCTCAAACTTGTATTCGTAACTCAAAACAGCGTCTGAATAATTCGGGTCGGTCTCTACTTTGTGTCCTGTTTTGCCTGTCTGGAAAGTTAATATTTTGCGTCCATTTTCGGAATGCAATTTAGTTGAACTCCGCTCTTCGATACTTCGTTTGTCCAGACTAATCGATAGACCGTAGTTCAAAAACAAAATTGGATTTTGAAGTCGCTCGAAATCTATTTTGTCCTTACCTGGATATATTAATATTTGATTTGCGGGGCCTTTCCCAGTACGGGGAGAGAACTCAGTCGAAATTTCACCATTATAGATGGAATCCACTAATCCTTGTTTTGTCTGTGACTTCAAACGTTTTCTATCAAATCGATCCTTCCAATTCCAAATTCTTGTAATTCCATCACTATGCGTCCACTTAGACTCTATCGCATACGAGGACAATTCCATACTGCTTTTTATTCTTGAAACTAAAGCATCGTCAGCCAGAACTACATTGCGGCTCAAAAAGACAAAACCAAACAAAACTACGGCAAAACTTGTCCGGATAATAGAATTAATCAAGGGTCTCCTACCTTTCGAGCCTAAACGAATATGAATGAATGAAAGTTGCTTAGCGATCGTCGAGAATTCTATCTACGACGATCGGACATTTTCTCTTGATCAGCCATTGAATGCGATCAGCTATCGGCTTCACACTGTGAATCAGCAGTACAACTATCGCCACCAAGATGTATCACGGTGTCTACTGTTGTTTCTGGGCTCGTACTGCCGCAGGAAGTGCAGTTGGTGCCGGAACAGGGCTTGAATCCTGTGCATGTTAGCGGAGTATTTTCGGAACAAGCACAAGTCTTGTTTCCGCTGGCCGAACCGTTGCAAGTTACTTTTGTTTGACCAGTGTAGACTTCCTGTTTCCATGCGCCTGCGTTATTTGGTATCGATCCAGGCGGGAGACAATTCTCTATCCCGGTACAAGCACTCGTATCTTCGTACCTACCCTTACATTTTGCACCACCTGCAAAATAAGTCGTCATTGTATCGGTATCAACGGTTCGTAAAGTTGAATTGCGGTCCAGATGCAGGATAGCAAACGACGCAGAAAAACAAATTGAAGCTACTAGAACACGTAACTTAGTTTTCATACTGATTTTCCTAGTTCACAAGAATTTGACAGAACGGTTAAAACACCAAAGCAAATCACGTTTTCGCATCCTCCCAATACGAAGTGTGTAGAAAAGTTAAGACAATTGCCCGTTTCTCTTGGTTGTCCAAGAGTACCGTAACCTCGACTTCAAGCGACGCAGGCCTAGCGTTGCTTGAACTTTGCCTCTCTTTTAGAATATCTAAACGAATTGCCTCTTTTGACGTTCCTTGGGATGCTTGGTATCGAATCACAGTGGGAAAAACACATTCACACGAAGAAGTTACGGCTTCAATTGTTCGGTCGTTAGTTAAGCCGAATTGTGACAGCGGGATACATAGATAACTTGATTGATCCAAAAAGAAAACTCCTGCTTCGACTTTGAGCACTGACGGTTCCGAATCGGATTTCGTTTCACGCAATGTCGTGGATGATCTCGACAAGGTAGTGGTCACTTCTTGACAGCCAAATAATAAGACTGCGAGCTGAAGGAGCATCGCGACGATTAGCAAGTTCGACAAATGGAGAATGCCATGTTTGTTCAAAGTTCTACCCTCAAGAACAATTCAGGAAGTTTATTGCTGAGGGGATGAAACGTAACGCGATGTCATGCCCCGCTAATCGCGATTAGAGCGACCGCAATAGCTATTGCAAGAAAAAACCATTCGGAATTCGCAAAATTTATTTTTTGCATAATCAGAAGATTTTTGTCGCACGCATCGAAAATGCGAAACTCTTGAGGTCTAACAAATCGCAACTGTCGGCAAGGTCCGTTAGTCAACCCTTCAACTGTTCTTTTTACCCAATCGCATTACCCAATCGCCCGAAAAACAATTTCTGATTCGCAGCAAGGGCAGACAGGCGGCATATACAACTGGCTCTGTATAGACACTGTGGGAATATCCACGTCTGTCGCATATCACTGCGAGAACAACTAACCCGTGATCCGTGATCCGCTGTTCTTCAGGGATACTTCTTTGCCACCGCCACCGACGCATATTACGGCACGCACAATCGTTCCGTTCATCCAACGGAGATCGGGTGTGCCATCTGCTTACGTGCAGAGACGATTTGATCAGCACGCTCAAAATTCAAAAACGGGCTCATCAGAGATCCCTCCGAAAGTGAACAAAAGTCGAGGCGTATCAGTTACGCCCTTATTATCCACATCTTGAATGACTAGTAAAAAAATCGTCTCTCGAAGGAATGCTGCTACTAAATGTTGCGCCAGCATTTGCCAGTTGGTCACAACATCCATCTTGATTAGCCGGTCACACCCACGGAGGTCTCAATTTTTCATTAGACTCATCGACGTTGCTCTGAGGCTGGAGTTGATTCTTGGACCTCTGGGAGCCTACTGCAAAGCGTTACGGGCTAAGTCGGTTCGTCTAGCTTGAACATCCTGAATGCCAATCCTCAAATCTGCTTACTCCAAAGCATACTTGGTCTTCCAACGTATAAGAAACCGATGTTGGAGCGTTGCATTTTGCGACGAACTTAGCGCTCGAATCGATCTGCGACTTCACCCGTGTGTTAAATACTTAAGTTAAATAGAGTGTTACGCTGTGGATAGCAGTCGCTATGCAATTGAATTGATTGGCGTTTTCGAAGTGGTCGGTGTGTAAACCATCGAAACTTGGTGTGTAAACCATCGAAAAACGGTGTGTAAACCATCGAAGATTACTGCTGGTGTGTGATACATCGAAATGGGACTCTCCAGTGGGTGAAATGACGAATATGCTTGACTTGGTGTGTGAAATGACGAATTATCCGAGTCATGACCGATATCGTCGCCCAATTCAAAGATAGATCTCCCCTCCTCCCCGACCGGCACCCAACGCCGGACTTTTTTGTTTGCGATATCTTCGACGCTGTTCCAAAGGGCGACATGGCTTCGATGGAGCATCCAATCTTCTCCCTGTCAACTAAACCAGACCATCGAATTCGACGATACGAAAATGGGTCCAATTATGTCGTGATCAAACCTTCGGCGGATGGGCTTGCAACGGTACATGATCGCGACGTTTTGATCTACTGCATATCGCAGCTTATGGGTTCGATCAATGAAGGAAAGCAAGTATCGCAAGTTCTTCGGTTTCGTGCACATGACTTGCTCAAGGCAACAAACCGGATGACAAGCGGTCAAGGATACGAAGCGCTCAAGGCGGCTTTCGAGCGACTTGCTGGCACTCGCATAAGTACCAACGTCGCCACTGGCGGCCAAGAGGTTTTCGACAACTTTGGACTCATTGAGCGAGTGACCATCGTTCGCGAAACTCGCGATGGGCGAATGCAAGAAGTTGAAGTCAAGTTATCGGATTGGGTTTTCAATGCCATCCGTCACAACGAGGTTCTTACTTTGCATCGGGATTATTTTCGACTACGGAAACCCTTGGAGCGAAGAATCTACGAGATCGCTCGAAAACACTGTGGCAAGCAAAGCGAATGGAAAATATCGCTGGAACGACTCCAGTTGAAATGCGGCTCTGCCTCAACGCTTAAGGAGTTTCGGCGGCTGATTGGCCAAATCGTAGACGAGGACAAATTGCATCAGCACATCCCCGATTATTCCATTGAAATGGATGACGGCGAAATGATTGTCTTCCGCAGCCGTGGAACGGCAGGAATCGTTCCTGCCACGTTCGATGACGCAAAGATTGGCTATCTGAACGCGATGACTTACGAAGAAGCCAAAGAAGCCTGCCCTGGGTGGGACATTTACTACCTAGAACGCGAATGGCTTGAGTGGATGACTGAAGAGCCCAGAAATCGCGATGCAGCGTTTATTGGCTTCTGCCGAAAATGGTTCGAACGACGGGGTGTTCCGAGATAACAATCGGTGAGACGTCACTCGCGACAGTTTCACCTTGCCAGCTCGGCCCTTCGTTCTTGAACGTACATCCAGCCAGCTATTAGGTAGCTTGAAATCAGAATAAAGGAGCCGAATCCAATTAGATACAGGTTGGGCGTTGCAGTGTTTATTCCGCCAGCTTTCAATTCGATTTGTGGATTCTCTGTCAACTTAAACTGTCCCCAACCAATTCCAAAATCAATGAAGCCTGACGATAGCAGAGGGACACCGGCTAGATGGGCGTAGAAAAGGATGCTTTTAGGGACAGCATAGCTGTTGAAGACTTTGTACCAAGCTAGAAGGAAGAGAGCCCCAAACACAAGTAGGAACATTAGTGCAATGGCGAACCCCCACCAGATGCCGAATTGGTACCCAACTGGCAAAGCGATTGCCAGAGTAAAAAAAAGGCCAGCAAACATTAGGTTTACATCAAGTGGAGGTAAAGGGACTTGAACCCATGACCTCTTGCATGCCATGCCACTTTTTTAACCACTGATTTTCAGCGTTTCCCCAGGGAATTTATTAGTCTACCACGCAAAAACCACTGTTGCAAACCGTCGCACTCAATTGTGTGAATTTGCAGGGATTTTAGGTAGTTCGAAAAGCTAAAAGGGTGCTGTACCTTTTTGGCAAAATGCAATTAAACCTTTGACCCTGTAGTCAATCCCGCTAAAAACAAGTCCCGTGCACCGAAGTTTTAATCCTTCCAAACTTTCGGATGGTCACGCTTTAGGCGTTCCTCGATGTAAAGACGGGTGTTGCCTTGCTTGGCAGGAAACTCATTACTTTGTAATGACTTCCTTCAACAGCTTGCAAAGCTCGGTGCGGGATTCGCAGAGTAAAT
>CAIOHR010000256.1 GCA_903858115.1 uncultured Pirellula sp. | reverse complement strand
TCGATTGACGCCGATGTTGCCTTTGAAACTATTGGACCGGAAGACGACCATGTTGGACGTATCCGGATTCCGATGGACGCAAAATTCATCATCAACGACGGGCAACATCGCTGGGCGGCCCTGCAACAGGCGATGCAGGACGATGCGTCGCTGGCCGACGAAACTGTCGCTGTTGTATTTTTTATTGACATAGGACTTGAACGATCCCAGCAGATGTTTGCTGATCTGAACCGACATGGGGTGCGACCTTCGGCGTCAATAGGGATCATGTTTGATCATCGCGAAAGACTCGCCGATTTAACTCGACTCGTGGTGCGATCCACTCCATTACTTTCACACCTTGTTGAAGCCGAAAGATCCAGCCTTCCCCCGCTATCGGGAAAACTGTTTACTCTTAGTGCCGTACATGGTACCCATAAGGCACTTCTTGCCGGCGTATCTGACGAGGAACAACAATCGGTAGCAGTTAGTTTTTGGGGGGCCGTAATTGATGCATTCCCAGAATGGAGATTAGTCCACGACGGAATCATCCCCGCCAGGGAAATACGTCAAGAGTTCATTCACACTCATGGAACTGTCCTGCATGCCTTGGGCCGATCGGCAAATCATTACATTCGCGGCAGCTCGCCTTGGGCCTGGGATACATACACGGCAGCCCTCAAATCAATCCCATGGCAACGTGGAGCCCAAGAACACGGAAACCATTTGTGGGAGGGGCGTGCACTGAACGCCGGTCGCGTATCTAAAGCGAATCAGAACATCGTTTTGACGTCAAACGTGATCAAAGCTGCGCTGGGAATTGAACTCAGTGCCGATGAGTTACGCCAAGAAGTACTACTCAAAGGAGCAAAATGATGACGGAAAGCTCATTGACCCCATCTGCAAACATAGATTCGGCCTTCGCGGAGCGTGGACTCAAAGCCACGGTTACGGCACTGATAAACGAGATTCAAGAGCTGTATCGAGCAGATGATATCCCTTGGATAGTTGGTTACAGCGGAGGCAAAGATTCAACGGCCGTGCTGTCATTGGTGTGGCTTGCCATCGAGCGACTTCCGGAGGCTGAGCGCCATAAAGAAATCCACACAATTTCTACTGACACTCTCGTGGAGAACCCGATAGTTGCCAACTGGGTGGGGAAATCTCTCAGTGCAATGAAAATGGCGGCGGTTGAGAAGAATCTCCCGATAACACCCCATCGATTGACTCCTGAAGTAGAAAATACTTTTTGGACCAATCTCATCGGCCGCGGCTATCCAGCACCAAGACCAAAATTTAGATGGTGTACCGAACGTCTGAAGATTCGACCTTCAAATAAATTCATTATTGATATGGTCCGTGCGAGTGGAGAAACAATCGTGGTGTTGGGCACACGCAAAGCAGAAAGCGCAAGTCGGGGAGCCCGAATGCGCAAACTTGAAGGTCAGAGAGTCCGTGACCGATTGTCTCCAAATAACAGTTTGCCTAACTCATTAGTTTTCAGCCCCATTGAGGATTGGACAAATGACGACGTGTGGCTTTACCTAATGCAAGTTGAGAATCCATGGGGTTACGACAATCGGATGCTGCTTGATATGTACCGTGGGGCCAGTGCCGATAACGAATGCCCACTGGTTGTCGACTCAAGTACGCCAAGTTGTGGTGATAGCCGTTTTGGATGCTGGGTATGCACGATGGTCGAGAAGGACAAGTCAATGTCCGCCATGATCCAAAATGACCAAGAAAAAGAATGGATGCGACCATTAATGGAGCTCAGGGATGAGCTTGATATCCAAAACGACCGTCACCTTCGCGATTTCCGCAGGATGGATGGAAGAGTCCAACTGTTTCACGATGGTTCGGTTCCCGGCCCTTACACCCAGACGTCGCGCGAGCATTGGCTTCGCAAACTTCTAACGGCGCAGCAATGGGTACGCAAAAATGGTCCCGAGGATGTGCGACACATAGAACTGATCACGATGGAGGAACTCCACGAAATCCGACGAATTTGGTTGGTTGAAAAAAAGGAGATTGAAGACTCTCTACCAGTAATCTACGAAGAAATTATGGGGGAAAGATTCCCAGGGACTTCCCCACATCTGAGTGTCACTTCGGAAATGTTCACATCACTAAGGGAAGTTTGTGGGGATGACCAGCTCCGCTACCAGATGTTACGAGAGATGATCGCAACAGAGCGAAGATATTTAACTCAAAGTCGACGCTCAGGACTGTTGGAAGATCTTGACTCAGCAATTCGCCGGTCCTTTTACTCGGACCGCGACGACGCAATTAGCTTTGCTCGTGAAAAGCGCGATCTTTTTGATGAATTGACTGGTGACGAAACATTGATGGATATAGATGAAGCAAACGTCCATCTTACGAACGTTGAAATTCGTGATTCGGGCATTAAAGGATCCATGTGATCATCGAATCATTGACGCTCCATGATTTTGGTATTTACCGAGGCCGAAATCTAATTGAACTGGCACCCACGTCCTCGGACAAACCAATAATTCTGATTGGTGGCAAGAACGGTCGCGGCAAGACAACGATGCTGGATGCCATAAACCTCGTTCTATACGGAAACCGTGCAAATCTGTCCAACCGCGATAGGAAAACGTCATGGGAGCACTACTTATCTGAATCAATTAATCGCCAAGCAAGAGACGAGGCTTCGGTGGGTCTCGTATTACAGATTGACGATGAACTGGGAAGACAAAGATACGAATTGACTAGATCTTGGACAAGG
>CAIOHR010000255.1 GCA_903858115.1 uncultured Pirellula sp. | reverse complement strand
GCTTTGATCAATTCGGGCAGGCCATGACTTCCCTACCTGCATTGACATGGGCGACCACACAGGTTCCTACCGGCGGTACTGCCTCAGGAACGCTGAGCGCAGGAGTTGCTACTCTGAATTTCACAAGAGCCGGTGCTTACGGCCTGACAGTTCGAAGCGGTGTCGCCACCACGGCATTTCAAGTTGCCGTTGCTCAAACGATGACGAGCCTCAGTGCTCTTGGTTCTGACAACCGCGCCTTGATAACAACATCTCCGATCATTGTTTCCGGAACCAGTCAGACGTTGCGAGTGAGGGCTCTGGACCAATTCGGACAGTTGATGGCGACTCAGCCGACCTTGAACTGGACGGCTCTCACCGCACCTGCTAGCGGAAGCGCAACCATCCAATCAACAGACAGCGGAACAGTCGTCAGCTTTGACCGAGCTGGTACCTACACTGTCAAAGTTAACGCGGGCTCTACTTTGCTGAACATCTCGTTCAATGTGACACAAAGACTGACAAGCATCGGCGTCACACCTGGCAGCACCAGTGTGAACTCAGGATCGGCTCAACAATTCGTGGGCAGAGCGTTGGACCAATTCCAGCAAGTCATGAATACTACGACCCCTTTAGCATGGTCCGCATCGGGTGGAACGATCAACGCTTCTGGTGTTTACACAGCTGGCGCTCAAGCCGGAACCTATGCGATTTCGGCGCGCTCTGGAACTATCGTCGGAACTATTTCGGTTTCCATTACCACGCCTCCACCCCAAACGGGCATTCGAGATGCGGCCTTGCGCAGTACCTTGGACAGCTTGTACGCAGACGGATCTCTTAACCGTACGGAGATGATTCAACTGTTGAGAAGCGCTGGTACGGATGGTACGGTTGATCAAGCCGAACTCGCAGATTTGCGTTGGTTGGTTTCAAGCACAAGTATCGCGATGCCTAGCTACGTTCGAGAATTAGCTCGCGATGTGGTGAATGAAAGCCCTGCAAACCGCTTCTTCCAAGGAGCAAGTGCTGGAAATCTGGTCGCTGGTAGTAATTCTAGTCTGCTGAATAAACTGGTCGATAAGTGGTTCCTGGGCGCTGATATGCCAGCTCTAACTAGCACGAGCCTTACCTACCAAATTTCCACGGGCAACCTATTCAATGGTGCGCCTAGTCGAGCGGACACTCGACAAGGTTCCATTGGTGACTGCTACTTTATAGCCTCCATCGCTGCCATAGCCGACCAAAACCCTGATGCGGTGCGCAATATGTTCATCGATAATGGCGATAATACGTACACCGTTCGCTTCTATGCTGGAGCCCTCGGACAGTTCAATCAAAACGGTACCATCACGGCTGGATTCGTATCGGGAACAGGCGTTGCGGACTATGTGACAGTCAATCGTAAATTGGCTACAACCTCAAGCGGCCGATTGGCATACTCAGGCGCTGGACAAGTCGCTTCTAGTTCTGCGACAACACTTTGGATTGCCCTTGCCGAAAAGGCATACGCCCAATGGAATGAAACCGGCAATGAAGGACGCGATGGAACCAATACCTATCGAGGAATCGAAGGTGGGTGGATGTCTAATGTTAACGCGCAAGTGCTCGGTTACAACTCGACCAACTATTCGCTGTCTTCCAGTACCAAGCAAACAATGATCACAGCCTTGAATTCGGGGCGATCGGTTACCATCGGTACGATGCCAACAGCAAACGCTGGAGGTCTAGTCGGTTCACATGCATACATTGTTGCAGGATACAACGCAGGGACCGACATGTTCACCCTCCACAATCCATGGGGATTCCAGCATCCTACAGCACTCACTTGGGCTCAGCTTCAATCGAACTGCTCCGCTTTCTCGACAACCAATCCAGCTGGGTCAACGGCCATCAGCTTGAACTCAGTGCATAGTTCTGCTACCGACACTCTGATCGGCAACTGGACAACGATTGTTGTGACCACAAGTTCGACGACTGTTGCTAACACAACGCTGACGGAATCGAACCGATTGAATAGCGATTCGGAACCAATCGAAAACGTATCAGCATTCGAAAATCACACGAGTGAATGGGTGACCTGGGATGATACCCAAGCTCAAGAAATCACAGAAATCGAATCCCAGATTCTCTCCGACCTGGACTCCCTTTCGGTGGATCTCGCAATGAGTATGGAGCACCTTGACGCCATTCTGGGGTAATTGGCTGGGGGCGAAATCTGCAAAAAGCCATTAATTTCGCGATTTTCATGCCGATAAACAATAACTTGTGCAAACCTTTTGCAAAAGCAATGCGTGCCTGCTAGAGTAAGAACTGGTTCGGTACGCGTACGTCTTTTGTGGAGCCGTGGTTTGACTCTCCCCTGGAAAAACAAGATCGCATGGCTGTTGCTCAGCATGTATTTTGCCTTGGTTTTCCTTGGTGATTCGCTTCATATGCTGCCAGGGTATGCATGTTCCTCGGTGGCCTGTTGTTCGGTTAAATCGACAGAAACTCCCAAGGTCTGTTGCAGTCACGGGGCGCATGTTCACGGAAAATCCCATGCCCGACCAGGTTCTCCTCAGGTAAAAAGCCGTGGAAGTCGTCACGTTGCACTCAGCTCCAAAATGGAGGCGCGAGAGTGCGGTCTCTGCAAGATGCTGAGTACCCTTGGGATGGGTGTTCATTGCAACCTAAACGAATATTTCTCAGGTGAATTCTCTAACGCCCTGGCTATTCGAGACCAACGCGACGTCGCGGCACCGGTCGTCTATTTTCAGTCAAGAGCTCCACCAGCTATCTAATTCGACGCGGTCTCGCTTGCCGTGGTCGAGGTGGATTATTCGAATCGCAACACGCAACGTCTCTTGATATGAGTTTGCCGTCTTTGACTGCAGATTGATCCAAGGACAGGGCATTCCTCGCATCGAATCCATTAGGCCATTGTGCACATCGTTGGATTTCTTCTGTCATAGATGTGGGGTATGTAATGGGCTCGATGAAAATATGGAACTTGTTTGGGGGCATGCTTCAACACGACTTTTGTCCTTGGGCAAATCGGTATGTGTATTGGCTAAAGCGTCCAATCGGCTGGGTTGTGATCGCGCTGGCAGCTTCGCTTCTGCTTGGTTTCTACGTATCCAGCCAAGCGTTTCTTGGGTCTGCAGCCATCGTGACGCTTGGCACCGTTGGTTGCTTATGGCCATGGATCTCGACCTTTGGGCTGCGTGGGAAACTGAGCTGGTCGGAACTAAGGTGTCGAGAAAATGAAGAAGTTCAGACAGTATTATCCCTGACGAATTTTTGGCCTTGGCCGGTTTGGGGTGTTGTCGTTGAGATGGATACTGAACTCTCTGGCGATATCCCGATTTCGCTCAGCCGTGTCCCAGGCATGTGCAAAAGTGAGTTTGCATGGAAATGTCGCCCCGCATCCAGAGGAGCATTTCCAAAAGGCAAGATTCAATTGCGTACCGCATTTCCTTTTGGCATTTGGACTAGCTATCGCGAACTCGTGGTGGAGCAATCGCTCATTGTTTGGCCGCAAACTGTTGGTTTAGTGAACGTCCCGGAACACTCTGAAAACTCCCGGCTTGGACATGGCCAAGCGAGCCAACAAATGGGGGACGAAGGTGAATGGATGGGGGTTCGTCCGTATCGTCCTGGTGACTCGTTGAGGCAGGTACATTGGCAACAAACAGCGCGACGTGAAAGCT
>CAIOHR010000254.1 GCA_903858115.1 uncultured Pirellula sp. | reverse complement strand
CTTGAGCAGACCTTGCCGACCGCGGATATCAGCCTGGCGAACAGCAACAAGCCCGACTCCGTCGCCGGCGCCTTCGAGGGTGATACCGACGAGGAACGCCTCGCGAAGTTCCGCGCGGCTTTCGCTGTCTATAGGTCCATGTGCGACAACAATGGCGAGGCCAAGGAGATGCTCCAGAAAACCTATCCCTATAGCCACTTCCCCGAAACCATCGACCAGCTCTAAACATGGAAAACGATCCTACCCCTGTCCTGAAGACCAACGCCCGCGTGGTGTTGGATAGACTGTTGAAAAACCGTGAAATCAAGGTGCCTACTGAGCCTGAGGTCATCTCTGCGGTGGAGAAAGCGATCCAGATGTTCGAAATGGGGGATCCCGACGCCGCGGCCTTGATCGACGAAAAGGTCAAGAAGGCCATCATCGGGTACCTGTTCCATAGTTATTCACGACTCGTTGGGGATTCGTTGGTCCTCACTGGGGATCACAAGTCGCACATCGAATGGCTGTACGAGCGTAAACCTAAGATCGATTGGTCACACTGGAATCGTTACCGGCAGTACATGCTGGACGAGGAAGGCATGCCCGATCCCGTGGTGGCGAAGGTGAACGCTGTCACCGATCAGACCCTTGGCTTGCTGGAGGATCCGACGCGCAAAGGAATGTGGACGGTACGTGGCTTGGTGGTCGGTAGCGTCCAATCGGGCAAGACCGCCAACTACTGCGGTTTGATCAACAAGGCTGTCGACGCGGGTTATAAGCTCATCGTCGTCGTCGCTGGCGTTCATGACAATTTGCGTACCCAGACCCAGGGGCGAATCGATCAAGGTGTGGCGGGGAAGGACACCCGCGCGGGAGCCACTACCGGCACCATGTTCGGGGTCGGGTCGTTCGGCGATGCACCGGTGCTCCATCAGTTGACCACCTACGACGAAGATTTCAGCGCCAAAGCGCTTCAAGGTCAGAACGTCTCCATCGGCAGCGACCCCGTCGTACTTGTGGTCAAGAAGCATTCGTCCATTCTCAAGAACCTCAGGAAATGGGTCGTGCGCGTGGCACCGTCGCCAAAGCCAGTAGATTTGCGCAGGCCTAGTCGCAAGGATGGGGACGAAAAGTGGATCTCAGGTTGCCCGATGTTGCTCATCGACGACGAGGCCGACCACGCCAGTATCAATACGAGCAAGACCGAACGTACAGCGATTAACAACGCCATGGTGGAGTTGCTCACGGTCTTCCAGCAGTCCAGCTATGTCGGCTACACCGCGACGCCCTACGCGAATCTGTTCTCCGATCCCGACGACGCCGAGAACATCTTCCCCCGCAACTTTATCGTTAACATCCCGGCCCCGGATAACTACGTGGGCGTCTCCAAGGTGTTTGGCAACGATGCCGACCCGGATAACGATGTCGAAGGGACCGCTGGACTGCCGATCGTGAGGAACCTCGACGTCATTGACAAGGGGTATGAGAAGCTCGTGCCGCCCAAGCACAAGATCGACTTCAACCCAACGGCCCTGCCGGAATCCCTGAAGACTGCAATCAGGGCGTTCATCATCACCTGCGCGGTCCGAAACGTCCGACGAAGGAGTCGTCCCATGTCCAAGCATGATTCAATGCTCGTGCATCTTTCCAGGTTCACCAATGTGATGGATCGCTATCATGTCCTTTTGCAGGCCGAGAAGGATAGGCTGGAGGCCGGGATTCGTACCGGCTCCCAGTCGGTGATCTCGGATTTCAAGAAAGTCTGGGAGGATGATTTCGTGCCCACCTTCTCGAAGATGCCCCCGGAGGACCGAGGAATCCAAGTGGAATGGGAAGCGGTGGTCGATGAACTGCCCCATGTCCTCCTTAAGGTCGCGGTTCGAAACATCCATGGCAACAGCGGTGAGTTCCTTGACTACGATAAGCAGCGCGAGAACGGCCTCTGCGTGATCGCCATCGGCGGCGATAAGCTTTCCCGAGGTCTCACCTTGGAGTCCCTTTCTGTGAGTTATTTCCTGCGTACTTCCAAGATGTACGACACGCTCATGCAGATGGGGCGCTGGTTCGGCTACAAGGACGGCTATGTCGATGTATGTCGCATCTACACCTCCGGGACGCTCATTTCTTGGTATAAGCACATCGCCTTGGCGGATCGCGAGCTGCGCATGGAGTTCGTGAAGATGTTCGCCGCCAAGCAGACGCCCATCGAGTATGGGCTCAAGGTCAGAAGCCATCCCCAAGGTCTCAGGATCACCGCGCTCTCCAAGATGCGACGGGGAACGAAGCGACTGCTCACTTTCGCTTACCAACTTGTACAGACGACCAAGTTCGAGAAGTCCGCGATCGAGGAGAACTTTAAGTCATTGGAGGCATTTGCCGCTGGGATTGAAGGGTGGTCCAAGCAGAAGAACTACCTCGTCAAACGCGGCGTGAAAAGGTCTGAGGTGCGGGATTTCATCGCTAAGCTCTCCATCCCCTATGGGACCAATCTGTTCACGAAACAGGCCTTCCTCTCTTTCCTGGATAAGCAACAGACTGCTGGTTCAGGTTACGCGGAGAACTGGACAATCGTCTGCGCATCCAACGACCCAGAAAAAGCCCCTCAGGCTCATCAATTCAAGTTGGCCGGAAATGACTTGGCTCCGCTTCGTCGACAGATCGAAGATGAGAATTTCGACGCGGCTGAATTCTCACCGAACAAGCATAACCTTCTCAACCCTGGAGACCAAGCGATCGATATCAAACTCGATACGCTCACACATGAGGTCGCTCGCCGGCTCAAGGACAAGAAGGGCCTCGAGGCGCATCATGAGCTGGTTGATTCGTTCGTCGGCAAGTCTCGCGGGGAACTTGCACACGCGCTCACAATAAAGAGGCTCAAGGAAGGCGAAGCTGAGCCCGCGCGGGCCAACGGTTCTGATTGCCGACTCGTTCGCGATGAAAAGGAGGCGTTGCTGATCATTTACCCCTTCGTCCCTACCATCAATTCGGTGGATCAGGACGTGACTAGGCCCGTCGTTGGTCTTGCGGTCAGTTTCGCGGCATCCGACAACGTGGCGGCCGTCGAATACGTCACCAACGCGGTGTTCGAGCGAGATATGCTCGGCATGGCTGACATCGATGATGGTTACTACGATGATGGAGATGTCCCCACCGCCCAGCTCCAAGACTAACCTATGAACATGTACGAGATCATCCGGGAGGAGATTCGGTTCCAAGGCATCAGCGCGGGCTATATCATCCGGAACTCCTCACAGGATCCCGAATGCCGAACCGTCTGCGCGGTATCGTCGGACGACCTGAGGGCGCATTTGTTGGTAAGGTGTTCGCCCGCCAATCAGCCCAAGGGTGGGAAGTTGCCGGCCTTCCGTGGATTCGAGGCAAAGTCGGTATTTTTCAACGGCATCGACTACATCGCTGTTTCCGTCGTCGACGCGCATGGCACCGATATGGCCAAGATCGCCGAAGCGGTCTTGCTCCTTGTCG
>CAIOHR010000253.1 GCA_903858115.1 uncultured Pirellula sp. | reverse complement strand
CACTTCGGTGGCACTAGAAACGCGATGGTCATCTCTTGGCCCAACCGAATCAAAGACAAAGGCGGAATTCGAACTCAGTTCCACCATGTTATCGACGTTGTTCCGACGATTCTTGAAGCTGCCCAATTGCCCCAGCCAGTCAAGGTGAATGGCTTTGATCAGAAGCCAATCGAAGGTGTCAGTATGGTCTACACCTTTGATAATGCTAAGTCTGAGGAACGCAAGAAGACCCAGTACTTCGAGATCTTCGGTAACTCGGGAATCTATCATGAAGGTTGGTTTGCAGGAACTACTCCGTTTCGACTTCCTTGGAGCGGTGTCGGTACAGAGGCCGATGTACTCACGACTAAATGGGAACTCTACAACATCGACAAAGATTATTCCCAAGCAGACGACCTAGCAGCAAAGATGCCGGACAAACTGCGTGAGATGCAAGTGCGTTTCTACGCGGAAGCGGCCAAGTACAACGTCCTACCGATTCAGACCTCGGCGGCTGAACGTTTTGGCGAGGGCATTCGCCCAAGCTTGACTGGTGACCGCAAGTCGTTCACGTACACAGCGGGATTAAAGCGAATCACCGAGGGTGCTGCGCCGAACATCAAAAACCGCAATTGGTCCCTCACCGCTGATATCACTTCCACTGGCACAGACAGCGGCGTCGTTGCCACGCAAGGCGGCCTCTTTGGCGGTTGGGCTGTATACCTTGAGAAAGGTAAACCCGTATTCAGCTACAAATTTGCCAGCGGCGAAAGCTATCGAGTTGTCGCCCCGAGCACTCTGCCTGCCGGACAGCACAAACTTGTGATGGACTTTATTTATGACGGCGGAGGAATGGGCAAGAGCGGTACTGCCAAACTCCTCGTCGATGGCAAGGAAGTAGCGCAGGTTCGAGTGGAGAAGACCATTCCATTCCGATTCTCGACCGAAGAAACTTTGGACTTCGGAGAAGATACGGGCACACCTGTGGATATGACTTACGACATACCTGCGACATTCACAGGCAAGCTTGGAAAGATCGTCATCGATTTGAAATAGAACGCACGGTACAAATGTCCATTGTAGACATTGCGGTTTAACTGCTGTGTTAAATTGCTCTCCACAGTTGTCGTTGAATGTTCCAGCAAGATTTCAAAGCCACTTTTTGGAGTACCCTCAAGCAAATAGTGTCGCGCCCAAATTGAACTCTAGGCAAATTGAGAAGTTGCTCCTGAATATCGGGAGCCAATAACCGTAGATTCATGATCTGTGTTACCCTCGCACGAGTGACATGGCCAAGCGTGGCGATCTCGGCATAGTCATGGACGTGACCGCTGCGAATGAGATCCTCGTAATAAATAGCCAAAGCCATGTAGCGACTGACCCGAGGCAAGCGGCCGATTGGAGGGCGTTTGGGCTGGGGGGCTTTGCCTTCGGACAACACGATCCGCTTGCCGTCGCGTTTTTTGTGGAGGAGCGTGTCGACTTGTTTTTCTTCTAACATGATTACACCTGTGAAAGATCTTTGGCTGCGTATTCGGATTGCGATTTGCCGCCAAGCGGATGGAAAGTGATAGTGACCCGTCCCGACTCGCCGTCGTAATCGACGCGTTTAACGATCATGTTGATCAGCCGGATCTGGTCACGAAGTGTCATCGCTTCCCAAATTGGGTCGAATGATAGGACAGCGGATTCAATTGCCGGTGCGTCACTGGTGTTGGTGTCGATCTCGGCGAGCTCCTTGTCGATCGCCAGCATCCGGCGCTCATTGTGCTGAATGCGGTCCTGAAGGTCTGCCAAGCGAGCGACTGCGGGCGAATTTGTTTCGCTCGCTGCGATCTGCGACGTCATTTTGAAGATCTCGTTGCTCCACCGCGCCGTGTCGCGTTCCAATGTGACCCTTTCTTCTTTGAGTTGCAGCAGATGTTTTTGAGCTTTTAGCCTTGTTACCTCCACAACCTCTTTGAGGATCTCCGGTGCGTAACCAATCTTCTTTACTTGGCTCACCACAAAATCTTCGATCTGCTTGGCCGGGATCGACTTGGATGGACAAGTGTGCCAACCGCGTTTTTGGGCCGAGCTGCAAACGTAATAGCGATACCGTTTACTACCGGCCTTCGTCGTGTGGTTCGGAGTCATGGCTGCGTCGCAGCACACGCAACGCACGAGACCCTTGAGCAACGCACCAAATTTGTTGCGGACCGCAACGCCACCGGTTTTGCCGTTGTGTTTGAGCAGCTTTTGTACGCGATCCCAAAGCTCTAGCGGGACAATCGCGTCGTGCTCACCGTTGTGGACCTCTTCCTTGTAGCGAATCTTTGCGATGTAGGCCATATTCGTGAGTAGTTTAAATAGCGAACTCTTGTCGAAATGCCGACCGCCGCGTTCTTTACCCTTCTTGGTGATACTCCGCTTGTTTCGCCAGTCGCGTCGATCGATCTCTTTGAGTGTTGAAACGATCGAGCCGACTTCGAGGTAGAGTTCGAAGATCGATCGCACGCGAGAGGCTTCATCTTCGTTCACCTTTAGTCGACGCGCAACCGGATCGATGTCGTAGCCTAGAGGTGCCAGGCCGCCAACCCATTTGCCTTTGCGGCGAGCGGCCGCCATCTTGTCACGTGTTCGCTCGGAGATGATCTCTCGTTCGAACTGGGCGAATGACAAAAGGACATTCAGCATCAACCGTCCCATCGAGTTTGTGGTATTGAACTGCTGTGTAACGCTTACGAAGGCAACTCGTTTGCGTTCGAATACCTCTAACATCTTGGCAAAGTCCATCAGCGATCGGCTCAATCGATCGACTTTGTAGACGATGACACAGTCGACTTTGCCTGCCTCGATATCTGTGAGAAGTCGCTTCAGAGCCGGTCGTTCCATATTGCCGCCAGTGTAGCCGCCGTCGTCATAGTGCTCCGGCAAGCAAACCCAGCCCTCTGCTTCCTGGCTCTTAATGTAACATTCGGCGGATTCGCGTTGTGCATCTAGCGTATTGAACTCTTGCTCGAGTCCTTCTTCGGTCGACTTACGAGTATAGATCGCGCAGTTGAGTAGTCGTTGATTGCTTGTTGTCTTCACGATGCGGCCTCCGTTTTACCAAGCTTGAAGAATTGAAATCCATTGATGTTCTTTTGTCCCGTTACGATGCGGGCAATCGATGTGAGCGTCTTGTGCTGTTCACCTTCGTACTCGAATGAGTTTGGTAGCACTCGCACCTGGATGCTGCGACCTTTGTAGTTCTTCATCAGCACGGTGCCGGCAACAGGTAATCTGCTATCAGCCGGTGGAGTGATGATCGTGCTGGCGGTTTCGAAGGTCGCTTCAATTGATCGTGTTCGGATCTTTGGAGCAGAAGTTCGAATGTCGGACGATTGGGCGATCTCCATCGCAAGCTTGCGAGCTCGTTCGGAGATATCGCCTTCTTCGTTGGCCTGAAGCTTCCAAGCGATGCGTTTGATGAGCCATTGTTTGTTGCGAGCTTTGGTGTCTTCGCCGAAGACCTCGCGGTATCGCTCGCACAGAGCGCCGACCGACAGTCGCTCCATGTTTGCGACTTCCTTGGTGATGTTGAGTACCATTGGTTCTCCGTTTTGAGAAAGTGACCTAGAGACCGTTAACCGGATTGGTCACAGAGAGCCCTGGCTTGGAAGAAACCTCAAGCGCTCCTTCGACGGATTCCGCTGAGAATTGTGATTTGTGCTGGCCACGATCGACTTTGCGTTTGGCTAGATAACGAAGGACGCCGTCCGCCAGCAGCGAGACGAGTTCTGCTCGCATTTCTTCGGGTGACATTTTCTCAACGCTTTTCGGTGGAGACATGGACAACTCCTACGTGGGGATAGAATGAATCGACCGGGGAAAGACGGACGATTGAGGACGCGCCAAAGATGTGCGCCTCTATCTGTAGGGTTACACGCAAAGTGTTGGATCGGACGAAGCGGCGGGGCGAGATTTTCGCAGTTAATCAACTGATTGCGGAGAGCCACTAATTGAGGACTGGGTGGAAAAGAACATTCAGTTAGAAAGTGTCGGGACTTTCAGCGAGAGTAGGGCTTGCTTCTGAATGGCGTTCAGTTCGACGCCTGGCCGAACTGCTTGAACTAAGGCGAGAGCAGCTTCAGGCGAGTTGGCCTTTCCTGATTCGAATAAGACAGCAGAGGCTACCAATCCGGTCCTCCCATGGCCTTGTGCACAGTGGATGAGCACTGGCTTTGGTAATTCCAGGATTCTCTTGGCGAGATCTTTTAGCTCTTCGGCAGATGGACAACTCGCATCAAGCACTGGAAAGCAAAAATAGCTGCACTCATATGTTGGAGCGGTGAATTCACACGTCAAATCAACAACAGAGGTCACTGTTTCCGGCAATTCCTTTCTGAGTAGCCTTCGTGACAAGTACAGGTCGGCATCGACCTGATTCACTGCCGGCTCGCGAGATACCAGCCGAACTAGGTGCCAGGTCGCCAGTGTTAAAAGTAAGTAGGGAAGAAGAAAAAACGTCGCAACCAAACTTCGCTTGCCGTCTGGCCGCTTTCCGAAAACCCTCGGGCCGATGCCCATGTAGCCGATTGATACGATCGCGAACGACAGGGCGGGATAAATCATGATCCAGTAGCAACCGCCGAACTGAATCGTGATCGATAGCATTAGTGCAGCAAGGAGTAGAAAGTAGATGCCGTACTTCACCCGGTCACCATTACACCAGCCTTGCATAATGCTTCCTGGAGTTCTATTGCGTGATCTTCACGACGAACAACAAGACTTAGCGTCAAGTTTTCCAAGCTGGACTTCTTGAGAACAGGTGCAACTGCACTTCCAAAGTCGCTAACCGACATTGGCCCATAGCCAGTAGCAAGCGTTGGTGACGAGACTGTGAGAGCTTGCAACTCCAAAGCCATGTCTAGCGCCTTTTCGAAGGTTGCCTTTACCAGGACTGTGGATGAATCATAGAAAGGATCAATCGCAACTGCATGAAGAATATGATTGAAAGGTAGTGTGTATGCATTGCTCCGCACCACGGTTCCGGCAGGTAAGGCTGACATTCCCTGTTGTTTCAGTAATTCGTGAAGCTCGGTTTGTAGATCGGGACCAACTGCTTCTCGTATCGCGCCGTTGACTCCGCCTGAGAGATTTAGCCAGGGATTCGCAGTTGAAATGAGCAAGTCAGCAGGCTCGCTAAGAACATCTCCTACTTTGATAATGATTTTCATTGTTAAATCTTGCGTCTTAGGAATACGGTGGGCCGAGCCGACGAAAACCATGGCAAAGCACGATCGCCAGAAAGATGAGATTCCGAAGGACCACAGTAATCGGATTCACGGCTGGAGCACGAGAGCCATTTGAACTCGGCCAAGTCCGTGACAATGCTGTCCCGAGCGATTCCATCCACCCGACGCTTCTTGGCCATTCCCAAATGCCGCTGATCAATTCGGTAGGAATTCCATCTTTACCAACGCGTGCTCCGACGATGCCACCAACGATCGCCGCGGTCGTATCTGCATCACCACCACATTCGATGGCTGCGGCCACCGCCTTTTGAAAGTCGTCCGGGTAAGTCAGCCAACAATGAATGGCCACTGGCACAGTGTGATAGGTGTACCCCGAAACACCGCGACCAAGTCCAAGTGCATTCGCGTACGTTAGAGTCGATTCTCGCTTTGCAACAGATGCCATCGCAGACCGCAGCATTTCAATCAAATCGGCAGCTTCGCTGGGCAGGGCTTGTGAAACGAGTTCTAGCCATCGTTCCGCAATAACACTGTCATTCTGTGAAGACTCGCGAGCGGCGAGTGCAACTGCTACAGCTCCGAATTCGGCTTTGGGATCAGTATGCGTTAGACGAGATGAGGCTCGAACGTATTCGAGCAACCTTGGAATATCGTCAATCGTCGCACCGAAAATTGCAGCTCGCATGGCGGGACCGTTGCCTGCGGAATAGACCCCGGACTTCGACGGACGGATACCAAGCCACAACTTAATACAACTGCGAGCCGTGGCTTTTCCAACGCCGGCAGGCAGAGCCAAAATCCACCAACGCAATCGGGAAGCAAATCGTCTCGTGAACGTATCAACGTTATCGCCGGATTCGATCAGAGACTGCGACACCATGCATGTATGCTCGGTATCGTCCGAGATCATGCCACGCCCGAACACGAATCGATATCGCTTTGGCGGCCCCAGTAACTTGCGAGCGCGACTTGGCGACATTCCTTCATAGGGCAAGCCAAGGGCATCACCCACAGCGGTTCCTAAGATGCATCCTATTATCGCCTTCTCATTCACCATTAACCTGTTTGCCTGCCACAGTTTGATCCTCGATTTCGTACTTGCCTCAATTCTAGCGACCTACTAACCGAGATAGCCTTTTGCCTCTGGATATCCTGAAAACCAACGATCGAACAGTACTCTGTTCGTAGTTTGGCGATCCTCTGTTCAGTCGAACGACTTTGGGCAGGCGACCGATTGATCCGTCCTCGAATCGGAGATTAACTACGGAACAGCCGAGAGCCAAGTTAACACGCTTGTTGCCGCCCGTTTGCCCATGGTTTTTCGAGTTCTTCGGCCCGACACCAACTCGACATACCAGCATTTCACCATGTTAAGCGTCGAAACAACTGGGCAGGAACCGCTCGAAACCGTCTCCAACTCACTTGCAGACACTGTGTTAATCAAAACCAGGAGCGGAAACGGAGATCTTGAGAGTTCTCAGTAGAGAATCGGGCGTCCGGGAGAAACCGGTATGGTTTCGGTCGTTGCCCGGTATCTCTGTTTCCTAACCGAGATACTTGGGTTGGGCGTCGCGGACGCGAAAAAGGCCCAAAACGTTGGGTAGAAACGAAAAACGCCGGGCGTCGATCTCTCGTCGTCCGGCGTTAACTTTTTGGCGTTTCTTCCGTAGAAAAAACTAAGGCTCCCCGGACTGACCCTGATAAGGAACCTTCTCTGAAAGGCCTGTTTCGTAAATGCTCAAATAACTGGAGCTTAGAGAGTTCGAGACCGATTCGGTTGGTCTTGTTCAGCGTACCGCGTTCCGAAAAGTCCGATTAACAGTCGGCACTTTCGCTGCGCCGATTTTTAGTGGTTTCAACTTTCCGCGACTTGCACCTAAGTGCTCACAAAAACTGCCGTTAACGGCTTTTGGGTTGCAACGGTGCCCCGCATCGGTCTCGGATCTATGCGATCCAATAGCTGAGACAATTCCGAGGATCTCTACGCCTGCTTCCAACGACCATTCATGCTCACTTCTGTTCTCTTAGATGGACTACTACTTTTTCAGCGAAGTTTGTTCATGAAAAATCGAACCAAATCGATCGCAAGTCCAAAGGAAATTGGTAGTACAAAAAAAGCAGCTAGGATTGCAAGAATCCATCGAGTGATCCTAGACCTTTGCTTCCAACCCAAAAGCAATGACGCTGATATCAATCCGAGACCCAAACAGGCCACAAATGCCATTCCCATCATTTGAACAATTGTTCTGTGAGGGAAAGCTCTAGTTGAAATGCTCGGAACTACTCCATAAACTGCTACAAAGCCTACTGCGAACAACAGGAATCGAAAATGTGGTTTGATCATGGGATTGATATCGAAAAACCTACCAATACCAGTTCCAGCCACAATTACCTGATTGCTGGTGGCAATTGTTGATCAAGAAATTGTATCCAGCGTTTGGGTTAGGGGTCGAGTAACCTTTCTTTGTCCCTGGACATGTCAAATTCTCCTTACACGATGTAGTGTGGCCAGTGATCTGACCAAATGGATTGTTTGGATCAAAAATCTCCCACTCTCCCGTTGTGAAGCCTTCCTTATACGCGGAAAAACATCCTAAATTAGGACCATCCAAACATACGTAAGAATGACGTCCTCTCCATCCAAGAGGGCAAGCAAACCAACCGAAAGAATAGTCCCAACAACGAGCAATATTGAGTCCCTCATCAACAATACAATTCCAAATTTTTACTTTCGCGACAATCGTCTTGTCCTCGCAACACTCTCTTTCTGGTGTGTAAACCTTTTCGTTGCAGCAACTTTGCCCGCCAGGACCAACGTATATCGTTTTCCCACCACAGCAAATTGTATTTCCGTGAAAACCACCCTGAAGCCCTAACGCATCTGTCCGATCGACAGGTCGTGAGTCAAGCATCTCGTAAAGATCAAAGGGACTTCCCCTGTATCCAATTGGGTCGCGGGACACGAATCGTCCTGCCTTGGGACTTATCCATCGTGCACGGAAGTGGTATAGCGCAACGGTCGCGTCCCATTCTCGGCCGGTGAATGAATGGCGAATGTTGAAGTTCGAAGTTTGAAGTACGGAGCCAGATGCATCAAGTATCGTCGGTTCGCCGTAGGCGCTATACGCGTAGCGTTCAGCTATGGCTCCTGCCGATGTCGTTACAGCAGTGAT
>CAIOHR010000252.1 GCA_903858115.1 uncultured Pirellula sp. | reverse complement strand
GCTCCTCAAACTCGGCCTCTGTCTCGCCCGGAAAACCAACGATGAATGTGCTACGCAGGGTAATGTCTGGAGGGTTTTCGTTTGATTTCAAGGGAGTTAGAATTCTAGATTGAATCAAAATGTGGGTAATGACAAGGCTAGCGCCCATCGGCTCACCATGAACCAACAAGCCGAGGCTAGATCAGCAAAGTACTTCTGCACCAGTGCTTTTCACTAGATCGATGACGTACTGTCTGTCAAAATGATTCGTCGGGCAATGGTTTCAAAATTTTAGAGATTTCAAGGAATGCTGAAATGAGATTGATTCAAAGACGAACGGCCCTGGTTGCGATTGTTGCATTACCGATCGCAGCAACCTATCGTACCGCGAGCGCGGTTGAACCGTATGGCCCTAGCGATGCGGAGGTTACGATCGTTGTCACGGACCCACTCGCATTGCCGTTAGCCTGCGATTGCGTCAAGGGTTATGCGCAGCGCAGGTATGAGAAACTCGCCGATTACATGCAATGGAAGCTCAAGAAGACGGTTCGCGTGGTTTGGAGCGATTCGATTGCTATCGCTAAGAAAGAGTTTGGCCTCGGAAGCAAGACCCTCTTTGTCGGAAAAGACTCGGTGGTGCGGTTTGATACAAAGGCCATGAAGCTCGACGTTTCTCCATTGGCTCAATTGACCGACATTCGCGGTGGAGTCAATCAGCATGGATTGTTTTTGGTGCGCAAAGAGAATCCGGCAGCCAGCCTGCTCGACTTGGAGGGCTATCAAGTGTTATGGGGACCTGAAAAATGCGATGAAAAATTGAGTGCCCCCAAAGCCAAGCTAAAGGAACTGGAGATCGCTACGACCGATGGAGAAACATGTGATTCATGTTCTGCGACGGCCCTGAAACTGATGGAAAATCCAAAGGAGTCCAAAGTTGCAGGCGTGATTAGTAGTTATGCAGAGAGATTGCTTGAGGGGTGTGGAACGATTGAAAAGGGATCCATGCGAGTGGTTGGGACCAGCGACGAAGTACCATTCATCAGTGTATACGCGGCCGGTAAGTTCACCGAAGAGGAACGCAAATCGGTCCTCGCTTGCCTGATAGAATCACGCAGTTCAAAAGAGTTACTTGCGGCTTTGGAAAGCAGGGATGGCTTCGTACGGCACAAATCGCTAGCCGAGAGGTAAGATCAAGCCTTGGGCATGACTAGACCTGCGTTAGAATACGAGCATCGAGAAACGCATAGAACATGACTCACAAACTCTACGGATACTTACGATGGAAATAAAAATTGCTCCGGATGCTCAGCAAGTTGGTCAAATCGGTGGAAGCTTGGCTGCGGAGATATTGCGAGAGGTGCTTCATCGCCAGGATCGTGCTCGTTTGATCGTGGCCACGGGAGCCAGTCAATTCGCGACGCTAGAGAGATTGACGAGTGAACCAGGGATCGACTGGGCGAGGGTGGATGCGTTTCATCTCGACGAGTACATCGGACTCTCGGCAGATCACCCAGCAAGCTTCTGTGGTTATTTGCGTGATCGCTTTGTCTCTAAAGTACCGGTAGGATCGTTTCACTATTTAGATGGAACGCGTGACCCAGCCGAAGTTGTCGCGCAAGCGACGGAGGCCTTTGGAAAAGGTCGTATCGATCTGGCATTGATTGGAATAGGGGAGAATGGGCATCTCGCGTTTAATGATCCGCCCGCCGATTTCAAGACATCAGCGACCTATCATGTTGTGCAGTTAGACGAAGCATGTCGAATGCAACAGGTCGGCGAAGGATGGTTCGGCTCCCTCGAAGAAGTACCAACTCATGCGTTAAGTATGACGGTAAAAGCTATTATGGCGAGTCACAATATCGTTTGCAGTGTTCCAGACGAACGCAAGGCAGAAGCAGTCCGCAATACACTTCAAAAAGAGATTACTCCCGATGTGCCAGCTTCGATTTTGCGCGAACATCCACACATCACACTTGTCTTAGATGTTGCGAGCGCGAAACTGCTCTAACCTAAAGCTTGATCGGAAGCGGACGCAGCCGACAAAAGTAGCAGCAGGCACGCTCCGTCGCAATCTAGCCATGACGCAAGGAACTAGTGCACTGTCCAATTTAGATTTTTGGGTGGCAAGCTCCTGAGGCTTTGCGAAGGGCGTGTTGTTTTGGTAGTGATTCGTACGCCCATCGCAGACTATGAGACGTGCCACCCCAAGTAGCCAACCCCAATTTTTAATGTGGACAGAGCACTAGATTTGATATAGCGCGATACATCCTGCATATCCAGGCCATGCGGCAGTTCGAGGGTCGCTACAGATGGCATTGATAGCCTTGCGCGGAATCTAAGCATCGATTATCAAAACGGAGAACCGCCTTGTCGATACTTCTCCGGTCAGCAAGAACTGGGGGCGATCGCTCTCTGGTTCGAACTGGCTCGCACGTTTAGTCCCAATCCAGTTGCACCGGATGCAACGACTACGAAGAAAAGGAGTCTCCAATGCTGGTACTCTCGCGTCACCGAGATGAAAGCATCATGATAGGCGATGACGTTGTCATCACTATTGTGGATATTCGTGGGGATAAAGTGCGGCTTGGTATCGAAGCCCCAAACGACATTCCTGTTCACCGACAAGAAGTCTACGAGGCGATTAAACGTGAAAATCGCAAAGCGAGTCACATCCAGCCAGCCGAAATTCGCGGCTTAAAGGAAGATCGTCCCTAGCCTGGTACCTCCTATCGGCGGCACGTTCCGCCGAATCCCACGGAAGAACCGGTCGTTCCCATACTCGGATGTTCGCTGCAAGTTTTCCGCTTGCGACCGCATCGGAGAGATACATTCAAGACCTCGGATATGCTGCCAACTGGGTTGGTGAAACATACCCGAGGTCTTTTGCATTTGGACCAAAGAAGCTGGCACACTCCGCCGTGCCGTCCGCCCTGCCGCCGCCTGCCTTCCCGATTCGACCCGCGGGCGATTAGCCAATCAGCCGGATTGATTAGACGGTCCCGCTATATTTTGCAAGGAAAACCGACTGAACTTCACGAAACATGTTTGTAGCGGCTTCGCGAAGTGCGATATACTAAATGCTTGCCTAATCGTCAGTCTCCGAAATGCTGAGCGTTCCCTCGTCTCGACACTTTTCCCTTCTTTTCCAGCATATTCCACACCGAGAGTCATTATGGATCAACCGATGCGAGATTTTACCGACTTGCTTCTCTCTCGCGGGGTAGTCTCCCTCGATCAGTTGAAGGAAGCGAAGTCGACATCGAAAAAAGAGGACATCACGATCGGCCAAGCTTTGGTCAATAGTGGTTACGCCTCCAGCGAAGAAGTGACGCAAGCGCTTGCCGAGTTTTATCGTTTTGAATACGTTGATCTTAGTACCATTAGAATTCCTGATCACGTCATTCAGCTGGTGCCTGAGTCGGTGGCTCGGGAAAACAAGATCATCCCGGTTTCGGATGAGGATGGCACGATCAAGGTGCTCGTGACGGATCCTTTTGACATTGAGACCATTGAAAAGCTCCGGTTTATTCTAAACCGAAAGGTTGAAACCGCTTTAGCTCCGCAGGAGCAGATTATCGAAGCAATCAACAGGTATTACGGCCAGGTGGAAGGAGAATCGGCTGACTCGATGCTCCAAGAGTTTACCGACACGCAGATCGACTTCACAGAAACAGAAGAAGACAAAATCGCGGCGGAAGAGGGAGAGGGGGACGACAGCGCCCCCGTAGTGCGGCTAGTTCACTACATGATTGCCGAAGCCGTCCAGTTGCGAGCGTCGGACATTCACGTCGAACCTTTCGAGGAGCGCGTTCGGATTCGGTATCGGATCGATGGTGTTTTGGTCGAGCGCGACAGCCCGCCGAGACGTCTTCTGGGGGCCATTTTGTCTCGGATCAAGATCTTGGCAAAGATGGACATCGCAGAACGCCGCCGTCCCCAGGACGGTCGGATCACCATCACGGTCGGGGAAAAGGAGCTCGATCTTCGGGTTAGCATCATTCCGACTAATCATGGTCAGTCTTCGGTTATGCGCCTCCTCGACAAGGACAATATCAAGGTCGGGGTGAAGCAGTTGGGATTGGCGGACAAGGACTTCAAGACGTTCACCGGCTTGATTAAGCGACCTAATGGTATTTTCTTGGTAACCGGTCCGACGGGTTCTGGCAAAACGACCACTCTCTACGCGGCACTCAATGCACTGAATCGTCCAGATCGCAAGATCATCACAGCCGAGGATCCTGTCGAGTATTATTTGGCTGGGATTAACCAGGTGGAGGTTCGGCATAACATCGGACTCGATTTTGCACGGATCATTCGTGCCATGTTGCGTCAAGCGCCCAACATCATCTTGGTCGGAGAAATGCGAGATACAGAAACGGCCCAGATGGGAATCCAGGCCAGTCTAACTGGACACTTGGTATTCAGTACTCTGCACACGAACGATGCGCCCAGTGCTGTGACTCGGATGACGGACATGGGTGTACCGGGTTACATGGTGGCTAGTTCGGTGATTGCGGTCATGGCGCAGCGGCTGGTTCGGAAGATCTGTACTCGTTGCAAGTATCCGATCACGCTGTCGGAAGCTGTGTTGGCCGACGCGGAGCTGCCGGCCGAAGTGGTCCCGTTCGCCAAATTTTCGAAAGGCAAGGGGTGCCCCTACTGCCAAAAGAAGGGGTTCCGAGGGCGGTTGGGGATATACGAGATGATGGTCGTAAATGGAAAGATCCGCGATTCGATGTTCAAGGCCAAGTCTTCTGCGGAGCTTCGGACGGAGGCGATCCAACAGGGAATGACGACTCTTTATTGCGATGGATTAAGAAAAGTAATTTCAGGTATTACCACCTTGGACGAGGTGTATCGTTGTGCAAAGAAGACAGAGCAGGAGCATATTGCGATTGCGCAAGTCGTTCGAGAGACGGTCGGTTAGAAGGCAGCAGCACTCTCCGCAGTGCCGTCCGCCTCCGCAGAGTCGGTTAGAAGGTAGTAGGCACTCTCCGCAGTGCCGTCCGCCTCCGCCTACCCCTTGGAAGGCTGCGGATTTAATTGGATTTGCTGCAAGGCAAAGGGGCCCTATTGCGACCCGAAGCGTAAGCGAGGGACGCAGAATCCTTCGCTTGCGCCTCGGGTTGATTTTCGATCATCAGACAGAGCCGACAAAAGTCAAAGTAGTAGGCACATTTCACGTGCCGTCCACCTAGAATCCCCACAAAGCTCGAAGAGCGGACGGCACGACGGAGCGTGCCAGCTACGTTGACTACTTCCTCCCTACTTTTCGGCCAAATTCTTCGCATAACGGCCCTAAATAACTACTATGGAGTTATCCGTTGGCAACTGTCTAGCGGTTCCTTTTCCTTATCCATCAAGAGGGGCTCTCTGTAGGCGGGAGCCCGAGTGAATAGAATCCACCGATCCTAGGTTGTGATAGGCTGCCCCAACTCCCGTTCCGGATCGTTTTCTTCCGACTTGACCAAACTCTGACATTGAATCGAAAGCATGGCCACAACTGTTCTCATCGACAAGCTTCTTCAGGCATGCGTCAAGCAAGGCGCTAGCGACATTCACATTGTCGTTGGGCAACCGCCGGTCTTTCGATTGCACGGTCGAATGCGCAAGCTGGAGACCAAAATCCTCGAGCCCGACGATACGATGCAGTTGATGAAGAGTATTGCCCCAGAGCGATGCCAGCGTGAGCTACAAGAGTCGGGAAGTGCGGACTTTGGATTTGCATTCGGAACGCTCGCACGGTTTCGGGTCTCCATATTCAAGCAGCGCGGCTTCATTTCCATGGTGTTGCGGCAGATCCCGAACGATAAGCTGACTCCGGAGCAGCTAGGTCTGCCGGAAGCCGTGATCAAGCTAGTGCTTCGTCCACGCGGTTTGGTGTTGGTGACAGGCCCGACGGGGTCCGGCAAAAGTACAACGCTAGCGAGTCTTATTAACTTTATCAATGAGAATCATGATCACCACATCATTACGATCGAGGATCCGATCGAGTTCTATCATGAACACATCAAATCGACCATCAATCAACGCGAGGTCGGGGTAGACGTTCCGAGTTTCTCGGAAGCGATTCGGCGAGCATTGCGGCAGGATCCGGATTGTATTCTGGTGGGTGAAATGCGGGACTTGGAAACCATTTCTGCTGCGATCAGTGCCGCGGAAACAGGTCACATCGTCTTCGGAACGCTGCACACGAATAGTGCTCAGGGAACCGTGAACCGATTGATCGATGCGTTCCCCGGCAATCTGCAAGATCAGATTCGAACACAGCTCTCTACCAGTTTGCTAGGGGTGGTTGCACAAACGCTTGTTCCTAGGGTTGGGGGTGGTCGATGTGCTGCGTATGAAATCCTGGTAGTCACCAACGGGATTGCAAACTTGATTCGCGAAAACAAAACATTCCGGATCACCTCGGCGATTCAAACGGGAGCCAAGTTTGGAATGCAGTTGATGGACGATGCTTTGTTTCAGCTGTGGCGCGATGGCAAAGTCATTATCGAAGATATTTTGTCCAAGGCTCACCGCCCGGACGATTTGGCAAAACGCATCGTCAATGCTCGGAAGGGCATCGAGGATGATTCCGGAGGAGAGGATTTCGATCATGGTGATAGCCATTAATCGCAAAACGCCATTCCGCGGTTCTCCGCCGATGAGCCGCAGGACGCTTGCCCCCGGTTTTCGGCCGTGTTTTTTCCATTAATCGATCGGGGACAGCAGTCCCAAACCAAACGTCCCAAGCTTTAGATACTCAAAAGTCAAAACTCAGAAAAAGGTAATCTCCAAATGATAGCTCGACGCATCGGACAGATTTTCGTCGATATGGGGTTTATCACGGATGAACAGTTGCAATTGTTGCTAGATGAACAGCAGCAGCAGCCCGGTGCTTTGCTTGGCAAAATTGCCGAAGACATGTCATTGATTACGGATGATCAATTGGCCCAAGCGTTGGGCGAGCAGATGAACATGAAGGTTGTGTCGCTCGGAGACCAGCCTGTGCCTAAAGAACTATTGGAGCGATTGACGGAAACGATGGCGCAGCTCTATCGGGTGATTCCAGTTCGCTTCGATGGGCATACGCTGACCGTGGCGACATGCGATCCCCAAAACCTGACGATTCAAGATGAGTTGCGAACGTTTTTGGGCTTTGATATCGAGATGGTGGTGGCACCGGAGCGAGAAATCAAAGCGGCTTTGGAGCGGTTTTATTCTTCGGATTCATTAAGCGTTGAGAAGATTGTTCAAGAGTTGGCCGCTGACACCGAATTGTTCAAGCAAGCCAGCATGTTGACGGGTGATAAATTCGACTTGGACGGTGCAGAGGCGTTGGCCGATAGCGTACCGGTTCGAAAACTATTGAATCTTGTGTTGTTGTTGGCGATCAAGGACCATGCGAGCGATATTCACTTTGAGCCGTTTGAAGATGAGTTTCGCATTCGGATCAAGGCCGAGGGGGTCCTCTACGAGATGGTGCCTCCGCCAAGGCACTTGGCATTCGCGATAACGACGCGGATCAAAGTGATGGCGAACCTCGACATTGCCGAGCGACGACTGCCTCAGGACGGTCGAATTGAGTTGATGGTGGGTGGGTATCCCGTCGATTTGCGTGTTAGCGTACTGCCAACGATGTTTGGCGAGAGTGTCGTTATGCGGATTTTGGACCGCACGGTGGTCAATCTTTCTTTGACGAAAGTGGGGATGGATGAGCATACGATGACTACATTTCGTACGGTCATGCGACGACCAAACGGCATTGTGTTGGTGACCGGTCCGACTGGGTCTGGCAAAACAACGACACTCTACTCTGCGTTGTCGGAAATGAATGAGATCACCGAAAAACTGATCACGACAGAAGATCCGGTGGAGTATGACATCGATGGGATTGTCCAGATTCCGATCGATCATGACATCGGAGTCACCTTTGCGTCCTGTTTGCGAGCGATTCTACGGCAAGATCCGGACATTATTCTGGTCGGTGAGATTCGGGATTTGGAGACGGCAGAAATTGCTGTTCAAGCGTCGTTGACAGGCCACTTGGTCTTCAGCACGCTTCACACGAACGATGCACCGAGCACGGTCACGCGGATGAAGGATATGGGGATTCCTACGTTCTTGATCACCGCGACGGTAGAAGCCATTTTGGCGCAGCGACTTGTTCGGCGAATTTGTACCAAGTGCCGGGAGGAGACCGAAACTCCTTTTGAGATGCTTGAGGAGTTAGGAGTAAATAAAGAGGACGCAGGGAAATATAAGTTCTTTCATGGACGAGGATGCGACGCTTGCAACAATACAGGGTACAAGGGTCGTATCGGGCTCTTTGAACTCATGATTATGAACGACGAATTACGTGACATGATCATGGAGAATGCGACGACGGACGATTTGCGACGCAAGGCGCAATCGTATGGAATGATCACGCTACGAGATTACGGACGTGAGTTTGTATTCCAAGGGTTCACAACCGCAGAGGAAGTAGTACGAGAAACCGTTCACGACGGCTAACCAGCTGAAGTCCCGGTCGCCATCAGCCACACGCTGCTGAGCCGGTGGGCGCTAGCCCCGGTTCCCAACAGCCGCAAGGCTGACAGGCCGCTAACCCGCACAACTTCAACCAGCACAACCCCACGCGTAAGCGAGGGCCAACAATCCCAACCCGATGCGTGAGCGAGGGATGGACGACAGCGAATCGATCTTGGATCGATTCGCGACAACAAACACCGCGACAACAAACACAATGAACTAATTGCAGAGAAAGTAGTCTAAGGTCCGAGGGATCAAAGCCTAAAGCCTTTCAACGGGAGTCATCGCTATGCCAATGTATCAATTCGAAGCTATGGATCGCACGGGTCAAGAGATCCGCGACGTCATTGAGGCGCCGTCCGAGGAGGATGCACAGAACACCATTCGGCAGATGGGCTACTTTGTTACCAAGCTATCGCTGAAAAAGGGAACGGCAGTTGCTGCTGGCAAGAAAGGGAAGAAGAAACGTGGCTTTGTCCTTGGTGGAGCGAAGACAAAGCATATTTGTACGTTCACGCGTCAGTTATCCATTTTGCAAGACGCGGGGCTTCCCATTCTTCGATCCCTCAAGATTCTAGAGAACAACCAAAAGCCCGGTCGTTTGAAGTTTACGTTGCAGGATGTATGCGAGGACATTGAGACCGGGCAAACCTTGTCCGAAGCGATGTCGAAGAATCCTAAGGTTTTCAGTCGACTCTATGTCAACATGATCAAGGCGGGTGAGGCCGGTGGTGCGTTGGAAACGATTCTTCAGCGGTTGGCAGAGTTCTTGGAAAGTTCCGAGTCGCTCAAGCGCAAGGTGAAGGGTGCATTGATTTATCCGATCGCGGTCGTGATTGTCGCGATTGGGATTTTGGCCGGTATTATGTTCTTCATCGTTCCGACGTTTAAGAAGATGTTCGACGAGTTCGAATTGAAGCTGCCGCCGCCGACGTTGCTGTTGATGGCGATGAGCGATTACGTGGTGAAGTATTTCTGGCTCATGTTCTTGTTGCCGATCTGTTGTTGGCTGGTCGGAAAGATCGCGCGAAAGTTCAAGCATGGTAGGATGGGGTATGATCAGTTCATCATTAAAGTTCCGATCTTTGGTGGATTGATTGAAAAGAACATTTTGGCCCGGACGACACGGACGTTGGGAACGTTGATCACGTCCGGTGTTCCGATTTTGGAAGCTTTGAATATCACTCGCGAGACGGCGGGTAATGCGATGTTCGAGCGGATCTTTAACAAGGTGATCGAAGCAATTCGCGAGGGGGATGTGATCGCGAAGCCGATGAAGGAGAATTCGACACCTGGTTTTCATCCAATGGCGATGTTTTATTGGATGTGGATGGGGGCATTCCCGGGGATCATGATGATGTCGGTTGCAGTAACCGCAGGTCGTGGTGTGAAGAAGGGTGGTAAAGCGGGTTCGAAGGCCGCTTCGGCGAGTGCAGGTGATCAGCTGATGGTCATCAGTGCCGCGACGATCGGTGCCGGAGTTGTTGGAATGGCACTGTGGTATTTGATGCGAATGAAGTCGCGAGTGATCGACGATCTGGTCGTGAACATGATCGACGTAGGTGAAGAGACCGGCGAGTTGGACACGATGCTTTACAAGATTGCAGACAACTATGACGAAGAAGTGCGCGTGATGACAGAAGGCTTGACCAAGTTGATCGAGCCGATGTTGATCGTGTTCCTCGGGGTAGCGGTTGGTTTTATCGTGATTTCGTTGTTCATGCCGTTGATCTCTTTGATCACCAGCTTGAGCTAACTGTTTTTCCGATAGGAACCGTAGGGCGCTAGCCCCGGTTGTAGTTTAGAAACATAAGCCGCAGGGCGCTAGCCCTCGGTTTGGGTTGAAGCATGAGCCGGCGGGCGCTAGCCCCGGTTCCCGATCCAGCCGCAGGGCTTTAGCCCCTCGGTTTTAGATTTACCGCAATACAAAACAAGAAGCAGCAGTCCCATAAGCGAGGGTGTTAGCCCATTGTTTTTGGGGTCGATGCAAAAAAATACTGCGTCGTGTTAAACGGTTTAACGCGAGAAGAGAATAATGACCTAAGAGCGATCTGTTGTACGAGCGACGATCGATTGTCAAAACGAGGGACTGGAAAAAACCATGAGACGATTAAGTCATCGAAACGATCATCCAAGATGCAACCGAAGCAATCGATATCGAACGGGCTTCACACTTGTGGAGTTGTTGGTAGTGATAGCGATCATCGGGGTATTGGCCGGATTGCTGGTCCCTGCCGTCTTCGCCGTGAGGAAATCGTTTAACAACGCGTCGGTGAAGTTCGAAGTGCAAGGGTTGGCGGACGCCGTGGAAAAGTATCGGACCAAGTATGGGGAGTATCCACCCGATGGTAGCTCGTGGCCGATCATGGAGGCTCATTTCCGGAAAGCATTTCCCGGCATTCTTCAAAGTGAATTGTTGCTATTGAATCCCGCCAACAACGCGAATGCAAACATCCGAAGTGATTACGCGGGGCGCGTGATGGACCCAGCCGAAGCGATGGTGTTTTTTCTTGGTGGGTTTAGCACTGATAGTCAAAAACCATTTTCAGGTAAGGGTGGGCCGTTACTGAACTCGGGTACTCCAGCATCTCCCGTTTGGTCCTATAATCCTTCACGCGACAATGCCATGTACGAATTCAAGAATGAACGATTGTCGCTTGCAGACGACACCGATTTGATGCCGGTTTATGTGTCCTATGGTACGACGGTTCCTTATGTGTACTTCGATTCGCGTACGTATCAGAGCAGATCGGGCGCATTCGTTGGCAATTATCATGCAGCAGCGCCTACAGATCCTTTGACCCCGGCAGGGTTGATGGGTGTGGCGCGTCCGTTGCTTTCTCCGTCGACGACTACGGTGGCGATTTACGAGAACCCAAAAACTTTTCAGATCATTAGCCCTGGAATGGACGGTTTGTATGGTTGGGATATCCAGCCATCCAGCGGTACGCCGATCCTGTTCAGCAGCACCGGTCAAGGGTATGCGAACGGATCAGGCACATGGAGTCTAAGCTCTGCAGCGAATCGGTTTCGATTGCCCACGCATCTGGACCAATTCAATCGACAGCGATTTCCTATGTTAGATAACGTCTCGAACTGCGTCGAGCCGCCGACATTTGGAGACGCAATCAAGTAATCGGTGAACGATGATTTTGAACTGTGGAGTATCCTCATGAACAATAATGCAATGCACAACACAACAAAGAAGAACGATCGAGGGTTCACGCTCATCGAATTGCTGGTCGTCATTGCAATTCTCGGAGCACTCTCTGGGATGTTCGCTCTCGCCTATCGCGGCGCGGCCCAAGAGGCATCCGCACAAAAAACTAAGACTACCGTTCAAAAAGTAAGTCGAGTGATCAACTCGATCTACGAGCAGTATGCGATGGAGCCGCTAGGGGTTAGCTTCAGTCCGAACTGGGTTCCTGCATCGGCAGGAATCCCGTCGCGGACAGCTCGTATTGAACGAACAAAACTTGCACTGACAAGGGACCGGCTCCGTTTTGAAATGCCCGATTGTGCGGATGATCTTAAGTGGACTCAAGTCTCAGCATTCATTAATGGTACTTCATCGAACCCAGACTATCATATCCTTCGAACGTATAAGAGATCGCATGCAACGATTGATACATTGCTCGCGGTGAATGGCAATCCCATTGTTTTTCATCCAAATCAAGCGCTGCCAAACTACCCACTTTCTTCGCGCGCGGTCCGGTTGATGCGCAAGCTTAGTACCAGAGCGTCCATGTCGGAGCCTTACATTCCAATTCCAAACTGGGAAGTAACCAATGCGAATGCGGAGTTGCTTTACTTGATCATTGAAGATGCAACCTTCGATGGTTCCAGCGCGATCGAGCTTTTTGGAAAAGCGGAAGTCGGGGATACCGACAGCGATGGCTTGAATGAGATTTTGGATGCGTTCGGTAAACCGATCTGTTGGCTTCGATGGCCATCGGGGTTTGCAGGAACCGTTTTTGCGCATCCAGATCCATTGGACCCAGCATTGATTTCAGTGCTTCCAAACGGTCAGCGTCGTTTGTCGATCGGCGACGAGCCTTACGATTTGATGGGGATGGATCCTGGTTGGAATACAGACTATCCACCTGAGCCTCTTGGGCAACCACTAGTGGTCAGCGCAGGGAATGATCGTTCGTTCGGTATACGGATAGGGCTTCAGGGGGCAATCAAAGCGAATCGCAATGGGGCAGCCGCAGTGTTCGGTTACCCAGACCCTTGGTTTCCACGTGACAACGCGCCGCAACGCCTTGGTTCTCCTCTGGGGGTGGGTGAAGTGTCGCAAGACGGCGATGAACCTGCCAGACAGCTGAACGACTCCTCGGACAACATAACCAATCTCGACGGAGATGCAGCATAGTGATGAACATTGCAAAGAAGAATGGCATAACCCTGGTCGAGTTGCTCGTTACGCTAGCGGTGGTTTCTTCACTGGCGCTGCTCATTTTGCCTAGTGTCAAGTCGCTGCTTTTGGATCGCAAAGGTTCGAATTCCGCGATCATGGTGAAGAATTTTTTAGAGGTGGCACGCACCCGTGCGATGGCAACTGGCAAACCGGTAGCGGTCATCATCGAACGGCTTTCTTCGCGCCCGAATGATGCGGATGAGAACGGTCGTATCGAGGGCAGCGAGATCATCGTGTCAGGTGGAAGTGCTTACATAGGCTCAGCTACTGCGGCACCTGTGTTGAACGATGCGGATCCGTTCGCAAATTACTTGGTCTACAACACGTCGATTCGTTTGAGCATGGCAGACACGCCAGCCCCTTTGGGAAGCGATACCTTGGGGGTCGTTCCGATTTCGATTGTCTCTAACGGTCCACCCGTCTCTCCCGTAGTTGCTCTTCCACCATCGGGTGGTTTTCAGCGAGTGGGGATTTATCTTCAGCAAGCGGGCGGAGGAGACGCACCCTATCGTCGAGCGGTTCAAAACGCGGTGGTTGCAGGGGCGGAGATTAGTTTTGGATTGAACGTGAATCGATTTGTTATTGCAGAAGCACGGGTTGAGACTGCGGGCTTAGAGCAATTGGTCCTGTATTTTTTGGACCCGTCTACCGTATTGAATCCAACCGAGTTGGCAATTAGCAATCTCTCCGTCGGCGCGGATCCATCGTTCATTGTTTATGGCAGACCCAAACCTGTTTCCGTTCAGAACATTACGTTACCCAAGGGAACGTGCATCGATTTATCGATCAGTGGTTTCTCGGAAACGAGGACCCTCTACGAGTTGGATAGTTCAGGGAATGTGCTGGCCGATCCATTGCGTGCGGCGAGGGATTATCGACTGAGGCTTTCGAGCGCTTGGGTCAGTCCTATCCAAGCATCGCCACCGACTGCCCTAGCGTCCGTTCCTCGTCCGCATGAGTTGCGACCGATTTATGTTGTATTCAATCCCGATGGTTCGTTCGGACGGATCTATGCAAACTTTCAATGCACCTCCACATCGACACGGCCAAATCCTTCGTTTAAGGCCGTCGATGCTGCAGAGGATCTCTTTTTGCACATGGGCAAAATTGATCAGGTATCGATTGATCCAACACAAGCTCCCTACTCAGGCAACTTAGGGGATCCGGCGAGCTACATCATTCGAATATCGCCCCGGTCAGGAGCGATCGTTGCCGCACCAACCGGTGCAATACGACCGGAAGATGTAGGCCCGAGCGGCTTGCTCGGTTCCAGTCCGACGTTGGGTGAGTGTGTCGCATTGGCGAGAAAACGATCCTTTGGACAATACGTGACAGGACAATAATCATGAAGTCGATAGTTCGAAATCCTCGAAGCGGATTGACCGTTTTAGAAGTCTTGTTTGCCATCGGTATCGTATTGGTTGGTCTTGTCGGTATCGGGCTGATGGTTCCCTTCGCAGCACGTCAAGCGAACGAGAGCTACGCCATCAGTCAAGCGATCGCGTCTGGGGAAAGTGCCGTCGCTCTGGCGAATTCACAAGCGGTCATCCGCCCAACTCCAGAAAAGCCATGGCAAATCATTGATGATGAATATGGAACTAACGTATTTGGAGATACGAACAAGACGCTCTATAAGTCGTTCTATGAGCTCTACAACAACAATTCTGGTCGCCAACCGATTACAGCTAGTAATCCAAAGTATTTGAACGACCTTTACACTCGCAATCTCGACTTGCTCAACTTCAGCGGTGCGGGGAATATCGCGGCCCAGCAAGAAATTGCATGGTTGGCAGTCAACCGCGCTTTAGGAACTAGCTTCTATCTCGATCCATCGTTTTGGGGAGCGCAATCGATCGGGGGCAAAGTCATGCAGAATGACTGGGCACCCTTCCGACGTTCTCGGTTCCCTTACTATGCGGATGGTTTTGGACCTGCGACACCGCGGCCTTTGCGCATTTCATTGCATGACTCGAATCATCTGGGGGTGAACGGTGGATGGATGAAGCCATCGGTTGCGAGAAACACAGTGACTGGCGGCGGTGGGGATATCGTGAATGTGAAGAAAGACACGAGTACTCAAGTGCCACACCGTCGAAGCTTTATCGTTGTCGCAAATGGTGCGAATCTAGACGCGGTCCAAGGGGCAGCTTCTCCGAATGCACCGATTTGGTCCGCACTCGTCGCACCGATAGAGTCGACTCAGATCTTCAGTCGAAACGATTTGCCAGATCCGACCTCTCTTAATGTTGCTCAGTATGGCGCAGAGATTTTGAACTTTAGCCTGCCGTCTTTTCCTGAAGCCTATGACCTATCGATCGTGGTTCAGAGGAAACGCAATTTGAACGAAATCTATGCGGGCTCGGCGACGACACCTGCGGAAGTAGAGCAAGAGCGAATTTTCTTTGCAGGTTGGGATGCAGCCATCGATGAACCACACAATTCAGGTTCGTTTACGTTGACGCTTCAGCAGCCAGCGCAGGTGGTCGGCCCGATGGAGGCAAATATCAAGACTGGCGACTGGCTCATGCTTTCGAGAAATGTGCTGACTTTTTACAGACTGAACGCATCCAGTCCTCCTGCTTGGGCATCGGTCAGGCAAAAGCACAAATGGTATCGAGTCATTTCCGTACCAAGCTCCGACGTGTTTCCATTGGACATTCGTGTCAGCGGTAGCGCGTGGACATGGACCACCGATGAAATTCAGAGTTCGGCCCGCGTTGGTGTAGCGCTCGGTTCTTTGGGTGACGCAACGACCCCGTATTTTGTCCAGACATCTGCGACCGTTATTCCGAACGTGATTCACGTTTACGAACGAACATTCTCTTCCAGTAACTAAGCCGGCTAACTTCTCTCACACACACACTTTGAGAGCGAGTCCATAAAATGAAAACTAGAAAACAAAGCAGTTCGAGAAAATCTAAAGGTTTGATCCTTTTGATTGTGTTGGGAATGATTGCCATGTTTAGTTTGTTGGCGGTGACCTACGTGGTCTCCGCTGGTGCGTCGCGGGACGCGAGCTTCGGAGCATTGCGGCAAGCACGCAACTCACGATTCACGTTGGAAAACACTGCGATCAAGGTCATGAAGTCGGCACTTCAAGGGACCAACGATCTTCAGTCGCCTTTCTACAAAAACGACATCATCGGTGACGTGTATGGAAGCAATTTCTTGCAAACATCGTTTCATACCTTTAATGCCAATAGTGGTGCTCGTTTATTCACCTCGGCGACAATCACGGAACAAACATTTGTTTTGCCGACGACCACTTTGGTAAAGGTGACATTGAATCCAAATTTCATATCCTCTAACCCCCTTTCATCATTAGAGAACGAATACAATTCCAGAATCCTAACGGTATTGGAAGGGCCGCTTGCTGGGCAGTCCTTTCGGATATTGAAATACACGGGCTACATTCGTGTCGACAATGCGGGGCCTGCTGATCCGAACGTGGATGCTACTCCCTGGTCCAGTCCGACCTATGTGGATGCGAGCGCTTCATTGCTGAACTCGAACTTCTCCGTCCTTATTGACTTGAACGAAGTTGTTGGTACTCGGTTTCAAGGGCAGTTTTATTCCAACAATCGATTGCGAACAGTTTCTTTGGCATTGCCCCAATGGATCGCAACCCAAGGTTTAGGGCTGGATTCATTGTTCTATCAGCCCCGTCTTGATGCAGCGTCCCCGTGGGAAGGTTTCCGCGTCTTGATCAACGACGCACCGTTCAACAGTCCGGGGATCGGCGTGGAAGAGGTTGCCAGTTTGCCGGATCCGAATCCAATGAATCCTCCGGTTCAAGTTCCTGGGTTTGGAAACATCGATAGTCGTCGGTTGCTCGCGATTCCCTCGAACCGCCCAAAAGTTTCACCAGCGCTGTTGCCCGACTATGATTACCTCAAAACACCAGGAATCATGGCAGCCAATCCGTTGGACGGTGGCAAGATCGGTGTTGACGGAATTGGTGTTCCGCGAACGAATACAACCCAGTTTCGGCTCTCTGGTGGTAGCAATGAAGGATATGACGTTCCTGACTACCGTGATGCTTGGTTAGGCTTCTCGTCTTACGTCGATCATGACCGAGATGGAACAACTCCTGCAGTACTTCAGGTAAAGCCTTCGTACCATCAACCTGCGGTGGTGCAGTATCTCGCTAATCTATTTGGCACTCCATCCTCTATGTCATTCAACGACGTCCGAGAGTTGCTGCAACTGATTGATATGTCGTCTTCACGAGTCATGAGTTACTTGGGAGTCAACGAAGGATTCAATCAGAATGTGCCTGGTTACCCGCGACTTCTTACTACCGGAGCGTCTCCCTTTACTTGGTCGACACCGCCGACGGCCTTTCAGATTGCACAACTGCAAGACTATGTTCGCAAACAAATTCTTGGACCTTGGGACGTCGATAATGATGGGGACGGCGAAGCAGACAGCGTGTGGATCGATCCAGGGTTACCTGTAGTCTATTCGCCGGAAGGGCGTCGTCTGAAGCCGTTGGCGGCCATGATGATTTTGGATCTCGACGGAAGAGTAAACATCAATGTTGCAGGCGATCGTTTGCAAGCGTTTAGCGACTCCTTTGCTTTCTCTCCGGCTGGACTACCATTCAAACAGCCAGGTCGAACCATACCTAATGGATTCGGTTATGGCCCTGCGGAAATATCGCTTGCTAGCCTATTTGCACCGATAAGCGGACAGCCAACCAATGCTGGTGCTGTCAACAATTTGCTCCGTTCCCAGTCAAATTTCTTCTCCTTCTTTGACGATCGCCACGGTGCTCGTCGTTCTCCGTTTGCGAATTCGACCCCCATTAACTATGGATTGGGATGGGATCTCAACGCTGGACTCCAAATGAATGCATTCGCCGGTAACGACATTGTAAGCGTGCATGGAGAGCGAGAGCTAAATGTCCTCCACCCGTCTCGATACATTTCCGGAACTCCGAGTAATCTGGCCGCGGCGCCTGCTTTTTTTGGCGGTGGGATGCCTATGCTCCGACGGGGAGAAGGTGGTGTCGCCTTTGATACGATGGGAAATCCAACGATCGTTGTGAATGCGTCCGGCGAACCAGCGCGAGATACGATCAATGATCCCTATGAGTCGGCCGCGTCAACGATGCCAAACCATGATGATCCAGTCTCCTTGGCAGAGCTCGAAGCTGTACTTCGTCAATTTGATCAAGATGCCAAGGGGCTTCCTGATAGATTGAAAAAGTACTTGGATCGCGCTGGATTTGTCACAAACGATGTTGTCTCGGACCATGTTCGCCGCGCGATTACGACTCGAAGTGGTGAGCTTCGTTACCCCAATCTTGCTGCGGTGTCGCCCGTGGGAACTGGTTTGGCACGGACGGTGGATCACCGTACTCCGAGCTTGTCACGTTACATTCAATGGCTTCACCACCAGAGATATCGCCAAACAAACGGTATGCCGGTCGGGGACGATCCGGATTTGAGCAACGCTGCGATAACAGAGTTGTTTCCGATGGATTTTTTCAAAGGTTTGCGGATGGACCTCAATCAACCGTTTGGAGATGGTTTTGATAATGATGACGACGGAGCCGTGGATGATCCGCAAGAGCTATCCCAGAATTACGTTCAGGTGAATACCAATGGCACGGGATTCGAACAGGAATACCATCGTCCATACGAATCATTGACAAAATCTGCAGACGGTGCGTATTTGCGAACCATTCAATGGAATCCTCCAGTTGGAAGTGCGACCATTCGAAGCGTAACCCGCCAACGTCTTGGTGCACGTCAGTTGCTGGCGCGTAACCTCTACTGCTTGGCTCAGTTGATCGTCCCTCGCGAGCATAATTTTCCGGGTATGGCAACTCCAGGATTAGCTGCTAGAGATGCAAGTGGTAATGTCATTGCTGCAAATGTTTGGCCTCGTGCTCAGATTCGAGCACGCGCTTTGGCTCAATGGGCTGTGAACGTTGTGGACTTCCGTGATACGGATGCAGCGATGACCCGATTCGAGTACGACATCTTGCCTTTTGGTATCGGTTCAGATTTTGTGGTGGCGGGCATCGCTGAACGACCAGCCTACTGGGCTCCAGATCGTATCGTGTACTCGGTCAATGGAATTTCGAACAAAACTTACACGGGTGTGGTATGGGGAATGGAAATGCCGGAAGTCTTGCTGAGTGAGACGCTCGCCTTTCATGATAAACGCGTTCGCAATACCGATATGGATGATGGAACTGCAATGAACAAGGCGACGATCCTTGACGACATGAACTCCGATCCCCATTTCGATCAATTTCGATTTCCTCAAGCGTCGTTATTCATCGAGCTCACTTGCCCCCGAACCACACAATCACGCTCAAATGTTTTGTTGCCAAAAGTGCCAACGGGGCTATACACAGCGGATGGCTCGGGAAATGTCGCTTTGGATTTAGGTCGCTTAGCGCCCAATGGTCCGTCAGGGGTCCAGCCTGTTTGGCGCATCGCAATTTCGCAAGATTATGGATTGGTGGGGATAGATCCGGCAGATCATCCGAACCAGCGAATGGCAGCTGCTCTTGGGTCGGGATTCGAGTTGATAAGTCATCAACAAGTTTACGGTGTAGGGTCCACTACGGCTGCCACTGCGAGAAATGGGTTGCCACTTGCTACCGCAGCCAATGTCGAGCAGTACATAGGAAATGGACTTGTCTACAACGTCGCAGATTCTACCGCATTGCCTCCAGCAGGGCTTACTGGTTTTGAGCGGTTCATTTGGTTCACGCCAAAGAACGCCTTTGGAGGTTCCACTCCATTTCCTACCAATATCCCAGACTTGCTCGCTGGTACGGATGCGGTCCATAGTGTTTACAATCCCGATGCAACCAACACGTTGATACACGGTGGAGAATTCCTCGTGATCGGTCCGCGAACGGTAACCAGCTTGGGCTCGCTCACCCACAATTCTTATAGCACCCCGAATCCTACACCTTATCCTCCAATTCTGACTGCTTTGGCAGCAGGTGGACAAGCTTGGCGATTGACTCCGAGTTTCCAACGCATCGATCTTTCAGGAAACAATGTGGCAACCTACAAGTTGGATAACTCCATTGCCAATCAACAGTTCCTAACCGATAGCAAAGCCCCGCGTTCTATCATTTGTACGACACCTGTTCCAAGTGATCCCGGCGCACCGGCAATGCAAAACTGGAACGCGTCCTTTGGCCCTGGCATTGGCGTGAACATTAGTTATCCGACCCCTGTCAATAGTTTCACACCTACCGACTACTGGTACTCGAATGCCGCTCTGACTGGTGCTCCTCGAGCCAAGCGGCCTGTCGTCTCGCTGAACACGACTGATCGCGTGGCTTCTCGGGCAGACGGAACTCCTGGCTATGGTGATGTCTTGACCAATCTGCCAGATAGTTTCTGCGATTTGTCCACGATTGAACCAACGGATACTTTTCCAGATGTACCCTTTGATGCAATGAATCCATATCTAGGGATTCCTGGTTTTCCTGGCGTAACTGTGGCTGGACGTTATGCATCTGGTACCTATGAAAACGTTCGAGTAGCCTACCTCCAGCGGCTCGCAGATCCAGAGTTTGCGTATGATCCATTCTCGAATCCGTACATTACCGTGGATTGGATGGGAATCGATTTGACAGTATTCAATGGCGAAACCGCAACAGAAATAGGAAATAGTGCTTCATCGCCCTATCGAGATCCGGCTTCACTCGACTTGAAACTTTATAGCCGATACAAGAACGGAACCTTGGTCAATGGAGGTGTTGCAGGGGTTAGTTATCATTCCCCACGAGTGAATGATTTCTCGGCGAGATCAACGCCACCTCAAACGGCTAATATTCCTGATAGTACGCGAGACCCAGTTCCCTACAAATACGCGTCTTATTGCTCACGCATGCTCGGATATGACGCTAGTCTTCCAACTTGGATCGCCAATACAACGGCAGCAGAGAACAACAATCGTCAGGCAAGTGGAACGACTCTCGGTTACGCCAACGTCGGATTCAATTCAACGGTTGGTACTTTGGTTAATGACACGGACAACGCATCGTTCGATGGCTTTGGACGACCTGTCAACAACATCGAGTTTTCGTACAGAGGGGTAACAAGTAATCTCCAAAACTTGGTTTGGTACAATCGACAGTTTGCTACTCCCTATGAGTTAGCGCTCGTGCCTTCGTCGAATCCAGGCCAGTTTGGCTATACGTATTCTGGATTGAATACAGATCCATCGACTGTGAATCGTCACCCGTACCAGGCATTGCAGGCTTCCCAACCTCTTGTGAATTTCGGGTTCATTCCTAGCTTCCAAGCGACGAATGCATGGAGTACTCTCAACGCACCCGCAACGCATACGCGAGGTTATTGGGCAGCTTCGAACCCCGCTGTCGGAACCAGCTACGAAGCTGATTGGCCGCTGATGTTCGAATTGCTTGAAACACAAGCACCGTATATCGATGCGAATCGACATCTTCCACCCGATGAAATCATGGCTTTGTCTCTTGCGGGTTCATCTCCTGCCATGATTGCTTCTGCGGCTCGATTTATTAATTCGTACATCGACACAAATTATTATGGGCTCAGCGAACCTCCCACAACACGAGGTCCTTCGTTGCTCGCACCGTTCAACAAACTTCCTTCGTTTGTTGCAGCGGGCAAGGTCAACTTGAATACGATTTCGCTCGACCCCAGTTTGCAAAGCAAAGCATTACAAGCACTGGAGTTTGCGTATACTCGTGGCGTCAACGTCGCGACGGCCTTCGAGAGCGCACGTCACGGTTATGATCCTGCTACGGCGCCATCCAATTTGTTCTTTGGCGCGGCACTGCCCCACTTCCACCCGGAGTTCCCGACTCAGTTTGTAGGTGCGTATCGACCAGCGATGTCTAGCAATTTTGCACCGCCATTGAGCAATCCTGCAGCGCCAGCCAACGAAGGAGCATTGAGAGGTCGCTGGGGGTTGGAGTCATCGTTAATGCGATCCGCAAGTTTTGCGACGGCTACCAATCTATCGCCAACAGCTTCACCAAGTGCATTGTTGTTTAATGTATCACCTGCTTCGACTACGGATGGATCCGGTGCTCAACCGCTGGAGCATCTACGTCGCGTCATGCGACTTCCGAACTTGGTAACCAATCAATCCAATAACTTCGCTGTCTGGGTGACGGTAAGTTTATTCGAGTACGATCCGGTTACCGAATTTGGGAATGAATACATAGGACCGGGGGGAACCCCGATTCGAGACCGCGAGTTCTTTATCATCGATCGTACTGTACCGGTCGGTTACAAACCGGGTGAGAACCTGAATACCGATCGAACCATCTTGCATAAGAGCAAGATCCAGTAGAAAGTGCCACATGAAAGCGACTGACCGAGGTACCCATACGATGTACTATCAAAGAACGAGAGCAAAGTCTCGAGGATTGACACTCATCGAAGTGTTGATCGCTACCACATTGACTTTGTTGATGATGTTAGCGTTAGCTCAAGGATTCAAGGCTTTGAGCGATAGCGTGAGCGAAGGTCGTGCCAAGATCAATCTGAGCGATCAATTGCGAGGAATTGTTACTCTGCTCCGCGCCGACTTGACTCAGAGAACGACTGATGGTTCGACTCCTCAATCCATTTTGGCTCGCAATGGGTACTTCAAATACTACGACGGCGGTATGTCAGACTTTACAGCTACCATGCTGAATCAACCTGCTACCGTGACTACACCAGAAGAAGTTGTGTCGGCGAGCCGGTTCGGGGACATCGACGACATTTTGATGTTTACAGCGATTGCAAAGGATGGGGAGTTTTTCCGCGGTCGAATTCCGAGGGCGTTACTCAGGTATCACCAACTCAATACGTCGGGAGCAAATGTTCCTCCAGTCTCCAATTGGGATGAGGAATGGAGCACTGATGTCGTCATCACTTCCAAGCTAGCTGAGATCGTCTGGTTCATGGTCCCACTGAACAATCTTCCCGATCTGATCGGTAACGACTCTGGAATTGTGGGGCCAGCCGATACCGGTCTCGATGTGGTGGGAGTGATAGACCTCAACGGCGATGGTGCGACAGATTCCGATGGTATTCCTGACAAGATGGCACTCTGTCGACGAGTATTGCTCATCCGCGACGACTTGGATATTCGAATTCCGTTAGCATTCCGAACCTATAGCTCCAGCGCGGAAGATCGTCAATTTTACATGCAGCCGACGGTGCCAACCGCGTCTAATCCAGCCACCTTTCGGCAGGTTCCTGCCAATGCGTTGAAGCGATGTGATTTGAGCGTCTCTACCGAACTCGTTTCAGCCTCCTCAGGTGGAGTTATGTTGGTGTATCGAACCAATAGTCTCTCTTCGCTTCAGGAACCTCACAATCGGTTTGCACACGGGATGTATCCCGTCGATGACGGCGCGGGAAACATCAACGGAACAACGTTGCCTTTAATGTTTCTCTCCAACGGTTTAGCGGGAACTCTCTCTAGTTACACCCAAATGCTGAGGCTTGGGGGAGTGTCATCCACCCCGACGTTTGTTCCCGATGGGGGCTTCATTCCGGAAAGCTTTATGCGCGTCCGTTATTTGAAGGACACTACTGGAAATGTTCGAGTTGTTGGGGGCGCGCGCGTTACCGATTACACGTTGGAAGAAATTGTGTGCACAAACGTCGTTGCCTTTGACTTGAAAGCATACGACCCATCAGCTCCGCAATTGTATCATCGAGGTCCTGACGCAGGTTGGGGAACAGCGGGTTTCGATGATGACGATCCGAGCAATTCAAGTAACGTAGACGATGTGAACGAAGCGGGTTGGCCTGGCTCTGACGATTTAACCGTGGGGCCGAGTGATCCTGGATTTTGGTCGTTGCTCGCAGTAGGCTCATCGGTGGAAGCCTCACGCGGTGGTTTTGTAGATATGGGATGGGGATACAAAGGACTAGGCTTAAGCGCGATTTCCTCCGTCTCCGACAAATCATCCATGGCGGCTTTTCTAGCCAGCGACTACAGCGGCATCGTATCGCAAGGGAGTGGAAATGCCCGGATCATTCAGAACTCTCCGAATCTCTATCTCTCGGGTGGAATCGCTCTTGCCCCTAGCATTCGTGTATTTCAATGCGCATTCGATACTTTTACTAACGCATACGATGAAGAAGTAGAGGTCGTCTACTTGTCGAGCGATCAGAAATACCGAGCCTACCCTAACGGACTTCGCAAATACGGCGGTAGTCCGGCTAGCACGACAGCTACCATTTTTGATTCACCTCCTCCATTTCCAAGTTTCCTAACGTCGATTCAAGCGACAATTCGCGTAGAAGATGTAACAGCAAGTACCATTCAGCAGATTTCCATTATTCAAAGCTTGAAGGACTAACGTTTTTGGGCACGATGTTTAACAAAGACCCAGGTTCGAATGTTCGGGAAACGGGTTCATTCGTTTTTGACAGGATGTTCAGTGCCGTGGAAAAAGTTCGTGAACGTCTGGATAGAGCTTGCAAAGCCCTCGAAGAAGGGCAAGTCCCGTATGCCATCATCGGAGGAAATGCGGTCGCTGTATGGGTCGCAACCGTCGATGATGGTGCAGTTCGCAATACTCGAAATGTAGACATCTTGCTACGCGACGTAGATCTAGACCGAGCTACGATGGCGCTCGCAAAAGTTGGTTTCGTAAGGGACTCGGTCATGAACGTTACCGTATTTCTAGACGGCCCCGAGGGCAAGCCTAGCCAAGGACTCCATATTCTCCGTGCCGGTGCAAAGGTTCGGCCTGAGTACGTGACCGCAGCTCCGCAAGTCGAGCAATCTGTTGCCATCGAAGGCAAAAGGATCGTTGAGCTCGAAGCCTTGGTCGCTATGAAACTCAACAGTTTTCGCGACAAAGACAAAACTCATCTTCGGGATATGATTCAGATCGAGATGATCGATGCCGGATGGCCGAGCCGATTTCCACCTGTGCTCGGGGCACGATTGCAATCTCTGCTCGATGATCCCGAAGGCTAGATGGCTTGTGTGTTTTGGATCTTGCTCTATGACGCTCAAACGGTTCCATGCACTCGCACAATCACCCCCAATGCCTCTACCTCGATTGCTTAAACCGGCTACAACGCTGCTTGCCAGCGTAGGGCCATAGCCGTAACCAGACAGCGAATCGACGTCGGAAGACGCCACCACGCGGCTTGACAGCGTGGAGCGATGGTCAGATCCCCTGCACGCAACTGACCAGCATCCTACGTTGACGAGCAACGTCAGTGATGTCCAAAATCTCCTTCTCGCGGCTGGTTTTGGCTAGCGTCCCACGTTGGCGAGCAACGTGGTAACGACGGACAGCTCATTGCGTGCCATGCACTTTGCGTCGGGGACATTGGCCAGCAACGTGGTAACGAAGTCATTTCGTTCCGCTCAAACGGTCCCATGCACTCGCACAATCACCCCAATGCCCTCTAACTCGATTGCTTAAACCGGCTACTACGCTGCTTGCCAGCGTAAGGGCCATAGCCGTAACCAGACAGCGAATCGACGTCGGAAGACGCCACCACGCGGCTTGACAGCGTGGAGCTATGGTCAGATCCCCGTGCACGCGATCCCGATCCAATCCGTTGGCAGAAGAATGAGGGCAGAAGAATGAAGTTTTGGTCCGATTCTCCTGCTTTCATTCTCCTGCCATTTCTAGAACCCTGGAGGCCGGGACGGGTGGCATGAACCATTCTGCGAACCTATGGGGTTACCACCAGAGATTTGACAAGCTGGAAGCTTATCCCACCTCAGAATTGACAAGCTGGAAGCTTATCCCACTTTCGCGGGAATGGTTGTTGCGAGCCGCTCCTTCGCTGCGGTTTCATCGTATCTCTTGTGGGAAGTGAGAACCATGATTACAAAAACAACTGTGTATTCCGAGGGGAACAATCGGTTTTCCCCATCGAAAATGAGTCGTTTCCAAGATTATTTGATAGATCTTCCATTGTCCCCAGTCACTGATTTTGTTCGTGTAGGTGCGGTTTCCTATCTGAATTCCAAACCATTGATTGAAGGCTTAGCGAGGGTTCTCGGTAAATTCGGGAACCTCTCGACAGATTTGCCGAGCAAACTGGCAGATCAACTCCACAGCGGGCAAATCGACATCGGGCTGATTCCGGTTGTGGAATATTTCAGGAATCCGGCTTTCCGCAGAGTTTCTACTTCTGCAATCGTCAGCCGCGGCCCTGTTTGGTCGGTACGGTTGTTTTTTCGCGGATCCCCAGATTCGGTAAAACGTGTCGCCATGGACGAGGGGTCACGTACAAGCGTAGCCTTGTCCAAAGTTCTCCTCCACGATCGACTTGGAAAGATTCCTGAAACGACCACCCTTCCAATGAATGGCGATCCATCCGAGATAGATGCGGATGCTGTCTTGTTGATCGGCGATCGCGCGATGCATCCTGAAAAGTTCGCGGATACATTCGCAGAGAATTGGGACTTGGGTGAAAAGTGGTGGCAAGTTACCGGGTTGCCATTTGTCTTCGCGACCTGGGTCGCTCGCAATTCATCCTTTGACGAAATCCGACTAGGTGACATGTTCGATCTTGCGCGAGAGAATGGGAAGGCCGCAATACCGCGAATCGCAGCCGAGAGTGCAAGTCTCTACCACCTTTCGGAAGAAGCATGCAGAGAGTATTTGACCCAGTACATCCATTTCGAGTTAGATCGTTCGGCACTGAAGGGGCTTGGAGAGTTCCGCGCTCGATGCCATCATCTTTCGCTTATTCCATAACACGAAAGCGTCAATCAACATCCATGATTTCCATCACTCAGTCGGTCGACACGATACTCGCTAGTGTGCTAGATGGCAAACGTCTCACACAAGAAGATGCACTGGTGTTGCTCGAAAGCAACGCGCTAGCAAAGATCGGTAAAGCTGCAAACGAGATATGTCTCCGGAAACATCCTGAGTCGTACCGAACGTACAATATTGATCGGAACATCAATTACACCAACATCTGCACTGCGGTCTGCGATTTCTGCGCCTTTTATCGAACGCCGAAAAGCAATGAGGGATATGTCCTTCCAAGAGCCGAACTGTTGGATAAGGTTCGAGAGACTGTAGAACTGGGCGGCAATCAAATATTGATGCAGGGAGGATTGCATCCAAGCTTTACCTTGGATTGGTACGAGGAACTATTGCGTGATATCCGGTCGAACTTTCCGTCGATCAACATCCATGGATTCAGCCCACCGGAATTGCATCACTTTACCAAAATCAACAAACTGCCTATCCGAACGGTTCTGGAACGGTTGAAGGAAGCGGGGTTGGGTAGCATTCCAGGAGGAGGTGCAGAAATCCTCGTCGATCGCGTGCGAAGCGAGATCACACGAGGCAAGGTAATGTCGGACGATTGGCTCAACGTGATGCGAGTATGGCACGAATTGGGTGGCGTTAGTACGGTAACGATGATGTTCGGGCATGTTGAAACCTTGGCAGAGCGTATTGAGCATCTCGAACGAGTCCGACAGTTGCAGGATGAGACGGCTGGTTTCACGGCTTTTATTTGTTGGACATTTCAACCGGAACATACGCAATTGTCGCATATTCCACCGACGGGTTCTTTTGAGTATTTGAAGACTCAAGCGGTATCGAGGCTCTATCTGGACAACATCCCTAACATTCAGAGCAGTTGGGTGACTCAAGGACTAAAGATCGGTCAATTAGCGCTTTCGTATGGTGCGAATGATATGGGTTCCTTGATGCTGGAGGAGAACGTCGTCGCTGAAGCTGGAACGGTACACTTCCTAACACTGGATCAGATACGAAGTGCCATCGAGGAATTCGGATTTACTGCTAGACAGCGAGACGTTCGGTACCAACTGGTGGATAGTAAGCTAGAAGAATTAGCGATCGCGGCAAATCGACGGAAAGATCAACAAGCCTTACCCATTTTGAGTTCATAGTCGTAGATCGCTCCGTCGATCCAGGAAGAGAAATGTAGTGGATCGCTCCGTCGATCCAGGAAGAGAAATGTAGTGGATCGCTCCGTCGATCCTCTTCTCTGAAACAACAAACAGCCGAAGATGACCGGCGGAGCGGTCAACGACTATAGTTTCATTTCCAATGCGACACGCAGCTTTCCACCCGCGGTGCCAAGCAACTCTCTAGAGTGGGTGGCACTTAGGTTGCGTCGAGCGGCGACGATTGCGACTTTCACTTCTCCATCGCATCGCTCCAAAGCTGCGATCGCTTCTGGTTCGCTCAGTTCCGCAAGAGCAGAAACGATCCGAATGCTGCGAGCCTTGAGTTTGATATTGGTTGCACGCAAATCGACCATCCAGTTCCCATAGGTTTTGCCGAGCAGCACCATGGCCCCAGTCGTCAGCATGTTGAGAACCATCTTCGTAGCGGTGCCCGATTTGAGCCTAGTCGATCCGCTGATGACCTCTGGACCGACCACTGGCGCGATCACTAGATCCGAACAGGTCTCAAGATCCGAAGTGGGATTGCAAGTAAACCCGACAGCAAAAGCACCCAGTCGTTGTGCATAGCGAAGCCCGCCGATCACATAGGGTGTGCGTCCGCTCGAGGCAATCCCGACCAAAACGTCCTTGTTAGAAAATTGATGGGTCGCAAGATCCCGTTCAGCACCATTCAAGTCATCTTCAGCCCCTTCGATGGCTGTCCTCAATGCTCTATCGCCGCCTGCGATGATGCCGACCACTTGCGATGGATCGGTATTGAAAGTGGGAGGACATTCCGACGCGTCGAGAACTCCCAGTCGCCCCGAAGTGCCGGCACCAATGTAGAACAGTCGACCACCGAGTCTCATTTGCTCCGCGATTTTGTCGACTGCGATTGCGATGTTCTCAGCCACCGCCGCGACAGCGTCCGCAATCTTCCGATCTTCGGCGTTCATCAGCTGGACAATCTCCAAGCTCGAGAGTGTGTCGATAGCGACGGAAGCGGAGTTGGTTTGCTCCGTGGTGAGATGATCGATTTTCATATGGAGGTAACCCAATAGGGCGAAGTTCGTCTATGATGAGTTGAAGCAATCTTTCCGTAGAAAGTATCGTTGAACCTGTTCCTTGCAAAGGCATCTGATGGAATTACCGATCGGAGTTATAGATCTCGTCGTTTTGTTGGCGTCTATCGCAGTTACTATTGTTGTAGGACTTCGATTGAGCGGCAAGAATGATTCGATTGAGGCCTATCTTTTGGGCGGTCGCGATTTACCTTGGTGGGCGATTTTGGGCTCCATTGTCGCAACCGAGACTAGCACAGCGACCGTGCTTAGCGTGCCGGGGCATGGATACGGAGTAGTTGGCTTCCGGTTCCTGCAACTGGCGATCGGATACATCGTTGGGCGATTTCTTGTTATTCAACTTTTGCTCCCGAGGTACTTTGAAGGCAAATTGATGAGTGCCTACGAGATTTTGGGCTATCGCTTTGGAGATAGTTCAAAAAGATTCGCATCGATTCTTTTTTTGGTAACGCGAAATTTGGGAGATGGATTGCGTCTATTCTTGGCAGCGACGGTGTTGGAGAAGCTGGCAGGTTGGCCGCTGGCATGGAGTGCTATTGCGATGGGTGGGATCACCGTACTCTATACCTATTTCGGTGGGATGCGATCGGTTGTTTGGAACGATTGCATTCAGTTCGTCATTTACATGGCGGGTGGCATCGCGGCAATCTTTGTTATTTGGAGCTATCTGCCCAATGGTTGGCAGACCTTTTACGAGTTTGGTTTGGCCAATAACAAATTCACTTTGTTTGATTGGAGTCTTTCGTTAGATAACCCCTACACGTTTTGGGCCGGGCTTATCGGCGGTTCCGTACTGTCGCTGGGTTCACATGGCACGGATCAAATGATGGTTCAAAGGTACCTCAGTGCTCGCAGTCAAAAAGATGCAGCCAAAGCCCTTTGGTGGAGTGGTTGGATTGTCTTTGCACAGTTCGCATTGTTTCTTTTTATCGGGATGTTGCTGCATTGTTTCTATTCAACGATTGATTCGTTGCCAGCAGATACGAAGCCAGATCAAATTTTCGCCCATTTCTTGGTGAACTCTTTTCCTTAGATGTCAGTTCTGATGTGTTTTATTTTGTATTCCAGTCTCGATGTCGTTTTGTG
>CAIOHR010000251.1 GCA_903858115.1 uncultured Pirellula sp. | reverse complement strand
TCGCTGGGCTTCTGCCATACAGGAATGTTCGCCTGGGAGCGGACTCGGCCTCCAAAACCGATGGACAGTGTTCGAATCACTGCGTTCCTGCTTATATGCAAGCGTTTGGTCGATGTGGTTCCGACGGCGCGCTGGCCTCTGCTGATAGGCAGTTAGATCATCGTGTTCCGGGAACGGGCTCTAGAAACGACATCGATTGAAGTAGCTCAGTGGGTAGAGCATCAGTCTAGAAAACTGACGGTCACGGGTTCGACTCCCGTCTGACGCAACAAGTTGGCTGGAAACCAACCCGAGCGCGAAAGCGTTCACCAAGTAGCTGGCGGGCAACAGTTGTTTGAATTGATCCGCTTGGTTGAACAGAGAAACCCGATAGGAACACCGACACTCTAATGAGTGAACGAACTCCGAATCGGACGACTCTGGTCCAAACAGGCAACAGACTGGCAAGCTTTGCAGATGAACTGCAGGCCGTTGATAAATGCGATTCAATCGAGAGTATGAGAAATGGATGCGAAAGCGACCGTTGCCTCAAAGCCTTGAAAGCAATCCCATGGCTCAGCAGACAAAGTTCTTCTCCGCGTTGTCAAACTGAGATCGGTGAACAATATGTTGCCTTAAGGCGTCTCTAGGTCCCATCTGAAATCAAAGTAAGTCACTCGCATCGTGAAAGGAGGCGATCCCAATGTTAGTTAAGAAGATTATGATCCGCAGCTACGAGGTCGGCCTGAAGTTCCGCGATGGCGAGTTCAAAGGAATAGTCCAGGCTGGTAAGCACTGGATTGTCGACCCATGGAACAAGATCCGAGTTCGAGTAGTCTCCACTCGCGAACCTTGGTTGGTCGATGATCAACTGGATATGATCGTGAAGTCGGGAGCGATTCAGGGTCGAGCAGAAGTTGTCGATTTGAAAGACTACCAGCGTGCACTCGTGTGGATTGATGGCCGTTTCGCTCGTGTGATTGGTCCAGGTCTACACGCCTACTGGCTTGGAGCTCGCGATGTTCAAGTCGAAGTGATCGACGCGCGAAAAGCCAAGTTCGAGCACGACGACCTCAAATCCATCGTAAGAGCTAGCGAAGCAACTCGCTGGCTAGATGTGTGCAAAGTCGAACGCGACTGCGTTGGCGTCCTGTTCGTTGACGGACGCTACGTCGATCAACTCGATCCGGGCTTGTACGCATTCTGGAAGGATGCGGCAGATGCCCGCGTAGTCGAGTTGGATATGCGAGAAGCACAAATCGATGTTAGCGGTCAGGAGATCATGACGCTTGACAAGGTAACTTTGCGAATGAACGCGCTGGTAACCTATGTGATCAAGGATGCGCGTCGAGCTGTTTCGGCAGCCAGTGACGTGCGTCAGTCGCTGTACCGTGAAGTTCAGTTGGCTTTGCGAGCAGTGATCGGTGGTCGAGAGCTCGATAGTTTTCTGACCGGTAAGGACGATGTCGCTCAGGAACTTGAACAGCAAGTCCGTGAGCAGGCAACGGCATTAGGTTTAGAAGTTCGTTCGGTTGGTATCAAGGACGTGATCCTGCCTGGCGATATGAAGGATCTGATGAACCGAGTCACCGAAGCTAAGAAAGCGGCCGAAGCCAACTTGATCGCCCGCCGCGAGGAAACAGCGGCGATGCGAAGCCAAGCCAACACGGCAAAGCTCTTGGCTGACAACCCAACCTTGATGCGACTTCGTGAACTCGAAGTACTTGAGAAGATAGCTTCGGCAGGAAAGATGAATATCGTGCTTGGCGAGAAGGGCCTTGCCGATAGGGTTGTAAACCTGCTTTAGACTCAAACGCCCCAGTAGTCATTTCTACTGGGGCGTTTTCAATTTCAAGAAAACCGAGCTCAAAGCGTTATGCTCTACCTGCTCACGAC
>CAIOHR010000250.1 GCA_903858115.1 uncultured Pirellula sp. | reverse complement strand
TGGCTATATCGCTTTTAATCGAGACCGATGAAAAAGTGGAAACCATTGCGAAACGAGTCGGTCACCGAAGCCTTTTTACTTTTTCCAATCGTTTTCGAGCCTTTACCGGTAACAGCCCCAGCGATTATCGCAAGTCATCCATTCGATGAACTCCCGGGTCGAAAGCGCATGGGGACAGAGGTCATGGTTTGCGAAGACCTTTGAGTGACAGGCCAGAAAGTTCCGCCTCCGCATCCCAGTGGCCGATGCCTTCCCAGCCGATATTGAAGAGGTGGATGTAGTAGTCGTCGGCATTCGCGGAGAGTTTTTTCTCAGGCTGCTTCGCGGCGGAGGCTGCCAAGGCCTCACGCACGAGAGTTTTGAGTTCGCGCTGATAGGTGTGCCGCTGGCCGACACTGGCGGTCTTGCCATCCACTAGAAAGGGCTCGCGGTGCATGACGATATCCCATTGATCCACGGAGGTGTGGATGAAGCCGTGCTTCGGATTGCTGGGATGCTGCAACAAGCCCACCCAGAGCACACGCTCGGGATGCGCGATCTCGCGCAGCAGGAAGTAGAACTGAAGATTCATGTCCGGCATGGCCGCGCCGGGCAGGCCCGCAGGCCAGTCGGAAAGCTGTTTCAGCTTGGTCACCTGCCAGCTCAGGGAGACGTCCAGCCGCTCATAGTCGCGCAGCTTCGGAAGGTCGTGGAAGTTCTGCACCAGCAGCAGTGTCGGCCAAATATCGAGTGCGAACTGCGCTGAGTAGCCTGTGGCCACATTGCGGATCTCATTCAGCGAGTTGTAAGCCAGCGTGATCTTGCCACGACGGTCCGTCGTGATGCGCTTCACCAGCTTCGTATTGCGCTGTGGATCGGCATCGGCCAGTCCGTCGTTGTTAAACTGCGCAAACTGCAGCTTCTCCGGCGTGTTCACCTCGATCGCATGATTCGCCACCAGCTTCTTGGCGTGCAGTTCGGGGATGAACTCGCCCCGTGCATTCGTGACATTCAAGTGACCGCCTTCCTCGAAGTCCCACGCATGTTCTTTGATGCCAACTTTCGTCACTGAGCCCTCCGGGATCAAATGCACCTGCCACGGCCAGATCTCACGATAAGCCGTGACGGCACCCTCCTTGCGCTCGCTGCTGAGCGTGAACTTGCTGCCGTAACCCCAGCTCGCACCGAAGCCCTCTGCAAAGGCGGTGTCGCGGAAAAGCTCGTGCGTGTCTGCAGCTCCTAAGCTACCTGCCGCCACCACAAGGACTGCGAGCAGTGAGGCCAGGAGTGGCATTCGAATATTGGAGCTTGTCATAGCCACTCATCCGTGGCAGCCCAGGAGTCCGGCATCGTGTCTCGCGTCTGGGCCCGTGCAGTTGATAGGCACGTTATTATCACACTGGCCGCAAAGCTAAAACGGATCACAACGTTTAGCTCTGTCATGCCAATACCTCCTGAATCACTTTGCCATGCACATCGGTCAGTCGATGATCTCGGCCACCGTAGCGATAGGTCAGACGTTCGTGATCGAGTCCCATTTGATGCAGGATAGTGGCGTGCAGGTCATGCACCGTCGTGGGATTGGAGATCGCGTTCGTGCCGAACTCGTCGGTCTCGCCATAGGTTATGCCCCCTTTGAAACCGCCGCCCGCCATGAAAATCGTGTAGCCGCTGACGTGGTGGTCGCGGCCCGTTGAGTCATTGATGGCTCCAACGGCGGGTGTTCTACCCATTTCGCCTGCCCACAAAACAATTGTTTCATCGAGCAGACCGCGTTGGTGGAGATCGGTGATCAAAGCCGCCACGGATTGCTCCGTCACACGAGCGTTCTTTTCATGGTTGAGCTTGAGATGGGTGTGCTGGTCCCACGGCGAGTTGTTGCCATCGAAACTGGGACAGGTGATTTCAACAAACCGCACCCCTGCTTCAACCAGCCGTCGGGCGCGGATGGCTTGAGTGGCGTAGAACCGCTGATGCTCGTCGGTGGAATCGACTCCATACAGCTTTTGAATGTGCTCCGGTTCACGGCTGATGTCGGCGAGGTCGGGAACGATGCTTTGCATGCGGAACGCGGTCTCGTAATTGGCAATGGCTGCTTCGATCGCTTGCGGGTTCGAGGTTTGCGCTCCGAAGGCCGCGTCCGATTCGGCCAGCAAAGCCAGCTTCTGTCGCTGCAGCGCGGGAAGATCTTGCGGAACAATGTTGTCAACCGCCGTTCCCTTGGCGCGCATCGTCGTGGCTTGATGGCTAGCAGGTAGAAAGGAACTGCCAAAGTTCTCAAGGCCGCCATTGGGCACCCAGTCGTTGTTCAATAAAACATAAGCAGGCAGATTCGCATTCTCGGTTCCCAATCCATAAGAAATCCAAGCCCCGATACTGGGCGCTTGCCCCAGCACGCGGCCTGTATGCAGGAGCAGGTTCGATTGCCCGTGCAGCGGCAGTTCACCCACCATCGACCGCACCACGCAAAGATGATCAGCCACGTTGGCCAGATGCGGAAACAAATCGCTCACCCACAGTCCGCTCTCGCCGCGCTGCTTGAATTCCCAAGGGCACCCCAACCATACTCGGCCGGCTCCGTTATCGGATTTCTTGTTGATCCACTTCGAGCCGATCGGCTGCCCCTGATGCTTCTTGAGCATCGGCTTGTAGTCGAACGTATCGACGTGGCTGGGGCCTCCATCCATAAAGCAAAAGATGATGTTCTTGGCCTTGGCGGGCAGTGGCGCATCAGCCACCGCAGTGCGCGAAAATAGGCTTTGCAGCGCAAGCCAGCCGAAACCGGCGGAGGCATGCTGTAAAAATCCGCGCCTTGTACTCGACGAAGGGATGCGACCTGGGCACTGGGATGTTCGGTGATTCATGATGGTGTACCGTTGAAGGATATGTTAGCGGTAGTGGATGAATTCCTGGGCGTTGAAGAACGTGTGCGCGAGTTGCGTCCAAGCCGATTCGTCGGCCATGACATCCGTTGAGGTGGCGACCTGTTGCAGCAACTGAAGCCAGCCATGGCGTTCCGCCTCGCGAGGCGTACGCCCTAAAGCGGCGACGAACATGCTGTCGATACGTTCCTCGGGGCAGGTATGCGGCATTTTGACCAAAGCGGTCGCCCAATGCCGTGCCAACTGACTGACTAGCGGATCGTTGAGCAACGCGAGAGCCTGCGTTGGCACGCTGGTGACACTGCGTTTGCCGCTGGGCAGCCGCAAGTCAGGCAGGTCGAACGTCATCAGGAATTTCGGCGGAGCCATGATCGACATCGTCAGATAGAGCGAACGTCGCCCGTTTCCGTCGAGTGGCCCGGAGAAGAGTCGCTTGGCGGCGTCCTCGACCGGTCGAGATGGGTTGATCGGCCGGCCATAGAGTTGACGATCCAGCCGCCCTGAGACGGCCAGCAAGGCATCACGAATCTCTTCGGCTTCCATCCGCCGCGTCGGATAGTGGTGGCGCAGGCGGTTATCTGGGTCCGCTTGCCGGGCCGCCTCACTGACGTTTCCAGATTGCTTGAAGGTTTCGCTGAGCACAAGTTGCCTTACCAGTTGCTTGGTGGACCACCTATGTTTCATGAAGTCGCGGGCCAGCCAGTCGAGCAGTTCGGGATGCGAGGGTCTGTCGCCGAGACGTCCGAAGTCGTCAGGTGTAGAAACGAGTCCCGCCCCGAACACCCACTGCCAGACGCGATTGACATAGACCCGCGATGTCAGGGGATGTTCGGGGTGCAACAAAGACTCGGCGAGTTCCAGTCGTCCGCTGCCGGAGCTTTGCGATACGGTGTTTCGCCCAGCAAACATCTGGAGCGAATCGGGCATCACCAGGTCGCCAAGTGCGTCATAGTTGCCTCGGATGTTCAGGTGCAGCCCTGACTTGGCGAATTCTCTTTCATCCATGCTGTTGACCGAACGAGGGAAGGCGATCCCCTGTTCGACTTGCCGATACTCTGCCAACAAGGCGGCCAGCGGACTCTCAGCAGTCGCTTGATTGAGCAACAACTTGTTCATAATCAGCCAGTTCAAAACCTGTCGGTCACCCGCTCGATGCTCGCCTTGGCACCAGCGATGAATCGTCCCCGAAAGCCACGCAGTGACGCGTTTCAAAGCTTCGTCGCGCGACTTGGGGGCCGGGCCTTCATAGAGCGACTCAAACGGGTCGAGCGTCGACTGCGGAGCACCACCCACGTCATGCGTGGCGATCCCCGTGATGCTGATCCAGCTTCGCTTGTCGTAGCCGTGATCGTTGTTCGGAAGCCCAGGAACGATACCGACTCGGGCGGGAAAATTGGGATTGAGCGATGACGTTACGAAGTCGAGGGTGACTTTGGTGACACCACCCTTCATGGCCGTGTCGCCAAACCCTCGCCATGTTGGTTCGACCTGATTCAGAACTCCGACCCCTTCGTTTAGAAACGAGTTCTCATCCATCTGCAGCCAGCCACCAAACTCGCCGCCAGCCAAGTTGAGGCTGACAAACTGACCCGGCACAAGATGTTGAGGAGGCATCCGCAACGCGCCCGGCAGCTTGGATGACAATGCATGCGTGTGATAGCCGCGCGGCAGTAGCCTCGCAATCACTTGATCACCATCGAGTGCAATCAAAGGCGTCGCATCATCGACCCAGCCATGAGTCATTCCTTCGCCGTCGCTGACCCATCCGGCCGGTAACACCGGCTGGGAAAAATCGGCCAGAGTTTGAAATGCCTCGTTGGCCTTCAACCGTGCCGCTCGCGTCGTCGCCCACTCGGTGGCCAGAGCCGTCCATGCAGCCTCGATCTCCCCTTCGGCCTTTAGCAGCTTGAACATCGGATACGCGATGTCGTCGAGCGGAGGCTGTGCCAAATCAGGAACTTGTAATGGAGCTTGCCAGCCCATCGGCTGAAGCTCGACGGTGCTCCATTGTTTAGCAATCTCCTCGCCGATCCGTTCGCGCAGCTTCTTAAGCCGAGCAATCACTGCGTCATTCTTCGTTGGCGCATCGGCGGGCCGACTGGCCCAACGTGGCGTGATGAACATCGCCCCGATCGCGTAATAATCGCGCTGTGAGACCGCTTCGAGTTTGTGGTTGTGGCACTTGGCGCAGGCCACGGTTGTGGCCAGGAAGACCTTGGAGAAGGCGTCAATCTTGTTGGCGACCATCTCCTGATGGACGCCGTTGTATGCCAGGCTCGACCCGTGGCGGTGTTCGCCCATGTGGTAGAACATGGGACCGATAATGCTCTCGTTAGTCCCGAGTTCAGTGTTCACGCGGGGCGGACTCACCAGGTCGCCTGCAAGCTGCTCACGCAAGAACGTGTCGAAACCAACATCGCCATTGAACGCCCGGATCAGATAGTCTCGATACTCGAAGGAACCCTTCGCGGGAATGTCCCACTCGTAGCCGTAGGTGTCGGTGTATCGCACGGCGTCCATCCAGTGCCGAGCGAATCTTTCCCCGAATTGCGGCGAGTCGAGCAGTTCATCGACCATACTTTTGTAGGCTTCGGTCGCATCGCTCTGGCACTGCTTCAGGAACCTTTCTCGCGTGGCTGGAGTCGGTGGTAGTCCCGTCAACACGAACGAGAGGCGACGCAGCAAGACTTCCTGATCGGCGACCGGAGCGGGCCTTAAGTTCGCTGCCTCCAACCCGTTGCGAATGAATCGATCGACCGGATTCTGTGACCAGCGAATATCGGTCACCACTGGAAGCTCGGGGCTTGCGAGCGGTTTGAGGCTCCACCAGTCGAGTCGTTTCTGAAACTCGGCGGCCCAATCATCGGTCTCCGGCTGAGTGGCGGCTCCCACATCGAGCCGGGGATCAATCGCTCCTTGCTGCACCCACTCGACCAGCAGCGCGATCTCGTCGGCCGAAAGCGATTTCTCGGGTGGCATTTGCAGATCCTTGTCGGTGTATTGCACCGCCTTGATCAACAAGCTGGCTTCTGGCTTTCCTGGCGCGAGCGCTGTGCCCGACGCGCCCCCTTTCTCCCAGCCATGCCGCGAGTCGAGACGCAGCTTCCCTTCTTGAACCTCGGCCCCGTGACACTCCATGCAGCGTGCATGGAGCAGTGGTCGAATCTTCGATTCAAAAAACGCCAGCTTCTCCGAAGTGGCTTGTCGCGAATCAACTGGCGCAGCGTAAACAAACTCTTTGGCGGACATGACATTTGTTGTGAACGCAAAGCTCAGCGGGGTCTTCACTTCCGGCCCGTCGAACACACGAAGCGGCGGCCCGACCTGCGGCGCATCGGTGTTCCAGAT
>CAIOHR010000249.1 GCA_903858115.1 uncultured Pirellula sp. | reverse complement strand
GAGGTCAATGTACTCGACATACTGCCCGTCGAGGCTGGAGCCTTCTACGTCATGGACCGGGGCTATCTGGACTTTTCCCGGCTCTACAACATGCACCAGGCGGGCGCGTTCTTTGTCACGCGCACCAAGCGTGGAATGGACGCGCGCCGGGTCTATTCCGCGCCTACACAACGGGACACGGGCGTCATCTGCGATCAGAGCATCGCCATGAACGGCTTCTACATTGCCAAGGACTATCCCGAACTCCTGCGGCGCATTCGCTTCAAGGATCCCGAGACCGGCAAGACGTTGGTGTTCCTGACCAACAACACAATGCTCCCGGCACTGACGATCGCTGCCTTGTACAAGAACCGCTGGCAAGTCAAGCTGTTCTTCAAATGGATCAAACAGCACCTCAGAATCAAGCGGTTCCTTGGTACGAGCGAGAATGCGGTCAAGACGCAAATCTGGTGCGCTGTATCGACCTACGTGCTGATTGCCATCATCAAGAAAGAGCTGAAACTCGACGCAACGCTCTACACATTGCTACAGATCCTGTCAGTGTCGGTGTTCGAGAAAACGCCCATTTTATGGGCTTTCCGGCCAGAAGATCGCGGAATGGCGCAACCCACCAACGACAAGAAATCGAATTTATTCGGCTTTTAACCGGACACTAGTGACCTACGCATTATTGTTCGAGGAGAAGTGCAAAACAAGATGGTTTGTGCTTGGGACAGGCAGTTTAGGAGGAGGCGGAGATTGTGGGCAGGACTGATCCTGCCCCTTTCGATCTGGCGAACACGGTTCGCGCTTGGGCCCTTCGAATGGGTTTTGCCGCGGATCGCCGATGGGGGATGCCCCCGTGCGTCGGGATCCGACCCTGTCTGATGGAGTAGAGCCATGGATCCGGACCTCCACAGAAGGCGCTATGCTGACAATGTCTTCGCTCGCTTGTCGTTGACCACCAAGCTCGACGTGCTGTTCACGAGAGTTACTATTTCGGAGAACCGCTCCGGGATTCCCGGCTCTTAACAGAGATATCGGCTTTGCCTGTTGACTAACATGATAGTACATATAGCTTGGCTTCAATCCTTGGAGGAACGGTTGAAATTTGCCGCCCGTATCGTTTGGACCATTGATCAGAGTGAGTCTGTTGGGCCCCGGCTCTGTCGGTTATTGCGCGAACGCCACATCTGTGGAGATCTGGAACCTGGCGGGCAGATATCCGAAGGTGAAATCGGTCGTGCCCTCGCTCGCCATTTGAGCTTGTATGTGTGGGTACCGCAGAGTTCGCCGCCTATCAGCATGAACATTATCCCATCTGCCTGCGATGGTGGAACTCAGACCAAACTATTTCAAAAGTAGTGACGATCGATTCAGAGTAGACGTCAACCATAGCTAGGGAGGAGAAAATGATAACACGACGCCAGGTCGGAAATTCGATATTGGCAGCGGCAGCCTGCCTTTTGATGGCCAGAACGGCGCACGCCGAAGAGGTTCTCAAGTGGGCCCATGTCTATGAGATCACCGAACCCTTCCATACCGAATCGGTATGGGCCGGCGAGGAGATCGCCAAACGCACCGGCGGCCGCTACAAGGTTGAGGTCTTTCCCGCCTCGCAGCTCGGCAAGGAGTCCGACATCAATCAAGGGCTTAAGCTTGGGACCGTCGACATCATCATCTCGGGCTCGAGCTTTGCTGCAAAGGAATATGCGCCAATCGGGGTGACCTACTTTCCGTACATCTTCCGGGATGCAGATCACCTGCTGAATTATGCCAAGAGCGATACTTACAAGAAACTTACAAAGGGTTACGCCGACAAGACGGGAAACCAAATTGTAGCGACCACCTACTACGGCACGCGTCACACGACGTCGAACCGGCCGATCGCCAAATGCGCCGATATGCAGGGATCGAAAATCCGCGTACCGGATGTCCCAGCCTATCTGGCCATGCCGCGCGCATGTGGGGCAAACACCACGCCGATCGCCTTCGCTGAGGTCTATCTCGCGCTACAGAATGGGACCGTCGAAGCACAGGAAAATCCGTTGACGACGATCGAGGCCAAGAAGTTTTTCGAGGTTCAGAAGAACATCGTGCTCACCGGTCACATCGTCGACCACCTGAATACCATCGTCTCCAAGACCCGCTGGGCCAGTCTTTCGGATGAAGACAAGAATATCTTCACTGAGGTCATGCAGGAGGCGGCGGCGCGAGCGACCGAAAAAATCGTCGCCCGTGAGAAGGAACTCGTGCAGGTGTTCAAGGACAAAGGCGTGACGGTCACCGAAGTCGACAAGTCCGACTTTGAGAAAGCCGTGCTGGAGAAAACGAAGTTCGAGGATTTCGGTTACGACAAGGCCGACTGGGAAGCGATCAAGGCGATGCAATAACGTCTCAGATTCCGCCATCTCCCGCGCTGACGTCGGAGATGGCGGAATGACGGGGGAGGGTATCAATGACCGCGCAGGAGCGCCAGGATTTGGTGACGGCAGAGGAACTGGCGAAGGCTTTCGACGATGAGGCATCCCCAGTCAATCTCTCGCACCATGGGTGGGAAGACTGGCTGACGCT
>CAIOHR010000248.1 GCA_903858115.1 uncultured Pirellula sp. | reverse complement strand
CGTCAGCACCGGCATTCACGTCAGCATCGACGCCATCCGGATCGACCTTGTCCTTTTGATCAGGACGCTCGATCACGGGAATGAGCGATGCACCACTACCAAGACCGAGTCCACGACTATCGAAGTTTCCAGCCGCTTCTGTTTTTTCAGTCGGTTCCTCGGGGCCATCGGAGAATCGATCCATTGAATCTTTAGCTGACCGATCCAGACCAAGCTTAAGATCCTTCTTCTTGGGCGGCTTCAGTTTTGGATCCTTGATGCCATCCACTTCAACCTTGGGAACCTTCAGAGCGCCGGGCTTCGGAGGAGCTGGCATATCGGGAAGCGGAGGACCAGGTTCTTTAGCGGGAGCTGGTTCTTGGGGCTTGGCTGCGTTGGCTGTTTCTACAGCCGCATCGAACTCCGCTTGAGCTTCGGCTACTTGCTGGTCACGCTCCTTGGCACGATCTTCTGGCGACTGGCGACCGGCTTCGCGAGCAATGCGAGCTTCCTCACGCATTTGATCAAGAGTCTTTTGAACGCCAGCGGTGGTGTCATCGATAGTCTTTTGTCGCGTGAGACCCGCCGCTTCGTTTTGCTTGAACTGCTCTTCTTTGGACGCATCAACGTTTTGGTTCTTGGCTTCGGTCTCCTGATCGATGACCGCCATCTCGCCATCAATGTCACGACCAACGCGGGCCTTGCGACGTTCCTCAAGCTGCTGCTTGATTCCTTCCTGCATTTGCACACGGTTGGATTCGATCTGTTGCTTGCGTGCGTCGCGCCGCTTCATGCGATCGGCGATGGCTTGCTGCTTCTTATTTTCTTCAGCTTCGTCGGCTGTTCGAATCTCCTTGTCGATCTTGGCCATTTCAACTTCGACATTCACATCGTCATCGAATAGCGACTTCAGCTTGATCCAGGCCTTGCGCAGAAAGCCGACGGTCGAGTTCCACATCGATTTGACTTGCGCGACGAACACCGACCAAGTGTCAGCGAGATAGTCGATGGTTTCGACCCAAGCGGTCTCTACGCCTGCAAGCGCATTGATGAGCACGCCACCAATCTGCACAGAAACATCGCCGGCTATATCCACCAGCTCACGCAATCGAATGAATCCCTTTTTCAGAAATCCGATTGTCGAGTTCCACCCTTTCTGTACCGAGGTCGTGAGGATTGTCCAACCATCTGCCATAAAACCGAGCGTCGCATTCCATACGCTTGCAAGTCCTGATAGGGCACTAATCAGCACATCGCCAATCGCATAAGCGGTGTCGCCCCAAACATCGGACAGGTAACTGGTGAAATCGGCCCATACTCCTTTGAGATAGGTTGTGCCTTTGATCCACTGGAGCTTGAGATAGGTCCACAGGACATTAGCGGCTGCGGTGATGTCGCCGGCCGCCAGCGCATTTGCGATCGCGCCAAAGGCCTTGATCGTGTCGGCTTTCAGAGTTTCGAAGACACCTTTCAAGTACTCGATGGCTTCGCCAGCAATGCCGGACGAGTAGATGAAGTAGGCACCCAGTGCGGCAACCGCAGCCACAACTAGTCCGATAGGTGTGAACAGCGCGCCGATCATGGTCACCAGGACACCGATCGCGGTTCCCACCAGTGAGAACATCGAAGCTAGGCCACCAACAGCAAACGCAGCCACGCCAGCAGCGCTACCGATACCTATGAAAGCCGCGCCGACAGCAACGACACCGACAACTATGAGAGCGACCTTCTTGACCACTTCCTGGTTCTTGCCAATCCATTCAATCAGGCCGGAAAGAGCCCGAGAGATTGCGTTCATCATCTTGGTTACCGAAAGGTCGAGCGATTCGCCGATAGCAATTGCCACGCCTTCGATGGAACTTTTTAGGATTCGGAACGCGCCACCGATCCCAGCATCCATATCGCGTGCG
>CAIOHR010000247.1 GCA_903858115.1 uncultured Pirellula sp. | reverse complement strand
TGTACGGTATGCATAGAGAATGCGTTAACATCCCCCCATCTTTCTAAGACAATATGGTATAAACGGGAAAAAAAAAATCTACTTATGACTTATTGCGGAAGAAAGTTCGGCCTCGATGAATGAAGTGACGATTTCGGGCAGTAGCAACATGCTCTCTGCATTCTGCGTGATGATACGTGACGTCGCGGTACGGTGGCTTAGTCTTTCTGGGTAAGTCGAATTTCTATTCGAAGATGAATAACTCGTCGCGAACGGGCATTAATAAACGACGGGATTTGCTTGTGAGGCGGTACGCCGAAGTGAACGCAAGTTTGCGGGCGACGAGGAGACTGTTGATTGCGGATAACTCGATGATACCCGTGTAACGAATATGGTGTTCTGGAGCCGTGAGTGCTAACTGAATATGATTTTGGGTGCTCAAATGCCATCCGGGATAAAACGATGCCAGGATTAGGTTTGCAGAGCGCGTTCCGAAATAATGCACAACAATACTTGACGTGGTGACGGCGGAAATCTTTGCGATAAAGAACCATCCACCGGGTTCATCTCGAACAGCTATGAACTCGTTGGCAGTGAAGGGGGCACTAGTTTTGTCGACGTAGTTGGCATTTTTAGCCCTTTTATTACTGACAGCCCTCCATGGTAAGAGATTGGAGATTGAACGCTCGAATTCGCGGTTCGTGTCGAGGTGAAGAAGCTTGTACGTTGTAGAGGACAGACGGTCCAATATTCGGCACGGGCCTCGCCATGCGGAAACATGGTTGCTGCGGCGACCGGTGGCTTCAAGGTCAGCTTGAGTCGGGGGAAAGCGAGCTTTGACTTGATCACCGACAATGAATGAGCGTGGGAACCCCTTTTGGTTGAGCGTTGCTGCAGTCTCATCTTTAAGGTACTGATCGTGGTTGCGAGCCAACTGGACGAAAGCGGTGGTGGAAGTTCGGACGGCTATAGCCAGGAGGCGAGCGTTTTCCATATCTCCAGCTTCGTTCGGAAGTTGGATTAAATCTTCCGTGGTCTCGTTAAGAATGGCCGAGAACGTGTCACGGGCAGCGATGCCGTGATAGAGTTCATACGGGGAGATCCCCCCAAGACTTTGGTGGGGTGCCGTATTATAGGCGAAGGTGATGCGGGCTGCGAAACTTGGCCACTTGACGTACTGGTCATCTGGCAATATCCTCATGCATCGATTCCAGAAACGCCAGAAAACTTCAATGATGCCATTGCTGCGAGCGTTATGACCCATGGTGGTCGTGATCAGGGTTTCGGTGATGTTTGCAAGTTCTTTTAAGAGTTCAGACATGAACTCTGGTGCTTCGTCGCAGTGTAAGATTTCAGGGGGGCCATGTCGGAAGACAATTTGGTCCATGAATGGCTGGAGAAACACTTGGACTTGGCGACTTGGGAGTGGGATGACGGTGACGTAGCGGGTGCAAGCATCAATAATTCCTAGAGCTTCGCATTCCCCGGTCGTTGCTTTTCCTTGACCCTGAAAGTCCATCGCGAAGCGGCTTCGAGGGGCGTCGTGTGGGCGAGCGCGAAAAAGGCCGTGGGCTTGATTTTGTCGAGCCTTCTCCACTTCGCATTCAGGGCAATCGGTGAGGATGCGACGAGTGTCGCCCCTTAAGCGTATCCAAAAGTAGCTGCGAAGCAATCTTTCGGCGACTTTTGCGTGTCCCAGGTGGAACATGCGGTGATGCGTAAATCGGATGAGCGCCTCCCGGGTCTGGGGAGGTACCCAGATTCGTGGAGAGGCATTGTCCGGGGCGTGCAAGTATAGGCCATCACGACAAGCGACGTGCGGGAGATCGTCAAGTGACTTCAGGAACTCGGGATCTCGTTGTTGTTCAACGATCCATTCCTCGACGCTAGTTGGAACGGGCTCGTCAAAAGTTC
>CAIOHR010000246.1 GCA_903858115.1 uncultured Pirellula sp. | reverse complement strand
CATGGAGCTCATGCACCATTCTCGCCGCATATTACTTCGTCAACGAGATGACTGCGAACAGAAATTCAAAAACTTTTAATCAGCAACGCGGCCTCGAGCTCTGCTTTGGCTACCTCGGCACCATAACCGCCATTGCGATCACGTACCAATTGAAGAATCTCTGGGTTGGTCAAATGGGTGCCAACATCAAGTCTCGCTTGTCTGCCCGTGTTGCTGAGCACGCTTTACTTCGTGGCTCTACATCCTCTGCCGACAAATCGTTGGCACTGGTGCTCGCGTCCCAAGACGCACACAACATTTGCGAAGGTGCGAAATGCGTGTGGCAACTTCCAGCCGCCATCTCCGAAGGCATCGTCATTGTTGCCCTTGTCATCTGGCGTTCCGGTTCAATTTCCGGCGGAATCACTGCCGGCCTTCTCATTGGAGGCTTCATTGCGCTGTTTTCTATGTCGTTATACATGACAGCACTGAAACAGGAATTGAGCGTGGTGCAGGACAAGCAGGTGTCTCTGTTTTACGAGGTTCTTGCCAACATCCGCCCCTTCAGGTTTTACGGCTGGGACCGTTTCTTTTTGAACAGGTTGAACACTTTGACGGATGCTCTCATTCCCATCCAGAACAAAATCCTCATACTCAAGGCTTTGAACGTCACCACAGTTGTTTGTTTTCCTTGCATTACCTCGCTCATTTTGTTCCTGGTCATTTTTTACACAACTGGGTCCATGTCGACGCCGACAAATACATCCACTCTCCTGTCCCTTTTGAACACGTTTCGATACCCCCTTCTTAACCTCCCCGCCAGTTTGCGCGCAATTTCGTCCGCCAACAATTCGTATGCTCGCGTGAGAGAGTACTTCAACAAGGATGTTCACGAAGACACCCGAAGCGCTGCCAGCGTGCCAGGCGCTGTAGAAGTGAACAATTTGCCGGTAGGTCCTGAGGGCAGTGTTCTCAAAAGCTTGCACATCCAGCCCGGAAGCTTGGTCATTTTCCAAGGCCCTGTGAAATCCTACAAGAGCACCATGATCAAGACCCTGGCCGGTCATTACTCGATACCTTCTACAGCGTCTGTCCGCGTCGGAGGCAGCGTCAGCTACGCTCCTCAAAGTCCTTGGATGTGCCAAACCACCATTCAAGACAACATCGTCAGCAGCGAGCCTTTCGATGAAAAACGCTACAAGGAGATTCTTCATGCATGCGCACTTACTCAAGACCTTTCTGTCATGCCACTTGGAGACCAGAGCCCTGTTGCCGAGAAGGGTATCAGCCTTTCTGGAGGTCAGAGGCAACGAGTTGCACTTGCCAGGGCCGCCTACCGACGCGCTGATATCTACCTGCTCGATAATCCCATTTCCGCCTTGGATGATGCAACGCAAGAATTTATTTGGGACAACCTAATTGAGGGTTTGCTCAAGAATGCTACTGTCATTGTAGCAAGCAGCCGCTCTGTGCGGAGCTGCTCCTCCATTCAACATTTATCGGTGAAAGGCCTTGAAGGTGAACCCGTTCAAATTTCAGGATGGGTCAACTCTCAAATGTCCGCCACGCGTCCGTCTCGCTACACCCCTGCATCATCTGCTCTTGACGGCAGCAATCAGGCCCGCCGAACCTCAAGAGCGGTTAGCATATCCAGCGTGGAAGCCCCTGTGAAACACAGCTCCAGGGGGCAAACGCTTGAAGATGCTGCCATGCAGGACGTTGCCAATGAAGTGAAGCTCTTTGACGAATACGTGAGCACACGTGCCCCCAGTGCTCGAGGCAGGTCGATCCGATCGCTCCGAGCTGCCCCCTTATCTGCTATCGTTGAGAAATCGGCGGCCGGGACCGAAATGCAAGCGCAGGCAAGCTCAGACAAAATTATGAGCGAACCGCAAACGTTTCTTGAAATAGTGGAACAGAAGCGAGAAGCGGCTGGCATCACGTCCTTCAAGCATGCTTTGGGAAGCAGACGAGTCAGCTATGCGTCTGTATTGGAGGTTGAAGATTCAATTGAAGCGCAGCCGCTCGTCCAGAAGAGATCTGATTCTGTGGCAGGCATGATCACTGCAAAACCGATTCCTGAGCCGAAGTCTGCGTTCGCGAGTTGGATAGCATTTTGCGGTTTGAGCAAGCCCTTTGTCGGATTTTTGGTATTTCTTTATATTTTTTTTCCCGCTCCCCGAATTTGGTATGATCAATGGATCGCATTTTGGGCATCTAAAACCTTCAGCTCAGACAATCAATTTAACATCAACATTCTGGCAATATCGTTCTGCGGTGTGAT
>CAIOHR010000245.1 GCA_903858115.1 uncultured Pirellula sp. | reverse complement strand
GTTTTCGAGTGCCTTCCTTGTGGAACAGAAGTCCAGCTTCAACAGCTTCGTTCCTAATCCGCAAAAAGTCCTTTGGCGAACCTTTGCCGAACTTGTCCATTAGTTCAGCTCGCCAGAACTTAGGCGGTTTTGAATAGTGCAATCTGTCCTCTCGACTGGCAATGAATACGGCGAGAAGAACAGCTTCGGTTCCGTAGTCTCGGATCGCATCACTTTCGAGAAGTGCGCGAATGTATCGAATCGAATAGCCACATGACTTTCGATCGGTGGGATAACTACTCATCGGTGTCCTCATTGCTTTCGTGACTGTCGAAGATGTCACAATAAAGATCGATGAGATTTCTTCCGTATGCTCGTGGATAGTTCTCTTTCAACTCTGGATTAGGAACGTACGGCAAGAACTCGTGGGTGATTACGCTGAACTCTTTCATTGCCTCTGGTTGAGAGACAGCCAGCAGGGCATCCGCAGCACGTTCTTTGTAGTCTCTACACTCGAACATGTTGGCGAATCTGATAGCCATGCCGACAGTCTCAAGAGCAGCCGCAAGCTCTTCTATGTCCGCAAAGGGATACTTTTCGAATATCAACGCTAGAACTTCTTTTCGTAACCTCAACCACGAAGGATCTGACGCTTTCGCCTCTTTTGCCTTCTGCCGTTGCCGACGTTTGCGTTCCGCTGGTGTCATCGCGCGGCTGCCAACTTTTGGACGTCCTTTTCGTGACGCTGTTGTGGTGTCACGTTTCTTGATAGTCATCGCCGCACCTCATTTTCGACGAATAACATCTCATCTTCGGACGCCAATCTTCGCAACGTGTCCAGAATCAACGCTCGTTGCCGATCTGCCTTAGCGGTTTCTCTCAAGCATGAATCGCAAGAACACGGCGGTTCGGTGCGGTGACTTGTTTTTTTGGCTTCTTGCGCCATAATAGATACACTCCTTCGCAGGGAAAATAAGAGAATGGCCGATCCGTCACGATCGGCTGTTTTCGTTTACAGACCGATCTTGTCTAACTCATCCGCTGCTTGCTTTGCGGATTTCGCATTGGATCGCTGTGTAGTTGATGCATTACCTGTAGTCGCATCGGTAACACGATGAAAGAATCGATTCAACGCTTCGTGCGATGTGAATCTAGTGCCACCTATACAGATGAACTCCAATCGATGACCTCGAAGTCCTGTTTGCATCCATCGGTAGACAGTGGACACGTTCAACTTTTTGCCCTTTGCGCCCTTCTGCTTTGACACAATCTTGCTTGCTTCTGTCGGCTTAATTAGCGTTTCGTTCGTAACATCAATCATGAAAAAACCCTTGCGATGAAGTGCGATTTGATCGAACAGCATGCAAGGGTATAAGACGATACCGACGTACAGAAGGCAGTCGCGGGGGTACTGTCCGCAACTGTCCGCAACTCATCTATTTAGTCAGATTGCTTTTCAAGACGCGTATAATGTTTCGATTCATTTCGATCCTCGATACCGTGCCAGCTTTGATATAACGATTAAGTGTTTTCACACTGATACCCATTTCCTTTGCAACGTCTTGTATTGCCATCGGTTGAGAATACAAATCGTCTTGATCGATCCAAATTTGCAGAATCGTTATTAGGTGCTTACGAATCTCAGCATCGTCGGCAGGGTGTAGTCGTTTTGCTGCGCTCCAGTTTGCTTCGTGCGTATAGTCGCATTCTGGTACTGTCGTCCACAAATGCCAGTCACCCCAACCATCGGTAGAGAAAACTATCTTTGGCCCAGGGTGGTTTTTGAATAGCTTTTCTTGTAATGGATTCAGCTCTCGCAAGAGAGGATAGACCGATTCCATTTCAACTCCGTTATTCAGCATGCTTGCGATTTTGACAGCAAGCGGTTTGATGTTTTTCATACAGATCCCTTAGTTAAAAGTCGCTGCAATCCACCATCCAAAGCTAAGGGACTTCAAATGATGGATTGCCTGGGTAGCTACTCCCAACGACTTGTTTTGGTACTAACCGATTTTCTTCATTACCTTCGCGTTTAACGCTCGATTCTGCTTGGCATAGTGTGCACTCATCGCCTTAGACGAATGGCCCAACGTCGCCTTTACTGCCTCAATACCAAACGCTTGCTGGATGTTCTCCGCTGCGGCATGTCGGAGTTGATTCGGTGCCCAGCTTTCGACTTTTGCCCTTTTCGCAGCTCGTGCGATCGCTCGTCGGTAGGCTGCAACCTCATAGTGATCGCTGTATTTCCTCGTGCGTTTACGTTCGCCTTTCGCTCTCCACTTCCTGCCTGGCGCATTGCCATAGTTGAGTGGGACTTTGCGTTCACTGTGGACCTCTGCCCGACGATCGATTTCCGAGTTTGCAGGCTTGAAAAGATAACCCACTGGCTCGGCATCGACGTACTTTTGCAAAATAGCCTTTGCTTTGGGACCGATCGCCATGGACCGCAACTTACCTTTGTGGCTCGTCTTGTGCATTGTCGGAGTAAAGAACCAAGTATCTTGGCTCCGATCGATTTCCGATCCACGGATTGACACGATTTCCGCTGGCCTGGCTCCGATCAATCGCTGAACGTGAACCATGTCCGCCACCATCGTTGGCAACTCTTTGATAGTGGCATCGACCACTGCATCTGCAACGGCCTCGATAGGTGCGGGTTCCTTCGCTTCCGATCGTCCTTTTTCTAAACCTTTCACGGTTGATATGCGGTAGGCAACTTCTGTCTCAATCAACTCTTCGCTCACTGCCCAATTGAACATGGCTTTAATGCGGGAGATGAACATATTGCCCGTGCGCCTAGATTTGCCGACGATGAAAGATTTGATGGCAGTTTTGAACGCCAACGGCCCAAAATCGTCAACGGAAATATCGCCGTACAGTTTCCGCAAAGGCTTCAACAGGTACTTGATATTGTCCTGTGTACTGCTTGGCTTTCCGTTCGGCATCCGATAGTGCCTTTTGCAGTGTTTCCAGTAGGCTAGGATGACTTCAGACAGGGTAAGGGACTGAGATTCCTCAGCTTTTGGCCTGCGATCGCTGGCAAGCCATTCTGCTATTAATCGATCGTAAAGCATCCTGGACGCTTTCGACCCATAGGCACCCAAATAATGAGTCTTGTAATTCAAGACAACGATAGCTTGGCCCTTCGCATGTTTTCGGTATGCGGGTACCTTTTGGGTAAGACGCGGCATCTTTAACGCTCCTTATTGAGACTGCAAAAAGGTACGTACCTTTTTGGCTCCTGAGGTAACGCCGCATTCCAAAACACTTGGAAGTAACTTCTATCAATGATTCGGCTGGTTTTTTAACAGTGGAGGTAAAGGGACTTGAACCCATGACCTCTTGCATGCCATGCAAGCGCTCTCCCAACTGAGCTATACCCCCGGGTGATGTTTGATCTGTTTCACACACCAAAGGCTGGAACTTCAACCAAACATAATCAAAAACTTAAAGGCTGACCCGACAACTGTCAAGCCAAACCCATGCTCTTGCACAAGTCTGCCGTGCTCAACGGTCGCACCGAGCAAAACACCTCCCCTGCCGATGCACCAATCGCTGCACCCGCCGCGATGGCTAAACCTCGAACCCGGTCAAATATGTACGCCTTGGCTGGAGGGAATTGTGTCTTGTAACAGGCTATGCTCTCGATTTTTTTCTGTAGCGTCTGCGAAATATCCACCGTGATCTGATTGTCAAAACCGACGATCGGCGATGGCTCAAACTGGAGCCGAAAATAGAGCTGCTTCTCGATCGTGTGGACCGGCAACCCTTCGAAATGCTCCTCCCACTTGGTCAACCGCGAATAGAATATCGCAGCATCCGTTATCTGCATCGCTTGATAATGATCCGGAGACGCAAGCGGCGTTTTGTTCCCAAAACCAATCACCATCCGAGGTCGATAACGGCGGAACTCGCGGGCCAAAAGCACTCTCTCATCAAAGCCATCCATCAATCGACGATTCGTTAACGGTAAAACCTTGCGAACCTGAACCCCCAATATCTCGCCCGCAGCCTTTGCTTCGGCTAATCGCACCTCCGGTCCTGGGCTGTTGGGTGTAGGCTCACCATCCGTCAAGTCGATGATCCCAACCTTGTAACCTGCCGCGACCATCGATGCGATCGTGCCGCCACACGCGATCTCTACATCGTCCGGATGGGCTCCTACGACGATCACATCTAAACGATCCGTCGACTCAATGAGGGTTTGTGACATAGCGAATGATGCCGGACTGCGGGACGCGTATTGTGGTCTTCAGGTTGGAGAGCAGAGTTTGGTTCGCGGAGCGAACCACGACTTTAGTGCTTCTTGGGTTTATAGATTTCGGTCGCGGTTCCGAAGTGCACTTCGCCGGCGTTCATCAATGTCTCGCTCAACGTTGGGTGCGGGTGAATCGATTCGGTGATGTCGCGAACTTCGCAACCCATCTCGATCGCTAAGACCGCTTCTGCAATCAGTTCGCCAGCGCCCGGTCCCACAATTCCACATCCCAGAACACGATGCGTTTCTGGATCGACAAGCCACTTCGTAAAGCCTTCGGTGCGACCAAGAGCTTGGGCGCGACCGCTCGCGGCCCAAGGATAAACTTCGACATTTACGTTTCGATTTTCTTTCTTCGCTTGATCGTCTGTCAAACCTGCCCAAGCGATTTCAGGATCGGTGAATACGACCGCTGGTATAGCCGCTTTATCAAACGTTACATTGCGGCCCAAAATGACTTCGATCGCGACCTTCGCTTCGTGACTCGCTTTGTGAGCCAACATTGGATCACCCGCGACATCGCCAATCGCAAAGATGTGCGGATCTGTCGTACGCTGTTGCTTGTCGCAGACAACGAAGCCGCGTTGGTTCACTTGTGCTGCAGTATTCTCCAGCCCCAAACCTTGCGTTACAGGTCGTCGCCCAACACTGACCAGCACTCTATCGAAGCGCTCGTGGCCAAACTTGCCGGGGCCTTCAAAGGTGACTTCGATTTGGTTATCGATTTCTGCAATCGATCCCACTTTTGTATTCAGGTAAATGCGATCTTCGAAAAGCTTCTTCAATCGGTTGTGGAGAGGTTTGACCAGATCGCGATCCGCGCCTGGCAACAACCCTTCCGTCATCTCCACGACGGAAACTTTGGATCCGAGATGAGCATAAACCGTCCCCATCTCTAAGCCGATGTAGCCGCCGCCGATCACCAATAGCTTTTGTGGAATATCTTGCAGCAAAAGAGCGCCTGTCGAGTCCATGACTCGCGAGGAACCGATGTTGAAAGAAGGGGGCATTGCAGGGACGCTACCTGTGGCCACAACACAATAGTCGAACGTAATCTTCCCGCCTTCGGGAATCGAAGGATCATCACCCTCCAATAGCAGCGTGGTGGAGTTCTCAAACTTGCCACGTGCCTTGATCACCTTGACATTGCGACGCTTCGACAGTTGGCCAAGCCCGCCGGTCAAGGTTTCAATCACCTTGTCTTTGCGAGCTCGAACTTTATCGATATCGATTTTCGGAGCGTTGTATTCCACGCCCCATTCGTCGGTCAATTCGTGTACTTCGCTAATAACTTTTGCGACATGCAAAAGAGCTTTCGAGGGGATGCATCCTCGCAGCAAGCAAGTCCCGCCGAGACGAGACTCCGCTTCAACAAGGATGACTTCTAGGCCTTCGTCAGCGGCCAAGAAGGCCGCTGCATATCCACCAGGTCCACCACCTAAAACAACCACAGGTGCGTGCATGTGCAACAATCCACTAAATCAAAGGAAACACGACGCCCCGCTGGTCTGCTTCGAGATTGTCTACCTCGAGTTCGACTATCGAGACAAGAATTCTACCACGATGTTAGCATTTACTGGCAACGAGATATCACTCGGACCAGGTTGGCCTAAAACCGTAGCTTTCAAACCTTCGCTATCGAGCGATACCCAGTCTAATGGGACTGGCGAGTTGTTGGCGATAATTCCGCGATACAAATTGCGAATCGCTTCGTTTGCGCGGATTTCGATAACGTCTCCAGGACGCAACATGTACGAAGGGCTAGACACCTTCACGCCATTGATCTTAAAGTGACCGTGTACGATTCCTTGACGCGCTTGTGGACGAGTCTTTGCCAATCCAACACGGCGGATGATATTGTCGAGTCGACGCTCGCAAATCAAAAGCAGTGTCTCACCCGTATTCCCCTTTTTGCGTACTGCATCATCGAAGTACCGACGTAGTTGTCGCTCGCCGAGGCCATAGTAGTACTTGATCTTTTGCTTTTCGGACAACGCGGTACCGTAGTTACTGGTACGGCGTGCTTTCGGGTGCATCCCTGGTGGTTGTTCGCTTCTCTTCTCGTAAGCTCGCATGCAACCTGCGCTCTCGTAAAGCTGAGCGCCGAAGCGTCGATTAATACGGGCTTTAGGCCCTGTGTAACGTGCCATCTTTTCGTCTCCTGTGCCGAGCTATGCTCGCCACGACAAAAGGTCTACGGGCGGTCGAGTCCAGTGATTTGTGCGATGCAGATTTTGCAAAAAGAACTTTTGCAAAAATCTCTCTCACCGAAAAATCAAACGGCCACTGGTTACCCGTGGCCGCGTGCTCTCGCTAACGTGGCGAGGTTGGCTCAACCTAATTTCATGAATTGGTGCGAAAAGTATGGTAAAGTCCTACCTTTTCACAACCCCAAAACGACGTCTAGCATCGGTCAGACGCGACTGGGTTTGCCCCCTTTTCCGAAGAAACTACGTGAAATCCCCACAAAAGCCTTTTTCGGCCGACGCTGTTTCACATTCCGCTTCGCAAATTCTGGAGCGTCGACCCGGTTTCGTCCCGGAAACCGCCCTCATTTTGGGCAGCGGATTGGGGGCTCTGGCAGACAAAATCGAGGATGCTACGGTCTTGCCCTACGCCAGTATCCCGAACTTTCCGACCTCGCATGTCGCTGGCCATGCCGGAAATTTGGTCTTGGGAAGAATCGGCAATAGACCCGTTGCCGCATTAGCAGGTCGCGCTCATCTCTATGAGGGCTGGTCTCCGCAGCAAGCCACATTCCCGCTGCGATGCTTGCACGCGCTCGGTTGCAAGACGCTTCTCGTTTCGAATGCCTCCGGCGGTATCAATCCTCGATTTGTCAGCGGACAAGTGGTCGCGATTGACAACCATATCGACCGCATGCAGATGTCCCCGTTCCGCGCTGAAGAATGGCAACGCGACAGTTTGGAGTCTGGCCAACTCCATCGCCATTCGAATCCCTACGACTCTCAGTTGATCGCCCAAGCGCAGGCGATCGCGATCGAGCTTGGATTCGCATTGGCAACCGGCACCTATCTCGCCACGCTAGGTCCAACATATGAGACTCGAGCCGAATATCGCATGTTTGCGAAACTCGGAGCGGACATGGTCGGCATGAGCACGGTCCCGGAAGTCACACTTGCCAACCAGCTTGGGATGCGCACTCTCGCCTTTTCGATTGTTACGAATGTTGCCAAGCCCGATGCGCCGACGAAAACCGAACACAGCGAAGTTCTCGATTGGTCGCAACGCGCACAATCGCAACTGATACCACTGATCCAACGACTGCTATCGTGATTCATAGTCGTCACCAAATTGCGTTATGGGCCACTAGCTAGGAAGTATCTCGAACTCCAGCAATCGCCTTTCCAAAAACAATGGCTGGATTCCCCAGTCTCCTCGCATGGAGAGCACTTCTTGCAAAGCTGCAAGCTGCTTCGCCTTGGAGCCGACAGCTTCCGATGTTGGTAGTACCGCTCGGATCAACAAGTTCTTTGGTGTGTGTTCGGTTTCGATAAACTCGAGCATTTGGGTTCTATAGCCAACTGCTTCCAAAAGTTTGGCTCTCATTCCGTCTGTAGCCAGTGCAGCCATGCGTTCTTTGAGGATTCCATACGAAGCCAAAACAGGCACGGAGCCTTTTTCGAGTTGGCTATTCAGTTCGTGTTGGCAGCAAGGTACAGCTAAAATCGCTTGGCTCTTCCATTGAATGGCTTTCAGCAACGCACTGTCCGTCGCAATATTGCACGCATGGAGTGATATGACCATGTCGACAGGATCCGTCGATTGAAAGTGCTCGATGTCGCCTATTTGAAATCGAATACCATTCAATTGCAATTTGTCTACGATGCTCGAACACGTGGCGATAACATCGGAACGCAGATCCAAACCCACGATATCGCATTCGAGTTTTAGTAAATGCGTTAGCAAATAGTGGGTTGCGAACGTGAGGTAACTTTTGCCACATCCAAAATCGATGATTCGAATCTTCGAGCTAGGCTTGAGGTCTCGCACGACATCTAGGATGAATTCGGTGAATCGATTGATCTGACGAAATTTTTTCGAGTGGCTCGCGAGTACTTTGCCCGCCTCATTCATGACTCCTGTTTCGATGAGAAACGGGCATGGTGTCCCCTCTGGTATTAGATGATTCTTGGATCGATTATGAGAGACTAACGGTTTCGATACGTGAGATGCAGACTTTTCCAACGTGGGTTGTTTACGAGTCCAGGAAGCAAAAAACTTTCCCTTTTTGCTTTGTTTGATTTCCAATTGCTCGTTCGTCTCGTGAAGAATCAAATTGCAAAAGTTGGACTTTACCAGAGTAGCTAGTTTTTTGGCAGCTTCCTGAGCCGCTAAGTTTTCATGGCGATGTTGCGTCGTCGTTTGGTACGTAAACAGAAACAATGTCGAGGCTTGTACCAAAACAGGCCGAACATTGACACGTATTGTTTCAGATTCAGAAGTCTTTGGACTGCTCAGTACAGCATGCACCAGCGCGTGTTCCAGGACGCTTTTCCGTATTTGCTCGAAAGCTCTCTCTTCATCGATACGCAATCGAAATTCCTAGACTTTCACGAGGCGAGGGTACGCATTCTTTTCAAGGGTTTGTCTCGGTCTTCAAGATAATCTCTAGATCCATTGAGACATTCCATTCTATTCCAAACCCAATCCAGGGCTAGCTGCTAACCGTACGCTCCAGTTGAACAAGCCAACTGGTGGCGTTTCGCTCAGACGGTAGTACGCTGCATCCAAAACAAATGAATGCAGGCGCCCTAGCGTTGAATGTCCGTCCTCTCGTTTCCTGCATTCACTATGCGTTGCACTTCAGATTTTTCGAACAGTGGCAGATCTCCTGGGATACTGTATTTGATTCGAGCCGCGGCTGTCGCCCAACTCAACGCGTTCTTTAGATCGGCATCTTCCATCCAAGCGTGCAAAAATCCAGCTGAGAATGCATCCCCACCACCCAACCGACCGATTGGATGAACGGGCTCAATCGTTTGCAATACACTATTGCCTCCTTCGCCTGCGATCGCTCCCAGACTACCCAGCGTCATAACGGTCGTCTTCCCAGCACGGATCGATAGAAGTTTGCGTATGCTCTGGTGCGGGTCCCCTTCGCCATCGATTTGCCAAAGATTTCTAGCATCTCGTTCGGCAAGAAACAACAAATCCGCCGATTCGAACAATTCATTGCACGCCGCTTTCGCCGACGCTGAACTCCACAATAACGCACGATAGTTCACATCGAAGCTTATCTTCCAACCCGCGTTGCGCGCAAGCCGCACAGCCTTGCGCACCAACCGCTGCGTCGTTTCTCCGAGACCGAGCGTAATTCCGGTCAAGTGCAACCAGCGGGCTGCACTCGGCTGAAAGATTGTATCCGACAACATGTCGTCGTTGTATTTTGAAAATGCAGAGCCAGCGCGATCGTAAATCACTTGGCTAGGACGAGGTGGCGAACCGTTTTCTAAGAAGTAGAGTCCGACTCGATCGCTGTTCGTCCAAACCACATGCGAGGTATCCACGCCGTGCGCTCGAATGGTTCGCTCTATCGATCGCCCCATCGGATTGTCTGTTAGCCTCGATAGCCAAGTTACTCTTCGCCCCAGTTTTGCTAAGCCTACTGCCGTGTTCGACTCGCTTCCTCCCACGTGCGTTTGCAGAACATCACCCTGCCCCAATCGCAAGAAATCCGGAGGCGTCAAACGAAGCATCGTTTCGCCGATCGTCACGACATCGAATGGAGTCGTATCCGTAGTCTGTGCAGTCATCTGATCATTCTCGCTCGCAAGCGGCAACGAATTGGGAAGCTAGCGACTCAATTCTGGGCCAGTCTTGTCGTGCAATCGCCTCGGCATCTAGGAATTGGCCACCTACACCGACGGCTACTGCGCCAGCGCGAAAGTAGTTGGCCAGATTCTTCAAATCAACACCACCCGTGGGCATAAGCCGCAGATAGGGCATCGGTGCTAACACATCTTGAATGTACGAAGGGCCGAGAGTTCGCGATGGAAAGACCTTCACGATGTCCGCTCCGGCCTCGTGAGCCATTGCAATTTCTGTCGGAGAAAAGGCACCTGGAAAAACGCTTACTCCATGCTCCTTGCAAAAGTCGATGATCGGTTTCGAAGTGATGGGGCTGACTACAAACTGCGATCCACAGTCGATTGCAGTTCGAGCCTCAGCAACATTTCGAACAGATCCCATACCGATCGCAGCTGTTCCATTCGAAAAATGGGGAATGCGATCAAGGCATGATTGAATCGCAACAGGTGCGTTCGCATTCGTTAACGTGAACTCGAGCGCTCGGACTCCCGCACGAACTAGACTTTCCGCGAGAGGAACGGCATCCTTCAAATCGTTCAATCGAAGAATGGCTACCAAACGATGTTTCAGGACAAGTGGAACGGATGGATTCACAGGGATCGATAGTGGTTCGGGGAGGTTGCTTGATCGTGCGTTGTACGAGCGAGCTATCGTTAAAACAGGATCGGCGGAGCGAGGGATGAAGGGTTTGGATCGGCGGAACGATCTGCGTGATAACAGAGGATCGGCGGAGCGATCCACTACAATCGGTTAGGAAATAATCTCTTTTACAATCTTCCCATAAACATCTGTCAGTCGGAAGTCCCGCCCCTGATACCGATAGATGAGTCGCTCGTGGTCCATTCCCAATTGATGAAGCAATGTGGCGTGAAGGTCGTGAACGTGCACTTCGTTTTTGATCACACTGAATCCGAACTCGTCGGTTTCTCCATGAACATAGCCTTTTCGAATTCCGCCGCCGGCCATCCAAATGCTGAAACAACGATTGTGATGATCTCGCCCATCGTTTCCACCTTGCACCATCGGTGTTCTGCCGAACTCGCCTCCCCATATCACCAATGTATCGTCGAGGAGCCCGCGCTGCTTGAGATCTTTTACCAACGCTGCACTTGCACGATCCGTATCTCCAGCGTTCTTCTTGACATCGGCCGCTAAGTTTCCATGCTGATCCCATGCTTCGTGAAAGAGTTGCACAAATCGAACACCCCGTTCAGCAAGTCGTCTTGCGAGTAAGCAATTGCGAGCATAGCTCGGTTCCTTGGGATCTTTGATGCCATAGAGCTCCAGAGTCTCTTTGGGCTCACTCGCCAAATCCATTAGCTCCGGTGCACTCATTTGCAAACGATAGGCCATTTCGTAGCTTTGGATCCGAGCCGCGATTTCGGGATCACCGATGGTTTCGAAACTTTGCCGATTCAATTCGTTCAAAAGATCCAACGAATCTCGCTGTGCTTCTTTGTCGATTCCGTTCGGGTTGGAAAGGTAGAGGACTGGGTCACCTTTGCTTCGAAAGGGAATTCCACCGTGAACTGTCGGCAAAAAGCCGCAGCCGTAATTGCTTGCCCCTCCGCTCGTGCCTTTGGCACTGGTCAGGACTACAAATCCAGGTAAATCTTCCGACTCACTTCCGAGACCATAAAGTGCCCAAGAGCCAAAACTGGGGCGACCGAATTGCTGGGAGCCGGTATTCATCATGATTTGACCAGGCGCATGATTCACGGCATCGGTACGCATCGATCGTACCAACGTGATCTCATCTGCAATCTCACCAAGGTATGGCAATAACTCACTTAGCTCCATGCCGCAAGTTCCCCGTTTTGAAAACGAATACTTGGGTCCCAATAACGCTGAGTTGGGATTGATGAAAGCCGCTCGATAGCCCGCTAGCAACTCAGGAGGTGGTAGTTGCCCGTTCCTTTTGGTTAGCTCGGGCTTTGGATCGAATAGTTCCAATTGGCTCGGCGCGCCTGCGTTGAACATGTAGATCACACGCTTCGCCTTGGCTGGGAAATGGGGCGCTTTGGGAGCAAGCGGGTTTTGCTTCGCACTATTCGAGAGTGGAGAACCAAGTGCGTGCGAAACTAGTGTTGGCGAACTCAACCATTGGTTGGCAGCGATCCCTGCCAGCCCGACGCCACACTGTTGAAAGAACCAACGTCGCTTCCACGGAATCTGTAAATCTTCGGCTGTTATTGGATTTGGTTTCATTTGGCTGTTCTCAGTTCTTCGAAATGGTCTCGTCCATGTTTAGCAAAACGCGCGATACGAGAGTCCAAACGGCTGCATCTTGTGGAGTGGTATTAGGTGGTAGATTAGGCGTCTTTGCGGAATCGCTGGTTGCGACTTCGCGAGCGGACAACCATCCGTCTGCAATCCGCTTTCGTTCTTTCTCGATAAAACGCAGGATAGTATCGCGTTCTCCTTCGGTCGGCATTCGACTAGCACAGAGCATGAACCCGTAGTTTGCACGACTGGTGTCTCCTTCCCCGCCTTCTTTCAAGATTCGGATTGCGAGGGATTGGGCTGATTCGACAAAGATCGTTTCATTCAAACCCGTCAACGCAGAGATTGGAGTATTCGATCGAACCCGACGGGCACACGGGATATCGCCATTCGGAGCATCTAGATTCGACATGACGGGGTCTGGCATCGAACGTTTCCTAAACCCATACAATGTTCTTCGATAACGCTCGGGTCCCGTGGCTGGTGTCCAATAGCTTGGGTAGACGTAGTTATAGTCGAGTACATTCTGTGGGACCGGCGGTATGACACTTGGACCTCCGACTCTGTGGTGGATGAGCCCAGCCACGGACATGGCCATATCGCGTAGCACTTCAGCGTCACATCGAAAGCGCGGTCCGCGTGACAGCCATCTATTCCTCGGATCTAGCTCGAGCGAAGCTGGTGTCACGCGAGAGCTTTGTTGATAGGTGTTGCTCATCATGATGTTCTTGATGAGCTTTTTCTGACTCCAACCGCTCTCCATAAAATTCACAGCGAGCCAGTCCAGCAACGCGAGATGTTCGGGCACGGGAGTACGTGTTCCAAAGTCCTCCGCTGTTTCGACGAGCCCATCTCCAAACATGGTCAGCCAAATTCGATTGACTCCCACACGGGCGGTCAATGGCGATTGCTTGCTAGTTACCCAATTAGCAAACTCCAATCGAGATCGAATGCCCGCTGTTTGATGCAAGAACTTCGGAGTTTGCCGTTCCACGACCTGTTTCGGTTGATCCCATTCTCCTCGATCCAACCGATGCGTGTCGCGTTGGAAACGTCCACTTCGTTCTTTGACGTGCAGGATAGACGTCTCAGCCTTGGGATACTTCTTCCAAGTGTTAGCGATCTCGTCTGCGACCGACTTTGCCTCGGGCAGGCTCGCAACCCATGCTGCAAGAATAGGATCGCATTCGACTTCCGACAGTTCTTCATTTCCCTCCATCGCCAGGATCGCGCGGTGATCGATGGTTGGGGCGGCAGGAGATGCAGAGGTTGTCAAGCTTACTCGGCAGCAGCCGACCATTTTGCCCATTCGCATCACGAACTTAAACTTCGAACCTGCTGGAAGCGACAATGGCTTCTCCAATCGAACGACTGCAACCGAGGGTTGATTGCGAATTCCAATCCCTCGATCTGCTTGCCAGCGTTTATCGTCTGTGCCATCGATCAGAAAGCTCACAGGTCCAGTCGCTTTCTTGTCATCTTGTTTGGCTTCCGGTTCGGAGAAGTCCGCCGATGCATTGACCAGTTTCTGTTTCTCCCAAGTCTCGGTACCAACCGTTTGCGTGAGCACTTCGATTTCCGAGATATCCCACGTACCAAGATTGCTTCTTCCCGGCCCGCGGAAAGGCAGATCGCCATGATTCAAGATCTCAAGTTGCAATCCTGTGACGTTCTCGAGCTTTGGCGTCCCCACAAAGAATACATCGCCGCTGGTATGCCCTAACATCAGAATCGAACGGTCTTCCAACTGAACCGGATGGTTCAGGCCGCTAATACTCTCGAGTTGGTTCATGACCACGGGAGTCCATACCGGTCGATTGGCTTTCACGTTTGCAACCCAGCGATCCAGATCTTGCTTCCATTCGGCATGCGTTGTGCGAAATTGATCGTAAAGAGAGGCGATCTTTTGAATGGTTGCGAGTCGCGTTTTTTCTTGCTCTGCGGTATACACCCACGACTGTGCCTCGTAGGTATTATTAAAGTACGACATCAGGCCGAAATACTCTTCTTGGCTGAGCGGATCGAACTTATGGTTGTGGCATTGAGCGCATTGAGTCGTCATGCCTAGGACCGCCTTGCCTAAACAGTCCATCCGATCGAACATCTCGAACATACGAAACTGTTCAGGAACGATGGCCCCTTCTTCGTTCAGCATGCTATTGCGAAGAAAGCCAGTCGCAATCCGTTGGGACTGAGTTGCACCAGGAAGCAAATCGCCAGCCAATTGCTCGATGAGGAATTGGTCGTAAGGCATATCGTCATTGATCGCCTGGATTACCCAATCACGCCAAGCCCATTGCTCGCGCTTCAGATCTTTCTCGTAACCATTCGTGTCGGAATATCGAGCGACATCAAGCCAATGACGCGCCCACTTCTCGCCAAAACGTTCGCTGCTCAACAGCTTATCCATGGTCGCTTCGACGCCTTGCTTCTCGAACTCCTGGAGTTCCGAAGGTGAGGGTGGCAGTCCTATTAGATCTAGATAAATGCGACGGCAAAGCGTATGAGCAGCCTCTGGAGGTGCGGGTTTCAAATGCCGCTCTTCCAACTGCTTTAGAACGATCTGGTCGATAGGATGGGCAGGCCCGTTGTTGGGTAGTGGGCTCTTTTTCGGAAGAACAAAAGCCCAATGTTCAGCAAAGGGTGCCCCTTCTGCAATCCACTGTTTGATTCGCTCGATTTGAAGTTTGCTCAATGGCTTCTTCGACGATGGAGGAGGCATGATCGAATCCGGATCGGTCGCCTCGATCCGTTCGACGAGATGACTTGTCACGGAAGAGTTGATCGAGATCGCAGGTTTGCCAGACTCTCCGCCAGCGAGTGCGTACTCACGGATATCCAAACGCAGGCCTCCCTCGCGAGTCGATGCATCCGAACCGTGGCAATGCGAGCAGTGCTCGGAGAATATAGGTTGGATGTCGCGTTGAAAGTCGACGGAAGTTTGCGCTAACCCACAAGTGCTTGAAGTCAAGCAGGCCATGCAAAGCAACAATACACCAAATCGCAGTGCCCGAACGAGGAACGATGGCTGATAGACTCTCATGGATAGTGGAAGCCAGGTTGGATAGTGGATTTGAACGGTGGGTTTGATGGGGAGGGAAACCGGTCGTGGAGCGTGTCGAGCCTATCCGCTATTATAAGCAAGCGCGGGGCGAATAGTCTTCTCAATCGCAACGAAGATTTTCATCCTGCATTCGATTTTTCACTCCAATTTGCTTGACTTTGTCAAAGCTTCAAAACAGCTTCGTTGTTAATCGACCTGGAAATCGTCTTTCTTTGATGTACACTCATCGGCTATGAAGATCCTATTGATTGAGGATGATGCGACTGCTCGATATGCAATGCACCGAGCACTGAAAGCCAGCGGTCGGGAGATCCTGGAAGCGGTCGATGGCGAAACAGGGGTCGCGAGCATACTCGCGGATTGCCCAGATCTCGTTTTTCTCGATCTTAATATGCCGAACCGAGACGGCCTAGCCGTGCTTGGTGAACTACGAACTATGCGATCCGGGAGCCTGCCTGAGATCATCGTCGTGACGGCCAACGATAGTTTGGATATCGCGGTCGAATGCATTCGACGCGGGGCTTCGGACTTTCTTACCAAACCTTATGATCTAGATCACGTGCGTGCGATCGTAACGCGCAGTCAACAGCGCATCGAATTAGAGCAACGCGTCTTGGCGCTCCAAGAGCAATTGGATGCTGTTCCTGAGCTTGGAAAACTCGCAAGTTTAAGTCCATTGATGCATCGAGTTTTCGAACAAGTGCGAAAGGCAGCCAAGTCGACATTACCTGCATTGATCCGTGGCGAAAGCGGTACCGGCAAAGAGTTGATTGCGAGAGAGCTTCATCGATTGAGCGATCGCTCGAATGGGCCATTCATCGCAGTCAACACGGCTGCGATTTCCGAACACTTGATCGAGAGCGAGCTTTTCGGCCATATCAAGGGAGCGTTCACGGGTGCCGATCGAAACCGTGAAGGTGTGTTTCGAAAGGCTGCTGGAGGTACGCTCTTTCTTGACGAGATTGGAGATATGCCCACGCCTGTACAGACGCGGTTGCTGCGTGTGCTTCAAGAGCAGACACTGACGCCGGTTGGATCCGAAGAGGAAATCGCAGTGGATGTTCGTGTGGTAAGCGCTACGCACCAAGAGTTAGAGATTGCGATCGAGGAGAAACGATTCCGAGCGGATCTCTATTATCGATTGAAAGGAATTGAGCTGCGGCTTCCACCTCTGCGAACGCGACGCGAAGACATCGTGTTGCTTGCTCATCGATTTGCGGGTAGCCAGATCGAGTTTGATCAAGAGTGCGTAGCAGCCATGCTTCAGTTTCCATGGCCAGGCAATGTCCGCGAACTCAAGCAACGGGTGGAAAGCGCCGTGGCAATGGCCACGTCCTCCAGGCTGACTCCTGCCGATCTCGGTTTGGTCGCCCAAAGCAGAGAAAGTACGGGACTCGAATTCGACGCCTACTTTGATCTTCCATTGACAGAGGCCAAGCAACTCTTGATCGACCGATTCGAATCGGCGGCCATCGAGAGGGCGATGAAGCTTGAAAACAACAACGTCTCTGCCGCTGCCCGGCGATTGGGAATTCACCGTCAAAATTTACAGCAAAAGCTCAAGCCATGAAATGAATTTGATTGCTAAGCCGACGGATTGCCGTACACTTCCCCACCCGCAGCGTGCCTTAATCACAACCCGACACTTGAGCTTTGCGGTAGCATCTAGAAATGCAGTGACGATAACGACTTACGGACATATCCACCAGTCGGAAGAGAGCTTTAATCGTTGAAAATCCTCTTGACAACGCAAACGAGTCTATCCGTGGAATTTACGAGACCGCGGAACATCATAGGACGCCGTGACTGTCCTTTGTTTTTCTTCTTACTCATCGGGCTTTCTGAGGACACAAGCAGGATTTACTCGGAACAACTCCTCTTCAAATTCGCGAGAAAAGTCATATTCAAGACAGCGTAACATCGGGCATTTCGTGACAATACTAGGAGCATCGATATGCAACCCATCCACACTGATTCGAAGAAAAACCAAATTGCGAATGGATGGGCTAAACAAATGCGATATCCTGCTACTTTGCCTCGCAGCCCCAGTCAACGACAAGAATCCTAAGCTAGTCCAGTTTTCGATTTCCTTTATGGAATCAGGGTCATAGTCAGAAGCATCGGCCTCAAAATAAAAAACGTCTACTAACTCATCGATTCTTTTGGAAAATTGCTGAATGGCGGAAAACCCATGAAGCATAAGCCCTCGCAAGCCAGGAACACTGCAAATCCAGGACGCCCAAGACAACGAAACAGGTTTTTGTGATTTGCAAACAATAGTTACGTCGCGAAGAGATTCCAGAGAGGCAAGCATTTCCAAGGCCTGCCTCCCTTTTGATTCACTCATGACGCTTGCAGGAATCATGGCGTGCTTTACGTTTCCACCCGACTCGTAATCAATCGTGCAAAATTCTCGACACTCCATGCCAGGCAATTCATAGTTATAGGCCAGTTTAGAAGTAACGTTTCCAAACATTATGTAATCCGGATCGACCAAAGACGCTTCGGAATAGCTGCTATCCGAGAGCACAATATCAACCTCTGTGATCAGATGGTATTTAGCCGGGAACATTTGGCACCTACGAGCCTTCCAATACAGAAACTTCAAGCGACATCAGCACGACAGATGAGCGATCCAAAGTGCGAGAGCTTCAGAAATCTGCTTGTTGCCTGGAAGCTTGCACCACAAACCTGCCTGTCGCATTAACCAATCACATTTCGCCTTTTTCGATCCCATTTTTCCCAAAGCAAGACCAATCCGAACGTATTTTTCACCAACGGTAGCACCCATCCCAGGAGGCAGTGCAGCACCTGGTGGTAAAGGAGGCAGAACAGCAGGTCCTGCAACCGGCGGAAGGGGAACTGCAGGACCAACTGGTGGTGGGACGGGCGCTGGAGGTGGCGTGCTACCCCCTAACCACCATGGCCAACCTACCGCTGCCACCATTGCATAATCGGCTCGAGGAAAAGTTTGAAGTGTTACGCCATCAGCGTTGACGGTAGTAACTACGATGTATTCTTCACCGGCGAATAAATCTGGAGCTGGCTTGAAGACAAGTCTCGCTGTATAGCCGTCCTCGTTGTCGTCATCACAGTTGCACTGATTGGCGAAGCCTAGTGATTCAAAACCAAAAGGAACAGCAGCACCTGGCTCAACGATGGCGATCGATGCAAAGTTTCCTGACGAAGGTTCCCAAGTCATTTCCGTTTGACTCGTTGGTCCACCGGAACTAAAGCCGGAAAGTAGAGTCATTGTATGCTGATCGTCATCGCTTAGATTAATGTAGATGTCGCTTGAACTACTTCCGTTGACGATCGTATCCTCACCGACAAGTCCTTCCATGTCAGCGAAGACGGGTTGCGCCCCACCTGGCCAATTCAGAGGTTCGATCGGTAACGGTAAAAGATCTCCATTTTCATCAAGCACTACCGCTTCTGGGGCACATACTTCTTCCACTTCAACAACAAAGTCAATACCTTGTGAGACAGTGCCCAGGTAGGAGGCAAAGCCTAAGACGCCAACCGACAAAAATGTCATCCATTCTTTCTTCATAAGAATGCTCCTTAAAGAAAATTTCTTTCCAAGGAACAACACGCTCCAAGGAACAACAGGAGTTTAGTGGAATGGTCATTGACTAGAAATACGTTTTCTAACAATTAACGAGAATTGGTGATATGGTTGGGACTTTCAGCCAGTTCCCATCTTCCAACTGTAAGGATTGCGTGAAGATTGACGCGAAAAAAGCGTCAGGAGGCAGGAGAAAGGACGTGCACAGTAGTTTTGTAATTTTCAAAGAGATGCGACGAGTACAAGAGAAATGGATGGCACGAAAAAGAAAACGACTTCATCGGATCGCTCCATCATCAGGATGCGTCGCCGAATACTATGGAGGTGTCGGTGGAGTGAGCGGGGCCGCTTCGTAACGCAGCGCGTAGTCGGCAATGGGATCTTGCGGTATATTTAATGATCTCGTATTGGTTCTTTACCTCTCCCTTTCTCCAACCTACCAAAATTCGAATCATGGCCAGAGTCTTTATCCAAGATCAAAACAAGACCATCAACGATCCTGCCGAGATTTCCGCTTTCTTGAAGCCATTTGGCATTTGGTATGAACACTGGCAAGTGGAGGGGCGACTCAAACCGGAGGCGACCGATGCAGACATTCTGTCCGAGTACCAACCGGAAATCGAAGCCGTCAAAACCAAGGGTGGGTTCTTGACCGCGGATGTGATCAATGTGAATCCGCAAACGCCGAACCTCGACGCGATGCTACAGAAGTTTAACAAAGAGCATACGCACAGCGAGGACGAAGTGCGATTCACCGTTTCAGGAAAAGGAATTTTTCATTTGCATCCCGAAGGTGGTCCGATTTTTGGTGTTACTGTCGAGAGTGGGGACATGATCAACGTGCCGCGTGGCATGAAGCACTGGTTCAATCTTTGCGACAATCGCCACATTCGATGCATTCGATTTTTCGAAGATATGACTGGCTGGACACCACACTATGTCGATGGCCCGGTACACGAGCAGTATAGCCCCATGTGTTTCGGGGGTGACTACTTGGCAAAGCCAATCACTTCGGAAAAGTTCGTTGCCAAGCCGATCGCTTAGGGGAGGCAGGAAAAGAAGTGGCGTTTGCTTCCAGCTTGCGGGCAGGAAAGATCGCAATTTGGTTTTCGAGCTACGGCCGTATCTTCCAATGGCAGCGTCTCGGGTGACGTTGATGTTCGGTGATTGCTACCATTGTAGAACAGTTGTCCTCAACTGTTTCTGAAGCTTGCAGCGCCGCTTCGTCTTGCGTTCTCTCAAGACTATGAACAACAAGAACCATTGAGATTACGGTTCCCGCCAATGCGGTGAGGGATGAAATGTTTTACGATATGCGATCGTGCTGTACATGCTACTACGCAGCTTGTCTGCGTAGAGCACTAGCCGAAACCAGAACACGAGCGGTGGGTTGAGACGCCGGTGGTTGAGCGAAGCGCCACCACCGGCTACGGTTTTGGTTAGTTGTCTCGGTTCGCTTCCCGATCCAAGAAGGTTCGCGGAACCACTACGTTAGCGACCCAAGCGTTCGATCGCTTCGTCGGCCCACGGGCTTTGTGGGGAAAGCTGCAAGAATCGCAACCAATGTCGCCCTGCTAGGTCTACATTGGAGACTTCATCCAAGCACTTGGCCAGATGGTAGTGCACATCGGGATAGCGATCGTCTTTGACCAATGCTCCTTGGAAGGCGGCGATTGCCAGTTCCAAATGACCCAACTCCGCCAGGACGCATCCTAAGTTGACCCGCGCCTCGATGAAGTCCTCGTCCAATTCGATGGCATTGTAGTAACGCTCCCTGGCTGCCGAGACGTCGCCAATACGATAGAGGAGTTCGGCGAGTTGAAAGCAAACCTCGGCGTGTAATCCGTACCGCGAGAGGATAACTCGATACCATTCGATCGATTGATCCAATTGCCCGGCGTCTTCAAGCTCTTCCGCCATGCGAAGCAAATCATCGCGTTTCCAATTCTCGATGTCGGTAGGCGGCTGATCGTTTGCAATCTCCTGGCTTTCCCTAAGATAGGCTGGTTGCGCAGCCAACACGATGGGAAGCGAGTCATCGGAAATCGCCACCGAATCGTCAACATCGAAATCCAAATGGAGCTGGCCATTCGCACCTAACAGTCGGCCTCCTTGACGAAGCAATAATCGTCTACCATCCACCACCAAGTCCAAATCGATCAGCGATCGTTTCTCAACCCACGGTGAAAAATTGGCTAACTGCTTTACGATGTCTGTAGGACGCGCTCCTTTTCCTATCCACGAAGCTAATTGCCTAGCATTTTGAACTTGTTCAAAATCAAAATAGGGCAGTCGATGTGTCACTTTGGAGGCGGATAGCAATCCCATGCGATGCCAACGTCGGATATTTCGCACGGGAGTTTTGAGGAGCCCGGCCATCATCGCAGGCGTATAAAGCTGTTTTGAGCTCTGCTCCACCAGTTGCAATCGTTGCCATAACTCGTGCTCATGGATCAAATGCGTTGAACCATCTCGAAGTCTGCGTCGGACAGCATCGCTCAACAAGGGAGAGACATCTTCTCCAGGTAACTCATCTGCGCCGATGACGATCCAATCCACATCGTTCATATCGCGATCGGCAGCATCAGCGCCGTGATCGCGAACCAATTGATTGGCCTCTTTGCGAGAGAACGCCCCTAGCTTGCCAACGAAGGCAACTCGCTTGCCAGAAAGAAACGGTTGCTCTTCGTCCGATACTTGGCTGTTCATCGGTCCCTCCTTGGGGGCTGATCGCGAGTCGAAGGTTGAACGAATATCATCCCAATCTCGGCTCGCTTCATGTCGAACCTAGCTTCACTCCCCAAGCCTGCATTTCGTTTAACAATGCATGCTTGGTCATATCAAACTGAAGTGGTGTCAACGTAACATGCCCTGCCGCTAGCGCATTCAAATCGGTTTCGTGATCTGTGGGACGCGGTGGTGGATCGTTGGTCGACCAATAGTAGTTTCGTCCCTTGGGATCCTGTCGTTTGATATAGTGATCTCCATAACGTTCTACGCCCATCGGTACGCAATGGACCTCGGGGTACACGCCTTTACGATACGATTGGGTCGCTGCGGTTGGGATGTTGATGTTGTAGAGATCTTGGCGATTTCCTTGATGAACCAAGATCTGCCGGATCATGTCGACTGCGATTTCGGCAGCGGCTTCAAAGTCCGCATGCGGATCGTGCTCGAGCGAAACTGCGATACTTGGCAATCGAAAGAAAGCTCCTTCGATTGCAGCCGCGACGGTACCAGAGTAGAGGACGTTGATTCCAGCGTTCAACCCGCCGTTGATTCCGCTCACGACGAGGTCGATCGGCTCCTTTGACAATTCGGAAACGCCCAGTTTGACACAGTCGGCCGGTGAGCCATCGACGGCCCATCCGCGAAAGTACTCCTCCTCCCAAAGCTCTTTGCAAGTCAAGGGTGTTAGGTAGGTGATGGAATGTCCAACACCACTTTGTTCGGTGGCTGGAGCCACCACTAGTACGTTACCTAATCGTTCGAGAGCTTGCCGTAACGCATGCAAACCGGGGGCATAAATACCATCATCATTCGCCAAAAGTATATTCACGGGTCGATTTTCGTTTTCGCGATGGACTATTCGTCACTTGATTTATCGGAACCAATATCAAGCTTCTTCCACTTTTTGGAAGCCAGTTTCTTCAACCCAGCCTCGGTTACAGAACCGTTCTCTTTGAAGGTTAGCGATTCTAGTTTTGGCATTTTCAAGATCGTATCAATGGCAGCATCAGAGACGCTCGTCGAGCGAATCGACAATTCTTTCAGGTTAGGTAGAGCCGAAATGACGCCCATCGAGGCATCTGTCATTCCAGGCACGCTCCAGATGTCAAGCAATTCGAGTGTCGGTGCACCTGCAAGATTCTCCAATCCACTATCGGTAATACCGCTAATCTCGTGAATGTACAAGCGTCGAAGCTTGGGCAATTCCTTGAAGACTTCCATCGAGGAATCATCGACGACCGGTAGATCGCGAAGGGTCAAGCGTTGCAAGTTCATTCCCTTCAACGCGAGGACTCCATCGTTGCCAAAACCTTGGCATCGAATAATCTCCAATTGAGAAAGTTTGCTTAGCTTTGCCAGATGTTGTCCTGACTGTCCTGTTATGGCAAAATCTTGGATCAACATGTTTTCAATCGTCGTATTCTTGGACAACAATTCCATACCGTAATCGCTGACGGCCGTACTCCGATGTTTGAGCGCCTTCAGTTTAGGCAACGCCGCAAGGACTTCCATGGTCATATCGCCTGCTTCCATGTTGCCACGAAGGTCGACGACCTTGAGCTCTTGAAGCTTTGTCAATCGTCTCGTTCCAATTTCGTTGATACGATTCTGCACGAGCAAGAGCTGTTGCAGTTGAGTCATTTCGGAAATCGGCTTGAGGATTTGGCTGGACATGTTGGCATTCGAGGACAAGTCCAACTCGATCAACGCCGGAAACGACTTCACAATATTCTCGACCGCGACGTCATCGATCACCGTATTGGTCAGCGCAAGCGACTTCAATTGCTTGAGACCATTCAGTTTGGCGGCGATCTCCGTATTGAGCGCTCGGCAATTGAGCACTTGGAATTTTCGCAAATCGGTGAGCTTGCCGAAGAGATCGAAATCCGAGGGAGTTAATTGCGAACCCTCGGTGATAACGATCTCGACCAGCTTGTCTGCCTCCATGGTCAGCTTTGCGACGGAGCCAAGAGAGGCGATGCGTTTTTTGGCTGCATCGACATCGGTCGCTGAGACATCCAAAACGGCGCTGCCGGCCAAGGGCGATCCTGAAGCAGTCGGAACAAAAGGTTCTGCGGCGAACAGCAAGTGATTTGACGACAATGCGTTCCATGCAACCGAAAAAACTATGGTGGCACAAACAAATCGTCTCAACTGGCCAAACCGACTCCATTGGCCAAATCGCCTCAATTGACTGGTACGCATCGAAGATCCTGCAGGTGAATTGGTGGGGGCAAAACAAAATCGCAACGATGCGACCGTCGAGGTGGATGCCTCGCTGCACATCGTTGCGATGCTTATTATCTACTGAACTCGCGAATTAATCGAGCCTGTAACCTTCGCGATACTTTGGCTTGATCAAATCGGCAACGCCAGGTGTCTTGAGTGATGCCAAGTTCGTAACCTTGAGATTCTTTGCGTCCCATTCGACTTTTTCGCCCCATTCACCCATCTCCCCGCCAGCGCCACCTTTGGCAGCAGCCCAAACGGCGAGGTTTCCTAGCAAGATGGTTTCGGTGAGTGGACCGGCGCGATCGATGAAGTTCGACTTGCAAATCATTGGATTGCCTGCACTCTTCGCGCGGAACAACTCGTACATGTTGTTGACGTCGTTGCTGCCTTTGTTCTCGGCTTTTTCGAAGTCGACTTTAGCTTTTTCGACACCCTTCAGTTCGTACTTGCCGCAATAGTCATCCGAGCTATAGAACGCACCTTTGTCGCCAACGATGAGCACGCCGCTGTCTGCAACCTTGTCGATTCCCCATTTGGCGAAGACTTCTGCTGGTGGCTTATTGCCTTTTCGATCGTACCACCAGAATGGAATGGCTGGACGTTCGGCGGTTTCTGGGAACTCGAACTTGATGACGGAGCTTGCAGGGAAGCTATCAAAATCATGTCCAGTCGTTTTCGCTTGAACCGAGATTGGATCTCGTAGGCCGCAAGCGGCGAAGGGAACGGTCAGTTGGTGGCAAGCCATATCTCCCAACGCACCGGTACCGAAGTCCCACCAACCGCGGAATTGGAAGCTGTGGTAGAGACCTGGCCAGTAGTCGCGATCTTGGGCGACTCCAATCCAACTCTTCCAATCGACACGTTCCATAGCGCGAAGGATTTCGTTATGCTTCGATTGAACCAATTTTGGAGCCTCTTTCGGATCATCTTTGTATGCTTGTGCTGCGAAAGATGCCATGTCCATTCGTCGACCTGGACCTTGTGCCCATACAGGTCGGTTCGACCACGCGTACACTTCCTTCAGCGTGCCGAGTACACCTGACTTCAGTTGAGCGATGGCTTCGCGTGAGGAGTCCAAGGCCGTACCTTGATTTCCCATCTGCGTGCAAACGCCAGTTTCTTTGGCAACATTCGCGAGCAATCTCGCTTCGTAGATGGTTCGAGTCAAAGGCTTTTGGGTGTAGCAACTAATCCCGAGCCGCATGGCCTCCAACGTAATCACCGCGTGCATATGATCCGGGGTGCTGACATTGATGATGTCGATTTTCTTGCCATACTTGGCGAACAGTTCGCGATAGTCTGTGAACTTTTCAGCGTTCTTGAATTCGGGTGCTTTGCTCTTTCCTTCGAGGGTGTTTCGATCGACGTCGCACATGGCGATCACGTTACCGAAGAGAGCAGCATTGCTGGAGTCACTGCCTCCTTTGCCGCCGACGCCAATGCAGGCGACGTTGAGTTTTTCGATTGCGGAATTGCTAAGAGCCGTTGTGGCCCCTGCGGATACAAAGTAACCAGCTCCGATAGTCGAGGCACCGACTGCTGAAGAGCTCTGAATAAATTTGCGGCGAGTTGTTCCTGACATAGGACCGTCCCAATTGTTGAAGATTTAGAGATGTGAACATGACTCGAACTCCGGGGTTGAGAGGAGGTCACGCTGGAGCAATTCGGGGATGAACGCCCTTAAAACTAGGCCAACATAATAATATCGCACGCCGCTGGTGGCAACCGATACACGGTGTCGTCCCTTCGAATTAGGGAAGCAACAAAATTTTTGACGGGAACAGGACCGATTTCAAGACGATTTTCGCGGATGTGAAGATGGTGATTCCCTGCACATTTGCCATTACAACCGATTCCCTCGATGTTTTCGTGTCTTTTTTGATTCCCGCAAGAAAATTAAAATTGGAGGACGATGGAACGAAAAGAAGTACTCTCTCGCTCCGTTCAACGATTCGCAAAGGATCCTCTAATGATAAAGCCAGCCACTCTTTGGAGAGCTTTTTTCTGCGCAGTCGGAATCGTATTGATCATTGTTGGGATCGAATGCCTTCTGATCGATAGTGCAGTACTGGTCGCAGGGGTGGTCGACGAACCGCTTCGCGCTCAAAACAATGGGGGACTTTTTTCGGCTCCGCCGCCGCGTGCGAACAACAATCGCGTCTTTAAGCCGACGGAGTGGTTCCCTTGGTCCCTCATTGCTTGCGGTGCAATCGTCATGCTTTACGCAGTTTCACTCCGTCGTCCCGCAGCGTAATATCACAGCGTAATATCACAGCGTAATATCACAGATTAACATCACAACGTAATACCACTAAACCGTGCAACACGACGTGACAGGTCGCAACGCCATGCTAGATCGGGTAGTGCGCAAGGGATGTAGTTCTTTGAGTTCGTGAAGCGTAGGAAATCTACGTCAGTCTCGAACGATCCTAACGACGATGGGGTGAGTCGTCGGTTTACCATCGACAGCGGCCTTGATGTGGAATTGCCGTGTTTGGGGTGAGACCCATGGTGCTGCCGTGATGAAGACCTCGCGGCTTGATTGCCCATTCGGAATCAACAATCCGCTCAACCCAATATTGTCGACGTAAACGCCGTGTGGCAAATTGCGTCCGCTATCTTCTTTGCCAAAAGATATGTCTCCCTTCAAATCACCACGCTCAATCACCATCAATGCAGACGAGGTTGTACCTGCACGGATAACGATCTCCGTCAAAGGGGCTGCATCTAGAGCGGCATCGTTGGCGATCAATTTGAATTGCATGGCAGGCTTGTCTTGACGCTTCACTTTGAGTGTGACAGCATCCGATGTGATGCCACGGGACGACTTTGGCGTGATTTTCAATTCAAATTCCAACGGCATTGAATCGAACTTTTCTTTTGCAACAAAGAGCGTCCCTGCCGCTTGAATCTGTCCCGCTTCGATATCGAGTGGATTTGTGATCGTAACTCCATCGGGAACATTCTCCACCATCAATTCGATCTTCTCATCGAGTCCGTCGCGCCGATCTACAGCAATGGTAAACTCGCTTCCAACGCCCGATCGCAACGCAATTTCTTTCGGTTCCAATTGGATCGTGAATCTCGGGTTTGGTGGTTGCAGAGTCAAACGATACGCGTATTGGTCCCCTCCCAAGCCACGGTTGTCGCGAACTCGCACCATGTACGTCCCATCTGCGGGAGCCGTGAATGTGATTTTGCTATCCTTGCCACTCTTGCGTGTCGATTCATCATCATTGCAGTAGAAAATTGGAAACACAGGCAATCCGTTCGGGATCGGCTCTTGCCCTGGTTGCAACTCGCGCACGATCCATGCGGGTTCGTTCAAGGCATGCGTCGTCGCGGTGGTATCAAAGTAGGTGTACCTCGATTTTTCGCCTGGATACACCTTGAACCCAGAGTCTGGGCCGCGAGGATAAAGCCATAGTCGAACCACCTCTCCTCCTGCATACAAGTACTCGTTCAGTTCCATGTCTTCCCATCGATGCAATCGGAAGTCGTCAGCGATCGTTGAGTCTTTTCCTCGGAAGGTAAAATAGGACTCTCGGACCGCTTGCAATCGTGTTCGCAAAATCGGATTTGCTTCCGCATCGAGAATATCGACAAAACTATCTAGCAAAGAATCAGATCCTGCGGTTTCGATCGCAATCACCGTCGTTTCGCCTGCTTTCGATTCGAACGCATACCAATCCCCGCTCGATGGTTGTTGCGAGTCCGCTTCGCTGATCGATCCGGAAACTCGACTGCCAACTGGAATCTTCTGCGCCGTCGCGGCCGTTCGCTTTTCTGGATTCTCGGGAGCATCTACCAATTTTAGGGGTGGCAGATTTTTCACCATCGGTGATCGTGCCACTTGGCTATTGTTTTCTTCAGCAGCGACGTTTCGGTTTCGCTTGGATGCGTCGCAATAAGTTAAGCGACCTTCCAACGAGGAGACGACTAACTCTGATTCGCTTGTCCAAAGCATTGCACTGGGAACATCGCTCGATCGTCCGATCTCTCCGATGGGAGAGGTATCGGATAGTTGCCAGAGTTTGATCGAACCATCTTCACCGGCGGTTGCCAATGTGGATTGATCTGGGGAGATCGCCATCGCGACAACGGGTGTCTCGTGGGCAAACGTCGAGTAAAGCATCGGGCTTACGCTCGCTTTCTCAAGCGACTGTAGTTTCCAAACTCGAATACGTTTGTCGGCACCGGCGGCAAGTACTCGTTTACCATCCGGGGAGAATCGAACGACGTATTGCTCTGCTTCGCATTGCCCGTAGGTATCTAAGCGTTCACCTGTTACAACGTTCCAAATCTTGATGGTCTCATCCGCGCTCGCACTCGCGATCACCGTACCTGTTGGGTCAAAATCCAAATCGTAAACAGCCCCATTGTGGCCGGCCAGTTCTCGAACCAACGAACCATCCTCCACTCGCCAAATCCGAATGATTCGATCATAACCGGCTGTGGCTACATAACGATGATCGGGGCTGAGAACGGCAGCATAAAGTGCATCGCGGTGCGCTTCGATGACTCGGACTGGCAACACTTTTCCTTGGAAAATCGAGACGATGGTAACTTGACCGCCAACGCCCGGAACGCCGGAGGCGACAACCGCCATCGAGCCATCGTTTGATACGCGAATCTGAGACACCTTGCCTGTAACCTGGATATCAAGATTTGTTGTCCATTGCGATTTTTTCATCGAGATTCGATCTTGAGACCCAAGAAGCAAACCCGATGGCGTCGAAGCAAGGGCTGTGATCGGCATCGCATTTCGCGATTTGGAAGGGAGCTTTGGAACGTTGAGTTTGGATCGAAGAGGCAAATCGGCCTCTCCTCCTCTTGCCCCTTGCTCGATCCAGCGAGCGATCATGGCAACTTCAGCCTCCGCGGGCTGCGGCTCATCCACGGGTGGCATCTTGGGCTCGTGGGTTCCTCGGATAAGCTGCATGATCCACGAAGCGTTGGGATCGTTTGCTTGGAACAGCGGTTTCTTGGGAGTCCCTTTCGAGACAGCGCTCCAATGATGCAACTGTACGTCGGCTTCGGAGTCTTCTGCATTGTGACAACCAGCGCAGTACTTGGTGAGGATCGGCTGGACGTCTCTCGTGTACTCGACGGCCGTTTTGTACTGGGCATGCAAGGCATCCGCGAACGTAGTGCAACTAAGCAGAGTTGCGAACACAAATTTGGAAATCGCGATCGCGATTTGGGTCGGCTTCATGTTACCAGGGTGGGTGAGGTGGATTGGGAGGGAATCCGTTCAAGTATAACATGCCGTCAGCCGAGTTTCTTCATCTCCCGAAAAGGCCTGGTAGACATCTTTCGCGATCGTCGATTCAAGATCAAATACGTTTGAACATTTTATCGAGTTGATCTCGCGAGAAAAACAACGCGGTCGGACGTCCATGTGGGCAATGGTGCGTATCTTGATACATTTCCCTTTGTTCGAGAAGGGACGAGATCTCGTCGGGTGTCAGTCGGTCTCCGGCCTTGACCGCTGCTTTGCATGCGATCATGTTCATGAGTTCGTCGAGAAGATTTCGAACATCAGGCTTTTTGCCACCTGACAGCATTGGTTCGAGCACTTGGCGAAGTACCTCACCTGGCGAGATTCCTTGTAGGATCGCTGGGTACGAAGAGATCAAAAGCGTATCGCCTCCAAAGGGCTCAATCGTGAGCCCGATGTCTGCCAGTATTTGTTGGTACTCCAACGCGAGTGCCATTTCGCTCGCTGCCAAGGTGATCGTTTCGGGGACTAGCAAGTTCTGGACATCGAGCGATTTGGACAAGACTTTGTTTTTGATTTGCTCGTAAAGAATTCTCTCGTGAAGCGCATGTTGGTCAACGATCACCATGCCCGTTTCATCTTCTGTGACGAGGTAACGATTGTGAATTTGGAACCCCATATGCCTCTTCGCTCCATCGATCGAATGCGACGATGTTTCGTCGATGGGCACCGTGTCAACTCGGTGAATTTCTGGGGCGGCAGTTTCGGTTTCCCACTTCTCCGCATGCGAAGGACGTGCCAACGTGGCTGTCGATGGCGACGGCGAGAAGAATGGATCCTCCATCGTTGCTGCGCGATTCGCTCCTAAGTTCGGAACCGAAAAGCGATTGCTATCGGAGAACGGCCTAAACTCGGGAACTCGCCCGGGCAGATTGGAAGTTGATGACTTGGCCCAATCGAGAAGCCCGGTTGGAGAACTGGCTTCTGGTGCCAAGGCGGGAATGGCTCGAAACGCTTCAGCTTCCGCTGGAAGTACCGCTTCGGATCGAACCTTGGCAACCAAATTGCTATTCAGGAATTTGGTTCTGAGTCCGGATAGGAGTCGACTATAGATGGAGCCACTGTCCTCGAATCGAACTTCTACTTTTGTTGGGTGGACATTCACGTCCACCGTCTTGGGGTCAATTTCGATGTGCAAAAAGCAAACGGGTAATCGACCCACCATGAGCAGTCCGCGATAGGCTTCTCCAAGGGAGTGCTGCAATGCGCGGTCTCGAATGTAACGACCGTTGAGGAAGAGGTACTGCATGCGATTGTTGCTGCGTGAAACCGATGGGTCAGCGACGTAGCCTCGAATAGAAACTTTATCGTCGCGTTGGTCGATCGACATCAATGCGTCGGCAACTTCATCGCCAAAGAAGGTTCGAATACGCTCGGACCAACGTTCCGTCGGAGGAAGATCATGAAGGACGCGACCTCCGCTCAGCAGCAACAAATGGACATGCGGATAAGCGAGTGCGACACGCGTGAAGGCTTCGACTACGTGTCCCATCTCTGTTTGGGCACTCTTCATGAATTTTCGTCGAACGGGCGTATTGAAAAAGAGATGTCGAATCTCAATGGTTGTACCCACTGGTCCCGAGGTGGGTCGAATCGGTTCTTGTTCACCTCCACGAATGACTAACTCATAAGCGCTATCTTCGTCCGCGATTCGACTTCGCAGGGTCATATGGCTGATCTCGGCGATCGATGCCAACGCTTCACCGCGGAATCCAAGAGTGCGGACATCGAAGAGATCGTCATCTTCTCGGAGTTTGCTGGTCGCATGGGGTGCAACGGCAAGTGTTAATTGAGACTGATCGATCCCGCATCCATTGTCGGTTATGCGGATTAAATCGATTCCTCCACCTTCGATAGAAATTTCGACCTGCTTTGCACCTGCGTCAATGCTGTTTTCTAGCAATTCCTTGACAACACTGGCGGGTCGTTCAATGACTTCACCCGCTGCAATTTTGTTGACAAGCCCGACTGGGAGTTTTCGAATTGTCGGCATTGCGGTTATCCTTCTCGTGGGCAATCCTAGGTAAATTCCGTCCGGTGGATAAGCGTAACGCGCTTTTGAGTAATGGGAAACGCCATCATTTCGTATTCAAAATCTACCTCTTCAGGTTAACCTTTCGCGCAACTATAATAGTCGTCCCTCCCTCGACCTCTTTCTAAACGTCCCCCATCTGGTTCTCGATGATTTCTCCTTCAAAATGTTATTCCTTCTTGCTGCTACATCACGGGCGCGGTCTATCCGTTTCATTCTTTTTTCTGTTGTTCCTGGCTGAAGCAACGAGTCTAACGATGAATCACGCGATGGCCCAAGAAGTGGAGACCGACCCAAAGAAACTCTTCGAACCGAGAGAGTTCGTAGGATCGAACCAACAAACGCTCAAATATCGACTTTTGAAGCCATTGGGGTATCAGTTCGGCAGGAAGTATCCCTTGGTCGTATTTTTGCATGGTGCAGGGGAACGCGGTCAAGACAATACGATTACCTTGAAGCATGGTGCTTCAAATTTTTGCGAAGAAAGTCTCAGGAAAAAGTATCCGACTTACGTCTTGGTTCCGCAGTGTCCCGAGTCGCAAAAATGGTCGAATGTCGATTGGAGTCTTGAGAAGAGCAGTTTGCCCGAGCAAGTGAGCCCGAGTTTGCTATCGATTAAGGAATTGGTAGACGAGATGGTGGAGCATGCAGGGATTGACCCAAACCGAATTTATCTAACAGGGCTATCCATGGGTGGATATGGGACTTGGGACGCGATTGCGCGATATCCAAACTTCTTTGCCGCCGCAGCACCCATTTGTGGTGGTGGCGATCCAACGACTGCGGAACGATTCTCCACTTTGCCGATATGGTGTTTTCATGGAGCGCTAGATCCCGTGGTAAAAGTAGATCGATCTCAAGAAATGGTTGCGGCTCTGAAAAAACTGGGATCGAAAGTTAAGTACACGGAGTACCCGGATTTAAAACACGACAGTTGGACCCCGACGTACGCCAATCCCGAGTTTTATTCGTGGATGTTTTCTCAACAAAAATCAAGCACCCCGGAATAACAGTGATGGTTGATTCGCTTCTTGGAGACTGGACGAGAACTGTGCGAGCATTCTATTTTATGGTTCTTTGTCTGTTCGTCTCGGTTTGGAGTTTTTCCACCACAGTGTTGGGGCGACAAGATGCACCCGGTGCGCCCAAGTTGATTGATTTTGCTCGTGATGTTGCTCCCATCCTTTCGGTTCGATGCGAAAAATGTCACCGAGGGGATGAAGCGAAAGCGGGCTTTGTTATCGAGGATCGTGATGCAGTCCTGGGTTACTTGACACCCGGTTCGAGCAATGACAGTTCACTATGGACTGACTATTTGGTGCAGCCATCGAAAACGGTACAGGAAGACAGTTTGGTCATGCCACCCGATGGCCCATTGCCACCAAACGAATTGGCGATTTTGAAAGTTTGGATTGACGAAGGTGCAGACTGGCCTCAGGAGGTCAAGCTTTCGAGTTCGGATGCCCAATCGAACCCGCAGGCATTGTTGACTCCATCGAAAACGTCCATTTGGATGCGTACCTATCGTGCGATTGGATATCTTCACCCCGCTGTCGTTCACTTCCCGATCGCATTGTTTATCGTTGGCGGTTTTTGCGCCTTCCTGTCTTACTTTTTGGGGACACGATGTCAAGCGATGGCGTTCCATGCGCTCTGGGTCGCCATGTTCACCTCGGTGTTTGCTGCAGTGATGGGCTGGTCCTTTGCCGAACTACAAGGATACCCAGCCTGGGACAAACCGCTCGGCCCCAATCCAACGCATAACGAGATGAATCTTTTCAATCATCGATGGCTAGGTACAGGATTGATTGCGATGAGTTGTATCGTCGTTTTCTTGAGCCTGATGGCTGCAAGAAAGAAATCCAGTGGCCTCGATCACGTTTGGAAAGTGGGTGCGATGATCCTCGCAGTCCTGGTATCCATCGTTGGTCACCAAGGTGGAGAGTTGGTCTATGGGGAGATCTTCGACAAAGCGATAGAGCAGTTTAAGAAGTAGCTGAATCACTTTTGCTGAAGTACTCCGGCGATACTCCTTTAACGGTCAGCTGCAGGCGTACGCGCTGTCATAGATTCAAGCAAGTATGAGGCTAACTGTTAAGCGACGAAACTTTCGAACCAGTGCTTCATAATTTGCTAATTCGACTCGTCGGGCGTTTTCTCTAGGAATTTGCAACTAGCAAGCGGCTGCGGAGGATACTTGGGCCACCCGGATTCGACCGCTGGCGACTGGCACAACAGAAAGACGGATCCCTTCCCCGAGACGATTGTCCTTCGATGTCGGCATGAAAGGCAAACGGATCGCCGGTAGAGAGCGTGAGAATCTGCTGGGTCACCCTCTCGCGCAACCAGAGGTATTGGATTGGTGTTTGCCGTCCTCGGTGACATCGGCTTAGGATTATTTTGATCTATCGCTTTGGACGCATCTTGGTTTGTCATGAAGTCTGTTGTAGCGCACGGAGCACTTTGGGCAATGGGAAATAGACATCTTCCCTGCGTATTGTTTGCTCCTCGACCGTTGCATGGAATTTCTCATTTAGCCAAGAGATCGTGGATTGCACCACCAGTTCGGGGGCACTCGCTCCAGCAGTAATGAGAACTGTTTCATCGCCGCGAAACATATCTTCGGATAGTTCCTCGGGGCCATCGATCAAAAAAGCTTGCTTTCCGGTTTCGGCTGCCAGTTCCCGAAGTCGCTGAGAGTTGCTACTGTTTTGGCTTCCGAGAACGATGACAGTATCTGCTTGTTGGCATAAAAGCTTCACAGCCTCTTGACGGTTTTGCGTTGCGTAGCAGATATCTTCTTTCGGCGGCCCAACGATCCATGGGAATCGTTCCTTGAGTCTTTGAATGATTCTGTTTGCGTCGTCAACACTCAGTGTGGTTTGGGTGAGGTATGCAAGTTTCGAATTGGGGGTGAAGTCCAATGCATCGACATCTGCGGTATCTTCTACCAGAGTGATGGAATCCGGAGCCTCTCCCATGGTGCCAATCACTTCGTCATGGCCTTCATGTCCAATGAGAATTATGTTGTAGTGTTCTTTTGAATATTTGATCGCTTCCAAGTGCACTTTGGTAACCAAAGGGCATGTAGCATCGATCGCGTTCAGATGGCGTTCTTTTGCCAAAGTTCGGATGGCAGGCGAAACTCCATGAGCAGAAAATAGAACCGTGGAATCGACGGGTATCTCTTCGATCGTATTGACGAACACCGCCCCTCGGTCCTGGAACGAATTGACAACGTACTGGTTGTGAACAATTTCGTGGTACACGTAAATGGGCGGGCCAAAATGCTTCAGGGCCAGTTCCAGGCTTTGAACCGCCATGTTTACCCCTGCACAGAATCCGCGGGGCGCTGCCAGAATTATTTTCATAGGAAAGATCGCCAAAAGTGTGGAATTGCTTTCCGTGTATCATAGCTGCATGACATCCCCTTCCCAAGATCATTCGTACCCTGTTACTGCCTCCAAGCCGCCCGCTCTGCATGTTCGAAGCGGAAACCGCCAAGTTCTCGGCGATTTGAAGCTTTATGGGCCAGGTTCTGCCCCCAGGCAACGATCGCTTGCCGAGTGCCAAGCCTACTGTAGTGCACTGACTCGTTTGCACTACGAGAATTTTAGTGTCGCCAGTTGGCTGGTACCCCGCGAGTTGCGGCAGCATTTGGCGAACATCTACGCTTACTGTCGTTGGTCGGATGATTTGGCAGACGAAACCGGCGATAGCAACGTGGCAACTTCATTGCTTGCGTGGTGGCGTGGCCAACTTGAGCAGTGTTACCGAGGGCAGACTGTGCATCCCGTGTTTGTTGCTTTGTCGCAAACGATTGAAAAATACGATCTTTCCCAAGAGCTTTTTTCGAAGCTGCTCGATGCGTTTCTTCAGGACCAAACGACCAAACGCTACGAGAGCTTCGAACAATTGAGAGAATACTGTCGGGGAAGCGCCGACCCCGTCGGTCGAATTCTGCTGGCCATGTGCAACATAGACGATCCAGAATCTCTTCGCCAAAGTGACTCTGTGTGCACTGGATTGCAAATCGCCAATTTTTGCCAAGACATGCGGATCGATTCCCTCCGCGATAGAATCTACATGCCACGGGAAATTTGGGCGAAATTTGATGTCGACGAAGCCATGATTTTGTCCGTACGACCGAATGAAAAGCTCAAAAAGGCCTTAAAACATTGGTGCCATTGCTCGCACCAACACTTGGCCGATGGCCTGCTCTTGGTGCGCACGGTACCACCCTGGCTGGCGCGGGATCTCCAACTGTTCGTTCGGGGCGGGCTGAGAATATTGGAAGAAATACGTCGCTCGGACTATGATGTTTGGTCACGGGAGATCGAAGTCTCTCGCAACACCAAGTTGTTCTTGTTGTTCCGGGCATGGCTTTTTCCCAGATCAATTAGAGTTCCAACGCTAGAGTAGAATACGAGACCGCAAGGAATGGACGCGTTGGATGCATCGTATCGTCATTGCAAGACGATCGCGAGTCACAGTGGCTCGAACTTTTATCGTTCGTTTGCCATCCTCTCTGGTTCACGCCGTCAAGCTATGGAGGCTCTCTATGCCTTTGCTCGCATCATCGACGACGCGTCGGACGCAACGGAGTCATCGTCAAGCAGTACCGAAACCAATCGGAATTGGGACGCCATGCAATGGCACGAATGGGTTCGGCAGTTCGCTCAACCTGGCGAGGCGGTTCCTCAGATCCGTGAGTTACAAGCGATACGACTAGCTCTTGCCGATGCCGCTGGACGATTTGCTATTCCGGAACAGGTCTTTCACGACTTGATTGACGGCGTCGATCTCGATCAACGCGGCCAGGTTGTATTAAAGACATGGCGTGAACTGCGTACGTACTGTGAACAAGTAGCTTCGAGTGTCGGTATTGGATGTTTGTCGATCTGGGCCAAAGAAGTTGGCGTTGCTCCCTCGATGGAAAGCCTGGAAGATGCCCGCGCGTGTGGTATTGCTTTTCAATTGACGAACATCTTGAGAGATATTGTCGAAGATGCGAAACGGGAGCGATGTTATCTTCCCGAAGAAGATCTGAAGCGGTTCGGGATTCAGCCTATTGAATGGCCAGAATTGCTTCGTACGAACGCGAACATGATGCATCATGACAAGAAAGCAAATCTAGAAGCGCTGCTCAATCTCTACATCGAACGAGCCGACGGGCACTTCGGCAAAGGGAGCGGGGTACGCCGGTCGCTATGCATCGAGGGGCAACGCATGTTCTCCTTGATGTGGCAGACTTACTATGCCATCTTCCAAAAGATCAAACAGTCGCCGCTGCGCGTCCTCGAAGGGAGAGTCTCCCTTCGATGGGATACGAAGGCCAAACTAGCAGCGTCCCATTTCGTAACGCCGCTCTATGCGCGGTCGTATCCCGTCATCCCTCGACTCCAAGCCAATCGGCTTACGACTCGCGTCAACAACGATGAGATTCGGCCCTACAAAGTCGCAGTGGTCGGCGCTGGATTGGCAGGTTGCAACGCAGCTATCCATCTCGCAAGGCATGGTGTTGCTGTCGAGCTCTACGAAGCAAAAGGGCGACTCGGTGGACGTGTGGGATCGTTTGTTGACCGCGAGTCAGGACAATCGGTCGACTATTGCCAACATGTTGGAATGAAGTGTTGTCATGAGCTGACTCGATGGATCCAAGAAACTGGGCAGCAAAGCGCATGGACCGAGCAAACTTCGCTTCACTTCGCTTCCAAGAAAGGGGAGAAGATCGCCATTTCCAGCTTACCGCTACCAGCTCCATTGCATCTTGCGAACTTGTTATGGAAGTGGCCTGACCTGAGTCTCTCCGATCGATGGAGCATCGGATCTGCATTGTTGAAATTGGTCAGAATGAAACCCAATCCTCAACACGACCAACTCTTGGCGACCGACTGGTTGAAGAGCGATCACCAATCGCCTACAAGTTTGAAGAACTTTTGGGAAACCATTCTCGTCAGTGCTTTGGGTGAACAGATTTCACGCGTCACGCTTGGAGCAACCCGCAAAGTCTTAGTGGATGGTTTTGCGGCCAGTCGGGATGCGTTTCATTTGCTCGTTCCGAATCGTCCCCTCGCGGATTTAACCGATGCCCGTGTGCGGCATAGGTTAGAACAATTAGGAGTCAAGCTTCATGAACAACGAGCGATTGCGAGAGTGGAACCGCAAGACGATCTCAGGGTTCGGTTAGTAGATCGACTGGGTGGCGAGCAGACATATGATCGGGTAGTGATTGCAGTTCCATGGTATCAGTTGTCGGACATGCTAGAGTTGGAATCAGCCACCCAGCATGCGTTATCGCAGATGCAGTCGTCCCCCATCACTGGGATTCACACTTGGTGGGATCGACCATGGCTGTCGACGCCCCATGCGATTCTGATCGACCGACTGTGTCAATGGATTTTTCCAGCACCCGAGTCGCATGCTGGGTTGACTTCATCGCAACAACCCAATGGTACCTATTATCAAATTGTCATCAGCGCGTCTCGCGATTTGCCGAAAGGGGATCCTGAGCAGATAGCCAAAATGATCAAGCAGGATCTTGCGGAAGTTTTCCCAGAGTCCGGCGTGGCAACCATGCTACGTTGCAAAGCAGTTACCGATCCCAACGCTGTTTTCTCGATCAGCCCGGAGATTGCGAATGCCAGATTGCAAACTGCGCATGGAGCCGAGAGAGGTATTTATCTCGCTGGAGATTGGACCCGCACCGGTTGGCCTGCAACCATGGAAGGCGCATTGCGTTCTGGGGCCCTAGCGGCCGAACAAGTGCTTAAGTCACTCGCTCAGCCTGCGAGAATAGTTATCGACAATAGCTAGATAATCGATGAACCTGACGGGAGAAGCACCTCTCGATGCGAATCCAGCTTGAAGAGCGACCGCTGGGAATAAACGCCGCCTTTGCAATGTCGAGCGGATCATCGATGTGAGTATTGCAGGTTGCCACAATATGCGGCTCCGTTTTTGACATTTCACATCGAGCACATTCAATCCAGACAGCACGTCCAGGATGATTCCATCGACAACCTAGCTCTGGCGAATCCCGAGTCACTTACTGCTGAGGTGGTGCCATGCACTACGGCACTCTCAATGCTTCCTTTTTTGGGACCACGAATAGATCGAATCACAGAATTTTCGGTCTGTTCTTTCTTATTCGTGCTCAGATGCAATGCGTAGTTGAGCACGCGCCGTAGAAGAACCCTCCTCCGTCTTCGCACTCTCCTTTTGCAAAGCCAAAAGGGAGAGTGGGCAGGAGTTAAAAGGAAAGAATGAGTCGTCTACTCTTCGGATCCGTCGCTGGCTGGGTTCACGATAGGTGCCGGTGCGGGAGCCTTTAGTCGGAATACGGTGCCTACTTCGATTTCGGGGCGATCGGCGAGATCGGTTTCGAATCGAATAAAGCCTTGCGTTTCTTTTCCGTACTCACCCTCTTTGGCCTTCAGCATCAGTTGAACCGCTTGAATCGCCTTGGCTTCTTCGCTCAACTTCACGTCGACATCGAAGACGTTGCTATTAACGCTCTTGATCAAGAATGGCAATTGGCTCTTCAAAACAATGAGTTGTTTGACCGGCTCTTGGGCGAGGATATCGCCGAGCGAAACCGTCGTGGGTGAAGCGGTGATGCCAGCGACGATATTGGCCATGACTCGAAGGGGTACTTTCGTTAGGTTTCGGTCATTGGTAACCACAATCAATTCGCTTTGAAACGGGCCCTCCGGTGCTTGGTCGCTCATCTTCAAGGAGATGTTGTACCGCACCCTACCAGCGTTCCTGGATTCTTCCTGAGCTGTTGCCGAGAAGAAGGCTTCACTCGTCGTCAGACCTTTGATTTGCCAATCGGAGCGGCCGGCATAGTCGAGCGCGACGGTGACCGTTTTTTCTTTTCCTTGTTGAATGTTTCCAAACGAGGCCTCTCCCGGATTGAAGACCACATCGGTGCGAACGTAACCCTTGACATGGAGTTGCACTTCGCTGAAAGAAGGGCGGTCGAAAGTCACGGTCAGCGTTGCGGCTCGTTGCCCCGTGTGCGTGTCCGTATTGAACCGTGCCAAAATGCTGCCGCGACCGCGAGGCGGAACCTCTTGCGTTTCGACGATAGGGGTAGTGCAACCGCAGGATGTGCGAGCGCTACGCACATGGAGTGGCTTATCGTACGGGTTGTCAAAATAGAAACGATGTTCGGTTTTTGCAGCACGTGCCACCGTGCCAAAATCATGGGAAGTCGAAGCGAACATGTTCGACGACTGAACAGCATGGGTTGGGCATACCCATAAAGCGACAATGGCCGTCGCTACAGCGAAGGATCGCATGGATCGGATCTCCACAGACAAAGATATAGGATTGGGTTCCGGCTATCGTAGACAGTTAGTCAACGCGTACGCTTCGTTGACATGGGAATCGCACAAGACAGTTTGGAGCGGCAAGTGAGATTCGAATACTGTACCATCGACCGTTTGGAGCGGGCCGGTACGAACGGGTTTTCGTACTTCGGTTATCAGATTCTTTCATCGTCGTTCTACAGGTTTTAGATAGCATTTGTTCCATTTGGCTCAAGTCTCAGCGGCGAATCCAAAAATGAAGCAATCCTTCTCAAGATTGCATAATCCTCACCAACGATCCGACCTGCCTTCCCAATTTATCTTGTCTTCCCGAATTCTATCTGCTATTCCGAACAGGAATCAAGGTTCGGCCTCCGTCCGATCCATACAACCAGGGGATAACGACCAAATGCAGTCCAACGCAACGACCGTTCCAACGCTAATTTGCCTCGTGACAGGTCTAGTTTTCTTTGGTGGCTGCCGGAGCAACATGGGTCAAAATGGATTCGGCGTTTCTCTGTTCCAGCAAGGGCGATATTCCGAAGCGTTGCAACAATTCGAATTAGCCAAGCAAGCTGATCCCTCGAATCCCGACGTGTACTACAATTTGGCCTCGACCTACCACCGGTTAGGTGTGAATGCGAAAGACGCCAAGATGATTGAGACTTCGGAAGCCTTGTACAATCAATGCCTCGATTTGTCCCCCAATCACGTCGATTGCCACCGCGGGTTGGCGGTTTTGCTAGTCGATAGCGGAAGATCGGAGAAGGCTTTTTCGTTGCTCAAGAACTGGACGCAACGAACTCCGAATCTGTCCGACTCCCGAGTGGAACTGGCTCGACTGCATCAAGAATTCAATCAAACCAAGGCCTCAGAACAATACCTCGACGAAGCCCTGGCGATGGATCCGCGAAATGCAAAAGCGTGGGCAGCCAAAGGAAAACTCAGAGAATCCTCGGGTGAACTGATGCAGGCCGTCCAAAACTATCAACAGAGCCTTGCCATTAACAATAGCCAGCCGGATCTCTTCCAGCGGATAAGCGCTCTGAATGTTCGTATCGCACAGGCTTCATCTGGCGCCCCGGGCGGTCCTAACGTGATTGCGGGGAATCCTGGTGCTCCGGGTGCGAATCCGCCGTCATCGAACGAACCCAAGCGATACTAGGTGTCCGTCGCTGTAAAAGGAATCGGTTGTTGCGAAGAACTCCGAACACAAGGCGTTGCCGCTGGAAAAATCCTTACAATCGATTCCTGTTCCAGCGATGCGAAAACGCAAACTATACTTCTGAACAGCCCCATTTCAGGAGATACCATGAACGTCGTTTTCCGCACCCTTGTGCTTATTGCTTTTCTGCATTTCCCTTTGGCAAATCGGGTTGCTGCTGCTGACAATGTATTGATGCTTCCGGCAGCCAAGAGTCCCAAGAATCCTCCCTCCATTGTTCTGCACGGAGGTGGCGTCATCACCGAGGATGTGTTCGAGAAGTTTATCGAATTGGCAGGGGGCAAAGATGCCAAGATTGTTTTTGTACCGAGTGCTGGCTACCGTCAACAAGAATATAACTCCGAAGAAGAGTTTCTAGAAGACATCTCGGATCGATATGGAGCTTGGACTTATCTCGAACGCAGTGGACAAATCAAGAGCTTTCAATTCCTGTACACGGATGAGCCTGACGATTCCGAAGATGAGGATTTTGTTCGACCGCTTTTGAATGCTACCGGTGTGTGGTTTTCCGGTGGGGCCCAAACGCGGCTGAACTATCGGTATGTTGCAACGTTTCCGGAGACGACATTGTTTCAGAAAGCGTTGATCGACATCCTCGAGCGAGGCGGAGTGGTGGGTGGCACTTCAGCGGGAATGGCAGCCCTTCCGGAAATCATGACTCTTTGGCAAGAGGATGATAACGAAGGGCGTCCTGCATCCGCCGTGGTCGCTCACGGATTCGGATTGATGCGAGGAGCCATCGTCGAGCAGCACTTTGATACCGTAGGTGGCCGGCTCGAACGTTTCGCGGGTTTGCTTCGTGACACCAAGCGGCTGAACCGACTTGCGGGTCGAACGGACGCAGGCGACACCATGGTGGGACTAGCGATTGAAGAGAGTACCGCGCTCATCATTGAAGGAGATTCTCTGAAAACGATGGGACTGGGCAATAGCCATGTTTTCATTCGCGAACCCGAACTGCGCACGTTGGAATGGTATGAGCTTGCATCCGGAGAATCCGCGAAACTCAGGCGCAAACCCGAACGAGGGACATCGCTCATCCGCGTCAATCCATGAGCTGGTCTTTCGCATGTAAAACTCTCTGAAATTCCACCTGTCCGATCCGAAAGGATTACCGGATTCGAGGATGCCAGAAAGATGGGTTTGGCTACAATAGAGTGGTTGTCTTCCTCCACCCTGACGTTGCGAGACTATGTGTAACCTTTATCGTTTTGCCATTGCGACCTTGTCTTTGATCGCTTGCTCATGTTCATCGCTGCCAGCGGACACAGCTCCGCCAGCGGACACAGCTCAGCCAGCGGACACAGCTCAGCCAGCGGACACAGCTCAGCCAGCGGACAGAGAGGTCGATTTCAAACGAGACATTCGACCCATCTTGTCGAACCGATGCTTTGCGTGCCACGGTCCCGACGAGGAGAAAGTCGAATCGGGGCTTCGTCTAGATTCATTTGAAGAAGCCGTGGGACCGGCTGACTCCGGTACAGCCGCAGTTGTCCCGGGGAAAGCGGATGCCTCGGAAATGATTCGTCGCATTGTTAGCTCGGACGATGATGAACGAATGCCTCCACCCCATTTCGCTTCGAAACTGACGGAGGACGAGGTTGCGAAACTGAAAAAGTGGATCGATCAAGGAGCGAAGTACACCAAGCATTGGTCCTTCGATGCACTGGAAGTTCCCACCGTTGTCCCGGTTGATCCGCCCGAGGCCTTTCAGGCTTGGCGAAATTCTCCCATCGATCAGTTGGTGTTGCGTCAACTCACCAAGAAAGGTTGGCTTCCTTCCAAGCAAGCGGACAAGAGTGTCTTGCTTCGACGGCTTTCCATCGACCTGACGGGATTGCCACCCTCGTTGCAAGAGCAACATGATTTTTTGCAAGAAGACTCACCCCTTTCGTATGAACGGACGGTCGATCGATTGTTAAGTTCCCCTGCCTTCGGTGAACATTGGGCTCGCAAATGGTTGGACATGGCCCGCTACGCCGATTCGGCTGGATATGCCGATGACCCTCCTCGAACGATTTGGGGATATCGCGATTGGGTTATACGAGCCTTGAACGAAGGAATGCCATTTGATCAGTTCACATTGGAGCAATTAGCCGCCGATCTCTTGCCGAACCCTACGGAGGATCAACTGGTTGCGACTGCATTCCATAGAAATACATTGACCAACAACGAAGGTGGAACGAACGACGAAGAGTTTCGAAATGTAGCTGTCGTGGATCGAGTGAATACCACGATGGCTGTTTGGATGGGAGTGACGATGGCTTGTGCGCAATGTCACAGCCACAAATACGATCCCATCACGCATAAAGAGTACTTTCAGGTGTTTGCGATTTTGAACCAAAGTCAGGATGCTGACCGTCGCGATGAAAGTCCCTTACTTTCTTGGTTCACGCCTGAGCAACGAAGAATGCGAGATGATCTTCTCAAGGAGCAGGAATTTGTTCGGCAGCAATTAGAGATGGCTGACGAGTCGATGAAGGCAAAGCAGATCGCGTGGGAGAAAGAACTGACCGCTCCAGTGGAATGGACAAGAGTCTTGCCATCCAAAGTCACTGCAAAGACCAACTCTTCGATTGCTATCGATGATTCGGGCAAGATCCGGGTGCAGAACGATGCGGATAAAGATGTCTACACGATTGAATGGCCAATGGCCGATGTGAAGCTTCTTCAAGAATGGAGCGGGCTGGCGATTCGAACCGTTCCCGATGAGACGCTTCCTGGCGGTGGTGCCGCCATTGGAAATGGAAACTTTGTTTTGACCGATGTTCGTGCGAAGTTGGTCCCTGCGGAAAAAACAAGTATTGCAGGTCAATACGTTCGTATTGAATTGCCAGGTGCCAATAAGATTTTGTCGTTAGCCGAGGTACAAGTTTTCTCGGACGATGAGAACATTGCTCGAAAAGGAACCGCTTCCCAGATCAACGAATCCCATGGCGGCGTCGCATCGAGGGCCGTGGATGGAAATACAACAGGCGATTATGAAAAGAACTCTGTCACTCATACGGAAACATGCGATTCCCCGTGGTGGGAGCTAGATCTACTGTCGAATCAGAGTATCGACAAAATCATTGTTTGGAATCGCACAGACAATGCATTGCAATCCAGATTAGCAGGTGCGAAAGTGCGAGTGCTGAACGCAGCACGCGAAGAAGTGCATTCCTATGTGATCGAGAATCCGAAAGCATCGCAAACGGTCGATTTGCTACCGTCGATTGAGATTCCGTGGAGTGTGTCCAACGCGGACTACTCTCAAGAAAAGTTTGATGCAAAGCTGGCCATCGATGCGGACAAAAAATCCGGATGGGCGGTTGGCGATGCCATCAACAAACCGCATGAGTTAGTGATTGCAGTCGATGGTACAAAATGGCTAGAACGACTCAAGAATTGGAACAGACCGGGTGTGATTCGTTTGAGCCTAGAGTTTCAATCGGAACATCGCCGTCATGTGCTGGCAAGCTTTCGCATTGCGACGACCAACGACGCGAGAGCAACAACCTTGATGACGCTTCCAGTTCAGGTGCAACAATGGGTTCGCAAGCCTGCTACGGAACGTTCGAATGAGGAGTCCACAAAGCTGCATCAGTACTATGTTGCTGAAGTTTCGCCGGAGAGAAAGCCCTTGCGCGAGCGTCGCGATGCGTTAGCAAAGTTGTTGACAGATCTGAAGCCAGCGACAACGGTTCCCGTGATGGCAGAGTTGCCATCGGCAAAGGTTCGAGAAACGTTTGTCCAATTGCGTGGCAACTATCGCGTGCATGGAGAGCGTGTGGAGCCAGGTCTTCCGGCAGCTTTTCATCCTTACAAGAATGATTCTTCGAAAACTGACAAACTCAATCGCCTTGATTTGGCCCGTTGGTTAGTGCAAAAGGATAACCCGCTTACGGCACGAGTGATTGCAAACAGGTATTGGGAGACACTGTTTGGTGTGGGGATTGTTCGGACCAGCGAAGAGTTCGGTTCCCAAGGGGATTTGCCTAGCAATCCAGACTTGTTGGATTACCTGGCCAATGAGCTTATGGAGTTGAAGTGGGATACTAAGAAGTTTCTACGAATGTTGGTGATGTCCGCTGCGTATCAACAAACTTCCTCGGTCACGACAGCTCGATTTGAAGAAGATCCTGAAAACATTTTCGTATCGCGAGGCCCGCGTTTTCGGGCGACAGCAGAACAGATTCGGGACAATGCCCTTGCTGCTGGCGGCTTGCTTTCGATGAAAATGTTTGGTCCTCCAACGCGTCCGCCGCAACCCAATTTGGGTTTGAAAGCCGCGTTTGGTAGCAACACCGATTGGGAAACCAGCATGGGAGGAGATCGTTTCCGAAGAGCGATCTACACGCAATGGCGCCGTTCCAGTCCTTATCCATCGATGGCTACGTTTGATGCACCGAATCGGGAAGTCTGTGTCTTGAAACGCGATCGGACAAATACACCGTTGCAAGCGTTGGTGACATTGAACGATCCAGTCTTTATCGAGGCAGCTCAGGGGCTTGCTCGGCGAGTCGTGCTGGTGGAGTTGCCGAAGGCATCGAACGAGGAACGCATCGCGAGAATATTTGAGCATGCGCTTGCTCGACTGCCTGCAGAGCGAGAAACGAAGTCCGTTCTCCAGTTGCTGGATGTGGCTCGCGTTGATTTGGAATCGGCTGCGGATCGGGCGTTGAAATTAGCGACCGATCCTATTGGGCCGTTGCCCGATGGTGCGTCGACAGCAGAGATGGCAGCTTGGACGACGGTTTGTAATGTTGTTTTGAACCTCGACGAATTCTTAATGAAACCATGAACCCATACCAAAATCTGCTTGCACAACAAACACGTCGATACTTCCTTGGCTCGATGTCGGGAGGGTTGGGGGCAATCGCATTGCAAAACTTGGCAGGTCCGACAGCGATGGCGGATGTTAGCAATCCGCTTAGTCCACGATTGCCGCACTTTGCTGCCAAGGCGAAGAGGGTGATTTACTTGCACATGACAGGCTCGCCTCCCAATTTGGATTTGTTCGATTACAAGCCAAAATTGGTGGAGATGGATGGTCAGGAAGCCCCAGCGTCGGTGTTGGCGGGCAAGGAGTTCGCATTTACTACCGGCGTGCCGAAATTGCTTGGGACACGACATGAGTTCGTGAAGTGCGGGCAATCGGGGATGATGTTGTCGGATTGTATTCCCCATTTGCAAACAGTGGCTGATGAATTGTGCATGGTTCATAGTTTGCATACAGATCAATTCAATCATGCGCCTGCTGAGTTGATGATCTACACGGGTTCACCTCGCAGTGGGCGTCCGTCGTTCGGATCGTGGCTAACGTACGGGATCGGCAGCGAGAACGAGAACTTGCCTGCGTTTGTGGTACTCATTAGCAGTGGAGTTCAGCCGAACGGCGGGAAGAGTTCGTTCGGAAGTGGGTTCTTGCCGAGCGTTTATCAAGGTGTGCAGTGTCGTTCGCAAGGAGATCCGGTTTTGTATGCATCCGATCCATCGGGGATGAGTCGCGATCTAAGAAGACGGACGTTGGATACGTTGCAAGATTTGAATGGCTATCAGGTAGACGAATTAGGACATCCCGAGACTCAGACGAGAATCGCACAATATGAGTTAGCGTTTCGAATGCAAACTAGTGTGCCTGATGTAATGGATATTTCGAAAGAGAGCCAAGAGACATTGGATGCGTATGGAGCCAAGGCGGGAGCTGCGAGTTTAGCGAACAATTGTCTGCTAGCGAGACGGCTGGTCGAATCGGGAGTGCGATACGTGCAGCTCTTTGACTGGGGTTGGGATTTTCATGGAACAGGGCCGGCGGAAGACATCCGAGATGGTTTGACCAAAAAGTGTGAAACGATGGATCGTCCTGTTGCTGCGTTGATCAAAGATCTCAAGCAGCGCGGCCTGCTAGACGAGACGTTGATCATTTGGGGTGGAGAATTCGGCCGCACTCCATTCCGAGAGGGGCGAACCGCAAAAGGATCTGTCTTAGGGCGAGATCACTACCCGGATTGCTTCACGATGTTCATGGCTGGAGGCGGCACCAAAGGTGGATTTGATTATGGAAGTACGGACGAGCTAGGTTTCTCGATTGCGGAGAATCCGGTCCACATTCACGATTTGCAAGCGACTTGGATGCATTTGCTCGGCTTTGACCATACCAAACTGACCTATCGATTTCAGGGGCGAGATTATCGATTGACCGACGTGCATGGCAACGTCGTCAAGCCGCTGTTGGCCTAGTCCATGGTTTTCGAACAACGGCTCAAACTCACTAACGATGTGCGAAAATATTGCCAAAAGTTCTGAAACGGTTCCTGACAGGGGCAGGCCAACAAATCTCGCTCGAAATGCGTCACACATTGCAACGTCCGGATGGATCAGCCACAGGTCTATCGGTAATGCCATTGAGTGTTTGGTTTCCTTGGTGACAGAACGCTCCGCATCAGCGGCGCGGCTTGTCCGCGTCCGCTGCATAAGATTGTTAGGCTCATTTCTCATCTTGATATCGTTCGGTAACAAAGCCTCTCTGGAATAGTCGATTCACGATCTCATCATCTGACAGAAGTGCCTTGATTGCTGACAGCGAAACACCCTCGCTTATGATGCTGTACCTTCTTCCGCGGACGAGTAGATGGTGCTCTGTTGTTGCCAAGGAGGGTCGGTGGCGAAATCGGTGGTTTGGGGACTCCCACAGAGTGTCATCTGGAAATCCTGGGACACTTGGATTTTCTCCAATCAGGACGTCTTCAGTCCGTTCGGTCAGTTGTAACGTAATCTTGCTATTCTTTACGATGACGACAATGTCCATTTTCTTCTGCCGAACGACAAGGATCACTCACGTCGAGCGGGAGATGATGGACCGCCCGAGGCCGGTGGATCGAGACGTTGAGTGCCTCCGCTGGTTCGTCGCACTGCCATTACGGCTCGTCCGACATATGCGTTCTGGCGAACGCTTAGTCAAGCTTGATATCGAGAACGAGGGAAATAGCATCATCTTACATACTCAGTATTTTTTTCATCGATTCCCCAGACTCCTACCGAGTCGCCAGTTGAATTCCAAACGACGCCATACTTATCTACCCAAAACTCGTTTCCGACTCGATTCTTTCCCTCAAGCTTTGAGATCCTGGCCTCAAGTCGTTCAATTTTCTTAAGTATCTCGTCGAGACGTTTCAGTATCTGGACATTGTTGTCATCTGAAACGGTCGATTGTGAAAACACAGGTACTGCCGGAATTATTAGGAAAAGCCCGACTGCGAGAATCATGCGGTACATCGTGCACTCCTTAAAATATCATTGATCGTAGCTGAGATTACCAGATGGTTTATACTCGGCCGGCAAATTGAAAACAACGGTGGTCTCGCGAACGCATGTAGACAAACGACTACATTAACCGGTCCATCGTTTGGTCATCCGGTATTGAGCGGGGGAGAATCAGGCAGCGGTAGTGCGCCATGTATCACTGCGAGAACGTATATCGATTCGTTCTCCACCAAGTAGATCAAGCGATAAGAGTATTCGATTACTTCACGGATTCTTTCTACGCTGTACTCGGGGACCATTTCTCCAGAGAAAGGAAATACAGCAATCTGCTTGGTTCTGTTGGTCAACCGATCAACCACCGAAATTGCGTAACAAGGAGAGTCTTGAGCTATGTGAGCGTGGATTCCAGCGAGATCCCGTATCGCACTACGAGTCCATTCGACCCGCATCATTCTGGCAGGCCGAAACGTTTTCTGACATCCGAAACCGTGACGGTATTGCCATCCGTCACGTCCTTAAGTCCGTTTTCGATCTTTTGTCGGACGTAGATTCGATACATGACATCGTCCCACGACGCATCTTCGGGCAGCGTCTTTAGGGTTTCCGTAGCTTTGTCTCGAATGTTTGTGTCTGGTGTACTACTCATTTTGTTTGCTCCGGGTTATTCAATTATCGCCAAAGAGGAACCCGAAGCAATAGCGGATGATTCTGTGAAAAAAACCGGATGAACGAATAACAATCTATCCCAACTGGAGTGAAGCGGAACGGAGGGATAGATTGTGCGTTGGGCTATGACGGTTTGCCGTTGCTTCCACCCACTGTTGGGCGTTTGCGGATTCTACACGTTCCGCATCTTTGAAAACCAGTCTAACCGATGCGAGGGGACCGTTGCAACATGCTGGTTGTTAGATTACCAGCCCGTTGTTGGCGGATGGTCCGTCCGATTGTTACGGTTCTGACTGCTTGGCAGCGTAGCTGCCCCAGACCGTTCGACTCGCCTTCGATTGTGAGACTGATACCCGAGGCACTCTTCTGTGAACTGCGTTCTTTGGTAGTAGACACGCTTCGCGTCGTCAACCATGCTCGTTGTTTCGCCACCAAGTCGGTTGGCTTGGCTGCTTTTCAATACTCGCGAAGCACGTGCAATAGTCTGGGCGAGAGCGGAACGAAACGGTCTCTGTTTCCCTTCCCCTTGACGATCTTGATCTGCATTCGTTGGGAGTCGATATGCTGAGCCTTGAGATTGGTCGCTTCGGTGAGCCGTAACCCAGCCGAATAGAGGGTCAAAAGAACGGCACGATGTTTGAGATGGTCTACGCATCCGATGAGCCGATTGACTTCTTCTTGGCCGAGAACCGTTGGCAGGGACTTGGGTCGCTTGCCGTACGGCACGGATTGGACGACCCAAGGTCTCGACAGGGTAAAGCGGAACAAAAAGGAAAAGCGGAACAAAAAGGACATGCACAGCATATTGCATTTGTTTTGCAGTTTGGTAAATTTTGCGGACTGAATCGAATGTTCCTTAATGGAGATTTGCGATGACTAAAGCTCGCTGCCGACTGGTCGATACG
>CAIOHR010000244.1 GCA_903858115.1 uncultured Pirellula sp. | reverse complement strand
GCAGCGGGAAGAGCCCCGTGATGGCGATCCTGCGTCTGATTCTTTCAGGCAACTCCGCAGCGCGAAGCAATCATGCAGTGAGCGTCAACCGGGTACAGAGGCTCATGAATCGAATCGGGATTGGGCGCAAGAACTGGTTATTTACAGGGATGCGTCGTGCAGGGATCCGCAATGCGAGCTTTGATGTCTTTGGTAGCAAGTGAGTCGCGACAAAGCGGAAGTTGCCAGTCTTCAAACCGCCAAGCGGCGGGCCCGCAGAGAGTTGCGAAAGAAGAACAAGTTTCCTAGGAACCTACCCGCACAAACCCCGAAAGTGCATTATTTCGAGAGCGTCGCTGTACGTTCAACAATTTTCGCAAGATCAGTATTTTTACACCAACGAAGAAAGGCTTTCTTCTACATTTTTGCAACCTTTATTGCTACAATCCTTCCCAATTCCGACCAGAATGGAGATCGGAGGATTTTTTGAAACTATCGCTTTTCTGAGTTGTTGGACAGTCTGGCAAGGGTGGATTACACGCCTTTGTTTCGAACATCGTGTTTGTCTGCAAGTCAGTGGGACTGTTTGCCAATCGGTTTTTCGCCCCTATGTCATCAAAAAACTGGAATTCCGTTTCCGAGCCAGCTTTCCCGTGGGAACGGGAAGCACTTGAGTTTGTGCGCTCACAGTTTCCAAACCACGAACCGTACCGAGCCTGGTCAAACTTCGAATTCGTCGCGGACGACGGCAGTATCTACGAAGTGGATCTTTTGGTTTTCACTCCTCAGGGCTTCTTTCTGATCGAGATCAAAAGCAAACCCGGTCGTCTACGCGGTGATGCGGGCACCTGGACTTGGGAAACAGATGGTAAGCTGACAACAGTTGACAATCCCTACCACCTCGCTAACTCAAAGGCCAAGAAACTTCGCTCGTTGCTCCAACGTCAAAAGGCAGCCAAGAGCAAAGGGCAGATCCCGTTCATCGAATCTCTGATTTTCTGTTCCGCAGAGAACTTGCAGTGCGAGCTTCAGGGCAACGCCAAGTTTCACGTCTGCCTACGCGATCGCGCAGCCGATGGCACCATACCGGCTCGCCCAGGCATCATGGCAGCCATCAAACGTCGTGAATGCGATGGGCTCGATCCGAACGCGAAAGGCACGCACGATCGCCCAACGGCTAAACTGGTAGCTCAAGCCTTCGAGCAAGCCGGCATCCGTCCGTCCCAGCGAAGCCGAAAAGTTAGCGACTATGTTTTGGATCGACTGATCAATGAAGGACCAGGCTATCAAGACTGGGAAGCGACGCATGCCACGCTCAAAACCGTTCGACGTCGCGTACGGATCTACAACGTCCGCGTGAGCGCGACTTCAGACGAGCGGCAGACCATCGAGCGGGCTGCCAGACGCGAAGCTGAACTGCTGGAAATGCTACAGCATCCCGGTGTTCTTCGTCGAGAAGGCTTCACCGAACATGAACTCGGGCCTGCGTTGATCTTCGAGCACGATCCGACTGCAATGCGGCTCGATCACTTTCTGGCCCAGCATCACGATCAGCTAACCGTCGAGCATCGGCTCGATCTGCTTCGCCAAATCAGCGAGGTCATTCGATTCGCCCATGACAAACGCGTAGTACACCGATCGCTATCACCTCAAAGCATTTTGGTGCTGGACGAGGGCAAGGATTTAGGGGCATCCGTTGGTCGCGACGGGTTCGCAATCAAAGTCTTCAATTGGCAAGTTGGCTATCGCTCCGAGAGTAACTCGACTTCGAATGCATCCTTGGCAGTATCGGCAACATCACACGTCGATCGACTTGTAGACGACGGCAGCACAGCGTATATGGCACCTGAAGCCATAACTGGCGACAACAATGTGGGAGAGCATCTCGACATTTTTTCGCTGGGTGCCATTGCTTACCACATCTTCTCGGGCTCTCCGCCAGCATCCAATGGACTGGAGCTAAGCAACAAGCTTCGCGAAACCAAGGGGCTTCAAATCAGCTCGATGCTCAACGGTGCCAGTGAAAGTCTCCAGGAGATGATCCAGTGGAGCACTCTGCCGGTGGTCGCCGATCGCGAAGGACTTGTCAGCTCAGTCGATGACTTTCTCGATCTGTTAGAGAAAGTCGAAATTGAAGCCAAGAGTTCAGATACCGAGACGTACGTCGACGATCCTGATGAAGCTAAGTCTGGCGCATTGCTACCAGGCGACTTCCGTGTACTGCATCGCTTGGGCAAGGGGGCATCGAGCGTTGGCTTGCTCGTTGAGCAACAAGATGAACAATATATTCTAAAGGTTGCAATCGACCCGGATCGTAATGAACGGATCAAGGCCGAAGGAGAAGTCCTTCAAAAGCTAAGACACTCAAACATCGCGGAGTTCATAAAACCGGTTGAGATCGGTAACCGGTCTGGGTTCCTGATGCGCCCTGTATTAGTCACTGTCAACGACGAGCCCCGTGTGGAAACGTTGGCGCGACGTTTGGGCAAGGAAGGTAAGCTCCACGTAGACTTGCTCCAGCGTTTTGGTGAATGCTTATTGGACGTTTTGAAGTTCCTTGAAAAGCAAGGCATCAACCACCGCGACATCAAGCCCGACAACATCGCAATCGGCCATATCGGTAGCAGCAAACAATTGGAGCTAGTTCTATTCGACTTCTCATTGGCCAGGGCACCGCTCGACAACATTCGCGCGGGCACTGCTGCGTACCTCGATCCATTCCTACCGTTACGCAAATCTAAACGCTGGGACTTGCATGCCGAAAGATATGCAGCGGCTATCACTCTGTACGAAATGGCGGCCGGCCCTGGCTCGTTCCCGAAATGGGGCGACGGAGCCAGCGATCCTTCGCATTTGCAGTGCGAAGCGACCATCGATGGAGATCTTTTTGACGCTTCGCTGCGTGACAACTTGATGGAGTTCTTCACGCGAGCGTTTCGTCGTAATCCAGATGAACGCTTCGACAACGCGGAAGCGATGCTCGAAGCCTGGCGTGAGTGTTTCCTTGGCATTGAGAATCCATCTACGTCAACCGACGAGTTCGACGAGAATGAAGTTCGCAGACTTCTTGCTAGCGCTACCGAGGACACGCCAATCCTCGAATTAGGGTTGGGCACCAGAGCAACGAATGCGTTAGACCGAGCCAACCTATTGACCGTTGAGGATCTGCTGACGGTTCCTATGCGCAAGCTTCTTCGATTGCGGGGCGTTGGGAACAAAACACGTCGCGAGATCGCTGCAGCAGTACGCATTTTGAAAGAGCGTTTTGGTACGCCTCAACGTTCCGATGCTTCAGAGGAGACGGATTCGGAAGAGGCATCAGAAGAGATCATCGAAAATGTCAACCTAAGTGTTGACCAGTTAGTGAGTAGAATCACTCGCATCGGTAAGCGAGAGGGAGATACTGCGAGGGATACGCTCCAAGCGTTTCTAGGATTCGATCCACGAGTGACAGAGCTTTGGCCCAGCCAAGCCGAGATCGCACCAATCGTTGATGTGACGCGTGGACGAATTGGCCAGCTCGTCGGCAAGTTCCAGGCTCGCTGGTGCAAAGACACCGTATTGACGAAGATGCGGTCGGACCTTGTGGAAATTCTAACTACCGCTGGCGGAGTCTTGGCTCTTAGAGAACTCGCCGAGGCACTACTTGTAGCTCGTGGATCTGTGGAAGATGATCCGAGACGTACACAATATGCCCTCGCTCTGGCACGTGCATGCACAGAAGCAGAACGAACACTTGCCGAACCGCGATTTTTGGTTAAGAGGTCACTGGTCACTGGTCATTCGTCACTTGCAAATGACCAAGGACAAATGACCAATGACCGAGCTACGATTGTCATCGCGTTGACGCCAGAGCTCGCATCCTACGCCATTCAACTTGGCCAACTCGCTGATCAGTTGGCTATGGAAGATCCACTTGTTCCGCCGGCTCGAGTGATTCAGCGACTTCGCGAGGTATCGCAGCCTGCAGGAACATCATTGTTGACCGATGCACGCCTCCTGAGACTAGCTGCAGCTGCTTCCAAAAACGCTGCAGTATCTAGCCGCCAGGAGCTCTATCCACGTGGAATGGATGCCGCTCGTGCGATTAAGCTGTCACAAGGTGCAATCTATGGAGTGCCAACGCTCACCGTAGCGATGATCCGTGATCGTGTGAGCGGTCGCTATCCCGAAGCGGCTCCGGTCCCAGATCGTCCGCAGCTTGATACATTGCTGCAATCGGCCGGATTCGATTTTGAATGGGACTCGAATGGCAAGGGAGGCGGTTGCTACGTCGCTCGTATTCGTGATGTTGTCTCGATCACTAGTGGCAGTGAATCGATCTCGCGTGTGCCGACCTCATCAGGTTCTGCCACAACCAATCAAGCAACCCAAGAGATCACACCCGAGATCGCGGATGCTCGGCAATTCGAAGAGCGACTCGAACGTGGCATTAAGGAAGGCTCGTTCCTCGCCCTGATCGTCAATCCAAAGTGTTATCAGCGTGCGGTTAGTGAGCTTCAAAACCGTTTCTCCATCGAATTGATCGATATCGAGGGGCTTATCGTCGACACCCTTCGAGACGTTGCCTCCAAGGCCAATGCCAAGTGGGAGGCACTGATCAACGCCGACGCCAAGCCAGGTTCGGAGCCCTGGAAGAAGTTTATGGTCCTGGTCAACCGAGCCATGCCGATTGTGGAGAAGGCATTGGTCACTGGTGATTCGTCACTTGCAAATGACCAAGGACAAGTTTCGAATTACAAGCGAAGTATATTGTTGATTTACCCAGGGTTGCTCGCCCGGTATGAGCAACTTGGATTACTGGAGAAGATCCGCGATGAGATTGGACGCAGCAAGGGATTGCATTCCTGTTGGATTCTGATCCCAGGCGACAACCAAGCTTTCATTGACGGCAAACCAGTACCGATTATCAGCCCAGGACAAAAGACTAAGATTCCGGATCAGTGGATTCGGAACGAACATCGTGGGCGCGCATGTCGTCCAGTTGCGTCAACCTAAACACGAATACAACTTAGAACGGAAAAGCACAATAAAATGAGAATCAAGTCAGCTCATATCGAAAACTTTAAGGGGATCAAGGATCTCCACATCGATCTTGAGGACTATTCCGGACAAGGGAGAGATCTGACTTGTCTGATAGGCGATAACGGATCGGGGAAAACGTCCGTACTGCAAGCGATAGCACTCACGTTATCACTCGCGACAATGAGGATTATAAAAACATCGCAGTTCCATTGGAATGGATTTCTTCCAGAAAGAATGTCGTCATTAGGCCCAACTAGAATTGAGCTCACCATCGATTTCTCTAAAAGCGAAATCGAAGAGACGCGAGGGCTTCATAAAAAATGGTTCGATTCACTCCCAGCCATTGAACAAAATGATAATAGTTCCGTCGAGCCATCGGATCTAGAGGAAGTAACGCTTACCTATCAGCAGAATCAACTGACATCATCAAACGGAAAAGCCGGGCTCTTGCAATTCTATGGAAAGCACTTTCTGCGAAGCTTGATTCAGACTGCTCCAGAACTTCGAGCGGTCCTAAAGCATCTCGGCGACATCTACTGGTTTGATCAGTACCGAAACCTGGGATCAGTGCGGATTGAGTCAAAGGATAACCAGGAGTCAACTGATACCCTTACATGGAATGCGGGCGTTGAGAACCTACGCGAACAGTTACTTGTTTGGTCCACTCACAAGCTAACGACGCAAATCGCAACCCAAATGAAGGGTGGACATAGAATATTCATTGACGAGCTCGCGCAATCATTTGAACGTGTCTTTCCTGGAAGAAAGGTCTTTGGTTCTGTCGCTAAGCATTTAAATAGTCCTCGGTCTATTGAAGACTTTTACTTCCTCTTCGAATATGAGGGAAGAAGATACGACCTGGCCGAAATGTCCTCGGGTGAGCAGGCCATTTTTTCGATTCTGTGTGATTTCGTCCGGCTCGATATCGGTAATTCCATCGTTCTCATCGACGAACTGGAGCTGCATCTTCATGCAGCAGAACAACAGCGTCTTCTAAATGCTCTGCCCGCGCTGGGAACAAACAATCAGTTCATCATCACGACCCATTCGCAGCACGTTGCCGATGCGATTCCAAACGATCATGAAGTTCGGCTGGAGGGTGGCGTACTATGCCTGTAGGTAAGCTGCTCGTCGAAGGCGAGCTGGATGTCGAGATTTTTACCAAGGTATTCGATGGAGTGAACATTGTTCGTGGTGGAAGCAAGAACGGCCTTGGCCCTCAAACGCGAAATGACCGTACCGCTGGTCGAACAACGGTCTATCTTCGTGATCGAGACTTTGATTTTTTGCCAGTCGAGAACGTTGGCATTCCTACTGTTGATGCGCGAGACGGTGCGATACACCTTGGTTGGCGATTGAATTTGCATGAACTAGAGAACTACTTGATCGAGCCTCGTGTCGCCAGTGCTACCTTCGCCATTAATGTTTCCTTGTGGGAATCCCAGCTATGTGATGCTGCCCGGCGGATCGCTTCGTACCAGATCTCACGTTGGACCGTGGGACAATTGCGAGCGAATCTGCCTCCGAATTTCCAGCTGGGTACGAAACCCGACGACATCGCCGAAATGCGACTCCCAGCCGATCTGAGCGAGCCGGGTACATTTGGGTGGTGTAAACAAGCGATCGGGACGTTTCGCGAGAAGATCGAGCCTCATCTTGCCCCGTCCGCGATTGAGGCCGAACTGGCATCAAGAAAGCACTGCTTCCGCGAAGAACTGCTCTCGCAATCGGCATATGTACTGAAATGGTGCAGCGGGAAGGACCTGCTGGCCGCATTCGATGATGCGACGCGTCAAAGCATTGGATGCCACGAGCCCAAGGATGTGTTAAATCGCCTTCGCGACTGGGTGATGAAGAATCCTGAAGCCTTCTTGTCATTCTTCCCCGAATTGCTAGAGATTCGCAAACACCTGCATCAATGACCAATGACAAGTGACCAATGACTATTCAAAGACAACAACTACTTGCCGACCTTCAAAAGTTTCTTCAGCGGATCGAAGCTGACTTATTGGAACGCAGTGAATCGACTGAAGTCCCTGAGGTACCGGCTGCGTTGCATGCCGAGTATGAGAAGGCCGCCAAGGCCGAACGCACTGCGCAGAACTACGAGGACTGGCGGACTGATACGATCACACAAGCCGCTGCGGCCTGGGTTTTGTCCTGTGTGTTCGTTCGCTTCCTCGAAGATAATTCGCTCATTGATCCACCTAAGATCGCTGGCCCAGGCGATCGTCTAGCCCGAGCGCGCGATGAACACGAGTTGTACTTCCGCTCGCATCCACAGCACACTGATCGCGAGTACTTGCTTTCGATCTTTGCTGAACTCGCCAAGTTACCTGGAACGAAGGATATCTTCGGTGAACACAACGCCATCAACGACTTACCAAATTGGCTCTCCGGTGACGCTGCCGGCGAGTTGTTGAACTTCTTCCAGAAGATCGATGCGAGTACAGGCGAACTCGTCCATGACTTTACCGATCCGAATTGGGACACTCGCTTCTTAGGTGATCTTTATCAAGACCTCTCGGAAGCCGCTCGAAAGAAGTTTGCGTTGTTGCAAACGCCTGACTTCGTCGAAGAGTTCATTCTTGATCGTACCCTCGATCCCGCATTGGAAGAATTCGGTTTGGTGCCAAAGACCTCGGCCACTGACCAGAAGCTGCTTCCAACCTGCTTCAAGATGATCGATCCAGCGTGCGGTTCCGGTCACTTCCTACTCGGCGCGTTCCCTCGATTACTCGCTCGATGGCAAAGGAAGGAACCAGGGACGAATATCCGCGAGCTGACACAGCGAGCACTCGACAGCATTCACGGAGTCGACATAAATCCGTTCGCAGTCGCGATTGCCAAGTTTCGCTTGTTGCTGGTTGCTATGAAGGCGTGCAGTATAACGCGATTGGCCGAAGCACCTGGCTTTCGTATCCATGTAGCATGTGGTGATTCACTGCTGCACGGCGAGAATCGCACATCAAGCGGCCAAAAACTATGGGACTACGCCGAAGGGGCGACCGATGAGGAGTTGTACTCACACGCGTATCCAGGTGAAGACCTTCAAATCGTGCGAACGTTACTGAGACCTGGAAGCTATCATTGCGTCGTTGCAAACCCACCGTATATCGTTCCTAGAGATAGGAAACAGAACGACTGGTACCGAAAACGATTCTCCGCATGCCATATGAAGTACTCGCTTGCTGTTCCTTTCATGCAGCAAATTTTTCAGCTTGCCGTACAGGGTGGCTTTACCGGTCAAATAACTGCCAACTCTTTCATGAAACGTGAGTTTGGTAGGAAGCTAATAGAGTCATTCTTTCCGTCCATCGACTTAACACATGTAATCGATACAAGTGGTGCTTACATTCCTGGGCACGGAACTCCAACCACGATATTGTTTGGGCGAAATCGTGATTACGTGGGTACTACGCTAAGAACGGTACTTGGCATTCGCGGCGAACCAAGTACGCCGGATGAGCCTGCGCGAGGATTGGTCTGGTCTTCTATTGTTTCGCTTATTGACCAATCAGGCAAACAAAATCAGTACGTTAGCTCCGGTGACTCCGAGAGATCCCTGTTTCAAAAACACCCTTGGTCTATAGGAGGTGGCGGTGCGAGCGAGCTGAAGGAGTTATTAGATGAAGCTGGAGCATTTTGCCTTAACGAAGTGACATCGGTGATAGGTATTCTAGGCATGACAAATGCCGACGACGTTATGCTTGCGCCGTCTTCAACCTTCGCGAGAAACAGAGTTGAGAACAAAACACACCGTCGGCTTACGATGGGCGATGAGATTAGAGATTGGGAAATTAGCGAAGGTGACCATTCTGTTTTTCCATATGACGGCAGCACGCTACTGGACATACAGCACTTTAACGGATTGTATGAATGGCTGTGGCCAGCACGAACTATTTTAGGGTCTCGGGCGACATTTGCTCGGCTAACATATTTTCAGGAAGGGCGTCCTTGGTGGGAATGGCATCAAGTTTCATTAGACCGCCTCAGCTCACCGCGATCGATAGTATTTGGTGAAGTCGCGACCCATAATCACTTTGTTTTCGATCGAGGTGGCAAAGTATTTAATCGTACTGCGCCGGTAGTCAAGCTGTCGCCCGACGCGACAGACATGGAGCACTTGGGAGTTCTCGGCCTTCTTAATAGCTCTACTGCGTGTTTTTGGATGAAACAGGTCTGCTTCCCTAAGAAAGGCTACCTAGATTCGAAGTGGGAAGAACGACTAGCATTCAATGGAACAAACATCGCAAAGCTGCCCATCCCAGAAGGCCGTCCGCTTACGCTCGCAGAGCACCTGGATCAACTCGCGCGACGGCTTTCGCAGTTAGCGCCTTTGGAAATTCTCACGCAATGGCGCAGGGTCGCGAATGACGATGAAAATATCGAACGTTGCGAATTTGTGTCTTTGCGTGAAAACTTGTCCGCCGCGCGCAAACAGTGGGAGAAAACTCGCTTTCAGCTGATCGCTGGGCAGGAGAACCTCGATTGGGAATGTTACAATCTCTACGGACTTATCGAAGAACGCCTAACAGAACAGAACCCTGGGTCTCCGTGGATTCCTATTTCCCTCGGGCAACGCGCCTTTGAGATCATTCTGGCAAGGAAGATAGCCGCTAGTAAGTCTCAATCTACCTGGTTCGAACGCCACGGGTCGGCTCCGATCACTGAATTGCCTTCAGACTGGCCAGAAGACTATAAAACGCTAGTCGAACGACGGATCGAGCTTATCGAAAACGATCCAAATATTCGTTTGATCGAGCAGCCAGAATACAAACGCCGCTGGAACACTGAGCCCTGGGAATCGCAACTGGAACGTGCTCTGCGTGAATGGTTGCTGCTTCGGCTTGAGACCTACTTCGACTTCGATGGTCGAATGACTGACGAAGCGAACGCGAGCAAGAGACCGGTGCCGCTTAGTGAAATCGCGATGTATTCCGTTGCACAGCTCGCCGACGCGGCGCGGCGAGATCCGCAGTTCATGGAGGTCGGTGAACTCTATCGAGATGATCCGGCTTTCGATGTTCAAGCACTCGTCGAAGAGCTTGTGCTTGCAGATAGCGTTCCTCACTTGCCAATCCTCCGCTACAAGGACTCGGGTCTTCGCAAACGAGCTGAGTGGGAGAAGACCTGGGACTTGCAACGTCTGGAAGATAAGTGGCAAAGGGCCAAAGAGGCAGAGGGGAAAAGTGAAAAGTTGAGTGCGGAAGAGGCAGAGGTTTTGAAAATTTGGCCCTCTGGCCCTCCAACTCCCTCTGTCCCTCCTAAGTACACCAGCGCCGACTTCATCTCGGCCGGTGGGGCCCGTTACTGGTCGCTACGTGGCAAGCTGGATGTACCCAAGGAACGTTGGATCAGTTTCCCACATTGCGAAGGCCCCGACGGCACGCTCGTCATCTGCTGGGCTGGCTACGATCACCTGCAACAAGCCCAAGCCATCAGCGCCTACTACGTCCGCGTGCAAACCGAGTTTGGCGGCAGCGACGATCCCCGGCTCATCCCCTTGCTCGCCAGTCTGATCGAGCTCCTCCCCTGGCTCAAGCAATGGCACAACGAACCCAACGCCAACTTCGACGGCCTCCGCATGGGCGACTACTTCGAAGGTTTT
>CAIOHR010000243.1 GCA_903858115.1 uncultured Pirellula sp. | reverse complement strand
CTTCAAAAACCCTGCCATATTTTTTGCCCGCAAAATTTTGTGCACAAATGGCTTTTTGATTAATTCTTCTCCCGTTCCACTTCAGCTTCAATGAGCGCCCCACTTACGTACAACAAACCTTTTGCCAGCACTTGCAGGGACGCTACTACCGCATCCACAGGCGTCAAGGTTGCCAAGATATATTCGGCGGCAATTCCGCTTGTTCTTTTCAGTGCCGCTACCGCTGTGGTAAGTTTCTATTGCTTCTTCAGGTGGTATGTCCTGGAACCCATTCAGCGCGGCAAAGTTTGGCGCCTTCACAGTTGGTTTTGCGCGTGCATTTGCTGTTGCAGTGTTCTAAGCCTTTTGACTTGGCCATCATACTCCGCCCAATATCTAAACTCCGTGTACTCTGATGAAGCCGAAGCAAACAGCAGCAATTCCAGCCAAGCACGCGCTGCTTATCTTAATGCTGCAGCTTCCGATTGGCAAATCGTATTCAACATCAGCTACCCCGTAGAGTTCCTGCTCATGAGCGTCATCAAGACCGTGATTTTAACCCGCATGACGCTTGTAGTCCAGGCCGCCTCGCGATCCGCCGTTTTGAAGCGTCGAATTTTAGTGCTACAGCAAGCAGTGATGGCGCTTGTTGCACTGGGATGCGTTGTTGGAATTTGCGGAAATATTGCAACCAGCGTGTCAATGTACCAGGTTGCGCGATACTCCAGGGAAAAGGGCGACGCCTGGATCAAAGGTGACATGCTTGCCGTAACCGATGCTGCTCAAGGGTATGATGTTTATTTCGAGGAGAATGAGAAGCGAACCTCTGTTCAGTGTTTGGCGGAAATCATGGTGCTGCTGTCAATCATTGTGGGATACATGCTATCGGCATTCTTTGTGCTCTCGTCCCAAACAAGCGCAATCCGTGCCACCTCAGTTGATGTGCTGGAGAAGCATATCGAAAAGATGCGGTACATCCGTCGGCAAATAATTATCGTTGTTTTTGTCACGTTTGTGTCACTGCTCGTTCGTTGCGTCTATGCGTTCATGAACGGTCTTGCCGGCCTTCTCTATCGCAGCTCTCGTCCTACCGGCAATACTCGCAGCGCCTCATGCGAAGACCCCTGTGCTGACTGCCAGATCAAATGGGAGATCCTCGATGCTTGGCTCGACATCGCGCCCAACTTCCAGTGCTGGATTATCTTCTTCAGCGAACCCGTCACGCTGTTAGTGTCGCTGTGGGGCATGATATCTCCTGAAACCCGCCTGTTGCTCTTTGCGCCGGCTTCTCGACGCAGGGAAACCGTCGGCCTCACCGAGTTTGACACCGAATCCAATGCTCCTCCGCGTGATGCCAATACTTGAGCCTTCCCTCAGTAATTGCAACCCGCAATTACATTGTGCTGTCCCCATCAAGTGTTTCAAAATTGAGTCGATTGCACTTGGCGCCGCGCATTGCAGTGCACATGCGACGCTGCTTCATTTACAGTTACTCACATAAATATAATATATGAGCGGACTCATGTGCCGACCAACAGCAGTCAATCGCGTGCTGCAGACACGCACGCAGTGCTGCACGCCGCGACCACCGGGCTATCCCTGCAGCAACGCGTAATCCGTCGCAGCGGCGGCAAGCCCATCCCCGAATTTACGGCGCACGAACTGGCTGATGATCTCAGGCAGAGAGTCCAGGGGCCACTTGCTGTGGGCCAGGAATGCATTAGGCTGCGCTTGCTTCAAAGCAAACTGAGAGTACGAGCGGAAGCTGCCGTAATTCACGACAAAATCTGTAAAAGCGAACTTGTGGAAGAAATGCCGGCTGGAACCGTTCCCCCATAGTTGCACTCCATTGGAGTCCAGCACGACGCGGTCCTTCAAGCGGCTCTCGTGTATTGCCCTGTCAAACCCATTCTTAGGATCACTGTAGTTGAAATTGGCTCCGAGAAAAACAT
>CAIOHR010000242.1 GCA_903858115.1 uncultured Pirellula sp. | reverse complement strand
TTCACGGATTCGATCCAAGATCCAGTAATCATTGCTTTCCTTACCCGTGTTTCATCGGTGTCGCATCCATGGCTAAAGAGGATTGGAAAAACCGAGCCACGGATATACACGGATTTTCACGGATTCGATCCACGAGCCAAGAGTGTCGTTGACCGCTCCGCCGGTCATTCCCCAATGGCAGCCGATGGAGAGTTTGTCTTCTCAACAATCAAAAGATGAGACTTCCCATGACTGCCGTTGAAGAATTCGACCTGAATCCGATCGATCGCGACGTACCGCTACCTCGATCGAATTCTTTCGTTCCGTCTAAAGGGCGCTTGTCGATGGCAACTAACCTATCGAACCGTCAGCCGATGTTCGCAAGATGCCACAGATTATCACTGATCATCACGGATTCGATCCAAGATCCAGTAATCATTGCTTTCCTTACCCGTGTTTCATCGGTGTCGCATCCATGGCTAAAGAGGATTGGAAAAACCGAGCCACGGATATACGGGCAATGAAACAATTCCAGCTACCACAGGATTCAAATCGATAGTATGAACGGAATGCCCCCCCTGCGACGGACTGGAAGTCCGTCGTACTTTTTTCTCGAAGCCGGCCTTGGCCACGGTGAACAGGCTGTCGTCCGGCATCGATCCGGCCAAACCGGGCGAGTTGAACGAAGACACGCTCTGGCACGGCTTTGAGCGACGCGTGCGACGTGAAATCCGAATCCCACCCTGAAACATGAACAAACACCTATCCCCTTACTTTGGGTAGGAACTGCCGCTAAAGTGTTGAGTTATCCGTGTGATACCGAATCGCTTCGAAACTACCTGGAGAACTTAATGGCCGAAACCATTTTTAGCAAAATCATACGACGTGAAATACCCGCCAGCATCGTTTACGAAGATGAGTCAAGCCTCGCGTTTCATGACGTGAGCCCCCAAGCGCCAGTCCATGTGTTGGTGATTCCCAAGAAGCCAATCGTATCGCTGGATGCAGCGACCGAAGAAGACTTGCAGCTTCTAGGTCATCTTCAATGGGTGATTCAACAAGTGGCCCGTCAACTCAATATTCACGAGACTGGCTACCGTGTTGTCACCAACTGCGGTGCAGATGGAGGTCAATCGGTAAATCACATTCACTATCATCTACTTGGCGGGCGCTCGCTAGCTTGGCCACCAGGTTGATCCTCTTTTTCATTCTGTTTGTCCCATGCAATACCGATGCTAACTATTTCGCAAATCGGAAAAGGCCCCAGGCACTTTCAAGGAATCGATGAAGCGACAAACCGCAGAGAGCGATCGGTGGCTAGTTTGGTTTACCAATGCAATAGAGGTGTTTGTTGCTTCGCAGCAACAGTCGATCGTTGACAAAAACGGGTGAGGCATCAAAAGTCTCGTCTTCCGCGACTCGGTTTGTTGCAATCACTTCTCCGGATTCGCCTGCGTCTACGACAGCAGTTGTTCCTGATCGATCTACAATGTAGATCTTGCCATCCGCAGCTCCGACCGATGCATAGATGTCGGACAGTCCATCGATTCTCTTCCGGGCATACACTGGTTTTCCTGTGTTTGCGTCAAGACACGTAAGCATCGCTTGGTTTTCGACAAGAAAAAAGATCTTCTCTTGATAAAGGGTCGGGGATGGAACGTAGGGAGTATTGAAGGGATACGTCCATCGAATGGAATCCGAATTACTACTCACGGTGCCTCGGGAAGACAAGGAAATCGAATAACAGGCCGCACCGCTAAATCCGGACATGACGATAACGTTCTTTTGGTAAACAAAAGGCGTTGGGATCGGATTCTCGGTTTGTCCACCACATTCCCATAGGAGGGTACCGTCGCGAAAATCATAGCCACGGACGACTCTTCCGTGCATGATGACTTGGGTTTGGCCTCCGACTTCGACAATCACAGGAGTTGCCCATGTAGTTCGCTCCGCACGACCTGTCTTCCATTTCAAGTCGCCATTTTCTGTATCGAGAGCGGCTATGTACGATTCTGATTCATGATCCCATGGCACGATTAGCGTGCTGCCGTGAAGTGCTGCGGATGCACCCTCGCCGAACTGAGATCGTGTGTATTTCTGCCCCAGATCAGAACTCCATAGCAGTTGTCCCTGCATATCCAGGCAAAAAATCCCCCGAGATCCCCAGAAAACATAAATGTTCTTGCCATCCGTTGTGGGAGAGCACGATGCAAAGTTATTGGTTTCATGTCCGCCTTCGTGAGGCACATCCTCAACGACCGAGACCTGCCAGTTCTTTGCACCTGTTCTAAGATCAAACGACGAAACCAGGAATTTATAGACGTTCGTGGGGCGTTTCCCACCGGATATATCGTTTCGGGAGGAATCCCTGCCTCCTAAATGCAGATCACTCGCTTCGACGATTCGAGCGATTCCGGGGGCACGTCGCGTCTTTGGCCCCTCAGTTTCTTGCAAAGTAGAACCTGAACGGAAACGTGCCTCAGCATCCATTGAAAAGGCTGCCAACGCTGAACTATCTGGATCCGTCTTGTCCGTTTTGAGGGCGGAAAGGAGGATCACTTGTTGATCCCAAACGATAGGTGTTGAGCTTCCTTCCCCTTCGATTGGGCTCTTCCACAAAATGCCAGACGATGCATTCCATTGGGTTGGAGGCGAGGCCGTTAGCGACGCTCCATTATTCTGAGGACCACGCCAATTCGGCCAATTATCTTGAGCAGAAAGATCACTTTCGCCGATCCACGAAACAACACACAGGCCAAAGGAAGCTGCAGTCAAAAAATGCAGGAAATCGATTAACCTCGCCAAGATGGATGTCTCCATTCTATTCCTCGTCAAATCCTGACCGTTAAGGTACGATATTCTTGCTGTCGGCATTCTTTCTGCCGGCCTAAACCTGGCTTGCGGAAACTGGCTTGCCGCAAACTAGCTCAAGCTTGGAACATCAAAACTGGAATTATTAATGAATCGTTATCAATACGATATCGTCGTTGTAGGAGCCGGACATGCCGGAACTGAAGCGGCCGCTGCGGCTGCTCGTCTCGGGGCAAAAGTCGCTTTGCTTACTGGCAATTTAGATACCGTCGGTCAAATGAGTTGCAATCCAGCGATTGGCGGGGTCGCTAAAGGTCAGATTGTACGCGAAATCGATGCCTTGGGTGGCCTCATGGGGCAAACGATCGACAAAACAGGCATCCAATTTCGGATGCTCAATAGTCGCAAAGGCCCTGCCATGCATTCGCCTCGCGCCCAAGCCGACAAGAAAGCGTACCAGTTTGAAATCAAACGCGTCATCGAGGAGACTCCTAACCTGGATCTCCGGCAAGAACTCGTCGAAGAGATACTCACCGACCCCAGCGATCCACATCGAGTCGTTGGCGTGCGTGTACGGGGGGATGCCATCTATGCGGCAGAAGCCGTCGTCCTAACGACTGGTACCTTTCTTCAAGCCATCATGCACACGGGCGAGGCAAAAACTCCGGGCGGCCGCGCAGGAGAAGGAACCAGCTCTGGCATCAGCAATTCACTTAACTCTCTCGGCTTCCGAATCCAACGATTCAAAACAGGAACTCCCGCACGACTGAATAGCCGCACGATCGATTACTCCAAGACTGAGATCCAACCCGGGGACGACAACCCTCAACCGTTCTCCTACATGACCGATCGACTTCCCGATCCTCAGATGCCTTGCTGGATCACCTATACAAACGACAAGGTCCACGAACTCATACGAGCCAATCTGCATCGGGCTCCTATGTACTCGGGACAAATTCAATCGACCGGACCTCGTTACTGTCCATCCATCGAAGACAAAGTCGTTCGCTTCGCGGACAAAGATCGCCATCAACTCTTTCTTGAGCCCGAAGGTCGACATACAAACGAAGTTTACGTGAACGGCATTTCCACTTCGTTGCCACGCGATGTCCAAGATGCGATGTTGCGTTGGATCCCGGGCTTAGAAAATGCTCAGATCATGCGCTACGGTTATGCCGTCGAGTACGATTTCTGCCCACCCGATCAATTGACTCCGTGGTTGGAGACAAAAGCAATCAAGGGACTCTTCTTCGCAGGCCAGCTCAATGGAACGACAGGTTACGAAGAGGCTGCCGCCCAAGGTCTCATCGCTGGCGCTAGTGCCGCGTTGCGACTGCAAGGCAAGGATGGATTGGTGTTGTCACGCGATGCTGCCTATATGGGAGTTCTCGTCGACGATCTCGTAACGTGTGGAGTCGATGAACCATATCGCATGTTTACCAGCCGAGCGGAGTATCGCATGATGCTTCGACAAGATAACGCCGACCGACGACTTACCGAACTCGGTCATGAACTGGGGTTGGTATCGGATGCACGCTATGCTCGGTATCAATCCAAACTGATTCAAATCGGCGAAGCGACCAAGGCGTTGCGAGCATTGCGAATTGGCGATGTCCCAGGTGACAAGTATCTCAAGCGTCCGGAAGTCACTTGGCAGCAATTGGCAGAGCAATTCCCCGAACAACTGAACTGTTACTCCCCTGAAGTGGCACTACAGGTCGAATGCGATGTGAAATACTCAGGGTACATCGCGCGTCAACAGATTCAGGTCGAGCGTCAAAATCGAATGGCGGACAAATCGATTCCTACCGACTTTAGTTACGATGCGATCATCAGCCTTCGCGCCGAAGCGCGTCAAAAACTCGGCAAAATCCGACCCATCAACTTGGACCAAGCGAGCAGGATCAGTGGCATCACGCCAGCCGACATCAGTTTGGTGTTGGCCTACATCGAGAATCCCAAACTCCGTGCGAAACAGCCGAATGTTGCTGAGGTTGCCATGCAAACCGGCTCTGGGGGGAAGGCAGATTGATGTCCGAGAATCCAAAGAGACGAGTCATCGTTGTGGGTGCTGGGCTATCGGGATTGATCGCTGCCCGCACGTTGCAACGATACGATTGGGACGTGACTCTTCTCGAAGCCCGTGACCGCGTCGGAGGACGCATTCAAACGGATCAAGTGGAGGGATTTCTTCTCGATCATGGATTCCAGGTTTATTTGACCGCTTATCCAACCGCTGGCTACGAACTCGATTTACCGAAACTCAACCTTCGTTGCCTTCCGACGGGAGCATTGATTCAATGGCGAGGCAAACGCTTTCGGGTTGGTGACCCTTTGCGTTGCAACCTGTCTCAATCGTTAAGCCAACTGATTCAAACGGCGATTGCCCCAATTGGTTCGTTGCGTGACAAGATAGCTATGCTCGGCTATCGCAATCGGGTCTATGGAATGGCCATCGAAGACATTTTCCATGACTCGCGAGTGGATGGAGTCGAGCGGCTTCGGCAGTTAGGGTTTTCGCAGCGAATCATCGATCGTTTTTTCCGTCCCTTCTTTGGTGGCATCTTTCTTGAATCACCACTCGAAGTCGCGTCAGATCGCATGGACTTTGTTTTTCGATCGTTCAGCTTGGGTTATGCAGCGTTGCCCGAGGGTGGAATGCAATCGATCCCAAATCAAATTGCGAACGACATGAAACCTGGCACGGTTCGTTGCAATACGACCGTGGCTTCTGTCAAAGCCGGTACGGTTACCCTCTCCGATGGTACAACGATGAGTGCTGACGAGATCATCGTCGCGACCGAGGAACCCAGCGCGAATCGGCTTCTCGGATTGCCCGTTTCCAAAAAGTTCCCTGTGCGTTCGACATGTTGCTTCTACTTCGCTGTCGAAAACGCGCCGATACGAGAAGCGACTTTGGTCTTGAACGCGGATGGTACAGGCCCCATCAACAACCTCAGTTTTATTAGTTTTGCACAGCCAGCGTACGCACCGAAGGGAAGGACATTGCTCAGCGTCAGTACAATCGGGAAGGTCGATGAGTCCAGCGATGCATTGCTCCAACAAGTGACCGAACAACTCACGGATTGGTTCGGCGAATGCGTATCGAGGTGGCAGCATTTGCGAACCTATCGAATCCCCTATGCATTGCCGAATCAATCACCCCTTGCCTTGGCAAGCGTTCCGCCAACTCGTATTGCAGACGGCTTGATTCGTTGCGGCGATTATTGCGACACGGCTAGCATCGAAGGTGCATTGCGAAGCGGGCTGTCAGCCGCGAATGCCGCATTGAAGTCCGACATCTCGACCCTTTGTCGGGCGCATGGCGGTTCGTAGATGCAACGGCTTCCGATCGATTCGCATCTAGAGGATATTCGTCAAGCGATTGCGTCGAACCCCATTACGATCGTCGAAGCTCCTCCAGGCTCAGGAAAGACGACGCGGGTGGCACCGTTCCTTCTGTCCCATCTTGAGTCGACGTCTCCCATTCAACGCATGTATCTGTTGCAACCTCGGCGGCTGGCGGCGAAGTCGGTTGCTGAGCGAATTGCGTTCGAGCATGGCAGCGATATTGGATCGCGGATCGGGTATCAAGTTCGCTTCGACAATCAAGTGTCTCGCCATACGCGATTGATCGTGGCTACCGAAGGAATCCTCTTGAGGAGACTACAAGAGGATCCTGCCATTGAAGACACATACGCGGTCTTCCTCGATGAGTTTCATGAGCGATCGCTCGATGGGGATCTTCTCTTCGGCATGTTGCGTCGCGTTCAACAATCGCTCCGCAACGATCTCCGCATTGTGATCATGTCGGCAACGATCGATACCGAGATGATGCGATCTTTGTTGGGTGACGTGCCAATCGTGAAAGTAGATAGTCGATGCTTCCCGGTACAAACGCGTTTCCGGCCCTTGGTCGCCCCCACGAAACTGGTCGACCATGTTGTTGATACGATTGTGGACGTGGTTCCGAAGCACGAAGGAGATGTCCTGGCATTTCTTCCTGGCGCGGGCGAGATCCACCGAGTTGCAGAACAACTGTCGAGAAGTTCGATGGCTCGAGATTGCGATATCGTTTCCCTTTACGGTTCGATGCCACTGGAGGAACAGACGAGAGCCATCGAGACGAGTGATAAACGAAAGATCGTTCTTGCAACCAACGTGGCCGAGACTTCACTGACGATTGAAGGGGTACGAGTCGTCATCGATAGCGGTCAAGCACGCGTGATGCGATTCGCCTCCGATATCGGACTGGATCGATTGTCTCTCGAACACATTAGCCAAGCGTCGGCGACACAACGGGCTGGCCGCGCGGGCCGAGTTGCACCCGGCGTCTGCTATCGATTGTGGTCCGAGGCTGCAGACCGTTCTCGACCTGCCTTTCTAGAACCCGAAATTCGAAGGATCGATTTGGCAAATGCAGTATTGCAACTGTATGCCTGGGGCGAAGGCGAGTCACTAGACTTTCCATGGCTCGAACCACCGAGGCCGGACTCGTATGCAGCCTCCAAAGTGTTACTTGAACAATTGGGAGCGATTCGCGACGGACGGATCACCTCCACTGGTAAGCAAATGGTTCGATTGCCTATTCACCCTCGATTGGCACGTATGGTGATGGAGGCCGTCTCGTGGGATTGCCTTCCGCAAGCTTCGTTGATGGCAGCCATGTTGTCAGAACGTGACCCCTTCGATCGACGTGAACAACGCAACCGAGGCTCCTCGTTTCAAACGAGTTCGCATCAGCGATGGGACAGCGATTGTGTCGAAAAACTGAACTGCATCGAGTCATTCCTTGCGAGAAGAAGTGATGGCTCGACACCGTTTGGGCAGTTGCAATCAGCATCTGTACGCAGCATCAAGAATGTCGCCGACCAAATCGCCGATCAAGCGAGAGCATTATTGAAAAGCGAATCGAACGCGAACAAATCGATCTCGAAGGACGAAGCATTGATGCGATGCTTGTTGGCTGGCTTTCCGGATCGACTCGCGAGAAGACGAGGCATTGGCAAGAATATCGGACTGATGGTGGGAAGCAAAGGCGTCGCCTTGAGTCCACAAAGCGGAGTGACGGAATGTGAATACTTCCTGTGCATTGAAGTCGATGCAGGGCGTGGTGACGCGGTGGTGCGTCAAGCGAGCAAAGTGGAGCCTGATTGGTTGCTTTCCGGTTTGGTCACGAGCGAAGAGCTCTTCTTTCATCCTACGCAGAAGCAGATAGTGGCACGACGCCAAACACGATGGCTCGACTTAGTGATGCAGGAAACGCCGACCAACATCACCGACAACAAGAAGGCCAGCCAGCTTTTATATCAAGCTGTCATTCAGCATTGGGACACGACTTATCCGAAAGATAACGAAGCATTGAACTTGTTTATTGAACGAACGCGTTGTTTGCGAGAGTGGGTTCCTGAGTTGGAGTTGCCTGAGTTGAATCAGGATGTACTGCATTCGGTCGCGGAACAACTTTGCGATGGCAAGCGATCCTTAGCCGAAGTGCGCGATGGAGCATGGCTCGATTGGTTGCAATCCAGGTTCACCAACGAGCAGTTGCAAGCGATCGAAAGGGAAGCCCCTTCCCGTCTTACCATCCCTAGCGGGAACAGTATCAGACTCACGTACGAGCTTGGTAAGCCGCCTGTGCTGGCGGTCAAGATCCAAGAAATGTTCTCTTGCAAAGCGACGCCCCGGATCGCGCGCGGACGAGTACCTGTACTATTACATCTTTTGTCGCCGGCGATGCGACCGCAGCAGATTACAGACGATCTCGCTTCCTTTTGGGCCAACGGATATAGCGAAGTAAAGAAGGAACTGAAACGCAGATACCCGAAACACTCGTGGCCAGACGACCCAATTACCGCTTCTCCGCATGCTCGTCCCCGGCGAGACCCGAAAACATAGGAGTGAAATACTAGGAATCAGGAATTTGGACGCCGAGTTTCATTGACCAAGCTACCAAATAGGTTTGGTCTAATGTCGATTGATTCCGTTCTCTGAGCTCCTGAATGTCGGCAAGGTCGATCAGCCTTCCGGAGCAAGCTTTGAACAAGATCAAATCCTCGCAGGAAAGTACGCGGATGGAGGATACTGCTGTTCCGACAAGTTCGCATTCGATGCTTCTCGACATCGCGTTTCTGAAGAACTCGGAATCTCCGAGTAACAGATCTACATGGATCTCAATAAGTGCGTCGGGGACATCCAATATCCATTGCGAAATACGCACGAAGCCTAAATCCTTGACGAAGTGCTTAACGCTCTGCGTTAGCCCTGATTTGCAAAGCTGACTTTCCAAAGATGCATAGTCGGAGTCGTTCGCGAGTAAAACCGCGATATCAATATCTCGAGTACTACGAGGATAGCCCCAGTAAGATAATGCCAAACCGCCCGCGATCGCTTTTTCGCAGGGCACTTCCCCGAGTATCCGCCACACCTTTTCGAGAGAATCTAGTAGAACAATCGGGGCCACTACGTACCATCTCCGGAACGAAGAATCTGCTTCGAGACCAGCCGACGCCGCTCTTGCACTTCCTCGATCTCTCTCCATTTGCGATCGTGGTTGTTTTGCGACCACTCGCGATAAGCAGCATGCAAATCTCCGTCCGGACCGATTTTGCGCCGCAAACCTGCCATCAACATGGCGTTGCTCAACTCCATCGCTTGAGCCCACTCCGCCATCCGACGATCAATCTCTACTTTCGATGGCGATGTGATAGGTTGCTTCGGATCCATCTCATATGCCAGTTCGGGAGAGGCTACGGTTCAAACGACGATTGAATTATAGGATGAACCGATAGTAGCGACTAGTGGATCGTGTCGTAGACTGGCTTACAGGAATAACCGGCGGAGCGATCCACGACTTTACAGCAGATGCTTTGCTTTGACTTCCAAATATTGATTGACGAGCGGAGTCGTGAGATTATCCGGAAAAGTATCAACGGATAAAACGCCACTGTTTTGGATTCGCTGAATCACTTCGTTTCGCCAAATCAAGAGTTGAGCCGCGGCAGCACTTCGGAACAGCACAGTTTCATTCATGTCTGGATTGTCGGCGAACTCGAACACCGAACGGTCTCTCATGAGACATAGTAATGGTAAATGTCGTCCGCAGAGTGTCGTCAAATACCCAGTGATCTGAGATGCCGAGACGTCATCGATGACGCTGGTAAGCAACACAACCAACGAGCGTTTGCGACAGGTCTTCGAAAAATGAAGGAATGCCTCGTTGTAGTTGGTCTGACGCAACGAAGGAAATCGATCGAACCCGGCATGCAACAACCGATTCATTTGCGATGCCCCACCTCGCACGGGAACATACGATTCAATCTTGTCAGAAAAACACAGCAGTCCAACCGAATCACCTTGATGAAGAGCCACATAGCTGAGCATCAAGATCGAGTTGAGGGCATAGTCCAATAGACTTAGTCCTTTGTACTCACTCGTCATCATCCTCCCGCAATCCAGCAGAAAAACAATTCGCTGGCTTTGATCGGTTTGAAACTGTTTTACGGTGAGTTTGTTTCTTCGAGCTGTTGATCGCCAATCGATATGTTTGTAGTTGTCGTCTTGGGTATAGTCCCTCAATCGTTCGAAGTTGTTGTCTTGGCCTGCTTTTCGCGTTTTACGTACCCCGATGAGGCTCAGTCGATTGGTACGTGCCAACAAGGAGTATTCCGCGAGTTGTTGCATGTCGGGATAGACATTCAGTTCCCCGGGCAATTCTCTCGTAACGACTCGGCACCAAAATCCAAGAATACTCGCTAATCGCAAATGGGCTCGTTCGAATCGAAAAAGCCCTCGACGCCGAGGAGTGAGTTTATAGTCGATATCGATCCGTTTTCTGGGCTCCAATATGAATCGATGTTCAGGCGGCTTCGCGTCTAAGTGCTCGGGCAAATCATCTTTTAGAATGATGCGAAGGGTACGGCTGCCTGGATTTTTAACAAACAGCTTCACTTCATGCGCACCACCCAAGGATGCACTGCGCAGCATCTGACGTTCGATGCGCAATCCGCTGGGCCGCGTGATCGTGAGCAGATCGATCACGACGAAAACCAGTACGCCAAGGTCGATGACTGCAATAAAATACTTGACGGATGGAAACGGGACAATAAGCGTGGTTAAAAATGTCAGCGGAAGCAATAACCAAAGCCAACGTAGGGTCGGATAAATCTTCCAACCTGCGGCCAGAATCAGGATCGGTAGCAAAAAGACAATGAGCACGAGCCACGGTGCCCAGGATAAATAGGACCCGACGATATCGTAGGCTGCAGCGCTGGATGTTGTTGCGTTGGTGCTCGTTTCCACAGCAGTTATAGCCTCGGAACCTCGATACCGCGCAACAAGGAAGTGAGTTCTGCATCGACTAGAAGCCCTTCTACCTCGGCTTCGGCCGACATCATGACGCGATGTCGCAACGCGGGCAACGCAATCTCTACGACATCGTCGGGGATCGCATAATCGCGTCCGCGAAACGCAGCGAGTGTTCTGGCACCTTGAACAATCGCCAATCCAGCTCGGGGTGAAGCGCCCATATGAAATGTTGGCCAATTGCGAGTCGCGCGAACAATACGATTGATGTAGGTCAATAACTTCGGTTCAACACGCACCTGTGCGTTGAGCTGGACCATCTTTTGAATGGTCTCGGCAGTCGTCACTTGCTGCACTTGGCTCTTGAGAATGGAACCGAGATCAATCTGTTGAGAATGCAATTCCAAGATTCGAGCTTCTTCGTGTTCGTCGGGGTAGGAAACGACCGCTTTGAACATAAACCGATCCAATTGCGCTTCTGGGAGTGAGTAAGTTCCTTCGCTTTCAATTGGGTTCTGCGTTGCCATAACCAAGAAAGGGCGTGGAACCGGGTGACTGACTCCGTCGATGGTGACGCGAAATTCCTGCATGATTTCGAGCAAGGCAGCGTGCGTCTTTGCCGGGGAGCGATTGATTTCATCAGCGAGCAAAAATTGCGTGAATACCGGGCCTGGTCGGAACCTAAAGTCCTGTGTCTTCAAATCTAGAATCGGAGCGCCTGTGATGTCCGACGGCATGAGGTCGGCAGTGAATTGGATTCGCCCGAACTGACAACCGAGCACATGTCCCAGCGTTCGTACAAACAGCGTCTTGCCCAATCCAGGTACTCCCTCGATGAGCACATGCCCACCAGAAAAAAGAGCTACGAGCGAGACCGTTACGAGCTCTTCTTGGCCAACAAAGATTTTGCTAATCTCACGCATCGCATTCTGGAAGACCTGCTGCGTAAGAAAATTGGTCTCGGGTGTTCGAGAATCGGGCTGCTGAAGATTGTCTGCGTTGGTATCGATTTGGCTCATGAATAACGTCGTGAAATAGAGCATGCAAGCTTAGGCGTGCGACAAGCACTAAAACAACACCCAACCCCGATGCATGCACAAGGGGCCAATTGCTTCGCGCCTCGTTTGCTTTTTGTTTGGGATCGTTCTACTTGTCGCCCGACCGACAGAACGAACAATCATAACTTGATAGGCAAAATTCTGGAGCAATCTGACACCAATCTGCAAAGAAAACGTCGAATTCATTTCTATATGGCATTTTCAACATCGGACGCTACACTATTCAGCAGATTCACGTCTCTTCAAGTGAAGTGGTTTTACGCTCGTGTCATCCCCGATTCAAATCAATCTTACGACGACTTCTGCGGATGCAGTGAACGCGCAGATTCTATCGTTCGGAGCTTCTCCTGAAGTAGATGTGTCGATTGCTGGTTGTAGTGGTCAGAACTTCATCGCAAACGGTGTGCGATTGCATGGGCGAATAACTTTTGCCGGAAACGTTGGGGATTTTTCGTTGATATCCTTCGGAAACGCCGAAGCGAACATCGATGGCAACGTCGGCGATTTCTTTGCACATTCGATTCAAAGCGGAGCAATCTTTGTGCGAGGGGATGCGGGATCTTCCCTTGGAGCATTAGGGGCAGGTGGACTAATTTCTATCAAGGGGAATGCGCTCGACCGTGCGGCGGTCGCCGTTCAAGGCGCGGACATCGTCGTGCGAGGGAACGTACGAGACCTCGCCGGCCTGGGTTTGCAAAGTGGAACTCTCATTATCTGCGGCAATGCGGGCAAAGAAATGGGGAAAGGGCTGCGGGGCGGAACCATCTATCTCCGTGGCGATGTCGAATCCATCAGCCCAGAAATCGAAGAAGTGCGGCTTCGAGAACCTGATAAGCTCAAGATCGGAATGATTATGCTAAAGTCTGGACTCAATGCCACGGGCAAAGAGTTTCGAGTGTACCGATCTGCATCCTAATCTTTTCTGCATCCTAATCTTTGCTCGACTGATGTTGATTGACGGAGAATTGCCACAGCGCATTGCGACTCGTGAGGTCCGAGATTTCTTTGCGGAAGCGCTTTGAATGAGCTACGATACAAGTCGGTTCGGCGTACAAATGTTTATGGTCTTCATCTTTCTTGGTGGCCCTCCCTATGCTTCCTCTCAACCGTCGTCAATTATTTCAGTATGGCGGAAGCGGATTAGGTGGGGTAGCACTATCCACTCTTTTGCAACGTGAATCGCGAGCGACGAACGACAGGACCGACTTCACTCCACGTGTGAAGCGGGTGATTTGGTTGTTCATGCATGGAGGCCCAAGCCACGTTGATTTGTTCGACCCTAAGCCAGAACTTGCACGACTGGCAGGTCAATCGGTCCCCGCTAGTTTCGGGGCGGTGATGACGCGACGCAAAGTAGCACAGAATCCTTTGTTGCCTGCCATCAAACCGTTTCGACAGCATGGGCAATCCGGATTGGAGATCAGCGATTTTCTCCCGAACATTGCCACTTGCGCAGATGACTTATGTGTCCTGCGTAGCCTCCATGGCGATAGCGTAAACCATCCACAGTCCGTTTACCAAATGAACACAGGCAGTGTGCTGATGGGACGTCCTAGCGTGGGAAGCTGGGTGTCTTATGGACTCGGATCCGAGAACGAAGATTTACCAGCCTTCGTCGTATTGCCCGATCCGGCTGGAGGTTTAAAAGGAGGTCCACCGGCATGGGGCAATGGATTTTTGCCTGCCTCCTACCAAGGCGTAACCATGCGTCCCGGCGCGAAGCCTATCCTACATCTCGACTCCGCAGCAGGTCTAACGGCGACCGAACAACGGCGCATGCTGGACGCATTGCAGCAACTCAACCAACGACATCTACATCAGCGAGATAAAGACGATGCATTGGCCGCGCGCATCGAAGCTTACGAGTTAGCCTATCGCATGCAAGCGACCGCCCCCGAGTTGGTCGACATAGGCCAAGAATCCGCAAGTACACTGCAGCTGTACGGAGTAGACCAAAAGACTACGAACGATTTTGGTACACGCTGCTTATTGGCGAGGCGAATGATCGAACGCGGGGTACGTTTCGTCCAAGTCTATTCCGGAGACACCAACGGTTGGGATGCTCATTCGGATGTCGCAGACAATCATCGCAAACTGTGTATGGCCACTGACTTGCCGGTCGCGGGCTTGTTGCAAGATTTGAAGCAACGAGGACTGTGGGACGATACTCTTGTGATTTGGGGTGGCGAATTCGGTAGGATGCCAATGAGCGAACAAGGCAAAGGGCGAGACCATAACCCATGGGGTTACACGGTGTGGCTTGCTGGCGGTGGAGTCCGAGGCGGGATGGCTTACGGTGCAACAGATGCAATCGGTCTGCGAGCCGAAGAAAAGCCCGTGCATATCAGGAACTTTCACGCGACGCTCCTTCACTTGCTGGGCGTCGATCATGAAAAGCTCTCCTACTATCACAACGGACTGGATGAACGCCTGATCGGCCCAACCGAAGATGTGGAGATCGTACAGGAGATTTTGGCATGATGATCCCTCGATCGGTACAAATGGCCGCCTGTTGGTTCGTATGGCATGCCACGGTCTTTAGCCCGCCGATTTGCTTATCGCTCCATGCGGAGGAACCATTAAAACCATCGGCAACGATTCAAGAGTCTCCCATTACCGACTCCGATCGCGATCATTGGTCCTTTCGGCCGATCTCGACACCTGTACCGCCGAATACAAAGACGAACGCCTGGGTGAACTCCTCCATCGATTCCTTTGTCCTTGCAAAACTGGAACGAGCGGGATTGACCCCGTCGCCGGAGTCGGATCGCGGTACTTTACTTCGCCGATTGAAACTTGATTTGCTTGGACTACCACCCACGCCCATGGAGTTGCGTGAATTCTTGTCGGATTGCGAACACAATGAACATGCTTATGAGCACTGGGTCGAAAAGTGGTTGAACTCACCCGAGTTTGGACAGCGACAATCACAATCATGGTTGGATTTGGCGAGATTCGCCGAGACAGATGGCTTTGAGCATGATCGAGTCCGTGAGGGAGCTTGGCGATATAGAGATTGGGTGATTGACGCATTGAACCGAGATCTTCCTTTTGATCGCTTTGTTGAATTGCAACTTCACGGCGATTCGACAGGCTCAGACGAGGATCGCATTGCCACGATGTTTTGCTTGGCTAGTGCTGACATGCCAGATATCAATGATCAAGACTTACGACGGCACGATCGATTGAATGAATTGACATCGACGATGGGTTCGGCGTTACTAGGATTGCAAATGCATTGCGCTCAGTGTCATGACCATAAACATGATCCGATTAGCCAAGCAGATTTCTATCGACTCCGAGGAGTGTTCGAGTCGTCGATACCGGAGTTGCAACGAGACAAACCCTTTAATATGTTTGGTGCAGACAACGCAAACCAACACGAGCCGCGATTGTATTATCGAGGTGATCTCCATGCACCGGGGCCACCCGTCGCAGCAGCATTTCCGCGAATTGGAAACATTTCTGAAGCGGCGGCACGTTGCGATGTCGAGCGGCCACGCGAATCGTTTTCCAAGTGGCTATTCGAGGATGAGAATCCTTTAGTCGCGCGCGTGATAGTCAATCGTGTGTGGTTGCAACATTTTGGACGTGGGTTGTTTGAAAATGCAAGCGATGTAGGAGTCTCGGCGGGAGGCCCAAGAAATCCCGAACTGTTGGATTGGTTGGCCAGCTTTCTGCGTCAACAGAATTGGAGTCTCAAGGCCCTCCATCGTGAGATCGTCCTCTCCGCAACGTATCGGCAAGCGAGTCGTCAGCAAACGATGGATCGCGAGTGGTTCATGCGTTTGGAGAAAGATCCAGGCAATGATTTGTATAGTCGCTTTCCACGCCGTCGATTGGATGGCGAGGTGATTCGCGATTCGATGCTGTCGGTATCTGGATTGCTCAATAGCGAGGCGGGTGGCGAGAGTGTACTGCCGCCCCTTCCTAAGGAACTGACAACAACATTGCTCAAGGGGCAATGGCCTACCAGCGAACGGGAGGCCGACCACTATCGTCGTAGCATTTATATCTTTGCGAGACGCAATTTGCGTTATCCATTGTTCGATGTCTTCGATCGACCTGACGCGGGAGCCAGTTGCCCGCAACGAAATCGCTCCACCACCGCTACTCAATCCCTTCACATGCTGAATAGTGAGCTTTCGAATCGCTGTGCAACATTGCTTAGCCAACGTGTCAACCATATATGTCTAGAGGCCAATGCAACGTCAGCCGCAGCATGGATCGACCAACTGTTCCTAACAGCGTTCCTTCGGAATGCGACAGTCGAAGAAGTAGCCTTGTTCGAGTCCTTTTATGCCAACGAAAGAATGCGTCACGCGGCTTGCTTGGCCATCCTTAATTCGAACGAATTCTTAACGATAGATTGACGAACCGGACAAAATTGCAATCAATCGATGATTTTTCGAGTCTTTCGCTGAATTGGTTGAGACGAAAATCAAACAAATCGGTGCCGAACCGTTTTTCTTTCTAGGGACCTCTTTGCCATAATTGGGCTTGCGCGTTAAGTTAGAGAACCGGGCGAACCGCACCTATCTCGTTGTATTGCAAAGATCCGTGTTCTAAAAGTAGAAAAAGTTTGAAAGCACCTAAGAGTATTCAGCCGCTGATCGAGGACGGTCTGGTTGATGAAGTTATACGCTCGCTGATGAGTGGCAAAGAAGCCCAGGTGTTTCTCGTACGTTGTGGTCAGGAAATTCTATGTGCCAAAGTCTATAAAGATGTGGCTGATCGCAGCTTCAAGAAAGCGGTGCAGTACCACGAAGGTCGAAAGATTCGCAACAGCCGCCGACAGAGAGCCATGGAAAAGCGATCGAAGTTCGGTCGGGATCAACAGGAAGTTGTTTGGCAAAGCGCGGAAGCCGATGCGTTGTATCGCCTCGCCGAGGCCGGAGTGCGCGTCCCGAAAGCCTACGGTTTGTTCGGTGGAGTGCTGTTGATGGAACTGATCACCGGGGCCGACGGCGATGTGGCTCCTCGGCTGAACGATATCACCATGTCCGCCGAGCAGGCGATCAAAGACCACGCCACGATGATGAACTATGTACTGCGCATGATGTGTGTGGGATTGATCCACGGAGATCTATCCGAGTTCAATATATTGCAAGACGAAAATGGTCCGGTAATCATCGACTTGCCTCAGGTCGTCAATGCGGCCGCAAACAATAGTGCCAAGAGCATGCTCCTACGCGATGTCGCAAACGTTACCCAATACTACGCACAGTTCGCTCCGCAGTTAGCCGAAACTCACTTTGCAGAAGAGATTTGGGAATTGCACGAGAAGGGGGAACTTCGACCCGACTTCCCATTGACTGGCAAGTTCACATTCTCGACTAAAGCAGCGGATGTCGACAGCGTATTGCACCTCATCAATGTTGCTTATGACGAAGAAATGGAACGCCGCGAGCGATTGAACGATAAGTAGAAGCGATGATGCAGCCTTCTCGATAGATAAAGCATCTCATCGTCGAGGACGAACATGAATTCAGACCTGGCATGTCAATGTGTTGCGGCGCGACAACCTAGCCCCCCAACCGGTGGAGCGAACCGTTGCAAACCACCGGAACTCGATGCTATCTCACCAAAGGCCTGGAGGGCCAACACAAACTCTTGGTACGTATCCGTGAAGATCCGTGTGAATCCGTGGCTCGGCTTCAAGAATCCAAACTTTGGCCACTGATGGACACAGATGAAACACGGAAGAAAACAGCAGCGAGACATGAGCGGCTAGTGACGAGAAACGACACTGGACTATTGGCTCTCCGCTTTTAGCCCTCGCCTGGAGAGCCGTCACAACCCTAGCCGGACGCCAGGATGATGTTGCCTGTAATGGTACGTTGATGGCCCATCGTGCATCACGCGTATACCCTCCGCGTCTTTTTGACCATGAAAATATTGACTTGGGACCGAAAAGCTCTGATATAATGAAACTGTCGATTCCGTAGTAATTCGAATCCCTCCATGTCAGTGCAATCCAACCGCTCCCACCTCACTCCTAGGCCAGTTTCAAGACATGAGCCATCGACCTTGCGTCAATCAAAATGACGGTTCCCGTGATACTTGGCGATTATGTTTTCGCAGTGCATTCGCGATAAGTACTGCTGCGATGATTCTGGTTTGGCTATTGGGCGTTGCCAACGTCGGTGCATTCGATGGTAATGATTTAGGCAGCACGGGAAAGAAGCTCGAAGAACTCAAGAAGTCCGGATGGAATCGGTCCCGCTTTAATCTGAAAAACGATGCCGTCCCCGTTGCCGAAACAACGCCCCAAAAACCTGAACCACGGCTTGCCGATTTTCAAGAAGTCATCGGACCCATCTTGAAGAAAGCCTGCACGGATTGCCATGGAGCCAGTGAGCAAGAGGGAAATATTCGCATCGATACACTCGACCCTAACTTGCATACAGGCAAGGATGTCGACTGGTGGAACGAAGTTTTCGCTGTCATCAGCAAAGGGGAGATGCCGCCACCCGACAGCGAGGATTTGACAGATGATGAACGAAAAAAGATTGTAGATTGGCTATCCAACGAGCTTCAATCCGCTTCCATTGCTAGACGCCAATCGGCATCCAATTCAGCATTCCGTCGCTTGACTCGCTATGAATACAACTATGCAATGCAAGATTTATTAGGGCTGCCTTGGGACTTCGCCAAAGACCTTCCTCCCGAAGCCCAATCGGAAGACGGCTTTCAGAATAGCTCTTCGCAATTGCACATGTCGGTGTCGCAATTCGAAACCTACCATCGGTTAGCCCGCACAGCACTGTCACGTGCCATCGTTGTCGGACCACAGCCAAGAACGCTTTACTGGGGCGTCTCGATGAAAGAAGCGTCGCGACTGGAATGGCCCAAACAAGAGAGGGAACTCTCGAAGGCTAGGAAGACGCATAAAGAAGACAGTGAAAAACTGGTTGCAGAAGTCAAACGCTTGGAAGAAGAATTTCGAAAAGTGCACGCGAAAGGATATTTCCGAGACCTTACAAACGACCGAACGGCCGTCGTCGCTTGGGAGTACGGCGGGGCGAAGTATGCCAACGCGCCGTCTGATGCGCCATTACCATTGCCAACATCGATCGATCACGTAGCGATTCTGCCTGCTGGCCAATGGCTCAACATCGAGCTTGGAAATCAACTGCCTGACGAAGGAACTTTGCGAGTCCGAGCTCGAGCCTCAAGGACGAAGGAAGCCAGCGGACGTCTGCCCAGTTTGCAGCTTCACTTCGGTTGGCAGGCTAGCAACGAAGGCCGAGCTATGCAACGCGTTAGCCAAGAAGACACACCGATTACAGCACCTCCGGGAACTCCGCAGTATTATCAATGGGATGTCCCGTTGGGTGAGATCTATCCGCGTAACAACGTTCGCAAAACTTCACCGATGGGAGCATTGCCTAGTCCCTCGGAGTACATTCGCTTCGTGAATAGCTCTGCATCCCCGGACGAAATATTGATCGACTATGTGGAAGTCGAAGCACCCGTCTACGATGTTTGGCCCCCACCTTCGCATCGACGCATCTTTGTGGAAAGCAAGAACCAAAACGATGAGTTGCAGTATGCTCGAGAGATCCTTTGCCGATTCATGGCGAAAGCTTGGCGTCGCCCCGTAACCCAGAGCGAATGCGATCAAAAAATAAAACTCTTTGAGCAGATACGTTCGAGCAGTGAGAGCTTTGAAGAAGCTATATCCGAGGTGCTTGCTTCGGTCCTTTCCTCTCCCAACTTTCTCTACATCGTGCACGAAGTTACCGAATCGCAGGATACTAATTCGAAGCCAAAAGAACTGGCTGGGAGACCAAAGCGATCCGCACACGAATTGGCGACCCGATTGTCGATGTTTCTTTGGTGCAGTGTTCCGGACGAAGAACTCCTAGAACTAGCCGCCAGTCAACGGCTTCTTGAGGATGAAGTTCTGTTCGGTCAAGTGCAACGCATGTTAGCAGATCCTCGTTCGCAACGCTTCTCGCAACACTTTGTGCATCAATGGTTGAATATGGAACTGCTCGAGTTTCTTAACTTCAAACAACATGTGCCCGGTTTTGATCCGTTGCTAAAGGAAGCCATGCAACGAGAGCCGGTGGCCTTTTTTGAAGAAGCAATCAAGAGCAACGAGAGTGTGCTCAACTTTATTCACGCAAACTACTCCATGGTCAACGAACGACTGGCGAAGCACTATGGTATACCCAACTTGCACGGCAATCATTTCCGACGAGTGCAACTAGACGGCGACTTCAAACGGGGTGGACTCCTGACCCAAGCGGGCTTGCTCTCGATGAATTCAGATTTCCCAGATTCCCATCCGCTGAAAAGAGGAAAGTGGCTCTTGGTCAGTTTGCTCAACGACCCACCTCCACCTCCTCCACCTGCCGTTCCTCAAATCGATCTAGCCAATCCTGAGATTGCCAAAATGACTCTCAAGGAACGTATCGAGGACCATCGCAATCATCCAGCTTGCATGTCGTGTCACGCGAAGATTGACCCGTGGGGAATTGCGTTTGAGAACTATGACGCCATCGGACGTTGGAGAGACTCGGTCAATGGGAAACCGGTCGACGCAAGCAGCGACTTGTTCAATAAACAGAAACTCGAAGGAATGAGTGGACTCAAGCTGTTCTTGCTAGAAAATCGACAAGATCAATTCGTAAGTGCGATGGTTCATAAGGTGACCAACTATGCTTTAGGCCGACCGCTCCAATTTACCGATCGTGCAGACTTGGATACCATCACCGCTGAAGTTCGCAAGCGAGGGGATGGACTGAGTACATTGCTGACCATGGTCGCTATCAGCGATCTGTTTCGGTCGAAGTGATTCAAGATACAGAAACGACTTCCTAACAATAGGACCCAAACATGACCATTGATTTTCATCGGATCGATCGCCGCAGATTTTTGCGGGGTTCTGGTATCGCATTGGCAGTACCGATGTTTGGATCGTTGGCTTCGTCATTTTCTATGGCTAGGCCGAGCGGCATGATTACGAATCCTCGGAGAATGTGTTGTCTGTACTTTCCAGACGGAGTTCCGATGCCTTTGGCCAACGATCCTGCCTACCAGGATTGGTCATGGTTTCCGCACGGCAATGGCAAGGAGTTTACCTTCTCTAAATGTATGGAGACGTTGGAATCGCTGCGGAATCAACTGACGGTTCTATCAGGCTTTTCCCATGTTGCTTCGCGGAATGTCCACGGCCACAACAATGCGGACCAATTCTTGACGGCTGCTGCGACGGGTGCCGGTGATGGCCCCTATACCAACTCGATCTCGTTGGATCAGTTGTACGCAAGTCATGTCGGGGACCAAACGCGGTTCGCATCGTTAGTCATGTCGACAGATGGTGGAACGGGTACGGCGCACGGAACGCATACCATCTCGTTTGATAAGAATGGACGCCCTATCCCAGCGGAACATCGGCCGAAGCAAATCTTCGATATGTTGTTCCTAAAAAGCGATACTCAATCTGCCAAGCGATTGGCCATGAGTCGCAGTGCGCTCGACGACATGATGGCCGACGCACGATCTCTGAAGCAACTTCTATCAACAGAAGATCGAAAGAGTTTGGACGAGTACATGGAATCGGTTCGACAAGCCGAGATCAAGGTGGAAAAATCAAAGAAATGGCTGGACGCGCCGCTTCCTAAAATCGATGGCGACCACCTCAATCTAGAGTTGACAACAGACGAACCTCGAGAGTATCTGCAGATTATGTTTGAAATGCTCTACTTGGCGTTTCGAACGGACTCGACTCGTGTGGCGACCTACCAAATTGGTCGCGAAAACGGCATCGGGCGAAGCGATCATCTCTCGCGCGCCGTTGGCTTCAATTTGGCACATCAGCTTTCACATGAGACCAAGAACCCTGACGGTTGGAAGAACTTTGGCATCTACTGCCGATTCCTCAACGAAGAGTTCGGACGATTCGTGGAGAAACTGCGCGGCACCGCCGAACCCGCTGGAACGGGTTCGATGTTGGACAATACCTTGGTGTTTTACGGTTCTGCCTCGAGCGCGTTTCATCTATCTCGAAACTATCCACTGATTCTTGCGGGTGGCAAGAACATGGGCTTTCAACACGGCCAGTACATCAATCACGTTGGAGCGAGGTTTCAAGGTGGACCGTGGCTTGGAGATCGCGAGCCATGGCAAGACAAGGCAACTAGCGAAGACGTGCCGCTTACGAATTTGTTTGTCACGATGCTCCAACGGTTAGGCGTCGAAACGAATTCCTTCGCCGATAGCACTGGCATCGTTGAGGAAGTCTAGCCGAGCGAATCGCAATCCGATCAACGGGCACTCTTCAACGCAAAGATTTTCAACGCAAAGAGTCGTGCCCCGCGAAAACTTCCGACTCGAGATTGGGGTTCGGTGCATGTGGATAATCGATAGGCTGGTATCGAATCTCAAGCTCGGGAGTCACCAACTTTATCTGCTTTTGCGAGAGTGACGTTAAGGCTCGGTCCAAGATACCGCCGCTGAGCAACGTTCGTTCGACCGGGTAACTTGTCCGCCCAGTATGCAACATCCTCTCGATTCCCTTGAGCAAATAAGCGAAGTGGGGATAGACGGGTTCCGTTCGCTCTTCGAACCGTGTCGCCTGCGGTCGCTTCTCCCCCTTGCGTTGGATCGCTACAGAAATACCTGTTGCATTCCCAGGCAACATGAACACAGCACCGAGAAGTCCATCGAAGTATTGAAACAAGAACAAGGTAGAGTCTTTGGCGGCGCGAACTCGATCCGGTTTATCGCAAACGAGAGCGAGCGCAGCGTCGAAAGCTTCTTTGGAAATCGTGCCATCGTCCAACAATTTCCAGACCGATTCTCCTTGCAAACATTGAACCCACTTCACTCCCGTCTCAGCGCCATGACGCCGCTCAACAAGACACTGGTAGCTATCGAGCGCATGGAAACCGTAGATGTCCAAGTGAGAATAGCCGATGCCCACCGCCGCTTCGATCTCGCAATGCATCGGCAATACGAGATCGGGATCGCGGTACGTCATTACAAGCGACGAACCAGCCATGAACGGCACCTTCCTTTCTATCGCCCGATCGTACATCCACTTTGCGTCTATCCATCGCGGCCCTAGATGCTTGTCATTGAACACCGGAACGACTCGTCCATACTTCTCGAATGTGTCCGTGATCGACTCAAAGAAACGTCGTCGTGGATACAAAATTTGACCAAGCTCGCTACTCGGGTAATTGCCATGCTCTCCGATACTGATCACTCCATCCACTGGGATACGATCACCTCCGACGGTTAGTGCTCCCTCGATCGTGTCGAAAACGGGAACTCCATGTTTTCTCGCGGTTTCGCGGCCGATGTCACGGTCACCGATCTGTTCGATGTAGATCGATGCCAGTTTCAATACTGGCCCCCGACCGCCATCCTGCTTCCATCCTTCTAGTATCTTCCCAACGAGGACATCGGCATGCGAGCCTTTGAAGTAAGTGGTGACTACCGCAGCGACTGACTTTGGCGCTGGCCTTTCAGTGGAATCGCCGTAGCCAAAATCAGCGACACGGACACCAATGGATGCGGCAGCAGTACCAGTAAGCCATTTACGTCGATCCAGTTTGATGGATGATCTCATATTGCTCCAATCTGCCGTTCTACGTTTTCTTCCGATCCATGTAATCGGACTAAGGCATAACCCAATGGTTCTGGGAATTTGATTCGAAGCAAGTGGGGTGGCGAGAAGTTGCTCGGCGCCTGACCACACAAGCAAACCAAAGCTATTGCTTTGGATCAGATCATGTTGCTTCGAAGTGTCGACTTCCGAAAAGGAACAAAGAACGCACATCGAAGATCTTTGACATTCCTGTCATATGACTCAACTAGCGATTTGAAGAACCGACACAAATTCGATGCTGGAAGCTTCTAGTCTATTCGCTTTTCTTGACGAGCGAGCCCTTTGGCTGAGAACGCTCTAGCAAGTCACCGTTCGGATCCATAATCAATCGTTCATGGTACCCCTGGGCATCCATCAGAGTGAAACCTAGGAACAACGACACGAATATTAGGCTACTTAGAATCGCGATCGCATTCAACGGCTTGTCCCAAAGCAAGTGCATGAAGAACGCAATCACCAGCCCGGCCTTGACCGTGGCGATCAATAATGAAAGAACAATTTCCATATTCCCTAAATCAAACTGCGCCTGGAACACGGTCAGAAAGGTCAGCCCTAATAAGGCAAAGAACACCGTCAACAGCATCCATATTGGCATGGGATGCGAGAATCCTGAGTGGCCGTGCCCATGGTCGCCGGAATGAGTATCTGCCGTGTGTGAATGGGTGTCTGCCATACTATTTTTGTTCAGTGAATTGTGAAAACGAGATCTAATGGAAACAACCGAGCTGGTGCTAAGTGATCAGATAAAGGAGAGGAAACAAATAAATCCAAATGAAGTCAACCAAGTGCCAATAAAGTCCCACGTTGTCGACCGGCCCAAAATATTGCGAATGGAATTCTTCCCGCGAAGCCTTTACGATCAACCACGTAATCACCACCATTCCACCGATGATGTGGACTGCGTGCACACCAGTCATGCAATAATAAATACTAAAAAACAACCCCGCCATTCCCTGGTTATTGACTTTCGAATTTGGAATTCCTTCCTCCTCCTTGGTGACAAGCACATCGTTGACAGGACCGCCACCCGTCTTTACGAAGGATATCCCCTCTTCAGCAGTTTTTTCCGTTGCCTTCTCAGCGGTTGCAGCGCCCTCTGCTGCATGATCTGCATGGTCATGACCATGAGCATCATCGTGTGCATGACTGCCAGCAGCATGGTCATCATGATGCTCTCCACCCTCGAGGACATTACCAAGCCCGACACCGGCAAAGAAACACAAACCTGACACCAAAAGAGGTCCTGAGACCCGTTGATGGAACTTACTCGCTATCACCAAAGAATAGACGTAGTAAAGAAGAAACGCAGCAGTCAAGATTGCTGGAATCACACAAAGCATTTGCAAGTAATTCGTCTCGGGATGAGGAGCGTTTTCCAGTTGCGCCACATAAAACCTGCCAGGCAGTAATCCTATGCTCCACTTGTGACTGTATTCAACGGACTTCACCCCTAGAAACATTGCAGCACAACCCAAGGTCGCTCCCAACATCCCTACAAGGATCTTCGTCTGTTTCAATTGCGATGCACGAACAGCCCAAGCCATTGTCAGCGAACTAAATAGCAGAACACCAGTATTGATCGCTCCAAGCTTTTCGTTCAAAAACGAACTGCAAAACTCGAACACTTCTGGATTTCTGTTGCGATACAAAACGTAAGCACAAAACATCCCTGAGAAAAACAGTACTTCCGTTACCAGGAATAGCCACATCCCTAGCTTGCCGGAATCGTACTGTTGTTCGGCATCATCAAAGTGATGTGCCAACCAGGACGGATGATCGTGATGATCATGACCATGTCCATCTGCGTGTGCTGCTACTTCTGTCATCGTTTTCTGGAATTTGGTAAATGGATGTCGCCCCTGTTCACGGGGCGACTCGATCTTCATGATTCGTTTCGGATTCTTTGAGCCGAAACAGCCTGGCTACTTCTTCTTTTTGAAATAGCTTCCTGTTTTCCCGTCGTATTCCACGGTCGTGAAATCGTAGGGATCGCCAACGGTGGGCGGAGTACTAAAGTTATCGTGAGGTGGCGGGGATGAACACTCCCATTCCAGTGTTGCTCCACCCCACGGATTCATAGGAGCTTTCTTGCCGTAGAACAAAGAATGTAGCAGCACTAACCCTGCTACCAACAACCCTAGTCCTAAGGTCATCGCCCCGATTGTCGACAGTTGATGCAGCTGTTGAAACTCTTGTACATAGGAAGCATATCTTCGAGGCATCCCGCGCGTTCCAAGGACGAACTGAGGCAGGAAGGTTAAATTGAACCCGACGAATACAATGGCTGCAGAAAAAATCCCAGCGGTATCGTTAAACATCTTCCCTGTCATCTTAGGCCACCAATGGAACAGACCGCCGAGGAACGCGACCAATGTTCCACCCATCATCACATAGTGGAAGTGAGCCACTACGAAATAAGTGTCATGCAAGTGCATATCGGTTGACAAAGCTCCGAGGAATAGCCCCGTCAGACCGCCAATTGTGAACAAGAAGATGAACGCTAGAGCGTAAATCATCGGTGTGTTCAGAGCGACAGTACCTTGGTACATCGTTCCCAACCAGTTGAAAACCTTAATCGCGGATGGGATCGAAACTGTAAACGTGAGCGCACTAAAGACAATGGTCGTGACGTCCGCCATTCCTGAGGTAAACATGTGATGCCCCCAGACCAAGAACCCGAACAATGCGATAGCGATCGAACTGTAAGCGATCATCCGGTAGCCGAAGATCCCTTTGTGACTGTGGACACTCATCAACTCGCTGATGATCCCCATCGCGGGAAGGATCATAATGTAAACAGCAGGGTGCGAGTAAAACCAGAAAAAGTGCTGAAACGTAACTGGGTCTCCGTTGAGGGCTGGGTCGAAAATTCCAATACCAATAAATCGTTCCAAGGCTAGCAATAGAACGGTAATGCCCAGAACGGGCGTCGCTAAAACTTGAATGATCGATGTTGCATAGACGGCCCAAAGAAACAATGGCATCTTGAACCATGTCATTCCGGGCGGACGCATTGTGTTGATCGTCACTATGAAATTCAACCCGGTGAAGATCGAACTAAATCCGAGAATAAAAACCCCTAAGGTTGCTGCTTCGACAGCGCTCTTTGACTCAATGCTATAAGGCGTGTAGAAAGTCCAACCGGTATCAATTCCAGAGGAAAAAAGTGTGTAAGTAAAGAACAACAATCCTGTAACCCACAAATAGAAACTTCCCAAATTCAAACGTGGGAACGCGACGTCCTTTGTTCCAAGCATGATCGGAAGCAAAAAATTCCCCAACGCGGCTGGAACGCTAGGAATGATGAATAGGAAGACCATAATCGCGCCGTGCAGTGTGAAGACCCGATTATAGGTCGCGTTCGACAACCACGCCGCTTCAGGATCCAAATTCGGATTCCATAAGTGAATCCGGATCGCAAGAGCGAAAATTCCTCCAAGGAAGAACGAAAACAAAATCCCTGCGAGATACATCATCCCGATTCGCTTGTGATCGAGCGTCAACGCCCAACTCAAAAAGCCAGATGAGTGATTTAGGTAGTGATGCTCAGGAGACTTGTCCGGCGATGCAACAGGTGTTGTCATCGGACTTATAACGGCACTCATGATTTATACCCTATTGTTTTGAATGAATCGACTTGTATTGTTGTGGATGTATCAGTGCTACTTCGAACTTACAGGACTTGATTCCAAGGATCTGATGAAAGCAATCAAAGCATCTATCTGGTCGTCCTTAAGCTGCCCTTTATATGAAGGCATTGCCGAGGCGGTTTCATACCCCTTTCGAGCTGCTTCCATTGGATTCAAAATAGAGGTCTTGACGTAGTTTTCATCGAATGTCACCTCCGTCCCATTAGCCAACGGAACTTTCTTGCCCCAAGAACCATTATAAGTCGGACCCGGTCCCTTGGCTCCTTCTGTGCCGGCGTAGTGGCAGCCTTTGCATGCTTTTCTTTCGTACAACCACTTACCACGCTCCACAATGTCTTCAGGCTCCTTGACCAATTCAGCCAGTTTGAGCTTGTACTTTTCCTCCGACAATACTTCAACTTTGGTGATCATCGTGCTGTGATTGTCACCGCAATACTCCGTACAGAAAAGATCAAACACCCCTTCCCGCGTCGGGTGGAACCAAAGGTAGTGATACCGGCCTGGAACCACGTCGCGCTTCGCTCGAAACGCAGGGATAAAGAAACTGTGGAGCACGTCTTTCGACTGCATTGTCAGCTTGATGTCCTTTTTGACCGGCAGGTAAAGAACTGGACTTTCCGCACCGTTTTCTTTGTACTTGAAGTTCCAATTCCACTTTGCAGCATAAACAGCAACGTCAACTGTGTCATCGGGAACAATGACCATATCCAAGTATCCAACCGCACCCTCCCAGAAAATCCAAATCGCGATGAAGGACGGTACGACTGTCCAAGTGATTTCCAGAGGCGTATTGTGCAAAGCCTCAGGAGATCCCTTGTACCCAGGCCGCTGCCGGTACTTGACCATGAAATAAATCATCGCCACGACGATCGGAATGAAGAAAATGATACTGATCCAAAGGATCGCGTAGTACAGGAAATCGACCTGCTTGGCGAACGTCGATGCTGCTGGAGGAAACCAGAATCCTTCGGAGATATCAGCTAAAATTGCGGATTTCATTTGGGTTTTTACGATTTAAAAGTATGCGGCTCGAGCCGTATTGTGTTCTTCAGTATAACTGTTTCTCAGGTATCGGAAGCGTGGCCAATTGTCTCGTTGAGCCCTGTCCGATCTTTGCTGTCAGGCGGGAGTGTCGAATTTCCCGAAATTGTGCTTTGCTGTTGATCTCGATTCCACTTCCGATTCGATATCCAAAAGGGTAGCAATCCGATCAATCCCACCGTCACGAAACCGCCAGCGCAAATCGACAATAACAGTCTAGCACTTGCAGAATAGCGATTTTCATTCGCGTCGTAGTGTGAGCACCAAAGCACAAATGCGTCCAAGGACGACCCGATCTTACCCTCTCCGGCTTCTACCAAAGCCATCTTAAGCGTTTCGCCGGTGAATCCAATCTCGTACAAATACCGCGTGATTCGACCCTTGGGTGAGATCAAAATAGCCGCTGCCGAATGATTGTACTGGTTGTGTTTCGCGTCGTAGGTGTAGTTAAAGCCTACCGCTTTGGCGATTGTCAAAATGTTCTCTTCGGTACCGGTAAGGAAATGCCAACCGTCAATAGAATGCTTACGCTCCAGATCGTCAGCGTACCTAGCCTTGGTCGCGGCGGCTTTCTTGATCGAATCCGTCGGGTCGATACTTAAGGACACCATTTTGAAGTCTTTTCCCAACCGGAGCGAACTGACCTCATTGATTCCGCGAGTCAAACCATTCAACTGGGCCACGCAAAGTCCAGGACAATTGCTGTAATTGAGAGTCAGCAGTATCGGTCGTTTGTCGCTGAGAAGGTCTCCAAACGTTACCGCAGTTCCATTTTCTGTCTGGAACTTCACATTCAGAGGTAGATCGGCATCCAAGTGTTCATCGATACCAACCCCTGCCAATCTCGCCGGAATACGGTCGTCTGCCCGAACACCCCCACCAATGCAGCAAAATAGCACAGCATACCGCACTATTGCGAACGTAATGGATGGTGTTGTTGAATACGACATACCCGATCAAGCCTACTTTTTGCCTGAAAAATCTTGCAAAACCAACTTTTTTGCCTCTTCGATAGGAATCATGAGAACGCTTTTGGTCGCGCCCGGAGTGTCTGATTTTTCATCCGCCACCGACACTCTTTTGTACCCGTCAAGCGTGGCAATCTGATCACTCTTTACTTTCGCGGCGGTATCAGACTTTTTGCTGTCTTTTCTGACATCTTCGTAGTGCACCATGCTGTAGGTAAGTGCCTGCGTTCCCTGGAGAACAATCACCAACACTACTATGCTCAACACAGTACCGTAGGCAATCATGTTGGTATTGAGGTCGTCGTAACGTGCCATGATCAATAATGAACTAAAGTAGTGGATTGGTGTAAGTTAACGCTTCGGGCAACCGTGGGTCACGCATAGCAACCAATGGGACTCCAGAAGACCGCACAATAAACAAAGCAGCAAAAACACAGAGCATTCCCACACCCCCGAGAAGATGTCCCAACATCGGAATGAAAGGGAATCCACCAGGGACATTCGGCATAATCAGGAAAGTCATGTCCATCCAATGAACCGCAATCAACCAGCAAGCCCAGAAGAACAAGGCAGTCCTGTTTCGACGAACATGCCGACTCATTAAACCAAGAAATGGGATCGCGAAGTGCAAGAAAATCAGGCTGTAGGAATAGTACGCCCAACCTCCCTCCAGTCGGAAGCGGAACCAATTGGTTTCTTCTGGAATGTTGGCATACCAAATCAAGACCAACTGGGAGAATGCAATATAAGACCAGAACATGACGAACCCGAACATGAACTTACCCATGTCGTGGTAATGCTCCACTGTGACCAAATTTTTCATCTTGCCAGCATTCTGCAAGCTCATGTTGATCACCACCATCATGGCGAAGAATGCCATCATGCTCGCCGAAAAGACGTACACGCCAAAAATGGTGCTATACCAATCGGCATCGATGCTCATCACCCAGTCGAAAATGGCAAAGGTTACAGTCAATGAGAAAACCATAATCAATGGCCCTGCCCACTTCTGCCTTGCAAGGGACAGCTCCACATCGCCCGTTTCATCTTGCTGTCGACTCTTCGAAAAATACCAAAGAGCCATTCCGGTCAATAAGCCGAAGTACAAAAACGTTCTAACTGTGAAAAAACCTTTTTCAAGATAGCCAGTTTTGTCCCGAATGATGGAGTTGTGAATTTCTTCAGCCGGCGAATTCCATTCATACAACGCACTTCCCTCTGGGGTATAAAGCAAAACGACGAGTGGCAGGAACAGAACGGCAGACCATGGAAGTATAGCCATGATGATTTCAGCGATACGACGGATGGAGGAACTCCATCCTGCCCGGGTCAAAAACTGAATCAGGACGAAAAACAATGCGCCTAGGGAAAACGTAAAAAGGAACATGAAGTTCGCCAAATACGAATGAACGAGGTACTTCATAGGAGAAGCGCCTCCTTCGGATCTCCCTCCCATAAACGACAACCCTGCACCAACCACTAAACATATCAACCCAGCGCAAATAAGAAGCGGGGCAAGCTGCTTCCAGTTGCTTGGCAATTCGATCGTTTCTTTATCGTATTTCAAACTCATGTTAATTGATTTTCAGTTCAATGCCTGCGGTTTGTTCTCTGCCAATCGTCTCTAATTACTTTTTGGCTTCAGTTTTTGCTTGGGTCAGGTCTTCGATCGACGAAATCTTATCGTTTGGAACGTCTTTATCGGATGCATTTCGCGACCGTTGCAACGCCTTCACGTAGAGCACTACAGCCCACCGCTCTTTGGCATTCATGGAAGCTGCATATCCGGGCATCTTCCCCTGACCTTTGGTGATCGTGTGGAAAATTTGCCCCACGGGCTGAGAAGTGACTCGATCAATGTGCATCGAGGTCGGAGGAATCCAATATCCCTGCGCCAACGCTTCAGCACGCTTATGAACCAAGCCGTCACCGTAACCGGCATAGCCATGGCAAGCCGAACAATACGTTTGGAATTTTGTTTCGCCCAGTTTCATGTTTTCTTCATTCGCTTCGATCGGCAATGCATTTATCCAAGGCAAATTCAAGGCTGGTGCCGGAGTTGCGACTGCCGGTGCGGCAGCAGACGGTTTAGGTACCACACCTCCATCTTTCGTGGTATCCTGCGGCTTGGGATCCGTTTGAGCGGCGACGAGCCGTACGCCATCGGTATTGGATATCGCGGAAAGCTTGCTCGGATCATATCCCAAGTAAAACGAGTCTTGTTCATCGAGTTGCCCGCGAGCGACGGTGCCAGCCACTTGAGGACGCATCGTCCTGCCATCCGCGAAAATCGTTGTCGTCTGCTGAGCCTTTTTCTTTGGCTGGAAATCCATGTCAAAAAAGACATGGAAACGTGGAGCCGTACTAAAGCCATTTCGCATATTCAAAATGATCATGGCTGGGATCAAACCTGCCAGCACGACCAACAAAGCTGTCAACCAAATCGGTCTCGGCAACGCGTCGGGCGTCGAATCTTCAATGACTTCATCTAGTGAGTCGAGCTGAGTACCACCCAGCAGTTCCTTGACCGATTCTCGGTTGTAATACTTATCCTTCGCGTTGACGTACAAGAAGAACTTGTCGTCCGTCGCTCGGTCAAATCGCGGATTGGTGAAGACAGGATTACTGAACCTTGGCAACTGATTCAGGGCGATCATCCCGAGGAAGGTCGAAAACGCTGAAAACAAAATCGTCATTTCAAAGGCAACTGGAATCGAAGCGGGCGTGATACCCATCGGCTTCCCAGAAATGATGTACATGTAATCAACGCCGTTCATCCACCATTGCATCAACAATGCCAGAGACAGGCCAGTCAATCCACAGCATAGAACGATAAACGGTAGCTTGGTCGGTTTAATTCCCAACGCTTCGTCGATCCCGTGTACAGGAAACGGAGTAAAGGCGTCGGTATCCGTGTACCCAGAATCCCTAACTTTTCTCGCCGCTTCCAACAACTTGTGCTCGTTGGAGTATTCTGCCATCCAGCCAAACGCTCGTGGGGGCCTGTTCCCGATCGTCTTCTTTGGCTTGTGATCACTCATGGTTTTAACGATGTTTTGTTGTATTGACTTTGTAAGTTGATTTTCAATTGTACGCTAAAGACAAAAGTGCTTAGTGATGCTCATGGCCATGGGAATGCCCACCACCTAACAACTCCGCTTGCAGATGTTCTGCATGCTCCGAAGATGACATCACACCCTTGACTTCCGACATGGCGATCGTGGGCAGATAACGACAGAACAACAAGAACAACGACATGAAGACACCAAAGCTTCCGAAGAACATCAAACCGTCGAAAAGCGTTGGGCGGAAGTATCCCCATGAACTCGGCAAATAATCGCGACTCAATGAGGTGACCGTAATAACAAATCTCTCAAACCACATTCCAATGTTCACAAAGATTGAAACGATCACCATGATCCATGGCGTCGTCCTAAACTTCTTGAACCAGAATAACTGTGGAGAAATCACATTGCACGAAACCATGATCCAGTACGCCCACCAATAAGGACCGAAGGCTCGGTTCATAAAGGTAAACCCTTCGTAAGGATTTTTGCTGTACCACGCGATAAAGAATTCCGTACCGTAAGCCAATCCTACCAATGAGCCTGTCGCCAGAATAATCTTGTTCATGTTGTCTAAATGCCGCAACGTGATCAAGTTTTCTAGCTTGTAAATCTTTCTCACTGGCACAAGCAACGTTACCACCATCGCGAAGCCAGAGAAAATCGCACCTGCCACGAAGTACGGTGGGAAAATGGTCGTGTGCCAACCCGCTACCTGTGAAACAGCAAAGTCAAAGCTAACGACCGTGTGAACGGACAAAACTAGAGGAGCAGCCAATGCCGCCAACAGCGTATAGGCCTTCTCGTAACGTAGCCAATGACGCGATGAACCGGTCCATCCCAGGCAAAGCAATCCGTAAATCATTCGCTTCAAAGGTGTCTTGCTTCGATCCCGGTATGTCGCCAAGTCTGGAATCATCCCCATGTACCAAAAGACCAACGATGTTGAAGCATACGTTCCAACTGCGAATACGTCCCAAAGAAGCGGACTGCGAAACTGGGGCCACATCCAAAGATTCAAACTGGGATAAGGTATCAGCCAAAACGCCAACCAAGCTCGACCAACGTGAATGCCAGGATAGATCGCAGCGCAGATAACCGCAAAAATAGTCATCGCTTCCGCAGCGCGGTTAATACTCGTTCGCCAGTTCTGCCTAAACAGAAAAAGAATCGCGGAAATGAGTGTCCCCGCGTGGCCAATACCGACCCAAAACACGAAGTTGACAATCGGCCAAGCCCAGAAAACTGGGTTCATATTACCCCAGATGCCAACACCGGTGAGGATGAGATACCCAATCAACGACAGAAACATCACCGCCGTTATGGAAGAGAAACCAAAAAGCACATACCACAGCATTGGCTGCGGATCTTCGGCAACTCGGCAAACCATTTCGGTAACCGAACTGTACGTCTGATTCCCCGTAATCAGTTGCGCACGCCTACCTGGAATGTCTTCTGTGTTATCGATTTCTCTGGGATTCAATGCGGAAGCACTAGCTATGGTGGCCATGGTCACCTGATTCTTGTGAATGGTCATGGCCATGGGAATGCCCGTGGCCTGGACGCTTTGGATGAATTTGGATCGATGTTGCCAAACGTTGAGGCACGTTTCTTATCCGCGACAGATACAACGTTCTTGGCTTGATATTGAGTTCGTCTAAGATCGAATAAGCACGCGAATCCTGGTGAGCCTTGTATACGCGGCTCGATTTGTCGTTCAAATCGCCGAAGTTAATCGCTTGGGTTGGGCAAGCTGCTTGGCAGGCGGTAATCACATCGCCGTCGTGAACAAAGCCATCCCCCTTGGTCTTCGCCGCGATCTTGCCATTCTGAACTCGTTGAATGCAATAAGTGCATTTTTCCATCACGCCTCGGCCACGAACTGTCACCTCAGGGTTCAACACCAGCGACTGCAGCTTGGCTGAAGCCTTTTCACGATTGTCTGACCAACCGTAGTTGTATCCGTATTCTGTGTTGTAATTGAAGTAGTTGAACCGCCGAACCTTGGTCGGACAATTGTTTCCACAATATCGAGTTCCGATGCAACGGTTATAAGCCATCGCATTGATACCTTCTTCTGTATGTACCGTCGCAGCGACTGGGCATACTTCTTCGCAGGGTGCCGTCTCGCAATGCGAACAGGCCATCGGTTGCGTAACGATCGTAGGATCGACCGGATCCTTAAACGATCCACCCTCGGCAGTTCGATCAATATCACATGTAAAGTAACGGTCAATTCGCAACCAATGCATTTCTCGACTGCGGCTCACCTGCTCTTTGCCAACAATCGGAATGTTGTTTTCCGCTTGGCAAGCAACCACACAGCTATTGCAACCGATACACTTGTTCAGATCGATTGCCATCCCCCACTTGTAGTTTTCATCGACCTTTGGCTCGACCCACAGTGACCTCTCACTGCCCAGATGAGCAAAGTGATCTTCCACCGTTTCACCCGTGAAGCTCGCATTCTCTTTGTACTCCGTCAACGTGCCCTCGCGAACAAGCTGCGGGGCGCGTTTTGCATTCTCGCGCATCCCACCTTCATCTTCGATCGCAAAGTGATCCTGCGTTGTCGCAAGCTTGTAAGCCTTGGTCGTGTTACGTGCTTCTACACCTGTGTAAACGGAGGCTTGGTTCCAACGACGAAAGGACGAAAGATTTGTCCCGACACCACTGCCGATTACGCCACCCTTGTCTTTCGATCGGCCATAACCGAGATTTACCGTAAAGGAGCCCTCTGCATGCCCCGGCACAACAAACACCGGCAAAGTCACCTTGGAATCGCCAGTGATGAATGTAGCTAATTCACCCTGCTTTAGACCAAGCTTTCTTGCGGTACCAATACTGCAGATGGCAGCATTGTCCCAAGTGAGCTTTGTAATCGGTTGAGGTAACTCTTGAAGCCAGCCGTTATTGGCTAAGCGACCATCATAGACCGAGTCACATGGCCGAATCACGACCTCCAGACTGTTCGTATCCATTGCCAACCGAAGATCACCGTCAGGCAAATCGTTCGGCGAAGCAGTTACATCCCCGCCCTTCAAAGTGGTGGCATTTGACTTCAGATCTCCAGCAAACTCTTTCGCGGTCGACCCGGCCATGAAACCCAAGTGAATGGTTTCTTTCCACTGTCGATCACTCAAAGTACCCCCCGCAATTTGCTTCGCGGTTTCCATGACGATGTTTTGCCCCGAAGTCACCGGAAGACCGGCCATGATCGAGAGCAATTCAATCGCTGATTTTCCTTCGAGCAAAGGAGCGATCAACGGCTGGCATACACCGTAGGTGCCATCTAGATTTCGAACATCCCCCCAGCATTCAAATGGATGCGCGAGAGGTATACTCCATTTGCAATGATCGGCGGTTTCGTCGTCGATATTCCCCAAATAAATGGAATTCTCTGCCTTTGAAATGACATCCGCCAATGGCACGTCACCTGCGACTGTAAACACTGGATTGTCTGCGAAAATCCAAAGCGATTTGTAAGGCACCTTGTTGTCTGCAGCAAAAAAATCACTGTTAACAAAATCATCTAATTTGACCGTCTCGACACCAGCCAACTCGTTCGGAACTTCAAACAACCGAACTGTTTTTCCGATGTTACCGAGCTTTGCATTGATCCGGATCGCAGCAAGCTGAACATTGAGATCCAAATGCGAACCAACACAGAGAACCGCTTCCCCTTTGTGGCTTAGCAAATCACTAACGATCGACTCGACCAATCGCTGTACTTTGGCTGCATCCTCGAGCTTGTTATACGGAACTTCTTCCGCCTTGTCCTCAATAACGGTGCCCGCATCGATCGCGGCTTCGATTTTCTTAAGAAGGACAGGGATTTGACTCGACTGCAGAGCCAGTCGGAAGTCCGCCGCCGAGCCCGTCGTCGAATACTGAGATTCCACGACATAAAGTCGATTCATCCATTCGGCCGATGGAGAACGATGGTTTGCAAATTGTCTCGCGTTGTGAACCGCGTTCGCATCCGCGCCAAACAGATCTGCGTCCAACGAAACAATGACCTTGGCTGCGTCCAAATTCAAATGAACGTTACACTTGCCAGCCCCGACGGAATCGAGCGCCTTCCCGACCTTGCCAGAGTAAACCGATTCATATTTGACCAGAGCAGCTTTCGGAAACTTCGCCTTGACGGCCGCCAAAGCTCTCCTCAACGACGGGCTATGCGTAGGCTCGAACAGAATCGCCAAACCCTCGCCTGACGAGCTCTCGTGCGCCGCCAACTGCTCAGTAACATGCTTCGCAAAGGCAGCCCATGCCATCTCTCGGTTCGCCGTTTCGTCTTTATCGTACGAAACAGCCTTATCGCCAGGCTTGCTTCGATTCAAAGGGAAAGCAATGCGATCTTGATCATACAATGAAAGAATCGACGCTTGCACCTGAGCGCACGTGCCGGCTGATCGGAGCTTGTCGTTTTCAGCAAAATCCTTCGGTTGCGAGTTGGCATAAGCGGGATGCTCTGGATTGCCGTCCACTTTGATCGGGCGACCTTCGATGTTTGTCACCAAAGCCTGAACCACTTTGCCAGCCCACTCAAAATTGGTGGCAAAAAACTCAGGAAGCCCCGGCACTCGGCCTTCGGGGCGCATGACGAAAGCAGCAACCTCTTCCCGGTTGTAGCGGCACCCAGCCAAACCACCGAGCGCAAGCGATGCGCCCATCATTTGAATCCATCGCCGACGCGAAACGCCTTCGGGAAACTCCGAAGCCGCCTGCGGAAACTCGCGAGTCAAAAATTGCTCGAACTCGGGAGTCTTTTGAAGCTCGTCGATACTACGAAAATAACGTTGTTGATGATCGATACCGGTGAAGCTCATCGGTGGCACACCGCACAGTTTGTTTGAGGTTTGATGTTGTTATCTATCATGTGTTTCGCCACATCGAAATCTGGAGACATGTCGGGAGTCCAAGCCAAATTCGTGACTTGATCCCGAGGGCGAAGATGCGGCTCAGGGTTACGGTGGCAATCGATGCACCAAGTCATCGACTGATCTTTGGCTTGGTAAACAATATCCATTTTGTCGACACGACCGTGGCACGTTACGCAAGATACCCCTCGCGCAATGTGAACGGCGTGATTGAAATAGACATAATCTGGCAATCGGTGGATACGAACCCAGTCGATCGACTCGCCCGTCCGCCAACTGTCGTGAACAGGCTTGAGCTTTTTGCTTTCTGGATGGACCGCCGACAGTGCGGGAGCACCGGCTGTGCTCTTTGGGCTGTGGCAGTTAATGCAAGTTTGAGTCGCCGGAATCGTCGAATGCGCGGACTTCTCAACGGAGTTATGGCAATAACGACAATCCATCTTCAACTCGCCTGCGTGCAATGCATGGCTGAAGGGAATAGGCTGCTCGGGACGGTAACCGACGTTGAGTGTAACCGGACTGGTCGCCCCCAAAAACAAAACGCTCGCATAGGCGCCACCACCAGCGGTCAAAACGCCCAACATCGCCAGAAATTTATTGGTCCATCGAGGGAACAAGAATCGTTGTGTCGTCATACGTAATCTTTGTCTCTAGTGCACGCCGTACTATCCCAGTTCATGGTGGTGGTGAATGACTTCATCGTCCTTGATGACACACCCAAGTCCCAACTAAAACGACTTTCTAGTTGAGACATCTCCGAAGCTCGAAGTCCGTGAACAATTCACTTCCTCTCGACCTTCGTCCCATTTTCTGTAAATCTTCGGCATGGTTTCGCGAATTTCGCAAAGAGTTTACAAACTACCTACCATTAGCGAAAGGGAGCTCTCAAAAAGTCCTTTTCCCGGGCAACCCTTATTCGACCCATTATGACCCGAAATGTTGGATTTCTTATCGCAGAAAAGACATCGGACAAATAGTCGCAGATCGATTCGTGAACAGCGGAACTGTGGTTATCGGTGTTAAAGTCACTTGAGCTCCAATCCATTTCTTTCGAAGACCTTACCGACGGCCGACTCAACCCCATCGATAAACCGATAAAAAGCAACATGAAATTCAATCTTGCCAATCGAAGAACTCACTATTGGCTCACTCCATTTCTTGCCATCCCGATTCTGATCATCACAGCCAGTGGCCTGTTACTGCAGATAAAAAAACAATGGAACTGGGTTCAACCCGCAGAAATGAAAGGATCGAGCGACGCCCCATCGATTCCCTTTGAATCGATGCTCGACAATGTAAAAAAAATTAAAGGATTCGAATCGGCTACTTGGAAGGACATTAAGCGAATCGATATCCGTCCCAAAAAGGGGATCGCTAAGCTTTCGATGAACTCGGATATCGAGATCCAAATGGATACCGATACCGGGGAGGTACTCCAAACCGCCATCCGAAGATCAGACTGGATAGAATCGCTGCATGATGGATCCTATTTTGGCGGCGACTGGACAAAGCTCGGAGTATTCTTACCAGCAGCTGTCTGCCTTTTGTTGCTGTGGCTCACCGGGCTCTGGATGTTCTGGCTTCCTTTTCAAACTAGATGGCGAAAAGCCACTGCAAAGAGAAACAATCGCTAGCGGCTATGGCCAATCTCCATTTTTTGCATTTGCTATCAGCACCTCCACGGTGCCTAAAGACGGGGTCACTTAAGCTGCTTCAATTTGGGATTAATCTTTATGGCTTTCGCCATTTCGGCTTTTGATTCTGCCACTTTGTTGAGCTTGGCTAGTAAGATCGACCTTGTTAGATGAAGGTTTGCCGGGTCAGGCGCGCCTTGTTCGGCTAATTCCAAATCCTTTTCAGCTTCACTGGTTGCACCTGCTTCGCAATGGCATCTAGCACGGAGTAGGTAGGCCTCGGACAGTTGGTCTGGATTCAAACCGCCATCCTGCAAAACCTTGTTCAGTAAAGAAAGGATTTCAGAATACTTCTTTGACGATTCCAAAGCAATTGCTTGGTCGAAGACCTCCTGAGCGGACTTTAGTGTTGCCCCTGACATTCCACCATTGCCACATCCTATCGACCCTGCGAGAGCCAACAGGATCGAAAAGCAGCAAGAAACACACCGAATGCTCTTCATATTTGGCATGGAATCCATTTGTGCGGTCTATTCCTAATTGTCGATCGACGCAACTTCACCACCGTCACGCGTGCCTACTGCTCGCCAAACGAGAAGATCAATGGAGTCGCTGACGAAGCTTACTGATCCGTCCCCGCGAGACGCGTTTACACCGCCCGTGTGAGTACTTCTTGCACTCATGATTGCATGCTCACCCGGCGCGTCCGGGATGGCACTTCTCGTCCCACAGTCGATTGCTCTCCAATTCGGTGGCGCAACGTGGTTGTACATGGTGCTTGAGTAAAAGCCGAAAGGCCATCCGTTCGAGAAGTCTGTACCCGACAACCAACGACCAGCGGAATTGAAATTGAATCCGCCATTTAAATTTGGCACTTGCGCCAAGCACTCACTAAACATACTGTCTGCATCCACCAAATTCGCGGGACGAGATAGCAGATTCGTGACATCGGATCTACCTGGCAAAGTCGTGGCGAGATTGGCCCCAGTCCCTTTAGTTCGTTCCGAGAAAAATACTGTATTGGACAATCCGTCGGTAATCGAACCCACTCGCAGTGGTTGACCAATAGTGAACGCCCCATTCCCTTTGCAAGAGAATCCTCTGGCGGAAACAGCGGAAGTATTGTTATTGTTGCTTGTTCCTAAAGCACCGCCAAAGGGTGTAGAACCACCGAAATTGTAACGGTAGTTGTTTTCGGTAATGATCACCCCTGTAAACGGGCAAGACGGGCAAATAAACAAACCGGCCGCGTTGGCATACGCTCGATAATTTGCGTTAATCGGCGTTACTCCGCCACCCGTTGTCATTCGTACCGAAGTAGGAGCGCTAAAGTCAATTAAGTTGTAAATATTACCTTGTTCCATGTATGGAAGGATAAAGGTATGCACTGAACGAAATCCGGTAAACGAATTAGCTGGGAGTGTATTTGGATATGAGGTGTAGCTCGCTTGTGCCACACCTCCGATCGTAAAGTCAGGATCGAACCTGCCGGGGGGGAATCGACTGTGTGTTGATTCGTAATTGAGTGTTGCAAGCCCAATCTGCTTTAGATTGTTCGAGCACTGCATGCGGCGGGCAGCCTCCCGAGCAGCCTGAACGGCCGGAAGAAGCAATCCTACAAGAATTCCAATGATCGCAATGACCACTAGCAACTCCACCAGCGTGAAACCTGGACGCCAACGTCGATACGAACTCATACGACTCCCCAATGCAAAATGTAAAAGATCTAAGCCAGCACAGCAAACAGGCCCGCAGAACTGGTAGCAGCAGAACTAGCAGCATTAGAGTATCGCGACGTTGAATTCGTTCAACTGATTATTAATAAAAATTTCTTGCAAGGTTTGCATGGAATTCACGATTATGTGATACATCGTTCGTCCAAAATCGCAGTAGCTAGCCATTAAGGGCATACGATTTGCCCGTCGCCACTTGCAATGCTGTCAAAACTTTTTGAAGCACAGCTTTCGCGCAGAACAGACCTAACGGTCTGCTATTTCCTGATCTTCTGACTTCTTCCTGATTTTCAGGCTTCAGCCTTCGCCGTGGCGAATTCCCATCGCCGTTAGCATGATCGACCGCTCGGTTTCTTGGTCGCGGTGCTCACAAAGATAGATTCCTTGCCAAGTCCCAAGGACTAGCGACCCCTTCATAATCGGGATCAGCAAACTGCAACCGACCAAAGTTGATTTCACATGGGCTGGCATGTCGTCAGCCCCTTCGACTGTATGCGTGTAATCCAAGTGCTCCGGTGCGATCGTATTGAGGGCCATTTCGAGGTCCTCGCGAACGTCGGGGTCCGCGTTTTCGTTAATGCTCAAGCTCGCCGACGTATGGAGCAGGAAACAATGGAGCGTGCCAGCGTCCAGTGCTTCAAGCTCGGGCAACTGGTTCACAATAGTCGAAGTGATTAAATGGCACCCTCTCGGAAAAGCCGGGAGTTTGATACGCCGTTGATAGATTTCCATCTGAGCTCCAAAATGAGTTCGAAAGCCGATCGCCTCTTGACGGTCGCTACGAGCGCGACATACTTCCACGTTCCAAATCAATCATTCATTGTCAACGACTTCAGAGGGTAAGGCAATATCTCATGCGACGAGCAAAAATCACCATCATCGGGGCGGGAAACGTAGGAGCTACATGTGCTCACTGGTGTGCGGCAAACGAGCTTGGTGACGTTCTTTTGCTTGACGTACCCCAAACGGAAAACATGCCGAAAGGAAAAGCACTCGATCTTTTCCAAGCATCGCCGATCATGGGATTTGATAGTCGGCTCGTGGGTACAACAGACTATGCAGACACCGCCGATAGCGATGTTGTCGTCATTACAGCAGGAATCGCTCGGAAGCCTGGAATGAGCCGAGACGATCTCTTGAGCACCAATGCTAAGATCGTGACGAGCGTCGCACAAAACGTCAAAGCGACCAGCCCCAATGCGGTTGTCATCGTCGTTAGTAATCCGCTCGATGCAATGGTGCAGCGAGCCTACCAAGTACTTGGCTTCCCGTCCCATCGCGTGATTGGACAAGCTGGCGTACTCGATACCGCTCGATTTCGTGCATTCCTAGCCATGGAACTCAACGTAAGCGTCGAAGATATTTCCGCAATGCTGATGGGTGGTCACGGTGACACCATGGTGCCGATTGCTAGCTGCACAAGCGTAGGCGGGATTCCTGTTACACAGTTGATCTCGCAAGAACGATTGGCCGAGATCGTGCAGCGAACTCGCGATGGCGGTGCAGAAATCGTCTCGCTTCTTAAAACTGGCTCTGCCTACTACGCTCCTGCTGCAGCCACGGCCCAAATGGTCGAAGCCATCGTTCGCGACAAAAAACGCTTGATTCCATGCGCGGCACTTTGCAACTCGGAGTATGGAGTCGGTGGCTATTACGTCGGCGTGCCCGTTGTTCTTGGGAGTGCAGGCATTGAAAAGATTGTCGAACTGCAACTGACGGACTCCGAAAAGGCTGCGTTCAAGAAGAGTGTCGATGCTGTACAGTCCTTGGTTGCTACTATGGGACAGCTTCTCGCGTCTGCCTAATCGTCACGTTTTAATGCAAGCGTTTCGGCAGGTCTTCGGATCGGCCGAATTATGGACCTAGACGCCATTGACGCATCGAGTTTTGATGGCCTACAACTTCGACTTGCCCATCAGCTACGAGCAACCTCGTCATATCCTATCCGGCACTCACAGGAATTACTTGATGCATCGAATCCCCGCTCTGCTGGCATCTTCGAATGAAACGGTTTCTGATGACGGATCTTCAGCGACGATGGTTTCAAGCTATCCCAACGCGAGCTACAGAAACCCTGCAGAGGTAGCCCGACGTTTGGCGGACGATCTCTTTCTCGACACAGAATTTCCCCATCGTCTTTTTCTTCCGCACAACTTTACACCATCGTACAACTATCCGCTGGTAGTTTGGTTGCACAGCGAAGCTAGCAGCGAAATGGAACTAGATTCCGTCATGGAATCGCTGAGCGATCAAAACTACATTGCAGTAGCACCTCGTGCGAACATTCGATCCTCGACAAAGCAACGATTGTTTCAATGGGGGAATTCGAAAGCGGACTTTGCTTTCGCGGAAGAAGCTGTTTGCGAATGCATTTCCAGCGCGGTGGAGTTGCTTCCAGTTCGAACAGATCGTGTTTTCCTAGCCGGCTTCGGACTGGGCGGAACCGTTGCACAGTGGATCGGACTTCAATATTCGAACATGGTGGCTGGCGTTGTTTCATTGAGTGGGGCGATGCCTAGTCTCGGTGGGTCGTTGTCTAACTGGAAATCATCTCGTCACTTACCTGTTTTGTTTTCTCATCGACGTGGTTCGTCGCTCTGTAGCCACTCGGATTTGCAGAATGCAATGAGATTTTCGCATCGAGCTGGACTCAATTATCGATTCAGCACATTATGGAGCGAAGAAGATTCGTTTAGCGAAGCAGATGAGCTTTCGACCTCGATGCTTGCAGTTGCCAACCGATTCATGATGGGCATCGTCACTAATTCTGAAATCAGTTTCGAACCAGAATCCAATCGTGACCATTTGGTAGGCCCCTTTGGCGTCAACTGATGTCGGATTGCCTGTTTGAACTTTCTAACGTCATTGTAGAGCGAAACCGCAATAGGATTCTTGAGATTCCTTCGCTTCGCGTTGAAACGGCCCAGCATTGTTGCATTTTCGGTCCCAACGGATCGGGCAAATCGACATTCCTCAAACTGTTGATGCGGTTCTTTTATCCCTCTGCTGTTTCGGATGCCGCTGGCCAGGTTACCATCTTGGGGCGAGAAGAATGGAATGTCTGGGATCTTCGCGCACACTTGGGCTTTGTAAGCTCTGAGATCGACCACCATTTCACGACGGGAAGAAGTGGTCGACTCACTCCTCTGGAGGCCGTACTCACTGGCTTCACTTCGAGCGAATTGGAACTGCCGGAAGAAGATGTCACCGATGCCATGAAAAGTGAGGCTTCACGCTGGCTTGATTTTTTTGAAATTCATCTATCCAGTCTGCATCGTGTCGCGTGGATGTCTACTGGGGAACGAAGACGCGTCATGCTCGCTCGCGCGATGGTCAGAAACCCTCAAGCCTTGCTACTGGACGAACCAACGGCTGGGCTCGATCTGCTCGCTCGCGAACGATTGATGCGAAAGATAGAAGCGATGACTCTCGACGGTATACAAATCATCCTCGTCACGCATCATCTGGAAGAAGTGATCCCTCAGGTGCAAAGAGTTGTTTGTCTTTGTCGAGGAAAATTGTTTTTTGATGGCTCGCCAGAAAACGCTTTCTCTGCGAATAACCTTAGCCGTTTGTTTGAACACCCGGTCTGTTCCGAGCGAGTACAGCAACGATGGTCGGCTCGATTGGCTTAAGTCGAATTGCCGTCACAATCAATACAAACAGACTCCTCGCACGCGAATAGACCGTTTCTGGATTTGCCCTCTGCCATATGGCGAGCTACGGTTCACCATCGTTTAGCGATTGACCATCGTCAATCGCAGCAAAGTGGACATAGCTCACTTACCTTCACGACGGTATATGGCATCTCAATCGAACGCGTCTTCCCCTTCACCTACCCACGAGTTGGCGGGGTACTTTCCCAAAGTTCCGACAAGGTCTTCGAAGGACGCATTCCCTAAGAATTCGGCACCGATCCCCTCGGCATTGCAGAATTCTGTGTTAGCCGAATCTGCATGGAGTAATCGATCGGCACTAGCCGAAGTGCTGTCTGAATCCGCTAAACCGGTGTCTTTGAAAGCAGCAACGGATGGCAGTATTCAAGCCGTTGCCATCGAAGAGGTTCTCGCCGCTAGATCGATCCATCGTATGAGCACGACTCTCGATTCGTTCGAAGCCGATGTCGCAGATCGGGTGGAGTCGGTAAACGCAGACTTGCCAGCGAACCAGAAAGAAAAGGATGACCGACCTTGCGACCAAACCTCTGCTCCATGTGCATTGTCCGAAATCCCGATCTCCTCGTTGTGGGGGCTGGATTTTCATTGTGTCGACATGCCACAGACGCTTCAATACATCGAGCAGATTGTGCGAGATCGACGACCGACCTTTGCGGTCACTGCGAATCTGAATTATGCAATGCTGTGTGCTCAGCATACTCGTTTGAAGGAGTTTACTCGCAAAGCTGCATTGGTCCTTTGCGATGGCATGCCGATTCTTTGGCGAAGCAAATGCAACAAGAATCCATTACCAGAACGTGTGACTGGCTCGGACCTGATTTGTCGACTCGCCGAACGAAGCGCCCAGACAAAGCTCCGACTCTACCTATACGGTGCCGCCGAAGGAGTCGCAGCCAAGGCAGCAAGCGAATTGTCTCGACTCTATCCAGGTTGCAATATCGTTGGGGTTCAGTGCCCACCATTTCGCGCCACCAGCGATTCAGAAGTACAAATGCAAATCGCACATATCCAACAAGCCAAACCCGATATACTCCTTGTCGCTCTCGGCCAACCCAAGGGCGAGTATTGGATCGAAAACAATCTACAGAGACTCAACGTCCCGCTCTCCATCCAAGTGGGAGCCTCGTTTGACTTTGTTGCAGGAAACGCACAGCGAGCTCCCAAGCTATGGCAGAAGTTTGGTTGCGAATGGCTATATCGGATGCTGAAGGACCCAAAGCGGTTAGCGCCGCGATACTTCCGCAATGCGATGTATCTATTCAGATTCATTCATCGCGACTGTATCGACTGGATCGATTCACCGCCAACGCCCAGCCAGTCCGCGAATCCAACAAGTCGATGATGCAACAAATCCGTCTTAGTAAGACTTAGCAAAGACGGCCTGCGTGTTGGTGTCTTTGCCTGTCACGAAGCACTTTCCACTTGCATTCGGACCATTGAGCGGGATGCATCGAATCGTCACCTTTAGCTCATCCAACAAAGGTTGAACTTCGGACTCACTCGAGAACCAACACTTTGCAAAGCCGCCCGAAGTAAGTTTGCCAGTTTCTTCGCCGCCTGCGAAGTACTTGCGAAACTCTTTTTCCGTTTGAATCTCCACGGTTCGCTCTGTACGCATCTTCAACGCTTTGTCGAAAAGGCACTTTTGAATATCCGCAAGAATCGATGCAACGTTGCTGACTAACTCATTGCGAGACATCCCTTGGGACTGATTCGTATCCCGTCGAGCAACAAAGGCACCGTTTGCTGCAAGATCTTTAGGCCCGACTTCGATTCGAAGCGGTACTCCCCGCTTGACGTGGTACCACTTTTTCTCACCACCGCGAAGATCGCGATCATCGATATCAACACGCACTTTCTCGTCTCCGAAAGTCTGCGCCATCAACTCCTTGCGCAGCGATTGACAATAGGCGAGCACCTCACCGCGTTGCGTGTCATCTCGGTAGATCGGCATGATGACGGCATGCGTTGGCGCCAATCGCGGCGGTAACACGAATCCATCATCATCCGAATGAGACATGATCAATGCTCCTACCAGTCGAGTCGAAACACCCCACGACGTTGTCCATGCGAATGCCACTTCACCATTCTGATCTTGGAACTTGATCTCTTGTGCCTTAGAAAAATTCTGCCCGAGAAAATGTGAGGTGCCAGCTTGCAACGCTTTGCCATCTTGCATCATGGCCTCGATCGAATATGTATTGACGGCGCCAGGAAATCGTTCGCCAGCCGTCTTCTCTCCTTTGATCACCGGCATGGCCATGTAGTTTTCTGCAAAGTCCGCATAAACATCGAGCATCCGACGCGTTTCTTCCATCGCCTCCTCTGCCGTGGCATGCACTGTGTGCCCCTCTTGCCACAAGAATTCGGCGGTGCGCAAAAACAATCGTGTTCGCATCTCCCAACGAACCACATTGGCCCATTGATTGATCAAGATAGGCAGGTCGCGGTACGACTGTACCCACTTTGCGTACGATGCACCTATGATGGTCTCGCTCGTCGGTCGAACAATCAGCGGCTCTTCCAATGGACCAGCCGGTCTTAATCCGCCCTTACCATCTGGCTCAAGTCGATGATGCGTAACGACGGCACATTCCTTCGCGAACCCCTCCACATGTTCCGCCTCCTTTTCCAGGAAGCTCATCGGGATAAACAGGGGAAAGTAAGCGTTCTGATGTCCCGTCTCCTTGAACATACGGTCCAAAGCCCGTTGCATGTTCTCCCACAGGGCATACCCCCACGGCTTGATCACCATACAGCCGCGAACAGGGGAATTTTCGGCCAAGTCGGCCCCCTTAATTACCTGCTGGTACCATTCTGGGTAATCTTCGGCTCGTGTTGGTGAAATCGCGGTCTTGGCAGCCATGGAAATTTAGAAATCGTTGAAATGGAAAGGTCGTTTGAATTCCCTGAGTGTATCGGATTCTGGCCTACCTTCTAGCCGAGTTCGCTCCAGGATCGACTACACTAGTGTGATAGTGATAGTGCTCCGGCAGCCTGCCGGCTCACGCATTCCATTTCTTACTATTTGAATCATCTCTCCAGAATGCGCAAACACCGACTTCCTTCCCGACTCGCAGTGCTTACCCTTTCAGCGAGCTCCTTCTTTTTTCACACAACCTTCTTTCACACAATCCAGGTGAATGCCCAAGAAGAATTCAAACCTGACCAATCGAGGATCCCAGCAAAACCGCCCGCTAACGCGAAAGTTCTACTCGGCGAATCGTCTGACCATGAATTCTTAAGCATGGGTGGCGACAAGCCAAATTGGCCTTTCGAGAATGGTGCGATAACTTCATCGCCATCCGACGGCGGCAATCAAAATCATATCGTCTCGAAATGGCATTTTCGTGACGCAGACATTCATGTGGAGTTCAAGGTTTCTCCCAAGAACCAAGGGAATAGCGGAATCTACATTCACGGCCACTACGAATTGCAAATCCTCAATAGTCACGGGAAAGCGGACAAAGAGCTTTCGCAACATGACGAAGGTTCCATCTATGGATTCGAGAAGCCACTCGTCAATGCTGCTCTCCCTGCCGGAGAATGGCAGGTTTACGACATCCGATATCGAGCACCACGACGAGATGCCGACGGAAAGATCACGGAACCGGGGGCCGTCACCGCTTGGCTCAACGGTAAAAAAGTTCAAGACAACACCCGATTCGAAGAACCACGCTCGGTCTACCATCCTTTCCGATACGGAAACACTCCCTACTTGAATGAGATCATACCTCAACTAAAGTCAAAACAGGTCGGGCCATTGTTTCTTCAGGATCATGGCAGCCCCGCTCAGTTTCGCAATGTTTGGATCGTTCCATTGGATGACATGGCCATTCACTATCAACCGAAATCATAACCATCATGTTGTTGCATCGAAGAAATCTCTCCCGCACGTTGTCTGCCGCTACGCTATTCCTTACCACGTCGATTGTTCTAATCACATCCAACGTAGATGCGTCTGATCCGACCGGACGATGGAAAGGCGAATGGACAAGCCAATCCACGGGACACCGTGGGCCAATGCGAGCCAACATTCGCCAGTCCCAGGACGGAACCTATCAAGCTCGTTTCAGCGGTCGCTTCGCCGTCGTGATTCCCTTCACGTACAAAGTGCAACTAAAGCCTCGCTATGACGAATTTGGCAACGTCCATTTGTCGGCAAGCAAACCATTAGGACCGTTGCTCGGCAGTTACTCGATGCACGCGATTTCAAGTGGCTCGACTTTGCAAGGTTCGTTTAACGCGGCCAAGGATGTAGGGTCAATTCAGATGAATCGCGTGCGACCGATCCGATAGTTCGCTATCCGACCAAAACCAGAGCAATATCCATAACCAAGTTCCCGATCCATCCCGTTTGGCCTCGGCTTGATGCCAACCAACATCGTCATTGTCGGGTGATGCCTCTAGTTGGCGAATAGACTTCGTGAATTCCACGATTGGCACGGATTCAGGGTCTCCACCGAACAGCACGTTTGAATCTAACAAGAATCCTAGAACGAACAATATGCCGCAGAAAAGCGAAGTCCTTTTCTTCAGCCAAGGGTAGCTGGTCAACATCACTTGAACACCAATAGGGGGGGCCATCTTCCTTCAACTTTAGGGTCTATTGTAGTGATACCCCTTTCTGCATCCTTTGCCGACATGAATTTTAGAAAAATCATTTCCTTCTAATTTTGCATCGCAACTTGATTAGAATCGACAGACTTCTTCGGCGGCTTTCCCACGCAATTGCACGCGAATTATGGAGAGGTTCTTTCTCCCATTTTGGGTTTTCCGAGTCACTGGATCACATGAAGGGATTTATCAAATGTTAAGAATACGCAAAGGCGTGAAACACATGGTTTACGCTTCGGCCGCTTGCATTCCAATCCTCGCTTTTCTTGGTTATCTGAGTGCCCATTCGGTTGTTGCCTATGCGCAGGTTTCATCCGATTCACAGGGAGTGTCGGTCCGCAATTCGGTTGGGATGGAAATGATTCGAATTCCGGCTGGTGAGTTCCTTATGGGGAGCAATGAATCGGGCGACGCGATCAAAAAAATCTTTCCTAACGACGAACATGACGCGAACTACTTTAGCGACGAGTTACCTCAACATCGCGTTCGGATCACGCGGCCATTCTTGATGGGCAAAACGGAAGTCACCGTAGGACAGTTCCGCCAGTTTGCAGAAGAGACCGGATACCGTACCGAATCGGAACTCGATGGCACGGGAGGTTGGGGGTTTAATCAAAAGAAACGCATGTGCGAAGGGAGATCGACCGAGTATGACTGGCGAAGCCCTGGATGGGATCAGACCGATGATCATCCTGTTCTCAATGTCACGTTTCAAGATGTCAATCGATACTGCCAGTGGCTCTCAGCGAAAACGAAGCAGACCTATCGACTGCCCACAGAAGCGGAATGGGAATACGCTTGTCGTGCAGGATCGACGAACCGTTACAGCGGCTTCAATGACCCTCAAGAGTTATGTTCGAAATCTCGAACGATTGACGTGCAAAAGAATCCAAAATTCGCGCACATCCAAGATTTGGAAATCCCAAAAGATGGTTCCATTTCTTTTACAGCCAAGGTCGCTTCCTATCCTCCTAACGCATGGGGGCTGCATGACATGCATGGCAACGTTTGGGAGTGGACCGGCGATTGGCATGATGACAACTATTATGCAGTTTCGCCTACCGATGATCCGCAAGGTCCGGAGACGGGAATTACCCGAGTGCGTCGCGGCGGCGCTTGGAACTCGGCCCCTTTGTGGAGCCGTGCCAGTTTTCGTAATTGGAACTCTGAAGATACGAGATGTTCTAACTTAGGCTTTCGAGTCGTCGCGGAGATTTCACGCTTGGAGGAAGGAGTCACCATGCTCTTCGGTGGAGATGTGATGTTGGATGGAGATCCCGGCAATGCCATTAACCACGGGATTGATCCCTTTGTGGAGTTTGCAACCGATTTTGGATCCGTAGATATTGCAGTCTGTAATTTGGAATGCGTCATCTCGGACAGAGGACAAATGGAGCACAAGAATTATGTATTTCATGGTCCAGAAAAAGCATTGCCGCTTCTCAAAAAGCACTTCACTGCGGTCAGTTTGGCCAACAATCACTCCATGGATTATGGCGTGGAGGGTTTGGTCGGTGAACTGGAGAAATTAGAAGCTGCACAGATCCCTTATTTCGGAGGCGGTCGAAATTTGCATACGGCTCGACAGCCCCTAATCTTGATTCGAAATGGTTTTCGAGTCGCGCTGCTAGGTTACAACGGTTTCGGGACGGAGCATTATGAGGCGACCGCGACGACTCCCGGTGTTGCTCCTTTGCGAATCGAGATCATCGAACAAGACATAAAGGCTGCTCGAGAAAAGTACAAGGCAGACTTTGTTGTCCCCTACGTGCATTGGGGACCAGAGCTTGTCGCCAGTCCTTATGAATGGCAACGAAAGATGGCCCGGCAGATGATCGACGCTGGCGCATCTGCAGTGATCGGGGCCCATCCCCATGTGACCCAAACCGTGGAAACGTACCGAGGTAAACCGATCGTCTACAGTTTAGGAAATCTGGTGTTCGATTATTTTCCAGGCGATCCGCAAGTCTGGACAGGCTGGTTGGCTAAACTGACTCTAGGAAAAAGCGGCGGAGTCGACCTGGAGCTTACGTCCTTTGAGATCGACCATCAAGGGATTCCACGAAAATCGAAAGACTGAAGCGTGAAGCGATTCTCAAGAACACTAGAATTTCTCAAAACCACGGCGATCGGCGGCGTACTGTTTCTGATGCCGATCGCTGGACTGTTGTTCGTTTTGGGGTATCTGTACCGACTCGTGTTGGTCGTCTACAAAGCTATGGAGTCATGGTTGCCGATCCATTCAGCGGCAGGATTTGCAGTCCTTTTCCTGCTTTCCTTGGTAATTGTTGTGCTCGGATGTTTCTTTGTCGGGCTGATTGCATCTCGGTCGATCGCGATGCAAAGCACCATTTGGATAGAAAGCAACCTTCTGAAGGTTTTCCCGAAGTATTCAATCTACAAAGATATCTTGACGGGAACGCTTGGTGGCTCGAATGCGCTTCCATCCTTGAAGCCGATTCGAGTCGAAGTCGGGGGCGTAACGAGGCTGGCATTTGAGACGAGTCGTCGGCCGGATGGAACCGTTACGGTCTACTTTCCTGGTGCTCCCGACCCTTGGGCCGGATTTCTGGGAGAAGTATCTGCCGATCGTATTTCTCAAGAGTCGATGCCGTTCTCGGAAGCAATCAGTCATTTGGAACAGCTCGGCCGACCTCCGAGAAAGCTCCTGGAAGATCCTGGGGAAGAACGTGTAGAATGACTTAAAAAACCAAGCAAACTCATTTGGCATGACCCGGATTTCAAGTCGTTTTGCCAGTGTTTAGATTGACGAAAGCAGGAAAAAATGGATCGGGCAGGACCCCCGACCTACGGGAAACCTAAGCAGCAAAACAAATCTGCAATTCACTGGGGGATCAAAAACCTAGGTTTTGGCCTTCCCAAAAAGCGTTTCGGTTGTCAGTATATTGCCTCCAAATTACATAGCTTTTGTCCTTTTTCCGTCATTGCAAATCATGAGCCAGCGATTGCTCCAATTGGTTGAACAGTCTTCCATGAAAGAAAAGGTCGATTCGTTCGGCATTGGAGACACCGTCGACGTTCACACCAAAATTCAGGAAGGGGCTAAAGAACGCATCCAGGTCTTTAGTGGTACTGTCATTGCAAAAAGCGGTGCCGGAACTCGTGAAATGTTTGTCGTTCGTCGAATCGTCGGTGGAGAAGGTGTTGAACGAAAGTTCCCCGTCCACTCCCCACGCATCGACAAAATCGAAGTGAAGCGTCGCTCCGTGGTTCGTCGTGCAAAGCTCTACTTCCTCCGTGGCAGAACCGGCAAGTCGGTTCGTCTCACCGAACGTCGCGTCTAGTTTAGATTCCGGCGGTTCTTTCCTGACGGCCAATCTGAGCCGTTGGGCGCCAGGTCCGGTTTTGCCCTGCGTTCTGATTGGGTTCTTGGCTTCGCCAGCAATGCCTTACTATGCCTAGAAGGTCTAAACAAATCACTGAACCGGAGATTTGTTGCTGACAACTCTACCCCTCACCCCCCGGCCCCCTCTCCCCTAAAAGGAGCGAGGGGGAGAAAATCGCAGGGTTTTCGTTTGATTTCAAGGGAGTTAGAATTCTAGATTGAATCAAAATGTGGGTAATGATGAGGGTTGGCACCGGTTAGCACCCCTGGCTATTCCATTCCGCCCCTCCAGGCCTCCAGGGCTGAGAACCAACAATGGCAAACGCTTAGAAGGCAACGACATGTGTCGGCTGAATCCACATTACATCCATGCAAGAAAACATGTATGTCCACGAGGTCTCCTATGAGTTGAACCAGAAGACAATTATTGAAAAGTTAAAGCCAAAGCAATTACGCGATCCATTCGTCGATGACACTGCCAGCAACGCCCGTTAACCTAGCGTCTAATCCTTGATTCCGGACCGTGAGCTTGAGATGGTCAAAACCGAACAATTTGAGGATCGTCGCATGGAAATCGTTGATGTGGACAGGCTTGTCGATCACGGACCATCCGATTTCGTCGGTCGCACCGTACGTCAACCCACCTTTGACTCCTCCACCTGCCATCCATAATGAAAAAGCAAACGGATGATGGTCTCTACCCGAAACGTCTTTGCTTCCCATTCGATTCTCGCCCAACGGGGTCCTTCCAAACTCGCCCGCAAAGATCACCAGCGTTTCGTCCAGCAATCCGCGTTGCTTCAAATCCTTGAGCAAGGCAGCAACGGGTTGGTCCGCCATACCGCAATTGTGAGTGAGTTCCACGTCTAAATTCGAATGATGATCCCACGAAGCATGAAACAAACTCACGAATCGAACGCCGCGCTCGACCAACCGCCTCGCTAATAAACAATTTGTTGCGAACTGTTTGTAAGTCCCCTTGCCACCTCCGCGATCCGCTTTGATCTCAGGATCTTCACGGTCGACGCCGTATGCGTCGAGCGTTTCTTTTGTCTCGCCGCTGAGATCGATTAGCTCCGGTGCAGCACTTTGCATCCGAAATGCTAACTCATAAGCCGCAATGCGACTCGCAATCTCCGGATCGTTCATCTCCGCAAGCCGCGATGCGTTCATCGCGCTCGCAACATCCAATGCCTCGCGTTGCAGTTCCCTCGGCAATCCTGTAGGATTCGCCAAATTCAATACCGGATCTCCTTGATTGCGAAAGAGCACTCCTGCATACATCGATGGCAGGAAACCACTCGACCATAACGAGGCACCGCCACTCGTCCCTCGACCTGCAGACAATACGACATAGCCTGGCAAGTCCTGCGATTCACTCCCAAGCCCATACGTTAACCAGGAGCCCATCGTGGGCAATCCAAAGAACGGCCGACCGGCCAACAACGATAACTGTGCCGGATGATGATTGAACTGATCGGTGTGCATCGATCTCACCATCAAGATATCGTCTGCGCACGATGCGATGTTCGGTAATAAATCGCTGAACTCCATCCCGCATTGACCATGCTTCGAAAACTTGCGTTTCGATCCAAGCAACACGGCGGACTCTTTCTTGATAAAAGCGAACCGAACGTTCTTCGTCATCGATTCGGGCAACGGTTTGCCATTCAGCTCGTTCAGTTTCGGCTTCGGATCGTAAAGATCGATCTGACTCGGAGCACCTTCGAGAAAAATCAAAATGCATCGCTTGGCCTTCGGCGCGAAGTGCGGCGGCTTGGGGTGCAGCGGATTCAGTGTTCCTGCCGCCGTTCCATCGCTACCATTTTGCTCATCGCTAAAACCATCCGTCGCTAGCAACGAAGCGAGCGCCGTCGCCCCGATACCATAACCAGCGTTCCCCAAAAAATATCGACGGGACTGCTGTTCCGCCAATCGCCAACGTTGTTGCGCTGCATCTAATCGTTTGCTGTTCATTACTCTCTCGTTATGAATTCATCGAGGTTGATCAAGACCCGCAACGTAGCAGTCCAAGCCGCAAGCTCGGAATTCTCTATCGTCGACAATCCATTTGCCGATGACTCTTTCGTTGATGTCTCTTTCGCCGGCAATCCTTTGTCGCCAACAACAGACTTGGCTGCTTCTGCTTCATTCTTATAGTAGGCCCTCGATCGCTCTAGCAACCGTGTCAGCTTGCCAAGCTCATCGGAACTCGCTCCACGCGTCAAACAGATTTCGAACGCTTTCTCCAGCTTTTGTTTGTCAGAACCAGCCTCCGTAACGATCTTCTTTGCCAATGCCAACGCCGCTTCGACAAAGCTTTCGTTGTTCAACAACGCTAACGCTTGAATAGGTGTATTCGATACGTTGCGATTCACGCACGTTTGATTCGCATCGGGACAGTCGAACGTGATCAATGTAGGATGCGGAATCGTTCGCTTAAAAAAGGTATACAACCCGCGACGATATCGGTCTTCTCCTTCGCTGTTGGTCCAAGTGAAGCTATTGTTGTAACTCAGTTTCGCCAACTCCGGAGGCATCGAAGGGAATACACTTGGGCCACCTACTTTGTTGGATAGCAAGCCGGAAACTTGGAGCGCCAAATCTCGGACCAACTCCGCTTCCACTCTCAATCGATTCTGCCGCGACAACCAACGATTCACGGGATCGAGGTCAACCATTTCGGGACGATGCGTTGACGATTGTCGATAGGTTCTAGACATAAGGATTGTTTTCAAAAACGCTTTCGTGTCCCACCGGAGCGTATCACGGTACGTCACAGCTAGCCAATCCAAAAGCTCTGGATGCGATGGGGTCTCTCCTCGTACGCCAAAATCCCCGACACTTCGAACAATCCCCGCTCCGAACAACCTCGACCAAAACTGGTTGGCAATCACACGCGGGGTCAAACTGTTCTCTGGTCCAACAAGCCAACGCGCCAGATCCAGTCGACGCAAGTGCTGCGCTTCGGCATGCCCTGACTGAAGAGCTGTCAGAATACCTGGCCGAACTTGTTCGGAAGGGGAAAGAAAATCGCCGCGTTCAAAGCGATACGTCGGCCGCTCCGTATATGCGTCGGTCAGAACGCGAACCGATACCACCCTGGAATCCCATTTTTTGTGAATCGCGTCAATGTTTTTGATCAGCGATTGGGCTTTGTCATCCTGTTGCACATAAAAATCGAACAATAGCATCCTCGTTTCATAGAGTCGCTTCTCTGGGTACATCTTCAATGCATTGATCACCTCTTTGGTCAAATGCAGATCGCGTGAGTCTCCAGTGATCGCTTTGATTCGAAAGCGCCCGAGTAAGTGCTTCTTTCCGTGCACTTGAGCCACTTTGAGCCGAAGCCGTTCGCCATCTTGCAATGTGGTCGGTCCCTTGGTCCTCCATTGCAGCCAATGAGGCTCGCTTTGTTTGGGGGACACAGCCCAACCTTTCTTGGGATCCACTTTCTTGGCGATCGTATCGGCCGCCTTAAAATCTTTTTGCTCAAAATCCGCCTCGGCCCTTTGCAATGGCAACTCTCGGACCACCGTACCTTCGCGATCAACGATCTGCGCCGCGATGTGCGATACGACCAAGTTTCCATTTGCAGCTAAGCCGCTGCCTCCGTTGGGCAAGCCTTGATCGGGTATGACTTCTAATCGCAGCCCCGTCAACTCCGGTGGCAATTTGCTGAGCGTCAACGTGTATGTGTCCGTGTCAGGCGTCGCGTCTTCTTTATCAACACGATCTTTATCTTCACGATCTTTATCAACGCGAGCGAGGAACGACGCATCCGATTGTCGCTCAAACACTAACCCTTGCTCGGAATGGAGTTCGATTTCCAACTCCTGTGACTCAACAACCAACGGTTTATTCAATTCTTGTTCTATGATCTCGCGTTGCTCTGCTTCCCATTTTTGTTCTGCGGGATAGATCGTTCGATAGTACGATTGCAACTCTTCGTGCGCGGCGGCCAATTCGGAGAGTTGCGATGGATCGCCGGCCGGTCGTGTAGGAAGCTTGATCGCCTGTTCCTCCGCTTCGTTGAAGAACGCAAACAGTCGATAATAATCGGTGTGCGGAATCGGATCGTATTTGTGTGTGTGGCACTTGGCACAACCCACGGTGAGTCCCAACCAAACCGATCCAACCGTATCGGTTCGATCGAATGTCGATGCGATCCGAAATTCCTCTTGGTCAGAACCACCTTCGGTGTTGGTGAGGGTCTGTCGATTGAAGGCGGTGGCAATGCGTTGATTGGGAGTCGCGTTGGGAAGTTGATCACCCGCCAATTGCTCGATCGTGAATTGATCGAACGGCATATTGCGATTGAATGCTTGAATCACCCAGTCGCGGTAAATGTATGCATCGGGTCGATTGCGATCTTTTTCATATCCATCGCTATCTGCGTAGCGTGCCAAGTCCAGCCAATGCCTTCCCCAGCGTTCGCCAAAGTGCTCGGAGCTCAGCAACCGGTCGACCACTTTCTCAACGGCGGCATCTGCATTCAATGCGTGATCGGCTCGAAAGGCTTCCACTTCGCTAGGCGTTGGCAATAGCCCAACAAGATCGAGATATAGCCTTCGCAAAAGAACATGCGGCTTGGCTTCTCGGGAAGGTTGAGTCCCTTTCGATTCCAAATCATGAAGCACAAAACGATCGATCGGACTCTTTGCCCAACTCTCTTGATTGACGGGTGGAACATTGGGCATCCGCAATTGGCGAAAGGACCAATGCTCCTGATATTCCGCCCCCCTCTCGATCCAGGATCGTAGCATTGCGATTTGTTTTGCATCGAGCGCCTTCTCGTCGGGTGGTGGCATCCGTTCGCCGGTATCATGGCTCGATACGCGCCGGAGAAGGGTGCTATGCTCTGGATCGGTAGGAACAATGGCGAACTCGCCACTCTCTGTTTTCAACAGTGCGGATTCACGTCGACTGAGATCCAGCCCTCCTTCTGCTTTGTCGGGGCCGTGGCACTTCAAACAATGCTCCGCCAACAGTGGCTTGATGTCTCGACTGAAATCAATCTCTGCCGAGAACGCTGGTGTCGACAACGTCATGCACGCGAAGCTGGCGACCAAGGTGGTCCAAACGCGGAAAGTGGAAACAGAACGAATCGTCTTGATCATGGTCGTTTTAGGGAGGGTAACGTTGGATGGGCCTCCCATTTTACTCCAAACGAACGGCCCAATGTTCGCGATACCATTTTGATATTTCCGCCTACCATTTTGATATCGCCGCCCGAGACATGGCGTCGAACTGTGCCGAAATAGCCGATAGCCGCAAAAGAACGCAGAGATAGCCTAGAAAAAACAAAGGCTACAGCCTCGACTTCATATCGACGCATTTTATGTCAAATCATCTCGGCACCTCTCGCTCTTCGCACGTAAAGCGGCGAGTAAGATCGTGTCTTGCTCAGCGATAACGAAGCGAGGGCCTTCGATACTTCGGGACGAATTTTGGAAGCGGTTCAAAATGCGCAGCTACGCGTACGTACTTAAGGCATCAAAACAAAGAAATCATACTTAAAACACCTCAAGAAAAGCACTGCCGATGGCTGAACTCGAGCACGCCATTACGGTCGATTCGCGTTATTGAGGCTTCCGAAATACTGGCGATCTCTCGGAGAAATGTCGTTTTATTTTGTGTTCTCGATACAACTGCAATCAGGATGTTTACAATGTAGGCTTTCCGTAAACATGGTTTAGATCCTCAAATCTCAAATATGACTTCATTGACTCGAATAGCGCGGTCCATTTCGTTGGCAGGCTTCTGCTGCTTCAATTTCCTTTACGCGCATGGCGAAGAGATCGATACTCTATGGCCTCAATGGCGGGGACCCTCGGGCCAAGGAATCTCGAATGCGAAGCAGATTCCTACCCATTGGAACGAAACCACCAACATTCGCTGGAAAGTAAAAACGATCGGTCGCGGTTATTCGTCTCCTGTGCTAGTAGGAAACCAGATTTGGCTCACGACCGCTATCGAAACAGCAGCAAGTGCGGAGGCTGCCGCTCTGCGGTTGAAATCAAATACGGGTGACCAGCCGCTCACATTGCTCGAGCAAGCGGAGTTGAAAGCCCTTTGCTACGATCGCGAGACAGGCAAACTCCTTCATGACATCAGTTTGTTAACCGTCAAAGATCCTCAATGGGTTCACAAACTGAACAGCTACGCATCGCCGACCCCATTTCTAGAAGGGACAAAACTCTATTGCCACTTTGGATCCTATGGTACAGTTTGCCTCGATATCGCTAACCAAAAAGTGGATTGGGTAAACACAGAACTCAGTGTCATGCACGAGAACGGACCAGGCGGCTCGCCGATCGTCATCGGAAACTGCGTTGTCTTTCACATGGACGGTAGCGATAAACAATACATTGTTGCGCTCGACAAAATGACGGGCAATGTCGCTTGGAAGACAGATCGATCGGGAGAGATGCACACGAATCCACAACTCAAAAAGTCTTATGGCACTCCTGTCATCGTGACCGTCAGCGGCAAAGAGCAAATAGTTTCCGCCGCATCCAATTGGCTTTATAGTTACGATCCAACCAACGGAAGTGAACTTTGGAAAGTGCCATACGGGCAACTTGGTTTCTCGTTGACGCCACGCCCTGTCGTTGGAAACGGTCACATCTATTGTATTACCGGTTTCGGCAAAGGACAGATACTGGCGATCAAGTATGCCGATGTACCGACACCAGAAGTCTCTTGGCGATTCGCTCGCGGTACACCGACAATGCCATCGCCATTGTTGGTCGATCGCCATTTGTACTTCATCAGCGACAATGGAGTCTTCACTTGTCTTGACGCCCTGACTGGAGAGGAAAAATATCGCGAGCGATTGAGTGGCAACTTTAGCTCCTCTCTCTGGTTTGCTGACGGGAAACTCTTCATTTCCAATCGAGAAGGTATCACTTACGTTTTGCAACCAGGTGATTCCTTTACGCTCCTAGCCAAAAACGAGTTGTCTGACGCAATCTTTGCAACCCCAGCCGCCATTGGCAAATCCATCTATTTGCGAACCGAAGAGCACCTCTACTGCATCGAGTAAATTACTCAGAGGTCATTCACATAGTCGTGGATCGCTCCGTCGATCATTACCTCCGCCGGGCAGGAGGCATCGGCGGCTCCCTGTGCCAATGAATTGCGGCATGTTATAGGCAGTCCCCTCTGATCACCGTCAACAAAAAGTATCCTCGAACCAACGGCTGGCAGTCTGTATCTATAGAGTGGTGTGTCACCACGTTGCCCACGCCACGTTGCCCACATTGTCCTCGCCTAGTTAGAATAGAGTCGGGCGTGAATCGGTTCGAAATGCAAAAACCTGGAGAAATATGTATGCTTCGTTTTTCTGTATTCCTGTTTGTCATTTTTGGCATCCATCTGACAACATCGGCGCAGGATACGGCGAAAGCTACGACCGTTTACGACCAATGGACGCAGGGGATCACTCGAGATCCAAAGTTTTTTCCTCTCGCCGTCTGGTTACAGAGTCCTCGCAACGCGAAGCGTTATAAGCAAGCGGGTATCAACCTCTATGTCGGATTGTGGAATGGCCCCACAGAACAGCAGTTAGTAGATCTAAAGCGAGCTCAGATGCCTGTCGTCTGCACGCAAAATGAAACGGGAATGAAATCTTCCAATGCAGACATCATTGTTGCCTGGATGCACGGCGACGAGCCCGATAACGCGCAACCGCTCAAGTCAGGCGGCTACGGACCACCTATCGATCCAAGCGTCATAGTAAAAGATTATCAGAAAATTCGCGAGCGAGACTCGACGCGACCGGTTCTATTAAACCTCGGGCAGGGGGTCGCTTACGACAACTACATTGGTCGTGGAGTTCGACGAAATCATCCAGAGGATTACCCCTTGTACATCAAGGGTAGCGACATCGTCTCCTTCGACATTTATCCTGCGGTGCATGATAAACAAGAAGTGGCTGGCAAGCTTGAGTTCGTTCCGCGCGGCGTTGATCGACTCAGACAATGGTCAAATGACGAGAAGATCGTTTGGAACTGTATTGAATGCAGTCGCATAAGTAACACCTCGGTGAAACCCACGCCCCAGCAGATTCGATCTGAAGTGTGGATGTCTTTGATCAAGGGATCCCGCGGCATTATCTACTTCGTGCATCAATTCGAACCGAACTTTATAGAAGCTTCCCTACTGGATGATCCGGAACTCCTGGAGGCAGTCACGCGTTTGAACCGCCAGATTACAGAACTCGCACCCGTCCTCAATTCTCCGAGCCTCTTGAATGTGGTAGCCATTGAATCGGATTTGGAAAAGCCACCTCTCGATGTCATGTGTAAACGCTACGGCAACTCGCTATACGTATTTGTTGCCAACGCGAGGCCAGAGAAATCTGTTGCAAAGTTGCGGCTCTTAAATCCAAGTTCGGTCTCAACTCAGGCCCGCGAGATCGAAAACGGAAGCGAGGTGATGATTCGCGACTCAATAATCAATTTGGAAATTGCAGGTTACGGGATTGTTTCATATCGCATCGATGGTTGACGATCTCAGTAAATCTACGAAGCATCTCAAAGGGAATGGGACAGACTCGTCCCCGGAGTTTCATTACTCCACAACTCGATAGAATACGCACAAAGATCTTATTCGGAACCTAGCGGCTTTTGAAACGCATCCAAACTTGCGTAGTAACTACACGCTCCGGCGTGTCAAACGCGTGCCAAACCGGTGCGGGTTGGAGTGTGTTGTCTGGTCTTCGCCAATCGAGAGGCCACAAAAGACAGGGGTAATGGTCAATACGATCGCTACCCTGCCGTTTAGCATCACAAGTCCGTTGCGGAGTGAGGATCCGGCTCAGGCTATCAAACAACGATGACGGTATTGTTGGTCCGCCTGTTTATTGCGTTCCAACTGGATGCAATGCCCCGGCCACAACAGCCCTAAAACTTTTTCTCGGTATGTATCCATGCCAAAGGAGCGTTAAGCAATCATTGAGGCCTGCGTAAAGTGGCAGACTCCAGATGAATAACAGTTGACTCCGACACCATTCCGAGGAGTCAATTCCCATGAATCTGGCGTCTTTTGCAGAGGCCGCTAAGGTTCACGCCTATATCTGCGATTCGTGAATCACATGTCTGAACAAACTGAGTTATTGAGTCGTCCATACCGACAGAGAACGTAAGATGCAATTGCACGCCTGTCACTGGAGACCTATCGACTTGCAGTTTTGCCAAATTGCAATTGATCCATCGTTTTTTGAACAGCACGCTTTCGCGTCTTGTCCAGCAGATCTCGAATAACCGCAGTGAAAAATCGTGCAGCGGTTTACTTTCTGCACGAGCGAAAACATTCACTCAAAATACCAACGAATACACGATTCAATATCGAATGAAGAGCATTAACGATCCATTCCATATCCTGATAGTCGAAGATGATGAATCGCAGTTGGCGTTGATAAGGCTTTTTCTTCAAAAGCAGATTGGGGGAGTTGTCCAAATCACTGCGACTACCAACACTCAACAAGCGATTGGCCTTGCTGTCGAAAATCGAGTCGACATCTGCATTACCGATCTGGATATGCCGGACAGAAACGGAATTGAATTGCTCAAACTGTTGAAGGAAACGAATCCATTGATTCTAGTGATTGTGATAACTGCAATTGCCTCTGTGAACGCGCTAAAGTCGTCGCTTGCGTTTGGGGCCGATGATTTTCTTCGAAAACCATTGCAGTGGAAATCTTTGCTTGATTCGGTTCAATTCCAGATTTCGCGATTGAAACGGTATCGAAGCCAAATCAGTTCCATGGACTACGCATCTGAAGCATCCGAATCCTATGAATCGGAACAAAGTAGAGCCGCATTGAAACTCATTTACTCGTTGCATGAATTATCCGGCCGCCTCATACCGGCCCTCGAATCGGGAAAGTTAACGCAACTTAGTATGATTACTCGACGGATTGAATTGATTTCAGCTCAAGGTAAGCTCTCGAAAATCACTTTGGCCGCAAAAGAATTGCAGCGTCAAATAAAAGAGCATTCAGCCAAAGAACACCTAAGGGGTTGCACGCAAGAGTTAAGTCGACTTTGCAATTTTGCTTCTTCAGAAGCAAACGGAAAAGAGAAGGAAAATTGAAATCTGGCCATGAAGCTTGCGGTTGCTTGGGCACCAAGCCTTCTTTTCCCTCGAAAACCGTGAATAGTTCATCAGCCGCAAGTGATGTTGCTAGGACCGACAAAGTTTCGAATACAAACGACTTAATCATGAGAACCCTCTGGTTTTTGAGGATGAGCAGCGATTGATCCGAAAAAAGTAGAACAACGCTGGCGTAACGATTTGGTTGAGAATTTTGGACGGTTTTGAGGTTTGGTCTGGTATAGCCATTTCAGGCGAAAATCGATTCGTCATTCCATCTTTGCCATATCCAAACGTCGTGATCAATTTGAGCAGGTGATAAATGAGGAGCCGCTTACTCTGGTTCTGCGGTCATTCGCATACACGATTCAATGAATATCTCTAAAGCATCCAACTGTGATCGCAAACTGGCTCCCGAGCGCAGTTCTGCCTCCAATTGGGATGCAAGTGGAGTAAGCTCATGAAAACCGTAACTACCACATGCCCCCTTGAGCTGATGTAGCAGCGCGCAGAGATTTTTTGTGTCGCTTTCATTCATCGCATTTCGAATCGACTCTAGTCTCTTTGGAACTTTCGAGACGAATTCCACGAGAAGCTGTTTAAAGTCGGGATCACCAATCAGCGTTGAGCGAATGGGATTTGAAATCATACGAATACTCCTTGAGTTAAGTTCGGCTGCACCTAAATGAAAACAAGAAACTCTGAGCTAGAAGAATTCCCTTGAGTCGTCTTTTGCTCGATGGGAAATCCCTGCGTAAGGGGTTTCCTTACTGCCTCCTCACGGACATCCAGTCACGCAATTCATTCCACCAAGAGTCGATGTTCGCAAAACACCGATCGACAGCCTGTACCACCTCATTCAAGTTCTTGACCGGTTTACCTAGGAATTCTTCTGCCCCAAGACTAGTCGCACTAAGAACAGTGCTCATCGAAACCATTCCCGTCAGCATGATCGTCTTGATTCCTATGTCTTGCTGTTTGATCTCACGCAACAATGTTAAGCCATCCATTTCAGGCATTTCGATATCGAGTATCGCAACGCGAATCCCCGTTTTCAAAAGGATGTCGATAACCGTGGTGGGGTCGCTGATTGAAATGACTCGATAGCCTTTCTTTTCGAGTGCCACCTTTACGATCGCTAAGATAGCGGGATCGTCATCGACATGCAGAACCGTTTTTTCCGTGTTCATCTTTTGGGGAGGTATGAGGACTTAACAAGCCTATGATCACCGCTACTAACCATTGATTGATCGAAACCAAAATCAATGCTTGGCCAACGTGAGCGGGTCGGACACGGATAACTTACCGGGTCGACCTTCACACAATTCGCAACACAAACCACGTAAATTCTAAAGTGTGAGGTCCCTACCCAATCTGGCACGATGAAGCGTCGGCCTCACCCCAAAGCTATCTACTAGTTGCACTTTCATTGCATCTCTCATTTAGTTTTCAAAAAATGGTCAAGAAAGTTTGCGATCGAACTAACCCTAGTTACTAACCCGCAGGGCTTATCGCATGGTCCGAATTGAAGTGTCGCCCTTTATTTGGTTGCCACGATTTATTTTGAGTTCAATTCATGGATTTTGCACCGATTGCAGACATAGTGTTTCCCCTACTTTCTCAATGCTTGATAGAACACGAACTTCAAGAAGTCTTACTACGAGCCGCTGGGTGATCGCGATTATCCATACCGAACCGCGTGGTACGAGTGGACCAAGGTTGGCCTGTTTTGCTATAATCTGTCATCGGCTGCAGAAGGCGGTCACGCGGGCTTCGATTTCTTACAATAGCGGCACGACAGACCAAAAACCACCTGCAAAGAATGACGTTGAGCATTCTCCTATCATTCCAAACGTTCACTTTACCCATCACTATGAAGCATCTCATCCTCTCCCTGCTCCTGCTTACCAGCATCGCCCACTGTCATGAACCTGCGGCCCCCGCGTCAACAGGCCCTGGATTGAAGGTGCTGGTGTATTCCAATACCGGCTACTATCGCCACCCCGAAACGCCGAAAATCAATCGCTGGCTTGTTTTGCTCGGTCACGAAAACGGCTTCGAGGTAGACGTGACGGAGCATTGGAAAGACATGCGTGCCGAGGAACTGAGCCGCTACGACGTGCTCGTGCTCAACAACGCCAACGAACTCGACAAGGTGCTGCCCGAGGAGCAGCGCAAGTCGGTGGAGGAATGGTTCACCAAGGGCAACAAAGGCATCGTGGGCCTGCATGCCGCGCTGGTGCATCAGACGAAGTGGCCGTGGCTGAACGCGATCGGCGGATGCGACTTCAATAGCGACTCCGACTTCAGCAAAGCCAAGGTCACCATTGATCCCACTGCGAAGGATCATCCAGCCATCAAAGGGCAGCCTGCGGAGTTTTGGATCGAAGCCGACTGGACCAATCATGATCACTCCGTCACTGGCCAGCCCGGCTTCAACGTCCTCATGCGCGTGGACGAATCCACTTACACGCCTGTGCGTGAGTATTTCAAAACCCGCAACGGCAAGCCCATGGGCGCGGATCATCCCATCGCCTGGACCCACGAACCCGCGACCGGCGGTCGCTTCTTTTACACCGAGTTCGGCCACGACCTGCGCTCCCTTAGCACGCCCTTCGCGCGACAGCATGTGCTCGAAGGCATCAAGTGGGCAGCGAAAGTGACGGCGATCCCTGCGAGTCAGAAGTAGCAAATGGAACCATGAAACACACACTCACACTCCTCACCGCCGTGCTGCTCGCGCCGCTGATTGGAGGATTGAGTGTAACGGCGGTCATTTTAGTTCGTGAGGGGTTGAGAAATGCGGGATCACAAGAAGTTGCGTGCGTTTGAGTTGGCCGATCAGCTTGCAATGTTGACTTACAAGCAAACTGCAAAGCTGCCAAAAGACGAATAACCCATGAGTTCGATTGCCGCGGCAGTACGGAAATTGTTGGTTTGCCGCTCCGATTGCCGCGAGCAACGCAGTCAACGAAGCGAGTGGCCGCGTTCTGCTTTACGCAGGCCTATCTTTCGAGAAAACTCTAGGTTGGTATTCGAAGATGGTTACTCTTCAGGCTTTGGGTGCAACAACTTTTAGGTCTTGTTTTGCGGCCCACTGAAAAATATCTTGGCGACGCAAGGCGGTTGCCATCAAATCCGGAAACTGGTCTGGCGTGCAAGCGAAAACTGCGATTCCTAATGCCGCAACGGTAGCTGATAGTTCGGTATCGTACGCAGGACGTCCATCGTCGCTAAGAGCCAAAAGCACAATTACATTGACGCCGTCGCTGAGCAGATTTCTCAATCGAGCGACCAGTTCATCTGCGTTGCCACCCTCATACAGATCGGTGATTAGTACCAAATGCGATTTGCGAGGTTGCTGGATTTTTCCTGCACAGTAACCGACCGCTTGATTGATGTCCGTCCCGCCACCCAATTGAACTCCAAACAGTACGTCTACTGGGTCAGCTAACAGTTCGGTCAGGTCAAGCACTACCGTGTCGAAGCATACCAACTGTGTTCGTACAACGGGCAGTGATGCCATCACGGCTGCGAAGATCGACGCGTAGATCACGGATGGGGCCATCGAGCCTGATTGGTCAACGCAAAGGATGACTTCGTCCAGATCGACAAGACGACGTTGTTTGCGAGCAAACCCAATCAATCGCTGAGGGACAATAGTTTGGAATTCTGGCAAATATTGATGCAAGTTTGCTCGTATGGTTCGCGACCAATCGATGTCGACGGTACGTGGTCGCGAAGTACGTTTACTACGATCGAGAGCACCGCGTAGAGCGTCAACCGTTTTTTGCTCCAACCTTTCGATAAGTTGTTTAACGACCTTCTGAATCACTTGGCGAGCGATCTGCTTCGTCTTTTCGGGCATCATATCTTTTAGGCTCATCAGATCTGCAACCAAATTGACGTCGGCTTGCATTGCAGTTAAGAACTCAGGTTCCAGTAGCATTTGTCGCAGACCCAATCGTGTGAATGCATCGCGTTGGATAATCTGCACAACAGGGGTAGGAAAGCACTCACGGATATCACCCATCCATTTGGCGACGCGCGGAACGGATCCTCCAAGTCCTCCACGTCGGTACTTGGTTGAAGGATCTGGTGATGCATACAAAGCATCTAGCGCGGACGCAATTCTACGGTCATTGTCGCCAAGTTTGCTGACGTCGCCACCCAGTATCATTTGCCATCGCCGTTCAAGTTCATTCATCGGACCGTTTTCCATTCAAAATCCCTAGAACTCGCTGCAGGTGGTTGGGCCAGAGTTTGTCACAATCGTCAATCATCTTGAATCCAGAGTACGTCACTTCGTGTCCTAAAACTGCCGTCATTAGTCGCTTACTTTCCATTTTGTCGAGATTGGAAAAGACTCGGCGAAACAGCGGGAGCGACTGAACAAAAGTTTCTTCGTCAAGGCTAATTATCCAATCGTTCACACAATTGCGCAGCTGTGAGTCATGAATCAAGCGTTCTCCAGCACCGTCTAAAAATCCTTCAAAGAAGCCGGATGCATTTTGCAAGGTAGTCCCAGGAGATAGTTTTCGGGCTAACAAGTTGACGACTTCTTGTGAGCTGATGTGATCTCCTTCGTATAGCAGTCTTGCGGACTGACCTGCCACCAAAGCTGTTGCAGTATTGTCGTCAACAACATCGCGCAAAGCCTTTAGCCAAGATGCAAGTGAAGCGGACTCAAGCAAACGAATAGCTCGGTCAGCTTCGCGAATTGCGTTGCGTAACATAGCGGCCGCATCGTAGTCCAAACCTCGAGCTGCATGGTGAAGAGCCAACGATGCTTGCAACACGATGCGATCGAACAATGTAGCCATCTGTCCAAGGTCGACCTGTCGAGCTTTTCCATAGCGCAATATATCGGCCATCGAGGGCAACGACGATAACATCTCCAGACAATCGGTAGCCTGCGCCGCGCGTTGCTCGAAGGTTTCGCTTGCCTTGGATGCCGCTTTTGGTAATTGTGCTGTTAGCGATTGGAACACCAAGTTCGAAAGTTCCGACAGTCCGCTTGCTTCTGACAATGAAGCGATGATTTTTCCTTCCGCGGCCTGAGCAATCGTAGCTCCATAAATCAGATTCTCAACCAGCGCCACAGAAAACTCTGGTTCCCAGGCAAGTACCCAGCGTTCGCGAAATGTTCCGCGGCTTCGACCAGGATCATCTAGTTTGCCCCAATGGACTTCCAACGCTGCGAGTCGATGCAATAGAGTTGATCGAAACAGTCCCGCTTCGGAACGCAAATCTACCATCAATTCTCGTTGGAGCGCTTCGGGTTTTAGTTTCGCCTCTTTTTGCTGACGTTGTAAATCTTCTAGAAGAGGAGCCAGCGGTACACCTGCAGGAATACGGCCTACGTCGCTTCCTATCAACATCTCATCGGCAACCGATTGCCAAAGGGCCTGATTGCCAAAGCAGATACAGGAAACGGTCGCATCGATCAGTTCTTGAAAGCCGATTTGTGGTCGTCCTCGCAAAGCGGCCAATGAAACGGCTAATCGCTCTGTCTCGATCAATGAAGCTGTCGAAACAAGATGACCCTTTTCACGCAAGCATCGAGCCGTGCGCGTAATCCAACGCGTCGATTGTTCACTCCGAAGCGACTGCCATAAATGAAGGTTCCAACCAGGATGCGCAACTCCAGCAGCATATCCACTCGCAAACGAAAGTCGCGGGGACGTCCACGGTGTCCAGGTCGCAGTGATCTTGTTTTTTGCGTATCCCTTCAAGAGTTGACGATCGTCTTTTTGCGTATGCTTTGTATTCAGCGCGGGTACGTGCCACGCGCCGCATACAACCGCGATGGGACCATCCGTTTTCTTGCGCGCGTCAGCGATTTCGAGACGCATATGGGCTTCACGGACGGCATCATCCGGTCTTGTGGTAGAGACACTTTCTCGCAAAGTGCGCATGGCATCTGCGACCGCTGAGAAAATTGGACCAGGCTCTGGATTTTCCTCTATAACATCCTGCCACCAACTTTCTCCGTCCTCATATCCGGCTGCGAAGGCGAGCGCACCGATCGGATCACGTTCGATTTGAGACGACAGATCAGTCAATTGTGTAGCCAACTCTGATGACTGACCGGTTGGCTCGCGAATTTCTTCCGCGTTATTAGCTGAAGTTTCTTCTGTCTCAGTTTCTTCAAGTTTGCTACGCAAGGCTGCTGTGTCGCCGCTGGGCACTGGAAAACGCCATGACACTGGCAAATCAATGAATCGAGTTGGGACGCCGTTCTGGGTTGCCCAAACGATCGCTTGGTATTCGGGTGAAAAAACGGAGAAGGGCCAGAAGACGGTTCGTTCGGGTTCGCCCGCTGGATACGCTAACAAGGCTACAGGCGGAACCATGTCCTTGTCGGCCAACATTGGGATCAAGTCCGACAGATCCGATGGCCCCTCGATCAACACTTGCGTTGGTTGCATGGTCGCGAGTGCTTCGATCAACCGTCGAGCGGAACCAGGTCCGTGGTGACGAATACCAAAATATCTGATTTCGCCAGGCATCAGACTAACTCGGTCAGAGTTGCGTAGTAGTCTGCAAAATCACGCCGTTTCTTTAGTACGGTCTCCAAGTACTCCTCGAGAATTGCCTTATCATGAACAGCATCTTTCACGACGGCGCCGAGCACGTTGGGTGCTAAACTTTCTGCAGATAGTGTGCCATTATTGAAGTATGCCGCGTGTGAAAATCCGCTCACCATCACGGAAATAGCCTCGGCAGTTGACAGTGTGGAGGAGGGACTCTTGAGTGTTGTTTTTCCATCAGCGGTTTCACCATTTCTCAGTTCACGGAAAATCGCAAGCACACGAGCCACTTCCTCGACAACGTTCTTTGGCATCGGCAGTTCTAACGACTGAGCCATCTCTCCGACTCGACGCGTCACGATGCGAATCTCTTCTTCAAGATCGTTGGGTAGCTGCAACACCACAACATTGAATCGACGCTTCAATGCTGCTGATAATTCATTAACACCTTTGTCACGGTCGTTAGCGGTTGCGATTATGTTAAAACCTCGCTGCGCGTATGTTGAGTCATTCAATTCTGGGATCGGCAGCATCTTTTCGGATAGAACGGTAATCAACGTGTCTTGGACGTCAGAGCCCATGCGCGTCAACTCCTCTAATCGACAAATACTTCCGCCTTCCATAGCCCTTAGAAGTGGTGTCGGTACCAGCGCGTCGCGGCTGGGGCCCTTGGCTAGCAACAGCGCGTAGTTCCAGCCGTATCGAATTTGGTTCTCATCGGTTCCGGCAGTGCATTGAATGATCTTGGTAGAATCACCACATATTGCTGCAGCTAAGTGTTCTGATAGCCAACTCTTGGCGGTTCCTGGAATGCCCATCAATAGCAACGCTCGATCGGTGGCTAAGGTTGCTACTGCGGTTTCGATGATACGTCGATTGCCTATGTACTTTGGCTCGATGAAACGATTGCCTGCATATCCGCCGACAATGTACGTGACGACAGCTTGAGGGCTCAATACCCAATTGGCCGGCCTGGGTAAATCGTCGGTAGCCTTCAACGCTTGTAGGTCGTCGGCATAAATCAATTCTGCCGGTTGTCGCAATACATTACTCACAAATTTCCTCCTGGCGGCAAGCTGTGATTGAGTTTTAGAATCCCGAGCATGGGATCGGATGTGACCATTTTTTCTTGCGAGAATTCTAGGAGTAGTCGACCAGCAGCATCGCGATCTGCCACGAGCCCTATTGTATACAGCCCCTGACGCAATGTGCTCTGCTGGACAGCGTTCATCGACGAACTCTCCATGCATAGCTTTTTAAGTCGCTTCAATGCGGGTACCCCTTCGAGCATATCCCAGGGGACTTCACCTAGCATTCCTTGACAACACGTTAACGCTGCTACAAAACTGGCGTCATCGCTTTGCAGAACTCTCGGTAACAATTCGATTCGACTTGCTTTACCCAGCCGCTCGAACAACTGTTGAAACGCCTCAGCTGAAATACCATTCAACGAGAAAATACGAGATGCCAACAGCGCGGCCGAATTCTCACTTCCCGTAGCAGCTACCATCTGCACCAGTATGTCGGAAGTATGTGCATCAACATGTTCCCAACCGTTTATCAGTTCATCTTCCGAGGATAAGCTTAGACCTCTCGCGAAACTGTGAAGACTGAGCGAGGTCGATAGTTCATCACGTCGCTTTATCTGCGACTCATTTTTCAGCGGTTTCGCTGCAATCTTTGGAACACGACTGAAGAGTTTCGTGGTGACGCTAAAAAAATCAGCAAATTCTGCTATCTCGTTCTCGCGGTCCTGAGACACGCCGAGTCGAGCAAGCATCTTATGCGCAAAATTTTGCACCTTGGAAGAACGATCATTTGAGAATGATTCCAACACATCTTGATCTTCGAGGCATAGCCCCTCTTTTAGTATCTCCAGTACTCGCAATCTTTCATCGGCAGGCAGTGACGGAGTAATTTGGAGGATCCAGTCTCTAGAAGCAGCGGGCTGATTCTTCCGCAGTTCCGAGAGAGCCTGGCGTCGTTCGCCAGGCGAAAAATGGTTCCAATCGTTTGTGTCAATGCTTGTCGATTGGTTCATCTCGGTCGCAGATTGATCCGTTCGCAGCCACAATTCCCATGGCCCATACAAATCGGGTAACTTTGAGAAGCTCTTTGGAAAGTAGTCGATGGGATGCACGGTGTAGCCTCGCGCCGCAAGCAGTCGAATGACTCCACTCCACTGCGTTTCGTCGAGTTTGGCAATTCTTACCAGATTGCAAATTTCTTGACGTGCCGGTTGAGGCGGAGGTGGTAAACGCAACTGAGGCAAACATGGTACGAATTTCAAATCGGCTTCGGGCAAAGGTTGTAATGCAAACTGAATCGCCTGTCCGGCAATCGTCACCAGAGCGACGTCGGGGGAGGTGTCCTCGTTGATACACTCTCTCCAACCTACCGGTGACTTCTCCAACGCAGAACCGCCGATCATCCAAATACTTTTCAAAACTTCTATCTGATCTAACAGTTCAGTTTTCATACGACAAGCTCCCCCAGTTCGAATCGCCGGAAAGTAGGGTCAGCGAGATCCCATCCCATAACGCGACCGTTTGTTTCATCTCCAGACCCGCGAAATGTCGAGCGGGCTTGTTTATTACAGGAAGTGATAACGATTTGTCTTCCGCTTGCCACCAAAAGCGAGAGCCTACCTGCGCCATGCGACCAGCGGGCAATAGTAATGGCACTTCGACAATCCAGGGAGATCGTTGCAGTGTTTCTCTGTATGATTCCAGTGGCTTGTTAGAAGCTGCCGGCCAATTTTCTACAAAACTGATTAAACTCCCATTACTTGGCTTTCGATTCGCAAGGATGCCTCGTAACGGTTCCCTCGCAGGATAGAAGGCGATTTCGCTTTCGAACTGCTCGCCAATTGCGAACACGCTGCTTCGTTTTCCTAGCGATGCAGGGAAAAAATCAAGAAGCAAAGCGAACCGAGTTCCTTGTCCCAGGTTTATCAACCAAGTCGCTTGGCTTACTAGTCCATCACGCCTTGTTGTAACCTGCTCACCAACCACTCTCCAGATTGACCGTACTCGTAGCCCGTCTGGCTGCTCCAAAACCTCATCGCGAGTTTCACTGCTACCAATCAATCGATTCAGCTCCGCATCCTTCGGGGCGGATTTCCAAGCACGGCAGATTAGTACGATTCTGCTAAGCTCCGTAAGCAGAGCATTTAATCGCGACTCGAAAGGAGATTGCATCAACCTAGCTGGCAGTTCATCAAGACGACTAGCCATCGCTTGAGCTTTTGCATCAACCAAACGAGCGGCAATGGTTCTGCATGTTGAACTCGGGTCGCTGAGAAATTTGGTCAATCCACTGCGTAGTTGGTCTCTTATCCATTGCTCCAGTTCTTCAATGCCGGCAGCAATCGATTCTTGAGTTGCTCGGGCTCGCTTGTCTGCCATGGCCTTTCGCCGCGCTTCGACTTCGGGGGCGAGAGGTTGCTGGGCCTCGGGACTGAACGTTTCCTTTGGTAGGCTTTTGATTTCGGACTGAGCTTTTGGCGGTTTCGCATTAGGATTGGAGTTCGTTGCAGGATTTTTACGTCGTCCTAACCAATCGGTGACCCATATAGGAACTTCACCATCCGCGAACGGCGAAGGATCCATTACATACATCCACATTAAAGCCAAAACATGTTTGCACGGAAATTTGCGTGATGGGCAAGTGCACTTGTAACTGAGATTTGAGTTGTCGAAGACCGTCCGATAGGGGATAGAACCAGAACCCTGGCACTCACCCCAAACCAATTGATTCCACTTGGATAACGATGGCCATTTGCCGGACTTCGTCAATTTGTTAGCAGCATGGAGTGATTCTTGATCGGGAGCCAACTCGGTAATTTTGCTAGTCGATAAGGACATCGGTTGCTATCTACCTTTGCGATGAGACTTTCAGTGATTGCGAACCACCATTCAGCCTTGAAACGCTTGGTTGATCTGATTCAGAATTGTCAAACACCATGCTGCCAGACCAAAGTACTTGCGTGGAAATAGAACCTTTCCGGATTCTACATATTGCAACGGTTCGCATGTTTCGCGAGATCCTCGCAGGGAATGATTTACCGTGATATTCTTTGAAAATTCAAAGGAAGATTCTCGGATCGTTCCGTCGGCTCGTAGTCAAAAACAGAACACTGCATGTGTCGCAGGTCGGTTGGTTTATTGGACAAGAACATGCTCGCCAAACCGCCCATGTATTTGCGAAACCTTTCAGGCAAATGCTCGTCCGAAGTAATTCGGCGTTTTTGGGGCGATCGTCTGGTGAACGACTTTTCCGCGTTAAGGCCCTTGATGAGAGATCCAGCGGACTGGACTCGAACTCTGTACGTACTTGAAAAACAAGGGTTTCAAAGTGATAGTTCTATCTTTGCTTACTCTAACAGGGTCAGTACGGGGAGAACCTTCGATCGATGGTGGACTTACGGATGAGCCTGGCTGGCTGTCGAATTGTCGAAATAATCATGCTAATCAATTTGATTCTTCGAAAAGGCGTAGAATACTTGTCGACAAGCCGTGACAAATAGGGAATAAGCTTGCGAATTGGTTGGTAATATGTTGAAATTCAGTTACTCAATTCAATGGGCAGAATAACCATTTCAGGAAGGAATTCATGAAGGGAATCGTTTTTACTGAGTTTATTGAGATGGTTGAGGAAGTTTACTCACCAGAGATGGTCGACACCCTGCTGGACTCGGTCACTCTCCGTTCCAAAGGAGCGTATACGTCCGTAGGAACCTACGATCATCATGAGCTCGTAGTATTGGTTACTGAACTATCAAAGCGGACCGGTACCGAGATCCCTGTACTGCTGAGAGCATTTGGCAAGCACCTTTACAAGATCTTCGAGACCAATTATTCGCAATTCTTTGAGAGGGTGAATGATACCTTCACGTTGCTAGAGCGAGTCGATGGTCACATTCACGTAGAGGTACGCAAGCTGTATCCCGACGCGGAATTACCTAAGTTCACAACCCGACGCCTGCCCAACGGTGACTTCGAAATGACTTACACCTCGGCTCGGCATTTTCAAGACCTCGCCTACGGACTGATTGATGCGAGCATCCAGCGATTCTCAGAGCCAATTTCAATTCATATGACCCCAACGCCCGAGGGGGCTGTCTTTATTTTGAAACGCACTTAGGCTGCCCCAATGTCCGACCAAGAAAGCTTACTCAGGCGGATTGAGCGAGAACGTTCAGCCCGCAAACAGGCGGAACTGCTACTCGAACAGAAGAGTCGGGAGCTTTATGAAATCAACCAAGACCTGCAAGCATCGCGGGATGAATTGGAGAGACGTGTCGAGGAAAGGACTCAGCAGCTCGCAGAGGCCGCGCGCAATGCCGAAGCTGCAAACCAGTCCAAAAGCGAATTCCTGGCAAACATGAGTCACGAAATTCGAACTCCGATGACAGCGATTCTTGGCTATTCAGAATTGCTGCTCAACGACAGGAACGACATCTCTCTAGGCCAGATTGGTATCGATGCCGTCCAGACAATTAAAAGAAATGGAGAGCATTTGCTTGGAATTATCAATGACTTGCTCGACTTGTCAAAAATCGAAGCAGGTAAACTTGAGCCTGAGCTGCGACCATGCTCGCTTCGAGGAATCGCCGAAGATGTATGTCAATTGATGCAGGTTCGCGCTGATGCCAAGGGTATCCTGCTTCAACTCAAACTCGAAGCGACTATCCCGGAAAAGGTTTTGACAGATGGACCGCGTCTGCGACAAATTCTTGTGAATCTTGTCGGTAATTCGATCAAATTCACAGAACAAGGTTCTGTTCAGTTAATCGTACGAGCATCTTCATCACGGCGTGAACGGATCGAGTTTGAAGTGGTTGATACGGGAATCGGAATGACGCTCGAGCAACAAGAACGTCTATTTCGACCTTTCACACAAGCAGACACCTCGATGTCCCGAAAATTTGGTGGCACGGGACTCGGGCTTACTATTAGCAAACGCCTATCAGAAATACTTGGCGGGGGACTGAGCATTCTTGATTCGAAGCCTAACGTGGGAACTCGATTTGAGGCATGGATCTCAGCAACAGAAGTAGACGTATCAAGACTAGAAGATCACGTATTGTCCCCGAGTGCTTCAAAACTAGGTTCCGATGGGCTCCGGGAAAAAACATTCGTCAATGCATCAACGTCGAGCGGCGAAAGCACGGTGCCGCTAAGGCTCGATGGCCTCAGGATCTTGCTCGCAGAAGATGGCCTCGATAACCAGCGATTGATTTCCTATGTTCTGAAAAAAGCTGGCGGCAATGTGACGGTTGCGGAAAACGGACGAGTGGCGATTGAGGCAACGCATACAGCCAAAGCTTTGGGCCAACCCTTCGACATAATCCTAATGGATATGCAAATGCCAGTGCTTGACGGTTACCAATCTGCAACAGAATTGCGTACCGATGGCTACGGTGGAGTGATTATCGCATTGACAGCTCATGCGATGAGTGGTGATCGAGAGAAATGCGTGGCCGCGGGCTGCAACGATTACACGACCAAGCCAATCAACCGTTCAGAGCTCATTTCTATGATGGCGTCTTATTGCCGAGACAAGATCTCTTCTTCCAATTAGATGCGTCTTTCTAGGTATTCTGATCTTGTATGAAACCATGGGATCGCCAGAGAGCCTTGATCAAGGGCACTGCAGATTGTCACGACATTTCGGACGAACATGCGAGAGTACTCGCCACTTGTGGTTTCCTAGGGTCAAGGGCCGCCGACTCGGCTTTCTTGGAAATCTTACCATCGAACGATTCGTCGGGTGGTGGTTCGATGCTTAGGTTGCTAGATCCCTGATGATTTCGGTGTCGATGATTGCGATGGAGGTATTTCGCTCTTCGTTTGCCCAGTTTGCCTTGAAGTAAAGCCCAACAATCCTCGATACCAATATGGCGGTACCTGGAAAAGCAAGAAGCGGCATTGAATCAAGCGAGTTAGGGCTAAATTCTGTTACACTTGACGAATTGATCTCGTACCTAACCCATTCCCACAAGTCAAACAGATGAATTCCTCGCTTTTCAAGAACCTGTCGACCCTTTGCTTCGTGCTCGGATTCGCATCCATTATTGGTTCAATAGCCATATGGTTTCTGACTGGAGGAGAAGCAGCTGAATCGAAGGCACACGCGGAACGCTTTGGTATCTTCGTTGGACTTTGGGCTCCGACTTTCTTTGCGCTTTCAAGTAGATTAGAGCGATCTTCCGAGATTGCTAAGAAATAGTTTGAAGAGCTTCTAACCATTCATCGTTGCGGTTTGGATCGTTCTGCCACTTGCGTCACGAAATGTTGTCCTGTTTCTGGATGTTTCGGCGGAACCAATAGATCGATCTGAACCAACTGGCAGTCGAACGAGAATCGCAAAGCAGAATGAAACACTACGCTTGATTCGCTTCCCTTTGTTCATTCATTGATTGTTTGATTGCGACTAAGGACTCGCATTGTCTGTAGATCGTTGCGATCTGTTGGATGAGAGAAGGGCGGTCAATAGGTTTTGTCGCGTAATCGTCGCACCCCGCACTAATGCATTTGCCTCGGTCGCCATCCATCGCATGAGCTGTCAACGCGATGATGTGCCCGCCATAGCCCTTAGATCGCAATAGAGCTGTAGCGCCATATCCATCCAGAACGGGCATTTGCATGTCCATGAGAACGACATGGAATGGGTCGCCTGCTATCACGGCATCTAGGGTGGAGTCGACAGCCAATTGGCCGTTCTCCGCAATAGTGACCTTTGCCCCGGCCTTCTTGAGAATGAACGAAATCAGGTTTTGGTTGTCCGGACCATCCTCGGCCAGCAAGATGTTGCAACCCGCTAAAACGGAATTTGGCAAGGTGGTTTGAACTGCACCGGCCTCAGCCTTGGAACCTGCATTGCGATAGTTGGAGACTTGATTCGGATCAATCAACTTGGATGACTCAATAAAGCCAACGTCCAAATAAGCGCGGAATCGAGTACCTTTTCCCGCACAGGATTCGACAATGAAAACATCCCCTCCCATCAAATGGGCCAGTCGTTTGCTGATCGTTAGTCCAAGTCCAGTACCGCCAAATTGACGTGTCGTTGAATTATCCGCCTGGGTAAACGGCTTGAACAATCGATTTTGTTGCTCAGGAGTCATGCCGAGCCCTGTATCGACCACATCGAATTCAAGTCTCGGACGATCGCCACTGGCGTACCGTACAACGATGCGAACACCACCGAGTTCTGTGAACTTAATCGCGTTGCTCAACAGATTCAAAAGGATTTGGCGAACCCGAATTGGATCGGTAAGCACGTTCGAAGGAATGGCAGTTTCAAATTCGCAATACAATGCGATCCCTTTGGCAGAAGACCGAACGCGCATCAGCGACAGAACTTCCTCAATGATTTGAAAGGTTGAATACGGTATGGCTTCGATCTCGATCTTTCCGGCTTCAATTTTTGACAAATCCAAAACATCGTCGATGATCGAAAGTAAGTGAAAGCCGTTGCGTTGAATCGTTTGGATCGTCGAAATCCGCTTCTCGGGTTCTTCCTGAAAGTTCCTCTCGTCCAAAAGAAGGTCAGTAAAACCCAGGATAGCAGTCATGGGTGTGCGAATTTCATGGCTCATATTCGCTAGAAACTCGCTCTTGGCGCGGCTCGCATCTTCGGCGGCAGCTTTCGCCAGTAGCAACACGTTCTCTGCGTCTTTTCGCCGAATTCCAACCGCCAGCAGGTCCGCTGCCGATCGCAGTGTCTCAAGCGTGGCCGGTGGCAGAGGACGCCGAGCGAAAAGGGCCATGACGCCGACAATCGCCCCATCGACGATTAGTGGATAGCCTGCAAAAGCAACCATGCCTTCGCGTTTGGCCCAGGCTTGATCGCCGACTCGCGGGTCGCCGATAACTTGGTTCGTCAGGTGCGGCTTACGCTCTAGCGCGATCATACCGATCTTGAATTTGCCAACCGGTACGCGACTGTGCGGGCCGTCGAGATGGGTATATAGACCGGCGCTCGCCTGAAGTTCCAGAACGTCCCCCGCTTCGGACAAAGTCCAAACGCGCGCGAAGGATGCATCGAGATGCTCCACGAGGGCTGCGGCGCATGCCTGAAGCGTATGCTGCAAGGTATCTCCCTCGGTGAGAGCCATACCAATTTTTGCCGTCAACTCCGCCAGTCGAACACGCTCAGCCAGGGCCTGTTCGGATCGTTTGCGGGCCGTAATGTCGACAATCGACGCCACGGCAAACAAACCTTCGTCGGTCTGAATAGGATTCAAACCAATTTCGATTGGAAACTCGCTGCCGTCCTTGCGGATTCCGAATAGCTCTCGAACAGAACCCATCGACCGAACTTCAGGCTTGGAAAAAAATTCCTCGCACAACTGCGGATGTTTGTCGCGAACCGAGCGCGGCACGAGAATTTCGATCGGCTGTCCCACCAGTTCTTGCCGATTGTAGCCAAAGATCTTTTCGGTCTGACCATTCACAAGCGTGATTCGACCGTTGTGGCCGATAATCAATATGCCCGTCGCGGCCGCTTCCACCGCTAACCGGAATGGTTCTTCTAAATGTTGGTGGTCGAGATTATGGCCCATGAGTGTTTCCGTCTAAGCGGATCTGAGTGCGACACAGTCACGGCAAAACTTAAACATCTGTACGGTTTTTGACAATACGGAACACTTAGTTCTGCTGCAAGCCACCAACAATCCATCTTCAACAACGAGTTCCACCATTTGCGCCTTGGCTTGCTGTTCGGTTAACTCGCCGCGAAGGACACGCGCAAGCATCTGCGTGGTGTTGTTGGATCGATCGCTAGAACATCCCCCCCATGGCTGCACCTCCACCACCACCCATGCCACCCATGCCTGCGGTCCCTGGGCTCAACACCATGTCACCGTCGAGGATTTTTTGGAGCAATGCAGAAATCTCCGGATGAACTTTACGCTTTTGGTGAATGATCAGCACCGAGTAGGATTCCAACTCGGATGGGATACTTCTGCTCGCATCCCCAGTTCGCAATTCGCTTCGAGAACGGCACATTTCGATCGTACCTCGTGCCCCCTCTTTCTGCGTTTTTGCCCAGCTCTCTTTGGCTACGAGTTTCGGAAGCAAGTCTTGAAGATCGTCTGCGATGGGGGTCGGTAGTCGATAGTACTTGGTCTCGTAACCCTCTGGGTCGATCTCCGGAGAAATGCGACGTTTTGAGTTTTTTAGCGCCGAGCGGTAGTTTTCCAGCAACGTCAGCACCTCGTCCATATTTGGTTCTGTCTGCGATACGACCATGAAACCGGACTTGGGAAAGGAGATTATCGCATTGCCACCGACGCTCGACCAACTTTCGGGACTGGCTTGTTGTTCGATCGCTGCCTGCAGACTCCTGCAATCGTTTATGTCCCGGCAAAGATCGCGCACGTCGAAGAGCGCAAGCTTGGGGACCGCGGCTTCGTCTTGCGGCGTAATCCAGAGAACACCATCTCGGTGAAACCAAACCAGTTGATGTTGACTGGTGATGATCTGCAAGATTGTTCGTATGGGTTGGTCTCGAATATCGATCGTCACCGGAATTCGCTCCGAGATCCGTACCTTGCGCAGCGCAACCCGATCCAGGCGTAGATTTAGCTTGTGCTGATCTGCCAACGATTGAATCACTTGCGAAAGTTGAGCTCCCTGGAATTGCGCTGAAGCCTTTCGGTTCAGTATCTCAATCAATTGCTCGTGAGCTCGCGGTTCATCAATCCAGATTCGTCGAGCAGGACGACGCAGCGCCTCCAAAAACGCGACAACCTTCCGATGGGAACGAGGAAATTGTCGAACGAAAAGTACATCCCCTAGTACTGCAGCCGTTCCCAAACCGCCAGCGGCATCCCACGAATCGGGCTCCACCGTCGATGTTAAAGCGGGTATCAAGTCGGCTGACTTAAACTCGAGGTCGAGCAAGTCGCCGATGTTGTACTGGACATTTCGAAGGCTCGACTTTTGTGAAAGCAGTGTGACCAGACCTTCTTCGAACTTCCAGTCCACACCGATCCGCTCCAAGCGATCCAGGAATTGATACAGAGGGACCTCCACCAACGATTCGGTCACCGGCTCACCGACCAAGACGCCCGCCTCTTCGAGCGCGCGTTCATCGAGAACGACGTTCATTCCCATCTGCGACTGAATCCATGCGGCGACTTCCGTGAGCGGAGTCTCCTGGAACGTATGGGTCAGCTTCGCGCGTAGCGGCTCGGGAACCAACGTAATCGGATCGATATACTTGGGTTCATCCGCGATGCTTACTGACGCCGCAAGTTCTTGGGCCTCCCCTCGCTCGCTAAAGAGCCATCCCTCCTGCAACAAGACAGCAATCAGAGCCCAGCAGATCATTCCCGTTCGATTCGATTTCCACATAGCGGTCCATTTCCTCTTAAAGATGAGATACCCCCAAACTCAACAATTTGATGAATACGTCGAGGCATCAAACGACATGCCGAATTGCGTTAATGACGAAGTTGTTGTTTTTTGTCGAAGGAATCGCAAGGGATTACGCGTAATCTGGGGGGCAAGTATGTTGCATTTCGCAACCATCGAGTAGTGTCTTTCCAAAAATGCCACTCGATCCAATGGTAATGCAGTACTTGCTCGATACGAACGCCTGGTCCGCAAAACGTCGTCAGAAGTACCAGCAACCAGAGGCAACCGGCGAAAACATTGTAGTCCGCCAGCAGCTTTCCCCATGGAACTACTATCCGTCGCAAGTCGTGTTAGGATGGTGGAAGGCTTAGTAAAAATCGCGATTTTACTGGAGGAATCAATATGCAACATTTGTCATCACTTATTGTCGCCGGCATGCTGTTGTTATCTTCGGCACCACTACATGCTGACAACATGCGGAAGCCGCTCGATAAGCCCAATATCCTGCTGATCTTCGCGGACGACTGGGGATGGGGCGACATGAGCTTGCATAAGAGTCCCTACCTGCAAACACCAAACCTTGACAGACTATTCAGACAGGGAACGGAGTTCTACCAGTTCCATGTCAATTCGCCGGTCTGTTCTCCCAGTCGTGCGGCCTTGTACACCGGCCAGTTTCCAGGGCGGAACAAGGTTTTTTGGATCTACGAAAACGAGCAGAACAATCGCAAGTACGGTCTCAATGACTGGCTAGATCCAGAAGTCGTCATGTTGCCCAGATTGATGAAGAATGCAGGCTATGTAAATGGGCACTACGGCAAATGGCATCTCGGCGACCCTGCACATGCTCCGACTCTGGATAAGTACGGAATCGATGACGGTCGGTGCTGGAACGGCCCACCGCCCGCTACCTGGGGACATGACGCCGTCTATCAACAAACAATTGATTTCATACGCGAGCACAAGGATGTTCCCTTCTTCTTGAACCTATGGACTCGTGAACCGCACACACCTCATTGGTTACATAACGAGACGTTGGAGCTTCCATGGATCAAGGAGCTTCCAGAAGACGAGCGGGTCTATGCGGCGGTTGCCTGGGAAGCGGACCATTGGATCGGAAAGATAATGGACCTGCTCAAGGAGCTCGATTTAGAGAAGAACACCATCGTCGTATTCAGTAGCGACAACGGCCCGGAGGAGACTGGTCAAGATACGGAAAAGAACCGGATCATGAATACCCGTAGTTTGCGCCAGACGCGAATGGTTGACGGCAAGAGACAGCAGGTTTCGATCCCCATGAATGGCTATGGAACCTACTTCAGTCGCGGAACCACGGGTGAGCAAAAGGGAAGGAAACGGAGCCTTTTCGGTGGCGGTATCCGAACTCCCTTCGCTATTCGTTGGCCAGGGCAGATCCCTGCTGGGCGGATCGACAAAACATCGGTCATCTCGGCAGTTGACATGCTTCCCACGTTATGTGCGATTGCCGGCGCACCTTTGCCTGAAGGTTACCAACCTGACGGGGAGAATATTCTTCCGGCCCTGCTCGGAAAAGAATTCAAACGCAATAAGCCGATCCTCTGGGAGAATCACGTTACCAGTCATGGAGATACATGGCCGCAACTTGCCGTTGTCAAGGATGACTGGCGACTTGTCATGACCAAAGACAGTAGTCGCGTAGAACTCTTCAATATCTTCGACGATTGGGAAGAGAAGACAAACCTAGCTATCAACCACCCAGCGATCGTAAATGAACTCAAGAGTATCGCTCTCGAGTACAACAAGTCCCTTCCCTCATCGGATAGCTTCGATGAGCATCTTTGTGTGCCAAAGGCTTCCAAACCATGAAACCGTCAACTCGAATACTAACATTAGCAATTGTCTCGCTATTCGTTGCGTCTTCCGCAGCACAATCACCAGTGGAGCGAGTCGAGTCGCAATCGGGAAAAGCGTGGGTGACGCCCGAGGTAAAAGCTCCGCGAGTGTCGTTTCATACTTTTGATAGCGATGCCGCCAAGGGCAAAGTCAGTTACCACATCTACACGCCAGCATTATACGATCGCGAACCACAACGGCGATTCCCGGTTGTTTATTGGCTGCATGGATCAGGTGGTGGACTGGCTGGTCTTGCCAAAGCCGCAGCTCACTTTAATGCTGCCATCGAAGCAGGCAAGACTCCGCCGTGTTTCGTCGTTTTCGTCAATGGACTCGTCGAAGGCATGTACGTCGATTGGAAAGATGGCTCCGCTCCGATGGAAACCATGATCGTCAAGGAACTCGTGCCGCATATCGATGCAACCTATCGCACCGTGGCAACACGTGAAGGGAGATTGCTCGATGGTTACAGCATGGGAGGTTATGGTGCCGCACGCTTAGGCTTCAAGTATCCCGATCTATTTCGCGCGGTCTCCATCATGGGTGGTGGACCATTGCAAGCTGAACTGATCCAGGCACCACGTGCAGGTAGGCAACGAGCTGCAGAAGTCTTGAAGCAAGTCTATGGAGGCGATCAAGAGTATTTCAAAAACGTCAGTCCACGCCGACTCGCGGAGCAAAACGCCGAGGCGATTATCAAGGGCTCGCTCGTCCGCCAAGTTTGCGGCGATCAAGACGAAACCTTCGGCCCTAACCGCGACTTTCACGAACACCTGGAGCGTCTCAAAATTCCACATACATGGACCGTGCTACCTAGTGTTGACCATAACCCAATGAAGACGCTGGAAGCGCTCGGTGATTCCAACTGGATGTTTTACCGTGCTGCATTTGGTCAGCCACCGGGAGTTGATACTGCCGCGTCCAATGCGGTCACCGCCAAGCCGAGTCCAGTAAAGCCGGATGCAGTTATTCAGCTGAAAGTAAAAGAGCAAGAACGAAAGGCAATCGTTGTCAATGGATCAGGCGACTCGAGCAAACGGCCAGCCGTGATCGTGCTTCATGGTGGTATGGGAAGCGCGGCTCAGATGCGAGCCACGTCCGGGTTCGATAAAGTCGCGAAGGCCAACGGATTCATGGTTGTCTATGCCGAAGGGACCGACATCGGTGGCGGTCGACACGCTTGGAACACGGGTTTTCTCTTGCGACGGCAAGTGCAGGACGCGGATGACATAGCCTACTTCGATACGTTGATTGACACTTTAGTGAGCGAGCATGGGGCTGATCCAACACGCATCTACATGACCGGTGGTTCGAACGGGGGTATGATGACGTACGTGTACGCAGTGGCTCGCGCTGAACGACTGGCTGCGGTCGCACCCGTCGTGGCTTCGATGTTCACCTTCGACGATGTGCCATCGGTTCCGTTGCCGATCCTGATTATCAACGGAGCAAAGGACGAGGAGATCCCGATCGAAGGTGGTATGAGCCGAAACCCGTTGGTGCGCCGTGCACAAGAAGCTCCCTACAAACCATTGAACGAAGTCGTACAGTTCTGGATCCGCGTCAATAAGTCCGAATCCACTCCGAAGATCGTGAATAATGGAACCGCCACGACAAGCACCTATTCCATCGTATCCGGAGGCGGGAATGGAGCGGTCACCGAGTACATCGTCGACTCAGAAGGGGCACATGGTTGGCCTGGCTCGCCGTCGCGGCGCGAAGGCGTCGTTCCGATTGCGTCTTTCTCCGGGGCCGAGCGTGTGTGGCTTTTCTTTAGAGACAAACAAAGGTAAGCAAAATCAAAGGGGTCAGGCCTCTTTGTTAGGCTTTTTGGGGAATCGATCGCGTTTGCGGCCGCGTGGACGTATGGCGGATTCCAGCTTGAGGCGGCGAGCAATCGACTCGATCCACCCAGCCCGGCAGCCGCGACATCGGCCAAGGCGACAGCAACGGTGGATTTGGCTCCGGCTTTTGCAGCCACCGCCACAGCGATCCCCAACGCCAATCCTCGGCACGTCGAACCAACCGAGCACGCAGCGCGTTGCGTTCAACATATCGGCACACAACGAAAAAATGTTCATCGTATTGAATCGGAAAGCTCTTGTAGCGTTGTTGGTAGACATGCCCCATCGCGTCCTTGTGAAAGATCGCGGCGCGAAGATTCCCGCGGTTAAGCGCGTGATACAGTCCGCCTGCTTCGTCGGCGCGGGGTGGTCTGGGCATGTTAGGTTTCCGCGATAAAGAAATCCCTAATCGTAAACCAATCGCTCGGCCATTCAAATAGGCCTTCATCAACGATCGTATCGACGGACGCATTATAGTTTTCAACTCCTCCGTCGACCATCAAAATCGGAATCGATGTCGTCAAACCTTCGAAGCGGCATGTGCTCTCGACAGTGGTCAATTTTGTTAAATAATCTCAATTCATCATTGGCTTCTTGAACACGGAATCTAGCAAACGATAGTTGTGAGAGCTTGAAGACGACGAGCATCAATCTTAAGAGTGCGGTCAGTCGCTTGATCTTTCGCCGCAACACCAAAACTTCCAATTGGCGAGCTGTCGCATCTTGAACAACGACATCAGACAAAACGACTGAAGCATAATCGAGACGCTCCAGCCATCCACGAGCCGTAGGCCAGGGAATGCCGTGCTAGAGAGCAATATCGATGCTCCCCGTATTCTTAACCAACGCATGCAGCCGATGGATTGTATATACGTTGAATTCGAGGAGTAGTAATCAGGATCGATCAATAATCATTGCAGGAGTATGGAAAGAAGGGTAAAACGAGTACTCGTGCGTAAAGGTCCGGAATGCTTTGACAATCTGCAGGGCGGTAGAATGCGCGTGGTCAGTGAAGTAGGTCGCGAAACCAAATTCGTGATCAAATCCCCGACCCCATTTGGTTGGCAACTTAAGTTCCCTTTTGGTCAAGCGTTCGGATGCGGCTTGCGGTCCGCCTTAGCGTTCCTTTTCGAAATATGGCCTAAACGGCTAGGAGCAGCGTCTTTGGATACACCACCACTTGAAGAAGACGAGAACAGAAAAAATCGATCCGAAAAGGAAAAGCGAAAATTGATACCTTTCGTGATGAGGATTTTTCTTGCGTTCCTCGCGACCTACTTGGCCATTGCATATGGTTTCGTTCCGTTCTTGTGGAGCCTCTACGACCATCGTCATCCTGCCATTTCCGCTTCTCCAACGTTGACCGTAACCTCGGATGGACATCCAGGCGATCCTATCAATCTAGCTCTGATTGGGAGTGAAACCGACTTGAAACACGCCATGAAAGCGGCTGGTTGGTTTGAGGCCGATCCCCTCAGCATCGAAGACGATTTCAAGATAGCGGAAGGGACGGTGCTTAAACGTCCTTACGATACAGCCCCGGTCAGCAATTTGTTTTTATACGGTCGCAAAGAAGATCTCGCATTTGAGCAACCGGTCGGTAACGATCCAAGCAAAAGGCATCATGTCCGGTTCTGGAAATCAGAGCAGTTAGATACCAATGGACAGCCAGGGTGGATGGGCGCCGGGACTTATGACCAACGTGTGGGACTAAGTTACACCACCGGACAGATCACCCATCACGTGGCTGCTGATATCGATCGAGAGCGGGACCATATCATTGAGACCCTTCAAGCATCCGGTGGTCTGGTTGATCAATCGGCTATCGAGAACTTTCAACCAAAGCATGGGGGTCTCAACGGAGGGGGAGATCGCTGGCGCACCGATGGTCGGCTAATGTCTGCTACTCTCAGGAAAGAAACAAAATCCCCATAGCAGGACGCCTAGTAATCCAGCAAGCAATGGCGGCCGGTGTAAAGAGCTTCCGCACGGACCAACGAGAGTTTCTCGCTAAGCTCCGCCAAATCCGCCCTTTCTTGCTCCGTCAACAGCACCTCGTTATTCCGGTCCATAAACTGCTGAAGGAGTCAATCGGCTTGCTCTGGTAATCGAAGCATGGAAATGTTCTCCACCCACTGTTGGGGTGCGTCGATCGTTGCGGCCATTATTCCTCCAGATGCTGTGCGTCTCCAAAACTTCCGAGATTCTACAGCGGCAAGGCTGTCGCGGGAAGTTTGTTCAGGCCTTAGCTCGGATCTCACCCAGGTTAACAATTGCGATTTAGGTAATCTTAGAGTTGGTTCCATCCATTATGCCATAAGTCATGCTGCGAAAAATGGTTGAAGCATGTGGTACATTGTTAATGAAGGCCAAGAAACAAGCGACGATACGATTTCATTTAGCCATCGTCGGCGATACCTCGATCAACGGTTTCTGCCTTATAGGATTGAAAAATGAGCGAAGAAAGAATTATCGAAGACCGGGAATCTTTTTGCCGAGCCATTCGGGGTATATGGTGGTTGACCCTGATCAGGGGAATTCTCTTGATATTGCTTGGCGTTTATGCCTTGATCAATCCCCTCATGGCTGTCGCGGCCCTAGTTCAAGTCTTCGGATTCTATCTGATTTTGGACGGTGCAATCGCCATCTATGCAGGCCTAGCGGGTCAAACACCGTCGCGACTTTGGACTACTGTTCGCGGCGTAATCTTGATCTTGGTCGGACTTTTTGTCGTAGGCCACCCCGTTATCATGGCGATGATCCATGCGACATTGCTAGTGTGTCTGCTGGCTGTAAGCAGCATACTTTCTGGAATTTTGGAGATCAATGTAGCCATCCGAGATCGCCTAGAAATAGAAGGGGAGGGCTGGCTGATCCTAAGCGGTGCGTTGGCAATAGGTTTTGGTTTACTCCTTTTGATTTCTCCTTTAGCTGCTGGGATGTTGATGGTTCAGTTCCTAGGGGCTTTCGCGGTCCTGGCCGGAATCAGTATCGTTGTCCTCGCATTTCGACTTCGTACCTTTGGCATGAGGCTAAAAAGCTAAACGCTTGCTGGTCGGCGTCAGCGGGCAACAATGTGAACGATCGAGACAATCCGTGCACGACAGGAAGAGCAGGTTCGACAATTCCTCGACCGTTAGATCACGAAAATCAGGCTTGCCCCAGCATCTGCTACCCATTCAAATCTCCGAGTAGAAGATGCAACCTGTTGCATCCAGGAGTGGGCTTCGATAATTCGTTTTGTGCTAGTCGACCTGGTTGCTGAGCTTAATGTTCTTGTATCAATCTCGCACGGCAACAGATTGCTGAGATTTTGCGAAAACACGCGGTGCCGTTGGAGTCAAAATGGCGAATACAGTGACTGATTTGATCCCAGTTTCAACTTCGGCTTCATCACGCCGACATGATCTCGATGCCTTACGCGCTTTCGCGATGCTACTAGGAATCATTCTGCACGGAATTATGCCGTTCATTCCAGGCATTGGTGTCATCTGGGCTGTTGAGGATTCTCACGCAAGTCCATGGTACGGCGTGCTGCTCTCTTTTATTCATGGATGGCGAATGCCGCTGTTCTTTTTGGTAAGCGGATTCTTCACGGCGATGCTTTGGCAGAAACGTGGACTTCGAGATTTACTTTGGCACCGCTTCAAACGAATCTTCATTCCTATGCTGCTGGGGTTATTGACGATCATTCCATTGACATGGGTTGTGTCTGGCTACGTGCGCTCTCGAGCAACTACAGTAACTGCAATTGTTGCGGAGGATAGTGGCGACGCGGAAAATGCTATTCAGACTCCTGCTTCCGAAATCAAGATTTGGGGTGACGTCGCCACGGCAGATCAGGCAGCGGTCGAAAAATACCTTGCTCACGGGGGCGATGTTCAGTTAAAAGACCCGAATGGAGCAACACCTCTACACGTTGCTTGCTTCTTTGGACGGGCGAACATCGCGGATGTATTGTTGAAGTCCGATGCCAGCTTGATAGCCTTAAATAATGAAGGCAAACGGCCGGATGAATTGCTTTTGATCGATTGGGGAACGACGGCATTTATTGCCAATCTTTTCCAGGTACCGGTCGAACGAATCGATGTTCTAAAGGGCCGGGAGGCGATCGCAACTTTGATCAGCGAACGCACTGGTCGAAAAATTGCTTCGCTGCCGATCGACTCGAAAGATCCTTCCCGTCTCAGTTCGATTGTCAACCTTTTGATGTACTTTCCGCTGTTTGGCCATTTGTGGTTTCTTTGGTTCCTATGCTGGTATGTTTGCATTTTCGCGGTACTGATAAAGTTGACGCAGATATTGCCAATTCCAGCAGTGCCTCCATCCTGGCTGTTATCGACGCGCCGCTTCCTGTGGTTGATTCCTTTGACCGCTGTACCTCAGTTCCTTATGGGGCGAACGCCCGGTGCCTTTGGGCCGGATACGTCGATTGGATTGCTGCCAATGCCTGCCGTGCTGGCATACTACGCCATCTTCTATGGATTCGGACTCTTGTACTTCGATGTGAATGATCGCGACGCCTCGGTTGGGCACGGCTTTTGGTGGATGCTGGCGGTTGCCGTGCTCGTTCTGTTTCCACTAGGGCTGATTCTCCAAGGATCGACCGCGACAGGTGCTAAGATTGTAGCCGCCATATTTCAAGTCAGTTTCGCATGGTTCATGTCTTTCGGAATGATAGGACTCTTTCACCGCCACTTCCAAGAACAACGATCTTGGGTTCGATATCTTTCAGATTCATCGTACTGGCAGTACCTAGCCCATATACCACTGATTATTTACGTCCAATATCTCGTGCGCGATCTTCCATTACCGTCCGTTGTCAAGGTTGTCATCATCTTTGTCGCTACTACTAGCGTGCTGTTGCTCAGCTATCAATTCTTTGTCAGAAACACATGGTTGGGTGTTCTTCTCAATGGCCGGCGACACTCACAGTCTGAGTCACCCAACGTTCGTTAGCCCGGCGGCTGAAGAATTTCGTCCGAGTGTGCCTTACTTAAGCTTTCCCTGCATTTGAAACAGCCACGTCAACGCGGTGTTCATCAACCGCTCGCCAGCGCCGACTTCAGCTGGAGCGACTTGGTTGTCGGCTCCATAACCTCCTTCCGCGGCAGCTTCGATGGTTGGGAAGTATTGGTGATAGCCGTTGCAATAACCAAAGAAAAATAATGTGCCTGTTCGAGTCCGCTCTCGCAATCGCATCGCATGCTGACAAAAGAACTCGCCCGAGGCACCAACCATCGCAATATCGCCATTGAGTCGTGCGACGGTGAGGCGAGGGCGAACACCATCCGCATATTCATCGATGAAGTTGGCGACTAACTCAGGAAAGAACGCAACGGAGTACGCAATACGAACCAAAGGATTTTTTAGGTCTGTCCGCGATTCAAATCGAAACCGTTCTTCCTTGACAACCAGCGATGGCTTGTCGGGCAAGACTGGTGTGAGTGAAGCGGCTAGCTTCACAGCTTCGCGACCAAGCGCTTGGCCGAATGCGGTGTGGTCGCCACGCTCTCCTTTGTTGATGGATAGGTCGCCGGATGCTCCTTGCATGAAAATAGCAGTACCACCGAACTCCTTCTCGACGGTTCGTTTCATTGCACCGACGTAATCGGCTGAAAACTCGAGTGTGTTCGCGGAAATGCTGGTGGGATGGCCAGCAAAATTCATTACCAATGCAATGGGAGTTCCGGTGGCGGCATCGTCAAATCGCAATACCGCCAGAGTTCGATCCACGGGAGGAGGTTGCTGTTTGGTATGCCGATTGCGATTGAATCCATCGAGCTCCGTCACGCCGCTCGCAAGCTTCACTGGAGTCGATGATTTGTCTGCCTCTAGGATTGCCTCCACGATACTATCCTCCATCCATTGATAATAGCGGATCGCAGCGTCGAATCTTCCCTTGCCTTTTCCCTTTTCGTCATTGAGTTCTAAGACAGGTCCGTGGTGTGTGTGCGAACCGGCAATGAACGAATGCTCGATGCCAGCTTCGGATCGGATTCGCTCGCGGATACGTTGAAGCGACGATTCAGAGGGCGATCTGCCCAGATCGAGACCTACAATGGCGAGTTTTCGATTGCCAGCTTGGATGACGACCACTGCGGCTTGGAGCGGATCGAGGGTCCCGCGGCTGAGCTCGGCGTGACGTTCGCCATAGCCCCACATTGGTACAGGCTCTTTGGGCGTAATATCTCGCTTTGCGGCCCCCGCTCGAAGGACCGGCTCACTGGCTGCACATTGAATTGCAGAAAGTAGTACAAGTGTGAGGGAGCAAAGAACGGAGTTTCGCACTAACGGGAGCGGAATCAGTTTGCCGGCAGTTTTCATTATTCAGCTAAGTACAATGGGTTCGAAAGTCATCTGAGTTCTTGGGGTTAGCATAGCGGAGAGTTGCTCTTCGGTCAGTCATTCGCCGCTCCAGCGGATGGAATTTCCATTCTGGCAGTCCAGAGAACCCCAATGGCCGCGTCTTGACGCACTCTTGACGAACACGCCACCGAGCCAACCTATGACTTGATCGGGAATCGAATGATCTCTATGGTGCTAGTCTACCGTAGAATCGCATCGGGAACTGGGGCAAAACCACGAACTATCTGACCGATGAATTCGCTGACGAAGCAGAAGGGTTTGTTGAACATAGCAGATACAAACCCTTCTTTCTCTACTTCGTATTTTACGCCGTCCATTCGCCGATGGATGAGAATGCTTTTCAATACCGTTTTCCAGCGATCACATCTATCGACTGCCGCCCATAGCGCGAAAAGCAATCGCTCTTCGAACGGCAGGAGGTGTCGGCGCATCGGCTCCCATAATCGAATGCCAGAGGATTTCGTTCAATTCAAAGTCGTCGATGCGATCGTACTCGGTAAAGTCCATCAGCATCGATCGGTCGGCCCCGTACGCAAGTGCGTCGTTCTTTGCTTCGAGATTGATTTGAGCTGCTTCCATCGTGTACGGCGTCAAATCGGCGACGTTTGTAAAGCTGTTAAACATGGGCCGTGCAGCCGCGTCGTATTGAGACAACGGATCCAAGCCTAGAATCAGCTCCATCGTTCGAATCATGCTGACTGTACTATACTGCGTGCTGTCAACGTAGGCTCGTTTGGTATAGGGGCTGATCACAAAGCTGACCGTACGGTGAGCGTCGATGTGGTCCGGACCATTTTGCGCGTCATCCTCGATCACAAAAATTGCCGTTTCGGCCCACAAAGGACCGTGACTAACAGCATCCACAAGCTTTCCTAAAGCGATGTCGTTGCTGCCAACACAGGCTTGCGGAGTAAAGGAGCCTGGTCGAGTACCATCGGTGTGGTCTTCGCCAAGACTCATCATGATGAACTTTGGCATGTTTTTGTTTTCGACAAACTGCTTGTACTCAGCGAGCATCACTTCGATCAGGTCCATGTCGCGTTCGCGGCCTTTGCCAATGCCGAAGTTCGGACACATGTGGCCGATCAAGCCAGGGACTCTGCCCTCCATTTTGGTATTGCCGGAATCGTCCGAGACGCGACTACCGTATTCCTTGTAGTTTCGATAGCTGACTCCTGCTCGCATGCAAGCATCCCAAAGGTAGCCTGAGGGAGCATTGGACAAGTCACCTTCATCATCGTCATCGACCCCAAGACGCTGGGAATAAGTTAGATGCCAATCTCTCGAGATGTAGTCGGTGTTGTACGCCATCGTGCTCCAGGGGTGACCGTCTCGGCTAACCTGACCGTTGCAATACATGTTGTCCAAGAGCACAAACTGCTCGGCAAGCTTATGGTGATTTGGTGTGACCCGTCGCGGAAACATGCATAAGCTCGGGTCCCCTTTTCCGATCGGCTTGTCCCCACTGGCCAAGTCACCGAACACCTGATCGTAGGTTCGATTCTCCTTGATCACGTAGATCACATACTTGATCGGGCTTGGAGCACCGACCGTGGTTGGGATCGCTGTAGGCACGGAGCTTGGCACAGAAGTGAGCAAATCGTCGGAGTACGGGCAATTGCGATAAACCTGCTGTGTGTACTCTTTCAGGGCCGCCTCGTCTGGAATTGGAACAACGGACAGCGCACCGCTCATGTTTGTACCGATGTACGGAAAGGGTTGTATCTTTTTGACCGCTTGTTCGGTTTGTTCGGTTTCGGTCAGCTTCGAATTGGGAACATCGATTTTGGTAATGGGATTGGCTTTGGATTGATTGCCTTTGCCCACTCCCACTAAAAGATTCTTGCCATCAGGCGTGACGGCGACTGCGGTTGGGTACCAGCCTGTCGGAATAAAGCCTTTGACCGCGCTTCGGTTGGGATGCTCGACTTCAATCACCGCTATGCAATTATTGTCAGCATTGGCGACAAACAACATTTCTCCATCGGGTGAGAGTGCCAAAGCGTCTGGCGTGCTCCCTTCGGGTGATCGAGGAAAAAGTCCGGTAAAGATCGTTTCTGTGACGATGCCTCGTTTTGTATCAATCACCCAAACGCCGTTGGACGATCCGCATGCGACAAACAGCCTGTCATCGGTAGGATGGAAAGCGATTTGGTTGGGGTGCTCGCCGACTGGGATTCTGGCGACGACGCGCAGAGCAACAGGATCGACAACGGTGAGCCGACGTTCGGACCAATCGGAAACATACAGCAATCCGTTCTTCGGACTCAATTGGACATCGTAGGGTCGTCCGCCCACTTCAATTTCCGATGCTTCGTCAGCTCCGAAAGGGATCACCGCCAACTTGCCTGAATTGATCTTAAGTGAATACAAACACTGTCGTTTTTCATCCAGGCAAAGCCCGCTTCGAAAGGACTTGTCCTTGACGAGCTGAGCTCTTAGTGCCGCCAGTTCCTCACGCTTCATCGATCGAACATTGGGCTCAGGTTCACTTGTGCGTTTTAGTAGATTCCCCTCTACGAGATCGAATGTGTGCAAACGACCTGCGCCGCCTCCAGACCAACTGATCTTCTTTTCATCGGCGGAGATTGCCAGGCCAAAGTAACTTTGATAGGCCGACTCCTTAGCAACAAACGAACCTGATTCGAGATTGACTAGAGCAATGTTATGCTCATTGAAACCACTGGTCGCGATGATCGCGTGTTTTGAATCCTTCAGTGGCAGGATATTGAGCAGCAAGTCGGTCGTTTCAATTTGTCGACCAGCAGGAGTTATATGCCAACCGTTCGGCAGCAAGTATCCCGTTTCGGTCGGTCCTGGGAATCGAGACTCCGCCGCGCGAGCAAGTTCGCTCGCCGGTTTTTCTTGAGCCTGAACGGTTCCGAGGCTCATCGCCCCGATAAAGAGTAGAGGAGCGAAGTCGAACAGTCGCTTATATCGCGTCTTCTCTATCCATGGATTGGTCATCGAATATTTCCTTCAAGCAAATTGACAAGTGAACGAATGCTATCGTTCGGAACAGTCGAAGATTTTACGACTTCAAATTTACAAATGTGCCTAAACAGTATATAGATTTGATGAATTCTACATCGGCCGTCGGATTGCTTTGTCCCCAGTCGGTATGTTACTGGCCAGATGTCGAGTGTTCGCTGGTTTGACGCGCACAACGCTTGCGTTGTACATCACTTCGCCATACAGACACAGCCGACAAAACTCGTTGGATTCCATGCGTTTGCGATTGCCGGTTCTAAGCCCCGGAAGGGCGGAATTGGAGTCTTGTTCTTTGTTCCGGTTCCTCCGCAGCAATAGCGGAAAGACTTACAACCTAATCAGATACATGGTCATTGCGAGTCCAGAGACTGCGAGCAATAGAGCAACCCAAATTGCGAACGTAGATCCGAATGCCGACCTAAAATCATTGCGATCGATCGCGGCGATGTACCGGCGATGGCGAACAACCGAAACGATATTTACCAGTATTCCAAATCCGATTAGACCAATACCAATCGGCAGTGAAAACCCAGTGCTTGGCAAATGCTGGTGTGTTCCGGCTATGGTTAACTCTCGAAGAAATAGCCCAAAACGGGCTACCACGAAGCCGAAACCCATGAGAGCGATGCCGGTTCGAATCCAGGCAAGAAATGTTCTTTCGGCAGCCATGTAGATTCGTGAATCTATCTCGGAGGGGACTGGCCTCTCCGTTCTGCCTTGGTCCGAAGACGTATCTTTGGAATGGAGATTTTTCTCGCGGTTCACGTTTCGGATTTTCGCTCACCCTTCGTCTTGCAATTCGTCTGTCAATGATAGGTCAATGATAGATTGAGCGTTGAACCCACGGTCTATTCCTCTACCTACACTATGCCGTATCGCTCGTTAGATGTCAATAAATGTCATAGCCCGAGTTCCTCGCGTGCACCGAGGAAGACGCCTACCGAACAATTTATTTCGAAGCTGCGAGTCGTACTTCAGTTCCTGGTATGCTAAATGCATCTTTTGACCAACGCCCTTGGTCGTGAATGGACTTCGGCGGTCAATCGCGATCAACGATCCGATAGAACTTAGCGGCGATGCGGAAGACATGTCAGAATTCGTCGATATTTGCAAAGTGAGTGACATCCCAATCGGCGAGGCCAGAATGATTTTGGTCAACGAGGTGGCCGTCGGTATATTCAACGTTTCCGGAGCATTCTTCGCCATCGATGATGCGTGTCCGCACGCAGGCGCGTCATTGTCGCATGGCATCGTTGAAGGAGAGGTGGTTCGATGCCGAATTCATCATTGGCGATTCTGCATTCGGGATGGCATTTACATAGACGAAATGAAGCCTAGCTGCAATGTTCGCACTTACCCCATTCGAGTTGTCGGCGATCAAGTTCAAATCGAGCTCGATCACACATCATGGCTGAATTGCAACCTGCGACAAGCTCCTAAGCAACCATGATCAACCAAGATGCGAATCAATCATCACATGGAGAATTTTCTGGCCGCACTTCCCCTGGGCTTATTGACATGAAATTCATTCCCAACTATTCGGTCGCCTTCCTTTTGAAGGACGCTGTAGCTGGGTTGGTACTCACAGCAATCCTATTACCGGCTGGAATGGGCTACGCGCAAGCTGCAGGATTGCCTGCCATTCACGGGTTGTATGCAACCATCGTTGCCCTCGTTATCTATGCGATGTTCGGGCCAAGCCGTCTTCTAGTGATAGGACCGGATTCTTCGCTTGCTGCATTGATTGCCGCGACGATTCTGCCTCTCGCTGCAGGCAGTGTTGAGCGTGCCATTGCGTTGGCAGGAGCGCTCTCCGTGATGACAGGAATAGTTTGCGTTATTGCTGGTCTGGCACAATTTGGTTTTGTTACCGAGCTAATCTCCAAGCCCATCCGCTACGGCTACATCCATGGGATTGCGTTCACGGTGATCGCTGGCCAACTACCTGCGTTATTTGGCTTTTCTGTGTCTGCCGCGGACTTCCCACAGGAGATGATTGCGTTCATTAGCGGACTATTCCAAGGTCAAGCGAACTTGGCTGCCGTTTTGATTGGGGCAGCGAGTATCATCACGATTTTTGGCTGTAAGCGTTGGGCTCCCATGATTCCGGGTGTCTTGATTGCTGTCGTTGGCTCGACACTCGCGGTAGCATTTATTCGGCCGCTAGAAAATGCTCACCTCTCTGTGGTGAGTACTTTGCCTCAAGGACTTCCTGCGCTACGGCTACCCAATGTGTCCCTCAAGGATTTGCGTGATATGTTCAGTGGATCGATCGCTATCGCATTGGTTGCTTTTGCGGATACAAGCGTGCTGTCGCGTGTCTACTCGCAACCAGGCGGATATACGTTCGATTCAAACAAAGATCTTGTGTCGCTCGGTATCGCCAACATAGCGACCGGACTTTTCCAAGGATTTTCTGTTGCCGCTAGCGCTTCTCGAACGCCTGTCGCAGAGCAAGCCGGAGCAAAAACGCAGGTTACTGGCTTAGTCGGAGCGTTGCTCGTGACTCTCTTGTTGTACTTTGCTCCGACTTTGCTCAAGAGTATGCCACATGCTGCGTTGAGCGCCGTTGTGATTTGCGCTTGCTTAGGCCAAATCCAGATCTCCCAGGTAGTTCGCTTCTATCAACTTCGCCGCAGCGAATTTATCTTCTCACTCGCGTGTTTTTTAGGGGTCCTCGTATTGGGGGTCATCCAAGGGATCTTTATTGCCGTTGGACTAGCACTGATTGCATTTATCTGGCGAGCATGGCGACCACATAACGCTGTTTTGGGACGCGTCGATGGTCTCAAGGGTTATCACGACATTTTGCGTCACCCCGAAGCCAGGCGAATTCCTGGCCTTGTTTTATTTCGGTGGGATGCTCCTCTATTCTTTGCAAACGCAGCGGTCTTTGAAGAGCGAGTTCAGCAGGCAATCGCTCTCGCACCTACGCCGACGAAATGGGTCGTTGTCGCCGCCGAACCCGTGACCGATATTGATATTACGGCTGCCGATATGCTTGCGGAACTTGACAAAATACTCCATCATGCCGGCATGGATCTTTGTTTTGCAGAGATGAAGGGGCCGGTGAAAGATATCCTCAAGCGATATGGACTATTCGACTCGTTCGGCAATGAGAATTTCTTTCCAACCATAGGCCAAGCAGTTGATCAATACTTAGTTGCTCACAAAGTCGACTGGCAAGACTGGGATGAGCCAAAGGTAGGCATTTGAGGCAAATGGCTGCTGACATGTCGCCAGTCGCACCTTGTCTTCCGATCCCGTAGTGTTAACGTAGAGAAGTCGAATGAAAGCTCGAACCGCATTCGACGCTTTCGGAAAACTAGATTAAGCGTACCTCGATGACAGCGCGAGACGCGAAGTCCGCAAGCGTCGCGTGCAAGGAATTAACGTGTCTGGAAGGAACCGGAATTTCAACTCTCGAATCTAAAGGATGAAAACTCAGATGGGAAATCTTAGTGCAGTTTCGGAACTTAAGGCTGTGAGTCGTTCTTGAGAAGCTCTTGAAAAAGCACTAGCTTAAATTGGATGCATCTGGATCTGGCTCCGCCGTTGCGCACTTGAGCATCTCCATAAACTCACAAATTCTCGCTTCCAGCAAAGAGATTGAATCGCTAGTGCCGATTCGATCTTCAATCAGACCCGCCGCTTCAGAAAGCATCGGGAAACCGTATCCACCGCAGGCTCCTCGCAATTGATGAAACGTTCGACGTAGGGTAGTCGTATCACTTTCCGCTAAAGATTTCTGAATCATCGCCAACTTGGTAGGGATTGCATTCACGAACTCCACCACCAAATCCGAGAAGTCCGGATCCGCAGCTAGATTGGAACGGATTGGGTTAGTAAATTTGCTCAATTAGGATTCTCCCGGATACGAGAGTAAAAATAGAATGCCTTTTGAAGCTGAAAACTTTTGCCGTTGTTAACGTTTTGATGGCCGCTGGTTGGCAAAATAGCACCTGATTGCAGCTAACTAGTCGCTGGGTTTTGCTTGTTTTATCGGCTAAGATCGCTAAAAATGCAGCTACAGTTTGAACGGTGACCTCAAAGAACAGAGATTTAAAGGGAACGAACTAAAGGAAACGAGTATAGAATCTAAGGAATCGAGAAATCGACGGTTGCTTCTCGTTCAATTCGAATCGGGATTTGTAGGAATTGCTAGAGCGCAACAATCAGTTGCTGACAGGATATTTGATGGAAGCGAACGATCGAAAAGTGTATTTGGTTGACGACGATCCGTCAATGCTTGAAAGCATCGCATTTGTATTGCATCAAGCAGGGTTAGGCTCCGTTTCGTTTACTGAACCTAATGCGTTTTTGGATGCGTCCAACAGTCACGATATCGGGTGTGTACTCATCGATTTGTCGATGCCCTCTATGACAGGTATCGATTTGCTGCGTGAGTTGCGAGCTCGCAATTTCCGGCCGCCAGTCATTGTGATGACCGGATGTGGCTCGGTAACAACAGCGGTCGACGCGATGAAGTTGGAAGCGTTTGATTATCTTGAGAAACCCGTAAAGCATACGGATCTTTTGAATGCAGTCCACAGCGCCATCGCTTTGAGAGAACCCAAGGCCGCGGAAGACGCAAAGCAGCAAAGCTTTGCTGGCAAATTAGCCACGCTGACCAATCGTGAGCGAGAAATCATGGATCTGGTATTCAATGGACTTCTTAGCAAGCAAATTGCAACGAAGCTTGGCATAAGTGTCAAAACAGTCGAAGTACACCGAAGCCACGTAACCAAGAAACTTGGAGCACGCTCCGTCGCTGAACTAGTACGGTGGGTAACGGTGTACCGATTAGAAAATGAGAAATGAGCTAAGCCACCTAACATCTCAACGTTAACCGAAAAGCTCATCGACTCAATGCACTAGCTCGCCCAAGGTCGTGTGCATTCTAGGGTGATCGATCCAGGGCATGCCTTGGGACCTTTTAGCAATAAGGACCAACTGCGTAGTACTGAATTTAGCCTCGAATTGCATTCATTTGCGACTACCATGTATCGGTCCCGTATTCAGTCGCCAGCCGATTCTTCCCTTCCAGCTTTTATCCACAACAATCATGCGTTCAAATTGTGCACGACGGAGGCTATCTCTCTCCTTGGCATTATGCTTCGTAATGCCATCAAGTGTGTATTTCCCACTCTTGGCGCAGGACAAGAAACCGGTGCCGCAGGTACCAACTTTGGCGGCCGAGTCCAGCGATGGAACATCCGCTATGGGTACGTTTCGAGTTCCCGAGACGTTGAAATGCAGCCTCTTTGCAGCGGAGCCGCTGTTTGGAAATCCTGTAGCCTTCGCATTTGATCGATTCGGTAGGGTGTTCGTCTGCGAGTCTTATCGACAAAACAAAGGAGTGACCGACAACCGCGGACATGATGCCAAATGGCTCGATGCAGATCTAGCTGCTATGACGATTGCCGATCGAATCAAATACCATCGGGAGTTGCTCGGCAAAGAAGTAGAAGAGTACGAAAAGTTCGATGATATCATTCGTGTACTCGAAGATACCGACAACGATGGCAAAGCGGACAAAGGAACGGTCTTTGCCTCTGGATTCAATGGCATCGAAGAAGGAACCGGCGCGGGAGTCCTCGTTCGCGACAATATGGTCTACTACACGAACATTCCCAAACTTTGGGGATTGAAGGATACCAATGGTGATCTCGTCGCGGACGAGCGAATAGTCCTCTCGGATGGCTATGGTGTGCGCGTCGCGTTTCGTGGCCATGACATGCACGGCTTGATCATCGGTCCCGATGGTCGCCTTTACTTTTCCATCGGGGATCGCGGTTACTCGATCCAAACTCCCGAAGGCAAATTCCAAGACCCCGAGAGCGGAGCCGTATTCCGCTGCGAGTTGGATGGATCCAAGCTTGAAGTTTACGCGACAGGCCTCCGCAATCCTCAAGAACTCGCATTTGATGACGAAGGTAATCTATTCACTTGCGATAACAATTCGGACTCGGGGGATAAAGCACGCTGGACACAGATTGTGCGAGGTGGTGATACGGGTTGGAGGATGATGTATCAATACTTGTCCGATCGTGGTCCGTTCAATCGCGAGAAGATTTGGTATCCCTTTAGTCCGGAATCTCCAGCTTACATCGTTCCGCCGATTGCCAACATCAGCGACGGACCGTCTGGATTGGTTTGCTATCCGGGAATCGGATCAGATGGCAGTCCTAGCCTGAAGAATTCGTTCTTCCTCTGCGACTTCCGTGGGCAGTCCTCCAATAGCGGCATTCGACGAATTCAGTTGAAGCCCAAAGGGGCAACGTTTGAGATCGCAAAGAACGAGGAATACATTTGGAACCTTCTTGCGACCGATGTTGATTTCGCACCGGATGGCAGCATGTTGGTCAGCGATTGGGTAAACGGTTGGAACGGGGAAAACAAAGGCCGTCTCTATCGATTTGACTCCAATACGGAGTCCGTCAAGGAACAGGGCGCGACCAGTGCGAAACTCTTGAAGCAAGGCTTCGCATCGATGGATGACGCATCCTTGCTGAAACTATTGAAAAACATGGATCGTCGCATTCGTCTCGAAGCTCAATGGGAATTAGCAAAGCGAGGGAAGTCTAAACTATTGGCCGATCTCTTTGCAACCGCGAAGACGAGGAATGAAAAGTTACACGCCGTCTGGGGAATGGGACAGATTGCGCGTAACGCAAACGATTCGATTGCGGTAACGACTCTACAAACGGCCCTCGAGGATTCGGACGAGTACGTTGTGGCTCGCGCTTGCGAAATGTTAGCCGATAGCCGATTTGAGCTTCAGGCGAGTCTATTGTCGACACTTGCAAAACATGCTTCGCCAGTAGTGCAAACGCAAGCGATGCTGGCTATCGGTAAACGCAAGGCGACGGCTTCCCTCGAAGAAGTTGCTGCGATCGTCGTTGCCAATCAAGATCGCGACCCAGTTGTGCGTCACGCGGCATCGATGGCATTCGCGGGCGCGATTGACGATGCTGGCATCGCGAAATGGAGTCGACATCCCGAAGAGTCCGTGCGAGTGGTGCTGGCAGTCGCATTACGAAAGGCCAAGAATCTCGGAATTGCCACTTTGCTCAAAGACTCGTCCCAGCGAGTTGTTCGCGAGGCCGCACGCGCTATTTACGATGTTCCGGAATTGAATGCGGCATTGCCGTCGCTTGCCTTGGTGACCATCGCCAAGGAGTTTGACGAGCCAATCACGAGGCGAATTCTGCATGCCAACTATCGATTGGGGAACGATTCGAGCATCGATCGCTTGGTACAGTTTTCGGTATCCGATGTGGGGAATGATTCCATGCGAGCCGAGGCTTTGTCGTTGCTTAGCGATTGGGCATCTCCCGGGTTACGCGATAAAATTATGAATCGCCATTTGCCATTGGAGCAACGACCCACGGATACAGTCATCGCTAAATTACAGCAAAATGTAGCCCAACTTGCTGCGGCTACCGACGAAGTGCGAGACAAGTTCTTTTCCGTCGCTACCAAGTTTGAAATGAAGGAAATCGCGTCTTTGTTGATTGGTATTCTTGACGACGCGAAAGCTTCACCGAGAAGACGAGCGGATGCCATCGTAGCCTTGAATGTACTCAAGCCCGAAGCATTAGATTCCATACGCGACACTCTATTGGGCGATCCACAGTCGGTGGTGAGAGTGGCGGCGCTCAAGTCGCTGCTCAAGAAAGATGAAGCCAAGGGAATCGCTGCATTAGAAAAGTCCATCGGTTCCTCGGATACCATGGAACGCCAAGCCGCCTGGGATCTCATTGCGACCATCGACGCATCGAAGACACAGACTCTTCTTGAAGCTGGCATGAACAACTACGCACGTGGAACTTTGCCCAAGGATTGCATGTTGAATTTCCAAGATGCCGTCAAATCGAGCGGGACAGATGATCTGAAAAAGCAGATAACCAAGATCATGAATGGCCGTGTCAACAAACAAACAACAGCCCCCCAAGCAGCATACGAGGATTGCCTCGAAGGCGGAAACGTAGATAAAGGGCGAGAGCTCTTTTTTACCCGTAGCAATCTATCGTGCGTTCGCTGTCATAAAGTTGGACCTGTCGGCGGTGAAGTCGGTCCGATTCTTAGCGAATTAGGAAAACAAAAGGATCGTGGGTATCTCCTCGAAGCGATTGTTGCTCCAAATGCAACGATAGCCCAGGGGTTCGAGACCACGATTATCCTTACCGATGATGACGAGACGATATCTGGGGTGCTAAAGTCGGAAGACAATAGAATGCTTCACGTGATGGACGCCCAAGGCCTCCTCATGGAGGTAGAGAAGGATACCATTGTGAATCGCAAGAAAGGCCAATCCTCTATGCCTGCCGATTTAATGAAGTATTTGACGAGACGCGAGCTTCGTGACTTGGTAGCCTATCTCGCTTCGTTAGATGGAAGCGAAAAAGCGATCAAGAAGTTCGGCGACGCAGGTGGCCACTCGGTGGAGTAGGTAAGAACTCACTCGCCTACGTGGTTCCGTCGCTCGCTCCCCAAGAAGAAAGGATCTCTAATCCTTTCGATTCGAGAAGCTTGTAACACTGTGGCAAATCAAACTGCTGAAGCTGTCCGTCGACCAGAAATGCCAACGGCCACGAGTACGACTCTGTCTCCGCGATCTCTTGGAACGAGCGAAGCGCATTTTTCAGTGTTACTTTGGTAACGATCGGCGATTGCGTTGCCGCGAGAGTCGCCACCAAAGCGCCCCAACCATTGCCAACCAAATGGACCGAGCGATAGCCGAGGCTCTCCAACCATCGGGCCACCTGCATCGCATCCCACACGCGCTGCCCAAGGACAGGTTGATCCAGCATCAGGCCGTGAGCCGATTGGAAATAGTCACAGCCGTAGACACTATCGAATGTGTTCTTCCCGCATGTGTCGGGTTGCGATTCGCCGATTCCTCGAACATCGCACACGTAGACGTCTGCATCGTTGTTGTTCTGAACAAGCGTCTGCACCAGGGCATCGTTTCTTGCTTCATGATCCGCCGAACGATGCGAAATGTACAAAATCGCCCGCTCTTTCGAACGCACAGGACGCGATGTCCAACTCTCCTCGAATAAGCCAGAAACCAGGGCGTGAATTCCAGGCTCTGTCTCCACAGCATAGGTGCAGTAGTTTTTCGACGGATACATGCGACTTCCCACGCCGCGAAGGATACGATAGTCCGGCGTATCGGATTGTTCGGTAAGCCGTAGCAATTCACGAACCTTCTTGATCAATTCCTCAGCGGATCGTCCTTCTCGCGACTTCGCTAACTCTTCGGAACGTTGCCGTGTCATCGCAAAGACTGTTCTCGATCCGACATCTCGAACGGATCCGCGAGGCGTGCACCAAAGGGTTTCGTCTTTCTCAAGGATCAGCTTTGGTTCGGTTCCATCTCCTTCGATCTTGGTTTGTTGATTGAAGAATCGATACATCGCCTCGCGATTTTCTTGGGAGTAACCATGATACGAACCGCCGATATGCAGACGGATGTTATCAGGTTTGCCGAGCAGACCATAAAGTCGCTTGAGCCGACCAAACGCTTCTTCGGCGCCGCGAGCGTCAAAGTAATCTTTCTCTTGAGCCACAATCACAATCGGCTTGGGTGCTAAGGCTGCAAGAAAATCGCAATGATCGAGTCCGAGACGCAGCGCGCGCGGTGGACACTGTTCCGTATCGGCGGGCAGTTCGTTTTCGGCATTTCGGCGAAAGGTCGTTACGAAACATGCGGGAGCTGCCATGGTCCAACGTTGTTCTACCGCGCACAACCAAGTTGTTTGCGTGCCACCACCGGAGTTCCCTGTAAGTCCGATATGATGAGGATCGACTTCGTCTCGCGAGAGCAAGTAGTCTAATGCTCGAATCCCATCCCAAGCGAACCAGCTTCCTAGAAACTCTCCAACCAAGTACTGTTGGTTACCCATCTGAATATGCTCGTTCACGCCAGGTGAGAATTTAGACTTCGCGTCAGGGGTAGAGTATTGAAGTCGTTCTCCTTGTCCGATGGGATCGTAAATCAGTACAACGTATCCTTGCCTCGCGAGCCCTTGAGCGAAAAACTGATAAGCCTCAGCAGCTTTGCCATTGGCCGAATGACCGCAGGTTCCGACAACTCCAGGGCATTTGCCGGCCCGCTTCGGAACATACAAATTCGCAGTCACGAGAAAACCAGGTCTGCTTTCAAAAATGACATTTTCAATCCGATACTTGTCTCGTTCTTCGATTCGAGTGGTACGCGCTAGAAGTGGCGTTTTCTCAGGCTCTGGTCCGAAACACAAACGTGCTCGCTGTTGACAGGACTTCACGTAGGCCAGCGCATCTTGTTCTGTGCGAAGAGCATCGCGAAGTGCGTTACCTCGACGTTCCGCTTCGCGAACTTGTTGCACAAGCCATTCTTGAGTCATTCGTGGAAATCGATTGAGCGGCGCCAATTTATCGGCGGTTCTCGTTTTGGCATCTTGTCCGAGCGCGAACGAACAGGTCACCCCACTCATACCAAACGCTGCGGAAAGGCCAGCTCCCTCAAGAAACAACCTTCTCGACGAAACACGTGATGAATTCATGGCTTGACGGTCCTTATGGAGTGTTGTACGAGTTTGTTCGCTTTCCAATCAGCGATCGATTATACTCTCACCATCCAGCGCTACAGAAGCCGATGGCAGTTCGCGTCCGGTTCCACGGAATGGTCCCCTACATCCTACCTGTTTTTCCCACCACTTTTTCCCGCCACTATCCATGTTCGTCAGAATATCATTCATGGCTGCTGCGTTGTGCTTTGTCGGACAAGTGCACCAGCAATCCATCGGGCAAGAGGTCAGCCTTGTCTCTTTGGCTAATCCTTTCGCAGCAGCTCCGTTAGCTGCGGCCAACAAGATTCGGCCGATGCAAAGTAATGGGACAGGATCATTGCAGGCAGAAGGTACGCTTTTGCTCTGCGGAGGCGGAACGATTCCTAAAGTCGTTCGCGATCGCTTTTACCAAAGAGGCAAAGGGTCACAAGGGACCTTGGTCGTCATCCCCACGGCATCAGAGCAATCGGATCGGGGCGACTTTGCTAGATTCATTGATTACTGGTCCGAATTTCGATGGCACAATTTAGCAATTCTGCACATGGACAATCGCGAAGCTTCCTTTCGAGACGATTCGGCTTTGCGGCTTTTGGAGCAAGCGACTGCGGTTTGGATTGCGGGCGGAGATCAAAGTCGACTTGCAGAACGTTATGCAGGAACGCCGATTGAGTCCGGTTTGAAGGCATTGATCCATCGAGGTGGCATTGTTGGCGGAACGAGTGCGGGAGCGGCGATCGCTTCCGACTCGATGATTTCTGGGGGCTATTGCGAGCCAACGATGTCGCGGGGATTTACGATGTTGACCAAAGCCATCGTGGACCAACATTTTTCCCAAAAAGGCCGCTCCATGCGATTGCGGACTGCGATCTGCCGATCCCCTGAGAGGACTGGGATCGGAATTGATGAGTCCACAGGCTTGTTCATTAGCCCTCAAAAATCGAAGGTTGTCGGGGAAGGAAGCGTATTCGTGTACAAAATGAACGGAACATCAAATAATGCACCGATCGAGTCACCATCGCAAAGCTTCCTCGACTTCGAGAGTGTGATGGATACCACACAATTGATAAACGGCGACGAAATTGCCACGCTCGATCTAGACGTATTTGCGAATTAAGCAAACAATTCGGATCTATGATTGAGATAACAACCGATCCGATACCTGTCTCCAGGCTTGTCTCCCTTTGCACTGACGAAGAGTGCGGTGCCACGTTAATGTTCCTTGGGACGACGCGCCGTTGGACCAATGGTATTGAAACGGCTTATTTGGAATATGAATCGTTTGCTGAGATGGCACTTGCCAAAATGCACGAATTGGCAGACGAAGCCAAGCAACGATGGCCCGTTAAGAAGCTCTGCATGGTCCATCGCATCGGCCGTGTTGAGGTAAAGGAACCGAGTGTCGCGATCGTGGTTAGCACACCCCATCGAGCAGAAGCGTTTGAAGCAGGGCAATGGCTCATCGATGAACTCAAGCGTCGGGTCCCGATTTGGAAGAAAGAGTGGTTCACGGTTGCTGCACCGAAATGGATCCACCCTCAACCAACGAGCGAGCCATGATGTTTCCTCCTTTGGTGGATTCTTTTGGCCGTATTCATACATCGTTGCGTGTAAGCGTTACGGATGCCTGCAACATTCGTTGTAGGTATTGCATGCCGGAATTCGTGAAAGGGTTTCTCGCAAAAGATCAACTTCTTTCGTTCGAAGCGATCGAGCGGATCGTTCAGGTTTTAGCAAAGAGCGGAATCAAAAAAGTTCGCTTGACGGGTGGCGAGCCGTTGATGAGGCCAAACCTAGGCCGATTGGTGAAGCGACTCGCGAACATCGAGGGCCTGGAGCAGATTGCCATGACGACCAACGGAATGTTGCTCCCACCGATTGTTCGAGAATTGGCGGACTCGGGGCTGACGCATGTAAATATCTCTTTGGATACAATTCGAGAAGAATCGTTTCGCAAGATGTCGCGTCGAAGCGGCATCGAGCAAGTGATCGCGGGCATTGAGTCTGCTTTGCCAACGAATATGGTTGTGCGATTGAACGCGTTGGTGTTGCGTGATATCAACCTGGAAGATTGCATTCCGTTGGTGGAGTTTGCCTTGGAGCGATGTCTCTTTATTCGGTTCATTGAATTCATGCCGTTGGATGCGGATCGCCAATGGAGCCGGGATCAAGTGGTGACGGGTGACGAGCTGCGAGCGATTTTGGAGAATCGGTTTGGCCCGTTGGTGCCATTAGAAAGAGCCGATCCCTCGCAACCTGCAACGGATTTTGGTTTCGCAGGGCGAACGGACCGATCGGGTGGCGTTGGGTTTATTGATCCCGTATCGAAACCATTTTGTGAAAGTTGCAATCGATTGCGGTTGACGGCCGAGGGCAAGGTCCGGAATTGTTTATTCGGACGTGAAGAATGGGACCTTCGTCAAGCGGTCGAGAGTGGAGCGTCGGACGAAGCGATTTATGCAATCGTGGCAAACTGTGTTGGGGCCAAATATGCATCGCACGGGATCTCGACGAGTCAATTCCTGCAACCGCAGCGTGCGATGTACCAAATCGGCGGTTAGCTAAGCCAATCGCTAACTGTTTTACCGGTTAATGAGCCGTTTGGGCGCTAGCCCCGGTTTTCTTGAGTGATCGACATTCGTCGAGAACCGCAGCTGACGCAGTGCGGCCAATGTTTTATCCCCTCGTTCCAGAGCTTAGCCTCGGAACACACTGCTTTCGAGGCAACGCCTCGCGTTTGTTATCGAGTTGTAAATCAGGAGGCAGGAGCTTCCCTTTGTTTTCGGCAACCGATTATCGCCTGTTTTTCAGCCGGTGTAGTGTCGATCATGACCGCTGTACTTTACGGGGTAATGGCCGACTCAATCCACGGAAATGGGAACCTGTTTTGGATATGGATGAATGCACTCATTTGGATGACTTTTGTTCCATTTCTGCTTCTCTTCGTCACGTATCGTTTCGCGCGCAAATGGATTGTGTCTGATAGATTGAGCCTGTTCTGGGGCTTCACCGCTATCTGCGGTCTATCGATGTTCTTCCCATTTCTTCTTTCTTCAACCTTCTCTTTCTGGATGCTTCCAACAATTCCCAATGCGGAGAAACTCATGGAGGAAAGCGACTCGGTTCACGAGGCGACCAAGTGGATGCGAGCGAAAGCAGAAGTGGATGCGTTGCGCGGTATTCAGCATGACTCACCAACGGCTATTAAATCAAGCGTGACACGTCCATTGCTGGCGATCTATCCGCCGATTCGTTGGCGATTAGAACGAGAAGCGATTCTTAGGGCGGTTGGGTCAAATACAACCATCCGTTCAAACCTGATGCGATAGATAGAATCGCATGAATACCATTCGATGAGACTATGGCTTTGCTCAACGCAATTTGCTATTCCAGTATCCATAAAGGAAGTAGACGGCGAACCCTGCTAGGCACCAGAAAAAGAAGAGGATCCAATTCCTATGCCCCAATCCTGCGATCAAATAGAGATTAGTTAGCACTCCCAATACTGGTATGACGGACCAATTGCCGCGGACAGCAAGAACAGAAAAGACCAAGAACACAAGGAAGAAAACAAGATACGGAATTCGGGTTAAGTCCATCTCTTGGATTGCTGTCGACCAGTGCAGAGGCGACAAAACCTGATGATTCTCAGGAAGCCAGCCCGCTACACATGGGGCCAAATACGCGACAAACAGAACAGGCATGATCCACCGTCCATTGATGTACGGGACTCGAAAGCCGGACGCTTTCTCTGCTTCGTTCGGTTGCGTCTCCAAAACCAATACGCCTGCAGATACAAACATGAACGCGAACAGGGTCCCCATACTACATAGATCTAGTACCAGGTCTGCATTCAAGAAGAGAGTGGGGATGGCTACGCCCAAACAGGTGATGATGGTTGCAAAAGTGGGTGTCTTGAATCGCGGATGGACTTTAGCAAATCGTTTTGGCAGCAGACCGTCTCGTGCCATACTCATAAAGATCCTGGGTTGCCCAATTTGAAATACCAAGAAGACGCTTGTAATGGCAACCACGGCGCTTACAGATATCACGCCGGCTAACCAATTCAACTGATGCTTTTCGAATACCAATGCCAACGGGTCAGAAACGTTGAGTTCGTTATATGGAACCATGCCTGTTAGCACGAACGCCAGGATGACATAAAGCACCGTGCAGATTAGCAATGTCAACATCGTCGCAAGGGGCAGATCGCGTTTTGGATTCTTGCACTCCTCCGCTGTAGTGGAAATGGCGTCGAACCCGATGTAAGTGAAGAAAACAGATGCGATTCCACTGAGCACACCAGAAACACCGTTGGGTGCAAACGGACTCCAGTTCGCAGGCTTGACATAGAAAAAGCCAACGCAGATCACAAGCCCAACGACAAAGAGCTTCAAGAATACCATTGCGTTGCTGAAGACTTTAGACTCTTGGATTCCAACGAATACAACCGCAGAAATGAGCACGTTGATCGCGAGTGCCGGCAAATCCAACAACATTCGCAATCCTCCCAATTGAGGCGCTGCGTCCCAGATCGAGATCAGGGCTTGTTGATTGGCATCTGGAGAGGGAGCTTGGGCTGCGAGCGAGCAGGAATAGTAATCCGTGATAAGCCATGAAGGAAGTTCGAGCCCCACACCCTTGAGCAAGTTGACAAAGTAATCCGACCACGAGAACGCGATCGTGCTATTGCCGATCGCGTACTCGAGAAGCAGATTCCATCCGATGAGCCACGCGCAGATTTCTCCGAAGGTTGCGTAAGAGTACGTATAAGCGCTTCCGCTGACCGGAATTCGAGAAGCGAATTCTGCATAACAGAGAGCCGAAAACATGCATGCGATTGCAGTCATCACAAACAGAACACTCACTGCCGGGCCGCCGTTGGCGGCTGCTTTTCCGATCGTGGAAAAGATTCCGGCTCCGATCACAGCCGCAATTCCAAAGCATGTCAAATCGAGAAGTCCTAAGCTCTTCGCGAGTCGATGTTCGTTTCCGCTGACGTCGGGACTTTCTTGTAGATCGGAAATGGACTTTCGGCGGAAAATTTGGGAAGTCATCGCAACTTTCTATTCAGAATATTCATCAAGCTCTTTTAGTTCTTCGATCCAAACTCGAATATCATTGTCGTACTCGCTTGCAAGATCGCTGAGAACAAGTTGCCGATGAAAGGAAGCGGCCCCTTCTTGCAACAACTCTGCGGCTTCGGCGCTCGGGAAACGCCTTGCGGGGTCTGGAGAAATTAGCCCCCGACAAAAATTCATCAATAGCGGATTGCAGCTAACTTCCTGCGGCAGAAGCTCTTGGAGTCGATTGGGCAATGTTCGTTTTTGTTCCAACAGTGATTTGTAGGATTCCGTTTCTGAAAAACAGGGCTGGCCCGAAAGCAACTCTACCAAAACATAGCCCAAGGATGCTAAATCACTTCGAGGGGAAACATGGGAGTTCTCTAGTACCTCGGGGGCAGCATACACAGGCGTGCAAGTGAAGATATTCGGCTGCTTCTCCATAGAAAAGGCGGACCCGATATCGATGAGTTTGGCATGCCCTGTCCGCTTGATCATGATATTGGAAGGCTTTATGTCGCCATGCACGATGTTTTCGCGATGAAGCGCTGCCAATGCAGCAAGACAATCGCGTACTACCGCGACAGCAACGCCAGCCTTAAATCGCGCATGCACGGGGCCCGCGGTCGCGATCACGTTGTTGATATACTCCCAACGTTTCGACGGTAGTCGGCCTCGGATTTTAGCCAATCGTTCTGAACGCAAAAGGTCTCGAAGATCATACCCGTCGATCCATTCCATGATGAGCAATCGAATGCGCCCTCGATCGATAAAATCATGGACGCTAAGTACGCCTTCATGCTGGATTCTTGCTACGGAAGATGCTACAGTCCCAATCCGAAGCATAGCCTCATCGTAAGAGGATTGTGTTCCGTAACGCTCGGGTGAGAACACTTTCATCGCGACCGGTAATGCAAACCCATCGGCACCGCGGCGTTCGGACAGAAAGACCACCCCCTGACCTCCGCTCCCCAGGATCCGATCCAATTTATGGTAGCTCATCCATTGCAGACGTCGATCCTCCAACAAATGTTGGTAGCGCTGAAGCAACTCAGGATTGCAGATGGGTTGGGACTCACCTCCAATCGTTCTCGAACGGAGGTCTCCCGCATAGGTCGTTGTTTGCATAGAATCATCCTTGAGAGGAAAATGTTGGTCCACACAACATTTTTGGCTCTGTTATCCTGATGCAATTCAGTTCCGCATACAAGAGAGCAAAGTGGTTCCGCTCCATTTTTGTTGTTTCACGAATCAAATACCTCAAAATTTTACTCCCGATGCAGCAGAATGTGCGTTCGTTTATCGTATTTCTGGTTTGCTTTGGCGCCCAGGTTGGAATGGCGCAATCTTCGACTGCTCCTGAGGGTAGTCTCTCCGCACCTTTTGGAACTCGATTTATAGACGGACATCCTGATCGACTTTATGTCGGGCAATTGATCGAAAAGGGATTTTACGAGACCGCGATCCAAGTATGTCAGCACAGACGAAGTCTAGCTGAATCAGGGCAAAGCTCCAAGGAGAGAGCGCAATGGCGAATGCTGTGCATGGAGTCCACTGCAGCCAAGACTGCGTCAGAGTTCAACAAGTATTTGGATTCCCTGTCGTCGCTGGATCTACAACTCCAAACGATCGCCGAGTTCTACCCAGCGGAACAGAATGATCCGCGATCACTTTGGGGGCAGTTCAAGTCGACCTGGTGTCAATGGTATGTTCTGCGAAGTGGAGTTTCACTCTATGTTGCTGCACCCAATCGCGCGGCTTTAAGGGATTGGTGTTTGAAGCGAATTCGAGTCGCAATGGATGAGCTCGAGGAACTCGAGTACCGAGTGGAGAAGACCCCCACAATCTCAGTCAATTCCTCCGACAAAGTCGAGGCTGGCGAATTGAGTGCGCTCATCGCGGAGATAAATCTATTAGCGTGCGATTTACTGTCCCTTCGCGGCATGATCTATCCAGCAAAAAGTGACGAGAGATTGGCTGCTGGAACACAGATGATGACTGCTCTAGAGAAGGCAGAGAGACGCATTGGTCCCACATGGGCGGATCGCCCGAAACTCCAGATAGCAAAATGCCGAGCATTGCTACTTTTGGATCGCCCAAAAGACGCGATTTCCGCAGCGGATTCAGTCGCCTCTTTGCCGCAGCTTCGGCGCGAATGGATGGTAACGATCGCTTCGATTGGTTCTGAGGCAGCAAGAGCTTTAGGTGACTTAGACACGGCGTTTCGATGGATACGAGACGCGGGTGGCTGGGAATCCAATCCTCAGTTGGCGATTGAACAATTTGCAGCAACTCTTGCGAATGAGAAAGTTAGTTCCGCTGACGAAGCGCTGCGTATCAAGAAGACAATTGCGGAGAGATTCGGTGGGTATTGGGCTAGTCGGACAGATGCGATATTGGTCACATCGAAAGGGAGTGTTTCCAAGTCGAATGAAACGATGCCATCGAACACGTTGGCTATCGAGCTGCTGCTATCCGAAGTGAAGCAACTCATGGCCGACAAACGATGGGAGGACGCAATCGAAAAGCTCTCTCAAGTAGAATCGCTCGCAGCTAACGAGAAGAATGATACGTTGGCATTTCAAATGGCGAGGCGAATAGCGGCCATATGGGGTAGTTTGAACGATTTCGAAAATGCTGCCCACGAGTTCCATCGAGCGGCTACGACTTATTCCCATATTTTAGAAGCACCAGGCACTTCGATGACCGCCGTTCGCATGGTTCAAGAAGGGCTACTGCGAATTGGGACCGAACGAAATCAAGAGACAGTTGACAAACGAGAGTCTCTACTTTTGTTGCGCAAACAAATTTGGCTAGATGTTTTGTCGATATGGCCGGAATCGGAACAATCTGCGGCGGCTGTAGAATCTCTTCAAAATTTCTACCTTTCCAACGATCAGCTTTGGGAAGCTACCCAACTCTGGTTTGCACGGTGGGAGCGACTTCAACAACTGTCAAAAGACCGACTAACAGAGGATCCTGCTTCTGGAAAAGCAGGGAGGCAAACTGCCATTCAGCGCACGATAACGTTCACATCGCTCTTCTGCTTGTTGTCTCAACAGTCCTGGCTGGATCGTTCGATGCTCGGTGTGGATGCACGGAAACAAGCCAGCGAAGCAATGTCTCGATTGCAGGCAGCGATAAGAACAACGCAGGATGGTCGGTTGATAACGCTTGGGGACCGGCTGAAGTTCATGGAGGTAGGAGCAGGATGGGAATGGTCGGTTGTAGACACTTCACTTTTGCAGTTAGAGTCAGGCGATGTTTTTGATCAATGGCTTCAGTGTGAACTATTGTTTACCCAGTTTATTTCCTCAACACAGGTACCACGAGAACTACTACAGATTCTTACGGACTCTGTGGATCGGCTTGTGATGTTATCGGGCCGTGAGCCGAAAGCGAATCTTGGCAAGGCAACACGAGAGCAATTGTCTCGTTCCATTGTGTTGTACAAGATAGCGATTGTCGGATGGAACGGAGACCTGGCGACAGCAAAAACGGAGCTCGAGAGTAAGGAGAAAGAGTCCTTGCGAAGCGTTTGGTGGCCTTATCAATCCGCACGTTGGATGCAAGCGATTCCGACTTTACGTGAAGAGTCACTGGGTCGTTACCGTCGCATTGCATCGGGGTTACAACCAGGAAGCGAGGGGTGGCTAGAATCTCGGGCCAGGACGGTTCAAACCCTGAGAATGCTCGATCGCAACGAAGAAGCAAATCAACTTGCAGCCATGATGATTGCAACATCGCCAAACATCGTGCCGCTTTGGATAACTCGCATGGAGGTTCGAAAATAGAATGCCATTTCGAGATACGATTCGCCCGCTTGCATCCTCGAAGACACTACTTTCCGTGTCGTTCCTTGCGGCAGGCATGGGCGTCTATAGCTTGCTGGCAATGTGGAAAGACAATTCTCAGTATCGTGAGTATTTGGATATGCCTTCCGATATTCATGCCGCTCTCTTGGTTGTACTGGGCTGGTTGCTGGTCTTTCGGACAAACACGGCTTACAGTCGATGGTGGGAAGCGAGAACTCTCTGGGGCACGTTGGTGAACACTTCGCGAAATCTTTCCATCAAGCTGATCGAGTTCGGTCGTCCCGATGAACAAGAGCGAGCGATGCTAGCTAGTTTGATCGCGTCGTTCCCTTGTCAGCTCAGAGATCATTTGCGAGGAATCCCTGCGTCGCGACCTGAAGATCCGCCCAACTCGGAATTAGACCAGCGGGCTGTTCATGCACCTATTTCAACCGCACATGCGATCTATCGGTGGCTTAGCACTCGAATCCCTTCGGAAAAGATGGATGGAAATGAGATGCGCACCATAGACTTGGAGCTTGCGAAATTGCTCGAAGTTTGCGGAGCCTGTGAGCGAATTGCTAAGACGCCGTTCGTTCGAAGTTATCGAACGTTTGTGCGTCAGTGCATTACTCTCGTCTTGCTCTCTTTCCCTTGGGGTATCGCACATGATTTTGGTTGGTGGACAGTCTTGATCACGATTGTTGTTTCTTACTTTATGATCGGCATGGAGACGATTGCAGAGCACATCGAAGAACCATTCGGCTTCGATGAAGACGACCTGGATTTGGATGGAATGTGCCTAACCATCGAACGCTCCGTGAAGCAGATTTTCGGAAATACCCTCAAACAGAAGAATTGAACTATGGACATCATTTACCGTTTTGATCCGCACGCTCCCCTCGAATCCAAGGGGCCGAAAAACAATCGCGAATCGCTAAAGCTTTTGGCAAATGGAAACGAACGCTTTGCTAAGCTTGTTGAGCATGTCCAAGACATCGGAAGTGGCAAGCGAGATTTGCCGCCCAAGATCATTCCGATCAATCCGATTAAGCTAGGTGTGCCAATCGTTAGCGGACTGGAACCAGCGCACGAACCCTTCGCGTTGGTTTTGGGTTGCGCGGATGCACGCGTCCCTTTGGAGCACATATTGGATTGTTCGTCCAACGACCTCTTCGTGGTTCGCGTCGCGGGCAACGTGCTCGGGCTGGAATGTCTTGGCAGTGTCGACTATGCAGCAACTGCTCTTCGAAAGAGTCTTCAAAGCGTTATTGTGATGGGCCATACTGGATGTGGCGCAGTCACTGCTGCTGTCGATATCTATCTTTCGCCTTCCGACTTCGCCAACATCGCCTTTAGTCATGCCGTTCGTTCCCTGCTGGACCGAGTCATGCTGGCAGTCAGAGGTTCCGCTCGTGCGCTGGAAACGGCCTTCGGCAGTAAAGTGCAGAAAGCAAAGTACTATCGTGATTGGTTGATCGAAACGTCGATCTACATGAACTCAGCCGTAACGGCTTACGATCTACAGCGAGAAGTGGATGCAGTCACCAAAGGGCTTCACGTTTCCTATTCCGTTTACGACATGGCCTGGACACGTATTGGCGCATTGCCCTTGCGTGGCGCGGATGACTTTGACTCAACCCCTCCTTTTGCCCCAGCTCCCAAGACATCCCAAGACTTTCCCGTCATTGCCCAACAAGTCATTGCTAGGCTAGTCAAAGAATGATTGCAGTGGAATCCACTGACTGCGGTAGAGAATTTTGTCTTTCGTAGACGAGCCCGTGTCTAGCTATCCCTTGGTACCGAAACAAAAGAGCTGATTCTCCGATCGAATGTACAGGTGCCCATCGCTAATCGATGGAGTTGCCACGATCGGCTCGTCGAGAGAATGTGTGCGAAGTACTTTGAAGGGTTTGCCAGACTGAACCATCGTAACCTTGCCCTCTAGGTTCGCAAGAACGATCTTGCCGTTACCTGCAATCGGTGAAGCATAGTATCCGCCGGTACCCCCGCGCACCCGTTCGCGTTGCAACATCTCGCCATTGTCGGTGTTGAACGCCATAAGTATGCCACCATCATTGATAACGTAGGCAACGTCATCGATGATCAGCGACGAAGCGATGTAAGGGGTAGTTTTTTCGTACTTCCAAACGACTTCCGCAGTGATAGACTCACCTTTTTCTTGAAAACGGACACACGAAAAACCACCTTTGTTAAGAAAAGAACCGAAGCCCTTTTCCCATTCGGCCTGGTCTACTTTTCCGTCGCTATTGCCGAATCCAGTATCGATCCGCTGAATGAGCCTGGCGGTTCCAATCGAGTTCTTGACTTCTTCTAGCTCAATGACACCATCCTTGTTCTTGTCCGCATTGCCGAGCGCTTCCATGGGAATGGGTTCGCCTCTCGGTTCCGTATAGTAAACTCGATCGGCAACCACAACAGGTACGCTAACGGGTGCGTTTGTTAATCCTGTAACGCTAGCAACTTTCTCACCATACTTTGCGTCGTAAGCAACCATCTCACCTGGCGATGCACTGATGATCAGCGTTCGATTCCCAAGTTTCATGACAGACGATGTCGAGTATCCGCCTGTAACACCGATCAAACGATCGGCACGCCATTTTTGCTTTCCTGTTTGTGCATCGAAAGCAACGATGTAGGGTTCGACTAGCTGATCTACACTCATGATCACCAATCCTTCGTGGAGAATTGGTGAAGCACTCAATCCGTGCATACTAGAGAATGGCCCAAGGTCTTTTGCCCACTTCTTTTCACCGTCCGTCGAGCAAACGACTAGACCGGTATCAGGAAAGAATGTTGCAACCAATTGGCCGTCGCAAGCGGGAGTGCTAGTTGCTGGTCCATTGGGTGGAGTCGCAACTTCCGTTCTCGATTTGTCCCACTTGCATTCCCACTTAGGCTCCCCTGTCTTGGAGTCAAAACAATGGACGACGCGGTCGTTCCCAGAATACGAGGTTATCAGGAGTTTTCCGTCAACCAAAACGGGCGAAGATGTCCCAGCCGGTAGTTCTCGTTTCCACCGCAAAACATCATCCGAAATCCCCTCGTCCAAGTGAAGCTCTCCGGCGATCCCCGTTCCATTTGCCCCTCGAAATCGTCCCCATTCTTCCGCGAAACATGCGTTCCAGAGGGAGTTTCCATTCCATGAGGAACCGAGTAGCGTGATCGCAACAATGGGAGTCGCAAGCTTTTGTTTGAGTTTTCGTAGAGACATAAGTTGCCGTCGTTGGTGAGTCGTTCCTTGGTAAATGGTCGAGGATGCCCCAGATGTCACCGCCCAACTGTCATTGCCTGAATCATTGTATTCTTTTCAAGCAACCTCAAGTCGCAACGTCTTCTTCAGATTTGCATTGATTGTGCAAGCACGTGACTTTTGTGATCAAAATTGGAATCCGCTAGTTGGCAGCGGCCTAAGCATCTCGGATAATTACTTCGTTCAGAAAAGAAAGCACGATGCTCGTCATCAAACATCTCGCAGAGCTTTAAAGCGAGCCCCTAATTGTCCTTTGCAGGGCCTGGAGCAATTCATGAGCACCAACCAAAAACCGACGTGGATCAGAAGAGTTCGTACTGCATTCTTGGGAGCCATTGCGGGTGTCGCTACCCTCGGCGGAGGATCGGAATGTTCCGCCCACTTTCCATACCGAAACTGGTGCTGGGGTGGCGGCTGGCATGGAGCTTCCTATTTCTCTAGTTTTCCGGCCTACAGGTCCTTTTACTATCCAGCCCCTTACATTCATTACTTTCGCCCCGTTGTCCATCACCATCCGGTCGTACATTACCGCCCCGTCGTACATTACTATCGCCCGATGGTAATTCGGCCATCTTACATCAGTCCTTGGTGTTATGCCCCGATTCATTACTATGCTCCCCCCGTTTTTGTGACACCAATCTGCAACACTCCCGTTTACCACACGCCGATTTGTTATCCCCCTGCAGATTCGATTCAGGTCGGATATGGAACAAAGCTAGGGTATGCACCAGCTGTTCGCTCCGCGTTGATGCCTGTTTCGAATTGGTTGGATGATCGCGATGAATATGCAAACGGAGTGTTAGCAGAATCGGAACGCCCATTGGTGAGACCTCCGATGCGACTCGTCTCAGCACAGAGTGAATTATCCGAAGGACGAACATCCTCGCGAAGCGTTGTTGTTGCTAAACCGGCGATAAAGCCTCTAACATCGACCTCATCGGTTTGGTCCGATTCTGCGATTGGGCTGGTGGACGAGATGGTGCTCGCGGGTGACATGCCGAGTGCCCTTCGTTCTTGCGATGCCATGGCCAGTAACCGGCAGCCTATGAGTCATGGGATATACCTTCGCCATGCCATTCTCAAGCTGTTCACCCCGGATACCGAAACGGATCTGCAAAAAGTACTTGATCTTTTGAACATGTCCGCTGCTGCGGGTGGCGAGATCGTCCCATCCGAGTTGGGGGGCTCAACACTTCGTGATTACTTGGAACCATCTCGCGTTGGACTTCAGGAAAGTCTCAATCAGTTCTCTCAAAATGCACTTGAGGGCAAAACGGATGGCGCTGCTGATTTGCTGTTGATTGCCACACTATTGAAGCTGGATGGGCAATCTGAACGGTGCAAATTGTTTGCCTCGGAGGCCTTTGAAAGAGCCGCTGCTTCGGAGAGTTTCGCTTGGCACAGCCTGCTGGCAGCAGTTCGCAAATAGGCGTATCGGCCGTCAATAACTTTTGGAAAATCCACCGGCTCGGGACAATGGTCCCAGGCTACCATCAAGGCCGGACTTTTGTCGGGCGTGTCTGTACGCTGCGACCAGTTGTACCGCGCACGAATGGCACTGCGAATGGCACTGCGAATATCGTGTTTTGGACCACGAATCGGACGATTCACACGAATGTTCAGCCCATTTTTCCTATTCGTGACATTCGTATTATTCGTGGTCAAACCATGAACGCAACGCTTTACCTATAGTTGCTCTTGGAAAAAGCGTTCTGAACAGAACCATCTCTTCACGTTATATTCATCATTTCTTCATTTCCTAGTGTTACTATAGCCGCACAACTCGAAAGCAGCCGGAATGTCCCTTCATCTTAGTCAAGACCTTAACGACGCTCACAATTCGCTCCTACGCCTCTCCGGAAGTGTAGAGGAGATGATTGGAAAATCCGTACAGTCTTTGGTGGAGAGACGAGGATCGTTGGCAGCGGAGGTTATTGACCGCGACAATGAAGTGGATCGCGGCGAAGTACGAATCGAAGAAGATTGCTTGAAAATGTTGGCATTACACCAACCGGTGGCAGCCGACCTCAGGCGAATCACGACGATGATGAAAATCAACAACGACTTGGAACGCATGGCAGATCTTGCGTGCAATATTGCCCAGCGCGCCGACAGTCTTTGTCCCCATCCTGAATTTCCTATTCCGTCGGGTATCGATCAGATGGCGACCATGGCGATTTCCATGGTACGCAGGAGCCTAGACGCTTTTGTGAATCGCGACACGGAAATGGCATTTCGCGTCATCAAAGATGATGACAAAGTGGATGCAAAAAACGTTGAAGTGATTGAAGTACTGAACTCACTGATGTCGCGGGATAGCAGTCAGATTTATGCCGCGATGCATTGTTTTTCGGCCTCGCGACATATTGAGCAGATCGCTGACCATGCGGTGAGCGTTGCCGAAGACACAATCTACATGGTGGATGGCGTAATCGTCCGACACCGACGGCCGGCTATCACTACGGCCACAGATCCAAATGATTCAGGGAATTCCTGAATCGCTATTACTCAATTATGGAATAAGTATGCCTCGCACCAAAGTACTAGTCGTTGAAGATGATCGAGCTCTCTCGGAGGTTCTTCTGTACAACCTGGATCGCGCTGGATACGAAGTGTTTAAAGCGTTTGATGGGCGAGATGGACTTAACCAAGCGCAGTTGCGATTGCCGGATGTCATGATCCTCGACGTCATGTTGCCGATCGTAGATGGTGTCGAAGTTTGCAGACGATTGAGAGCCAGTCCAGAAACGAGCAAGATCAATGTTATCCTGCTTACCGCAAAGTCAGAGGAATCTGATCAGTTGATTGGTTTTTCAGTAGGTGCAGACGACTATGTCACCAAGCCGTTTAGCGTGCGGGTTCTATTGGAGCGGATCAAATCTCTGCTGCGTCGAAAACAGGGATTAGAGAATGACGATGCCGACGTCGTCTCGCAAAAGGGGATCAGTCTAGACAGAAGAAAGTACCGTGTCACGGTCGACGATATTCCGGTCGAACTTACTCGAAGCGAGTTTCGCTTGCTAGACACATTGATGCGCCAACCGGGTCGAGCATTTGAACGTTGCGAACTGATCGATTCTGCCTTGGGGGAAGACACACTCGTACTGGAGAGAACGATCGACGTTCACATTCGCGCCATTCGCAAGAAAATTGGTGAGAAATCTGCTGCCATCGAAACGGTTCGCGGTGTGGGGTATCGGTTTCAAGATAATTGATTGCAACATGCTTACCGCTGTTTAGTGTCGTTACGAGTATGCTGCGTATAGTAGCAGTACAACCAACTGCACGAGGAAGCAATTAGCACCTAGAAAATCGCCAGTGACTCCGCCCACGCGGCGCATGACGTATCTCCCAAACATACAGCTCACAACCACACTAGCAATGGCGATTTGGATGCCGAGCCAAAGCACTTCGCCAAAGAGATTTGGCATAAGATCCAAGGAAACCTGACCCGTTGTTTTGGTGGAGAACAGTTGTCGCAGCCCCAGAAACGTGGCCGCGAATAGGAACCAAGCAGCCATAGCAACTGCTCCACTCCATAGAAAAACAGCCCAAGTGGTCTGGCTGCCCACATCCCGAACCATGGTGTGGCGATCTTCGATGGGTGGCAGCAATACCATCATCCACAAGATTGCCCAACGGCCCGTCATGGCGGAAATTGGAATGGCATACCATCCGATCTGGGGGCCAATCTCCGCGAGTAGTAACACACGCAAACCGATCCCCAGCACCAATGCCAATACGCCGAATGTGCCATGACGCGAATCTTTCAGTATTTCTAAAACTCGCTCCTTTGTCCAACCTCCCCCGAGCGCATCCGTGGCATCTGCGAATGCATCTTCATGAAATGCACCGGTCAGCCAACTCTCCGCAGCAATCGCAATGCATGCAGCAACAGCGGTCGACCAAACAAATGAGACCGACGAAAACACAACGCTTGTGAAACACCCGATCATTAATCCGACAAGAGGAAAGAAGCGGACCGACTTCTGCAATGCTAATCGGTGATCAAACTCTTCTCGCGGAAAAAGAGGTGAAACTGGAATGCGAGTGAGAAACAGGACTGCTGCCAAGAACGCTATCCAATTGGTAATTCCGTTGCTCTCTTTACTTGACATATTGATCAAAAAGTTTTCGATTCATCGACCGGAATCGATCGCACTCGGATTCTAGTTCTTTGCCCCCGTCAACGTGGAGAATGTACGCTAATCTTTCTAGCTCGATCGTTTCCTGTGGCAAATCGTGCCTGGCGGCTGTGTTCATCAATCGCAGCCCAGACTCAACCCCACGAAGGTATTGGTAACTCTCGATAATGAACTTCGATTCGGAGTCCATGAGGCCCCCAATCGTGGCAAGGTGACTCGCCAGCATTGCTGTCCCTTTTACTCGATGGAACGAGTCTTTGTTTGCATTCTGCAAAACAAGTATTCGGCAAAGCCATTCGATATCAATAGTGCCGCCGCATCCTCTCTTCAGATTGCGATGGTGCGCTGTAGACTCCAGTGCGTGGCGCTGACTACGCAAGAATAGCGTATCACTTTCTAACCAGGGAAGCTTCTTTAAGGCTGTTTCGATTTGCGTCTCGGCGATTTCGGCAAATTCTTTCTCACCGCAAAAAACTCGAAAATCCACTAGTTCGATACGCTTCTCTGGCAATAGACTTCCACTTTCGATCGCTTGAAGAAACGACAGTAGGCTCCAGGAAAGAAAGTTGGATCGCCCATTCCCAAGGATCCAAATCTTGGTCTCATAGAGTTTGCCAAATCGCCCGACGCGATTCAGCGACTGCGAAACGCGCTGAGCGAGCTGTTGAAAAAAATCTTGATTGGATGATGCGATGTGGCGTCGAGAGATCCCGACGGGTGCCGTTTCACCGTCGGATTCGTAGAGGCACAGCAGCCCCACATCGCTGTGATAGTTTGGTTCTCTCGCACCATATTTCCCAACGAATGCAAAGACGAATCGACAGGTCCCCATCGTCTCGGATCGTGGAACACCAAGCTTCTTGATAAGGTTATGATATTCGTTCTCAATAACTTGGTTGACACATACATCCGCGATGTCGGACAGCGCACGATGTGTATCCGCGATACTCTCTTTTCCAAGAACTTCGCGGACACCCACGTTCAGGTGCATGGCATTCTTAAAGGACGCGAGAATCGGCGCGATGTCTTCCGCACCACGGCACAGCTCATAAATCATCGTCTCGAGTTGATGTTCATCCGGCAGTCGATTGAGCATCAATGAATCCAACAGCTCGTCGATCATGCCTGGATTATTAACCAACAACGACACCAAATAAGGGCTTGCACCGCACAGTCGAACATAGAGATCCATGCTCGGTTCGTGCCGGCTGAACAATTCCCAGAGGACTCCTTTCCCACCGAGCGAGCGACTCGTTTTGGCTAGATTCTCCAGAGTCAAATCAGGAGCCGGCGTCTGGCTTATCTTATTCAACAATTGCGGCGCAATGGCGGCGAGAAAATGCCGACAGCGTCGCGTAGACAACATCTTGATCTCCTCATGCGCGAGTTCCACCAAATGTTGATAGGCTGCGTGAGTCCGTTGAAATCGGTGCTTCGCCAACAAATCATCGACCCAAGCAGGCGAGGGATTCGGATCCAAAATCAAGTCGGATTCATCGGCCACGTTTCCTTCGCCAGAAAAAACCTCTGCCTGGAGGTGTTGCTGAATCTGTCGGACTTTGCTTATTGCATCCAAAAGCTGCGACGCATCCATCTCGACGAAACCGTTGGCCTTTGTGTCTCTCTCCGCATTACCCGGAAAAAGGGATACCGATTGTTGTGATTGCATTGCTGCCGTCTGAAATCGACCGAGAGCCGAAGCCAAGATACCTCTTTCCGATTCGGTCAAACATCCTTCTTTCGCCAACGCATCAATGGCTCGTAGCGTATTGCCTTCTCGGACCGAGAGGGAATCACCACCGTGCAACAGTTGAAGATAACCGACAAAAAATTCCAACTCCGTACGCCAACGAACCACCTGATCTTCGTCAATTCGATCGATATTGACCCCTATCGCACCCGCTTTATCATCTCTTCGATGAATCCGTCGATACGCAGCGCCTAAACTAGCAACGTCGGATCCAGAGAGATTGCGTTGGAAAAGAAGTGTTGGTACTTCTTCAAGAATACTCTGACTGATAGATGCATCACCGAAAACGTGCCGCGCTTTGAGCAACGCGAACTTATGCTTGGTCCGACCAGCATTCTCAACATGTTGAAGCCACCGACGGCCTTCGAGCACCATTCTCGAGTCAACGCGAAAATCTCCTTCGCCGGAGAATGGCTGTTTGACTTCGTAAGCGAATCCATTTGGATGCGAAAGCCATTTCACCACACGCGCCGCAAACCTGTCAAACTCTTCTTGCAGTTTCTCTTGATCCACGGCGGATGGCGCAAGTGAAACGGATTCTCGAAAAAAAAGAAGTTCGAGAGGCTGGCAAAAATCCAACTCGCACCCTCCGTAAGCACCCAACCCGACGACGGCAATTCGCTTCTCCAGATCGTGTGGTGTGATCTTTCGACTGACAGATATTCTTGAAGCAACTTGGATGGCGGCAGCGAGAGACGCTTGTGCAATCCAGGTTAACTGTTGGGAGACTTCAAACCAGGGCATTCCATGCAAACAGAATGCACACAAAACCCGTAGTGTTTCTCGGCGTCGAAACGTACGCATCGTCGCAAGCAAATGCGTTTCATCCTCGAGTCCCCCAAGTTCGGCGATGATTACATCGGACATGTGTTCCGCGGGCACCGACTGCCCCGCCGTTAGGCGGAGCCAGTCGAAACTGTCAGGATCTTCGACCAGCCACTCGACCGAAGGAGACTCAAGGGAAAGGATCCGCATCAACACCGGCAGTGAATCCAAGTCTCGCTCCAAAAAGGCAATGAAGCTCCCGGGGCTTCGCGTCCGGTCGACAAATCGAAACAGTCTTTCGACGCCGGCCGCTAGCTCCGGATACTCGGACAGTAGCGTGCCAAGCTGAGAAAGAAAGTCATGAATGGGTCCCCAATGCGGAGGTTGACTCCACCATTCTTCAATGACTTTTCGTGTCGGTTCCGTGAGATTCAACGCGTGTACATGAATCCACTCATCGATGGTATTGGCGATCTTTCCACTCATCATGCATAGTCTACACGAGGATCGTGTTCACCCAACCAACGGCTGTTCCAATCTAAGCGGCTTTCAGTCTACTTTGCTTGTCAAATCCTTGATAGAAAATCAATGACTCAAAAATCGAACTGAAAATAAAAAAACCCCACTCAACCTAGATTGGTCACGCCCGAAATCCAATCTTGAGCTGAGTGGGGAAGTTTGTTTTTGTTTCATCCATCATCGTTCGCGATTCGCACGTGCGATGTGTTTGATGTGAGTAGTTTACCGTTGCATCCAAAATTGCAACCCCCCAATAATGAATTTTATCTTAATTCAACCGTCCGAGCCGCGATTTTCTGGGATCTCAGTTTAGCGAACAAATTCTTAGGATTCCTCTACCACCCATTGCAATTGTTTTCACGGCTGAAATGATGGTAGCCGCTCACAACAGGAGCAGCGTGCGCCTCGTCGTGATTTTCATAACACTTGGAAATAAGCTGTGAATTCTTCGACCAATGACGAACAGGACGGTTCGTCTGAAAATGACCAACCTGAAGGTACTTCTACACCTGTCGAGATCAAATCAAATAGTCATGGGTCGGGGCTCTTCACCCGAATTCGAGAAGCTGCCGGGACCGTTTATGGTGACATCGGTACATCGGTTCTTTACTGCGTCATGGAGTTGACTCGAGAAACGATCAAGCTGAATAACCACAGCTTACCTGCCGAACAAGTTGCAGGAATGATCGCCACGGGCGGCCCTAATCTTGTATCTCCCAATGAGGCCCTCGGTTGTTTGAGCCTCGTCTTTTGGGCGTTGATTTTTTTAACCGTCAAGTACGATTTGTTAATCATGCGGGCGGACAACCGGGGCGAGGGTGGAGACTTTGCTCTTTGGGGGCTACTTCAAGGGTACACGGGTAAGATCGTCGGCATTGGTGTTCTCGGGTTTTTAGTCGTCACTGCCGCAGGTATGCTTGCTGCCGACGGCATCATCACTCCTGCTGTGAGTATGCTCGGTGCCTACGAACCGTTAGCTGAATGGGCTGTTCCTGCAACAATCATCAGTCTTTTTATCTTGTTCAAACCGCAATGGCGAGGAACCAGCAAAGTCGGCGGACTCTTCGGCTGGTTCATGCTTCTCATTTGGTTTCCATGGATCGCTTTGAAGGGATTGCCATGGATTTTCAGGAACCCCGAAGTCTTCAAGGCAGTTAATCCTTACTACGCGTTTGACTTTGCCATGAGCTACCCAACACTCGGGATGTTCGCTATTTTTGGTGTCGTTGTTTTGGCTATCACAGGAGGCGAAGCCAAGTACGCTGACATCGGTCACTTCATGAAACAAACAGGAAAACATTGCTCAGAAGGAATGAGCGTCGATCCTGCAAACTCCGGCAGACGCCCTGTGATGCTGGCGTGGTACTCGATCGTGTTGCCCTGTCTTCTTATCAATTATGCCGGTCAAGTGGGATACATTCTGGAAAAGGGTGTGCCGCCGCGGTGCAATACTTACTTCGCGCTCACGCCCCATTTTGAAGGCCTCGAAACAGTCAATCAAGCCTTTGACGCGTTTGACCTCATCGTTGCGGCTTGCGCGGCCTTTATCGCCTCGCAGGCGCTCATCACTGGGATGTTCTCCATTGTCAAACAAGCGATCGCGTTGGGCTTCGCCCCACGTCAGCTCGTTCGCTATACGAGCCACGAAGCCGAGGGGCAAGTTTACATCCCATCGGTCAATTGGGCGCTGTTCGTGGGATGTGTGATCGCGACGCTGACATTTCAGACCGCCAGCAATCTCGCATCGGCTTATGGAATCGCGGTCACAGCCACGATGGGAATCACGACGATCATGTTTGGCTATGTCGCGTTCTACCGTTGGAAATGGAAACTATGGTTAGTTATCGCGGTGTGCTTCCCAATTTTCCTCATCGACATGCTCTTCTTTTGTAGCAATCTCACAAAGATAGCGAGCGGAGGCTACTTTCCGATCACGATCGCCGCGGTCCTGGTTCTCATCATGCTCATCTGGCAATGGGGACGCAAGCAAATGGCCAAAGCTTTTTACGACTTCGGCTTTCGAGAAGGAAAGAAGATCGATTGGCTTGTTGCACTCCGCGATAAAGTCGACGAGATTCAAATCGCCATTGAAGAAAACTTGCCCTTGGCCCGAACACTGATCCAAGGCCGTCGACGGCTCGTGGAAAGCGATCGCGCGGCAGTCTTTCTTTGCTCTCAGCCAATTCGTACATTGAACGATTACACACCTGTTACGCTTCGTGTTTTCCTGAAGAAATTTGGGGTGCTCCCCTCGCATGTTACCCTATTCCATATCAACCAGATCTCCAATGCAACCTATGATGACGCCAATCGCTACGAAGTCATCAAACTTGGAAACGATATCTACGCTGTGAACGTAACGTACGGCTACATGGAACAAACGGATATCCGAGGAGCACTCAAGGACCTGAGCCGCAGGGGAAAAATCAACATCGCCGCGGAACGTTGGATTATCGAAGTGGGCGAAGAGGAGATCATCAGTCAGCCCGGCTTGCCATGGCTGCAAGCACTCCGTGTCGAATTGTTGCGCTGGGTGCTACGACTGTCCGCACCCGCTCACAAATACTACGGACTTACCTATGACGCTGGGATTTCCAAAGAGTTGATTCCTATCGTCTTTGGCAAAAATGGTGTGAGGATTCGGTTGCCCGAGCTGGAAGTCAGCGAAGCGACAAACTCGTAAGAATCCTCGATATTAGAAAGTCCAACTCAGATCGATGCCATCGGAATCCACGCAACAACATCGCAAAGAAGCCAACGACTCAGTATCTGTTTCCATTTTGACGGTGAGCGATTCGCGCACACTAGAAACAGATTTAGGTGGGAAACTGATTCAGGACTTGTGTTTAGCACGAGGCTTTTCCATTGTGGAACGCGCGATCGTAACGGATGATGAAGAGCCTATTCGATCTAAAGTGAAAGCCATGCTCGACGTTGACCGATGCGACGCCGTGTTGATCACCGGCGGTACAGGGCTCGCCGCTCGTGACTGCACGGTCGATGCTGTCGAGTCAATGTACGATGGCACGATTCCGGGCTATGGCGAATTGTTTCGTATGCTCTCGTATCACGACATCGGAGCAGCATCCATGCTTAGTCGAGCAAGTGGCGGGCGAGTTGGCCAAAAGATTGTATTAACAATGCCCGGTTCCACCGCCGGCGTGCGGCTTGCTATGGAGAAGCTCATCTTGCCCGAACTCCCACACTTGGTCTTTCACGCTGGCAAGTGAGTTGAATCGTAGTCTTCCTCGGCTTTGGAACCAGGTAGGTGCCTGGTAGTGACTGGTTCCGTTTTTGCGAAGCGAAGACAAAGCCGAAAAAGTCAAAGTAGTAGGGTGGGTGACAACAAATAGCTGTGTCCCCAGCATCCTTGCCCCCAGCATCCTTGCCACGGGTGCGTTAGCTAGGCAATTGGAGTGCCAACCAATCAGTAATGCCAACGCACTCCATGGGCAATCGTGGCTTGAGTCGCGATCAACGGAGCAATAGATAGAGGGAACGTCCATGTTGAACGAGCCCCCCCGATGGACGCTTAAGCACCCCCATGTGTGGGTTGTTGATTTCTTGAACGACTTCCTCAACCTATTTGCTTCTGAGCGGCTTTACGAAGCGAGTTACTTCGCACACCTTTGGACATTCGTTTGCAACTCATTTGCTCCAGGACGTTACGGACATTCGCTTGATTCAAGAACTGTTGGGACACACGGATCTAGAAACGACAATGATCTATACCCACGTGTTGGCAAAACCTGACTCACCCATTGTCAGTCCGTTAGATCGTTTGCATGGGGGAGCCGTTCAAGCAAGGGATGGGAGTTCTCTACCAATGGTGTGCGAGCCTATGCTCGATAGATTACCAGAGGCGATCGATTCAAACCTGGACGAGCAGACGACGGACACGCAGAAGACGGAGAAAACAATCGAAGTCATGGACTTCGACAATGTCGTTGATGACAGTGTCGTTGACTCAGAATACGGGAGCGGAATTGCTAGGAAGGGGGCGGAAATCGGTTACATAAGCAGACTATGTTTTCACCTATTGCGAACAAAACCATTTGTCAAAAAGCTGTTCCTCTAGCGATCGCCACTTCGATCCTATCGTTAGGGTATAATAAGGCAATTGTAGAATGTAGTTTATCGCTGAAAGACCACGGAATCGTTAACGTATGATGGGCGTTTTTGCAATATTGTTCGCAATCGCATTCGCATGGAGTGAACCGGAGATCGATTTCGATACGGAAGTTATCCCCATCCTGACTCGATCGGGATGCAACTCGGGCGCCTGTCATGGAGCGGCTGCGGGACGTGGTGGATTGCAACTTTCCTTGCTTGGCGGGGATGCTGCGGCAGACTACGCTGCTATCGTGCAGCAATACGAAGGCCGGAGGATTCATCAGAGTCAACCAGCAAAGAGCCTTATCCTGCGCAAGCCGACCATGGATTTGGATCACGAGGGTGGCGATGCTCTCGATCCGGAGGGGGCGAAGATCCTCACCCATTGGATTCGACAAGGAGCCAAGCGTTCACAATTGCGTCAACTCGTGTCGATCGATGCCGAGCCTCGCGACGTTCTATTGACGTCGGTTGGCGAGGAATCGCCTCTGAGAGTCGTAGCTCACTTCAACGATGATACGCATCGAGATGTGACGCGTTGGACTGTCATCACGCCGAGCGATTCATTTGCCACAAGCATCGACTTGTCCCGTTCGGTCGCTACCGTTCATCGTCGCGGGCAACACACGATCATCGCTCGCTACCTGGATCGCGTGATTCCACTGCGTATCTCTGTTCCAATGACGGAGGATGAGATTGACCTTTCCGCAGAACCATCTGCGAACTTTATTGACGAGCACATCAACAACACTCTCCAAAGATTGCGTTTGCCAGTCTCGCCTGAAGCTGACGATTCGACATGGATCCGAAGGGTGCATTTGGACATCGTCGGGCGATTGCCGAGTCGAGTTGAAGCAGAGGGTTTTGTGTCGGACGGTTCAACGGATAAGCGCGAGTTACTCATCGATCGGTTATTGCAAAGCGAAGCATTTGTCGATTATTGGACATATCGATTCTCGATGTTGCTTCGTGTCTTCCCCCAGCCGAGCGACAAGGTAGGTTCAATCACTTATCATCGATGGATTCGACAGCAATTGCGAGACGGTACGCCCATCGATGCAATGGCCAGAACTTTACTATTGGCAGAAGGAGATACGCATCAAATAGGAGCCGCAAATTTTTCGCGTGCATCGAGCGATGCGCGTTCTCATGCTGAATTTGTCAGTCAAGTTTTTATGGGAACGCGGCTTCAGTGTGCGAACTGCCATAACCACCCGCTCGATCGCTGGACCCAAGAGGACTATCATGGCTTGGCAGCAATCTTCGCTCGCATCGAACGGGGGCAGATCATTAAGATTGCAGCTCGTGGGGACGTCACCAACGTTCGCACCGGAGAACCTGCGATACCTAGAATCCCAGGAGTTCGGAATTTGGGCAACGAAGTGGATTCGCGGCGAGCGTTTACGGATTGGCTAGTCTCTCCCGACAATCCATATTTCGCCAAAGCATTTGTCAATCGACTTTGGAGAGGTATGTTTGGTCGCGGGTTGATTGAGCCAGCCGACGACATCCGAGACACGAATCCAGCCACACATCCGGAACTATTGGATCGATTCGCTTTAGATTTCGTTGAACAAAAATACAGTCTGAGACATGCTCTTCGCAGGATTGCAACGAGTCAGGCCTATGGACGAACCAGCGTACCCAACACAAGAAATCAAGCCGATGATCGATTTTACTCACACGCTCTGCAAAGACCTCTCGAACCCGAAGTGTATGTTGATGCCCTATTCGATGTCACCGGCGTTGCGGACAACTATGGTGATGAAGCTCATGGGACGCGAGCGATCCAATTGTTCGATCCAACCATTCCTTCGGAGCCGCTCGATCTCTTAGGCAGATGCTCGCGACGAGCATCGTGCGAAGGTGTCACCGCATCCAGTGCGTTGCCAGCCAAGTTGCATCAACTCAATGGGGAACTTATCAATCGTAAAGTTACTTCCTCCAAAGGAGCACTTGAACAATGGATCCAATCGAAAGCGAAGGATGCCGATATCTTCGAGGATTTCTATTGGCGAGCCTTGAGCCGAAAACCCACCTATGTCGAACGCGATTATTGGATAAGACAATTAAGTGAGTTGAGCGATGGAACGAAGAGACAAGGATTCGAGGATTTCCTATGGAGCCTGCTCCACTGTAGCGAGTTCGCGTCTAATCACTGAAGAATGATTAGTGAAGAATGGTAAATGTATGCAATTCATAAACAAACGATGCGACGGTATGGCTCGACGCGATGCTCTCCGATTGGGAATCGTAAGCGCATTCGGCCTTTCACTTTTCGGCCGCTCATCCACTTTCGGATCGACCGATGGTCGGAACAAAGCCAAGTCTTGTATCCTACTTTGGTTGGATGGTGGACCGAGTCATTTAGAAACCTTTGATGTAAAGCCGGACGCCCCCGCGGAAGTTCGCGGTCCGTTTCAACCAATTGCGACGAATGTTCCAGGAACCTACCTTTCGGAGTTACTAACGCGAACGGCCAAGGTGACCGACAAGATTGCGATTATTCGTTCAATGACTTCTCCCCTCGGTGAACATGGGATAGCGAATCAGTACATGCTCTCGGGTTACAAACCGAGTCCAGTCATTGATTACCCCAGTTATGGATCAGTTCTGAGCAAAGTGCGAGGCGGGCAGAGTGTACTGCCTCCCTACATAGCCATCCCGAGTATACGAGGTCCTGCGGGCGCTGGATTTTTGGGGACAGCATTCGATCCATTCTCGATCGGTGGTGATCCATCCAAAGCAAACTTTCGTGTCAAGGATTTAGATTTTTATCCGGGAGTAGATTCTGAACGGATGGATCGACGTCGCGCGTTTGTTGATCAATTAGAAAAATTTCAACGCCGCCACGAAGAGGACAATGCCGATCCCGACCCACGCTTTGAACAAGCGTATCGCATGGTAACATCGGAAAAGACAAAACGAGCGTTCGACTTGTCTCTGGAGAAAGAGAGCGTCCGAGGTAAGTATGGGTTAGGATCTTTCGGCCAAAGTTGTTTGATGGCGAGAAGGCTCGTGGAGAATGGCGTTCCGTTCGTGACAGTCGATTACAACGGTTGGGACACACACGAATCGCTCGTCTTGCGATTGAAGGAAGGCTTCGCAGGTGCCAAAGTTGGCGTCGGATTGGTCCCGACGTTTGATCAAGGATTTGCAAACCTCGTCGAAGATTTAGACGAGCGAGGGATGCTCGATGAGACGTTGGTGATAGCGATGGGAGAGTTTGGTCGAACTCCCAAAATCAATACGCGTGGTGGGCGCGACCATTGGCCTCGTGTATTTAGTATTGCGTTGGCCGGTGGTGGTGTGCGAGGCGGTGTCGTCGTCGGCAAGAGCGACGCGATCGGTGAAAGTCCTGCGGAACGGCCCGTCTCGCCGAGCGATTTGGCCTACACGATCTACTCGCTGTTAGGTGTGGACCCATCGCAAGAGTTGCAAACGGACGATGGTCGACCTGTGCAGATCAACCAAGGTGGCGAACTCGTCAAAGAATTGGTCTCATGATGAAGTTCGTTCTCGCGATCGTAGCTTGCGCCGCTTCGATTTATTCTCCATGTCAGCACATCTGCCAAGGGCAGACAGCAACTGGAACCGAATCAAAAGCACCAATCACTGCGGTCGTAATGGACGAAGGACGCGCCGTGGCAGTGGTTGGTTCGCAGAGTGGTTTGAAGGTACGCTCTTTGCCGGAATTAAAGCTGCTCCAAGATTTACCGACGAATCTTTTGTCGATCCATGATGTCGCAATCTCACCCGACGGAAAACGTCTTGCTGCTGTGGGGGGCAATCCAGGGGATTCTGGGAGCGTTGAATTGTACGAATGGCCCTCGGGTGAGAAAATCAAACATGCCTCGCCGCACGAGGATGTGATCTACGGTGTCGCATGGAGTCCCGACTCCACTTCTTTCGCAACCGCAAGTGCTGATAAATCGGTGCAGATCTTTGATTTAGACTGCCAGAACCGTGGTACGCTCCTAGGTCATTCGCGCGCGGTCATGGCTGTCGATTATTTGCCAAACGAATTAGGTTTGCTTTCGGCAGGTGTCGACACGAGCATTCGATACTGGGATTGGAAGGAGTTGCAACAAAACCCGCAACCTGTACGCACACTGATCAATCATACGAAAGAAGTGTTTGCGTTGGGAATTCGCCAACGCTCTCTCGATACAATCCCTGTTGCAGCATCGATCAGTCAGGATAGAACAGTTCGGTTTTGGCAACCTACCATTGGTCGAATGATGCGATTCGTTAGGCTCGAAAGCGTACCACTCGATTTCTGTTGGCTGTCCGATGGAAGCCAGTTGGCTGTCGCGTGTCAGGACGGACGCGTTCAATATGTTGTAGCAGATACTGCGCAAGTGGTACAAACCATCGATGCGCTCGATGGAATTGCATATTGCATTGCTGCTGACTCAAACAATGCCTTGCTTGTTGGGGGCGCGGACGGGCAGCTTCTCTATTTATCTCCTAGGGAGTGAGAGAAAAGGGTTGCTCAGCCAATCGCACTACTTGGCAAATCCGCCTTCGTAGGCAGAGAACTCGGCCCAGACGGGGAGATGGGAACTTACCTGCATCGCTTGGTCGTAGCTCAGATTGAGTTGACGAAGGAAATCAATGACGCCTGCTCGACCTGTAAACTCATCTGTCGATCGCGTCGGGATCAAGATGTTATCGAGCATCGATTCCCCCGATACGGTTGTCGCGAGGTCATCGATCGCTAGCACCATTGAAAGCCCAGCAACGTTTTGAAGGTCTTTCGAGGAGCATCCGAAATCTCCAAGCACCACAACATCGTCTTCGACTCGACCGTCCTGCCGAATAGTTCTCACCAATTGCGGCAACAACTCACGTTGCTTGGCTGAATAGATCGGGTCGAATCGAATGTTGACCAGGGTGAATGTGAAAGCACGCACAGGATTCACTTGCTTGGCTCGAAACCAGCCTACGAGTGGATCGTAATCCATCAAGGACTGCGGATCATCCACGGTGTAAAGCTGATCGCGATCGGTTTCAATACGATCGGTATCAAACAGGAATGCGAATTGTTGCTTTTGGCCATCGGCGCCGACGCGCGGTCCAATCATATACTCGAAGCGGCGATCGCTCATGTTGATTCGATCGACGAGGACGGGCAAGATATCGTTTTGTCGAGACGTAACGTGCTGTATCGCGACAACATCGAATTGACGAATGATACGTGCAAGTGTCTCCGTGACGGGCGCTTTGCGGAGTTTCGTTTCATTGAATGCGTGCAGATTGAAACTGGCGATTCGGATGCGAGGATCGGCTACATTCTTCGTCGAAGAAGACGGTTTGCTAGCCGATGTGGTCCGGAGCGAGCTGTTATTCCAGACAGGAATCAACTGTTTGGCATCCCCTACTGTTCCCGCAGGATTGATCGCATGGGAAGAATTGGGAACGCCTTTTGTGCCTAACACCCAGCCCTGTTGGTCATCAACCGCTGGAGTTTGTGTTACTGGCTGCAATCGAAGATGCTGCCAACCATCCAATTGATAATGCTGAGAGCCGTACGCCAACCCGCCGGCCGCTCCTGCCAAAAGTAAGTAACGCTTCCAAAGCCGAAACATGTTCGTTCGAATGTCATGTTATCAAAGAGAAACTCCACAGACAAACTTTCATCGGACGATACTTCGCGTCCAATGAACGAATGAAAGCAATCTGAGGCGGTTCTCGACTCAAACAGCGAACTATAGCGAATGTATCGATTGTCCGATGAATCTAAACCTGTTTCCGCATGCAGCAGTTCTTGAATTTCTTGCCTGACCCGCAGGTGCAAGGATCGTTGCGACCGAGTTTATCACCACGGTTTCGGATCGTGGGGATAGCTTCCTCGGAGGTTCCAGCTTTCTCCGCAGCCTCGAGATCACGTTGCTTTTCAGCAAGCAGTGCCGACGATTCTGCTTGTAATGTCGATCGCAAATCGAACTCATCATGGCTTGCACTGGTTTCCACCCAGGAGTCGGCGACGATATCAGAATCGATCGCTTCCATCCGGAAGATCACATCCGTCATTCGTTCACCGACGGAAAGCCACATTTGGTCGAACAGACGCATGCCTTCACGTTTGTATTCGACCTTGGGATCCATTTGCCCCATGCTTCGGAAGTTTACTCCTGCGCGGACATGGTCCATGGCCAGCAAATGATCTTTCCAAGCGGAATCAAGTTGCGTCAACAATACGGTTCGTTCCATCCTGCGAATTTCAGGGAAGAAACGATCCTCGATGGCCTGCACAAGCTTGGTGACAAAAACATGCTTTGTCCAAGGCCCAAGATCAGACGATTGGCCAGACCATGGTACAGAGGAACGTGCCCATTGAGCGATACTCTCCAGTTTTTCGTCGTTGCGGATGGTAAGGTCATTGATAGTTGATGTTTCGTTTCGACCGAAAAGCTCTTGCGCTTTTGCTTCAACCAGTTGCCGAAGATCAAAGCCCTTCTTGATCGACTTACGAGCGATCTCAACGAGATTCTCAAACGCTTTGTTGGGATCCTCACTCAGGACTTCGACGACGGTATTATCATCAAAACGGGTCGTAGCCCAGTTTGCGAGGGATTCACCGTCAATGGTCATCTGCTCGGGGCCAGTCATCTGACTAAAACGTCGGAAAGCGACCAAGATTGGAAATTGGCATTCGCGTTCGGTGTAGGTGTCTTCCGCTTTCTTTAATAGCTTTGCCGCAATCGGCTCGACTTCGAGTCCTTTAAGCTCACTTGGATCTACTCGAATGCCAAATTTGTTTGCCATCCACCCGACGAGCGAGTTGATGCCAAAGTTGTCGCTGAGGTAGATATCACCTTCGCTAAGGTCGATATCGCCGATGTACTTCGTTGCCTTTTCAATCAGCTCTTCGTCCATGCGATCTCGATCGATCTTCTTCAATGAGCTGATGGTATAGTCCATGCTGAAACGGGAGTTGACCCATTTGGTCATCGCTTCCCAATTCCACTCCGATTGCTCGGTCTCTTGTGGCAAGTTCTCATCGATCGCATCCAAAATCTGCGTCTCGGCAGTTCTCTCCGCTTGATCCTTTGCGTATAGGACAGCAGTGGCCGCTTCCACACCACGAAAATCTTTCGGATCCAGTTGCACACCTAGACGAGCCCCGGCCCATTTTGCGTAGGATTCTGCGCCGAATAGAGGATCGCAATACTGAACTACATTCGAATGAATCTGTTCCGAGAGTTGCTTCATGACCAAGTCACGGCAACTGGTACCGTCTAGGATTTCTTGTCGATAGCCATAGACTTTCTTCCGCTGAAAGTCCATGACTTCGTCGTATTCGAGCAAACTCTTGCGAGCTTCGAAGTTTCGTTCTTCCACTTTTCGTTGGGCGCCCGAGATTCGCTTGGAGACATAAGGGCTTTCAATGGCCTCGCCATTGCCCATCCCCATCTGTTTCATCCAATTGCGAACCCAATCTCCCGCAAAGATTCGCATCAAGTCATCTTCGAGAGACAGATAAAAACGGCTGGAACCAGGATCACCTTGTCGACCGCATCTCCCCCGAAGCTGCAAATCGATCCGACGTGATTCGTGACGTTCGGTACCAATGACGTAGAGACCGCCTTTTTGGCGAACGACCTCACCCTGCGCCTTCATCCCTTCGCGTTGTTCGATCTCGTGGACCAGGGCATCCCACTCTTCCTTTGGAACTTCAAGACGTGTGGGGTATCGATCTTGGAGCTGAGCCCAAGCCATCGTTTCTGGATTGCCACCTAAGATAATGTCGGTACCACGACCAGCCATGTTCGTTGCAATGGTGATGGCTCCCGAACGGCCTGCTTGCGCAACGATATCGGCTTCGCGACGATGCTGTTTGGCATTGAGCACTTCGGCCTTTACGCCTCGTCGGTCCAGAAGCTTCGCGAGTCGTTCACTCTTTTCGATCGACACAGTACCGACCAAGATTGGCCGGCCTGCGCGCTCGATCGATTCGATATCGGATTTGGAGATCGTCTCTGTCTCTTTGGAATCCGATTTCTTGACGACGATTTGGTTGTCATCTTCGGATTGGATCGTGCCGACGAGAGAGAGTCGCTTGCCACCCTTGAATGCGATTGTGTCGTATTTGTTGACACGTTCGACTTCTTGAGCGACAGCATCAAACTTCTCTTCTTCGCTCAAATAAATCGAGTCTGGATACTCGATTCGTTGTAAGACTTTGTTCGAAGGGATGGCAATGACACCGAGCTTGTAGATCTTGTTGAACTCATTGGCTTCGGTCATGGCCGTACCGGTCATCCCCGAAATCTTTTTGTAGAGTTTGAAGAAATTCTGAAGCGTGATGGTCGCGAGCGTTTGCGTTTCTTCTTTGATACGCACTCCTTCTTTTGCTTCTACCGATTGATGCAACCCATCGCTCCATTGGCGTCCCTCCATGAGTCGACCGGTGAACTCATCCACGATGATGATCGCACCTTCTTTGACCACATAGTTGACGTCTCGCTTGTAGAGGTGGTGCGCTTTCAATGCGTTGTCCAGCAAGTGAGGCCATTCCATGTTGCCGACGGTGTAGAAACTTTCCACGCCCGCAAGCTTCTCTGCTTGGCGAATCCCTTCGTCGGTCAAATTGACGGTGTGGTCTTTTTCGTTAACGACAAAGTGTTCTTCCTTCTTGAGCGCACGGGCGACTTTGTCAGCTTCTGTGTATTTGCCAAGATCGCGTGCTGCACTACCGGAGATAATCAGTGGAGTTCGAGCCTCATCGACCAGGATATTGTCCACTTCGTCGATGACGGCGTAGTGAAGCGGACCTTGGACTTGCTGTTGCTCAGGGGGGAATCGATGGTCACCGCGAGCGGCCATACGCATGTTGTCACGCAAGTAGTCAAACCCAAGTTCGTTATTCGTCGCATAGGTGATATCGCATGCGTACGATCTTTGACGTTCGTCATTCGACATTCCGCTTTGAATATTGCCGATGGTCATTCCAAGCCCGGTATAAAGCGGGGCCATCCATTCCATATCGCGACGTGCCAAGTAATCGTTCACGGTGACCACGTGAACCCCTTTGCCCTCGAGGGCATTCAGGTACGTCGGCAGCGTAGCGACAAGCGTCTTGCCTTCTCCGGTGATCATTTCTGCGATATTGCCACCATGGAGAACCATACCACCGATGAGCTGAACATCGTAATGTCGCATCCGCAAAAAGCGTCGTCCGGCTTCACGGCATGTTGCGAATGCTTCCACCAACAAGTCGTTGATAGTTTCGCCCTTCGCAATTCGCTTTCGAAACGTTTCTGTCAGCCCTCGCAAATCGCTATCACTCAGAGCCATCATTTTTGGCTCGAGTTCGCCAATTTGTCGGGCGAGTTCGGTAAATCGTTTGATCTGCCTCGAATTCGCAGAACCGAAGAATACGGTAAGGCCTCGATCTAAACCACCCAAAACGCCGTTCACTGCGTTGGTTGTGCCTTCCCAAAACTTCTCTAGCAATTGCATTTTTGGACAACTATTGGAGGATGGATACGAATGAGTCCCCAGAATCGAGGACACGTCGACGCCCGAATAGGACTATTCTACGGATTTTCTTGATTTGGTCGCGGGGAGCGTATCGATTCATGGATCTTGCGTCAATTCAAGCATTCTGAAACCCAATGAATTCAAAGAGCAAAGACCAGGAAAAAGAGGAAAACGAGGACCGAGATCCGTGGTATGCGAACGGTTTGGCTTTCGAATGCACGCAATGCGGGAACTGTTGTAGCGGTCCTGGAACAGGTTTTGTCTGGGTTTCCGAATCGGAAATTGCTTCCATCGCCGCGAGGATAGGCATGGAGAATGACATTGACGGCTTTGAAAGGAAATTCACCCGCCGTATCGGCGTCCGAGTGAGTCTAGTGGAGTATTCGGACGGGGACTGCATCTTCTTGGATCCGAAATCGAGGAATTGCTCGGTTTACGAGGCACGACCGGTCCAATGTCGGACGTGGCCTTTTTGGGACTCGAATGTCGTTACCCCGAAAGCTTGGGGAGAAGCGGCCAAAAGCTGCCCTGGATGTAACCACGGAAAATTGTATTCACTGAGTGAGATTCGGAAAACTTTGAAGACGGATAAGCAAGTGGCAGAGAATCTCATGGATTTGCCGCATGGCAAATGACTTATCACAAACAAAAACACACGGGATTGTTGATTTAAACGTTTAACCTCGTTCACCTGTAGCCGGTGGCGCGGGAGGATCCGCAGATCTTCGCCTACGGCAACGTGTTAAACGATGCTAACGCAAGCGACGACTAAATCATCAAGCCGGTGAGCGAGGAATATGGACTTTCAACATTCCAAAAAACAAAGAGCCAGAGCTCACGAATTGATTCCCGGCGGTTGCCACTCCTATGCCAAAGGGGACGACCAGTATCCGCTGCTTTCCCCTGGCTTTATCAGCCATGGCCTCGGCGGTCGAGTGTGGGACATTGATGGCAATGAGTTCATCGAGTTTGGGCAGGGAAATCGTAGCGTTGGACTTGGGCACGCGTTCCCAGCGGTCGTGCAAGCCGCTCAACGAGAGCTTTTACGCGGGACAAACTTTTCTCGTCCATCATTGATTGAAGTCGAAGCTGCAGATGCACTATTAAGCTTGGTGCCAAATGCGGATATGGTCAAGTTTTGTAAAGATGGATCAGACGCGACCACAGCAGCATTGAAGATTGCGCGAGCTTTTACCGGCCGAGACCACATAGCTTATTGTCGCGATCAACCTTTTTTTGCGACCAACGATTGGTTTATTGGTACGACGGCTATCGACGCAGGTATTCCCGATTCTGAAAAGTCGCTTTCGTTGGGATTTCACTACGATGATATCGCGAGCCTTCAAACACTTTTTGCTATGTATCCGAACAAAATCGCTTGCGTCATCATGGAAGCAGCGAAGTACGTGGATCCCACACCGGGTTTCCTTCAAGCAGTTCTCGACTTGTGCCATGCAAACGGAGCACTGTTTATTATGGACGAAATGATCACGGGATTTCGATGGCACAACGGCGGGGGGCAGGCTTACTATGGCGTCGACCCGGACTTGTCTTGCTGGGGCAAAGCTCTCGCAAATGGCTTTTCCGTCTCAGCACTTGCAGGGAAAAGAGAGTATATGGAATTAGGTGGCATTCAACATCGATCGGAACGGGTCTTTGTGCTCTCCACCACGCATGGTGGCGAGACACATGCTCTGGCCGCAGCGATAGCAACCATCAATACCTACAAGAACGAACCAGTGATCGAAACACTCTATCGAATCGGAGCCCGACTCAAGGATGAGGGAACCCAGATTATTGCCAAGCATGGATTGAGCGATTATGTCGAGATTGAAGGCAAGCCTTGTTGTATGGTTGTGAAAACGTTGAACCAAAATTTGGAACGATGTCAGTCGATGCGCACCCTCCTACTTCAGGAGACGATTCGACGCGGAATACTGATGACATCCCTGGTCGTTAGCTATACCCATAGCGACGAAGATGTTGATCGAACGTTGGATGCCATCGACGGAGCGTTGGCCGTCTACAAACAGGCTTTAGAACATGGCGTCGAAAAGTTCTTGGTAGGACCACCCTCTCAAGCTGTCTATCGAAAGTTCAACTTTCCCGACCCTAGCAAACCTCACTGATGATTACTCTCGCACAACGATCGCCTCACACCACTCGATGCATTTGACCACAAATACATCATCAACGCCATCCGTTGCCAAACGGCGAACTCACTGTCGTCATTGCGGTGCATCTCTCGTACAAAGCGTGGTTGATTGGGGGCAAAGGCACATCTTCCCTTCCGTTCGATCGAAACCGCCTCTAGGATTCTTCAATCAAATGGGTTGTTGAGAACGAAGAATTGAATTCGTCGGTCGCTCGTCTGAAGCAAGCGGTTATCATCAAGGATCAACTAAGCTCTGTGTACTGGATTCGCTGAGTGGAAAGTAAGAATTTGCCGCGAGAAATTGCGAGACGCCGGAGGCCATTCCGTTGCGCAGTTTCCATTCCCGAAGGGTCCGCCACCATCGCAACATTTTCTCGTAAGCTCGATCCGCCGCATCGCCGAGTTCATTGAGGTCAGAGATCGGTTTGAATAGACACTCTTCAGCGCCAAGTTGTGTTACGCGGAAGATCGTCGCCATCGAAACCATCCCTGTTAGCATGATAACTTGTATGCTACCATCGATCGATTTAATCTCTTCGAGAAGAGACAAGCCGCTCTTTACTGGCATATCGATGTCTAGAATCACAAGTCGCGTACCGGTCTGAGTCAATGAATAGATTGCCAAAGTGGGGTCGCTAATCGAAACCACAGAGTAGCCTCGCTTAGAGAGGACATTGGAGGCGATCCGAAGAATGGCAGGGTCATCATCGACATGGAGAATTTTTCGATCTTGGTGGTTACTCATATCTACCTATTATCTCTGTTTGCTATGGGTAGTGAACTCGCTTCCGAGTCAGAAAATGGGATGAAAGGTGGAAGTCTCAGCAGCAGGTTGCGTTATCTCTTGGCACGCCGGTGCGATCCGCCAACCCCTCGATGATGGCAGTAGCCATGTCGCCAAGTGGAACTTCTTTGCACGAAGCGCCTAGCTTTACTGCCTGCATCGGCATCCCGTAAACAACGCATGATTTCTCGTCTTGAGTGAGCGTCAAAGCATCAGCCTGTTTCATCTCTAGTAGACCTCGCGCACCGTCGCTACCCATTCCAGTCAATAAGACGCCTATAGCGTTCTGACCAGCAGTTCTGGCGACGGAACGAAATAGTACGTCAACGGAAGGGCTGTGCCCAGAGACTGGCGGGCCAGACTTGACCTCAACAAAATAGCGAGCTCCGCTCCGACGTAGAAGCATGTGAGCATGACCTGGGGCAATCAACACCTTGCCGGGAGTGACACTCTCTCCATCGACAGCTTCAAGAACCTGCATTTGGCAGATTTCGTCGAGCCTCTGCGCAAACGATCTCGAGAAGTGTTCTGGAATATGCTGGACGATAACGGTACCAGGGCAATTCGCAGGCATCTTTCGAAGAATTTCCTCGATCGCGCGAGTACCACCCGTGGATGCACCGATTGCCAGAATTTGATTGGTAGTGCATGACAAAGAGTAGGAGGTTCGATTGTCTTGTAACTCGATCTCTAGCTTCTTCACCTTGGTCATCGCAGCGCTTTTCACGGCGATGACCAAGTTCTTCTCGATATCACCCACGGAATAGGCATTCTGGGGTTTTGCAAGGACTTGAACCGCCCCCGCCTGAAGCGCCTCAACACCCATCTTCGTACCATCTTGGGAAAGAGAGCTGATAACGATCGTTGGGATGGGATAAAAACTCATCAACTTCCGCAGAAATGTAATGCCATCCATACGGGGCATTTCTATATCGAGCGTGATAACGTCTGGCGTGTCCGCAGCAATCATATCACGCGCCACGTAGGGATCTGGCGCGGTCCCGATGACTTCGATACCTGGATCGGCATCCAATGCACGTTTGAATGCTTGGCGGACAACGGCGGAATCGTCTACGATCAAAACGCGAATCATAACATCAGTCCAATATGTTAAAGTACAAGTAGAACGGACTGTCTTCAACCGTAAGAACGACGGTAGACGACTCTCGAGTAATTCTCTCCCAATCATGGGCATCAGCCATGAAAACCTTGGGTGGATTCAATTTGATTTTCTCGTCGATTGAGAAAGAACGTGTCCACCAGTTACCCCAGATGACATTGGTCACTTCACCCAGCAAATCGAACACAACCTCAGCGGAATCATCGCCGGTCATCATTTCTGCCCATTCGCAACAAAGCGGCTTTGGAGCCATGATGAACAACTGACCGTTACGACTTCCCGAGTATGTAATCTCCGCTAGCAAGTACTCCTCTAGCTGTTGCGAGGGAAGGGTTACTAATTCTTCGCTCAACGCAAAGACCATCGACTCCAGTACTGACTTGGCGACTTCTGTAATCAAATCGCGATGAGTGGTCATTATAGTACCATTTCTTTTCGAACGAGCTTCGCAGCTTCTGAGAACAGAGCCACAATCTTCTCAGGGCTGAATGGCTTTCGCAGTACGCCGACAATATGATCGCATTTCAAGCAATCCACACGTTCCATACTTGCTTCCGAGGAAACGATAACAATCGGCGGTATCAGGACCTTTCCATCCTTCATCAATCTTTGAATCAATTCATCGCCTGTCAGCTCAGGCATATTCAGATCGCAAAACATGATGTCGAAAGGTCTCAGTTCCAATTGCTTCCACGCTTCGAGTCCATTCTTGGCTTCGACAACTTCTCTGGCCTTTACTTTAGCCATATCCAGCGATTTACGAACAACGGTTCGCATCATGGCTGAATCATCTACGATTAGAATTCGACCCAACTCGATCATTGCAGTGATCCTCTTATTCTAGTGATACAGTTAGCTTAGATTCCATTTTTTTCGTTTGCTTCGTTATGATCCGCATAACGAAGCTTGAAAGAACAGTTCTTTGATTCGATCTTTGACAAGATGTACATTTCCAGTCCCAACTTCGATCGACATCGTTCGAGGTCTGTCGCCGCCAACATCTTCAGCACCGACGACCAAGCTGTTCTTCCACATCAATTTTCGAAATACCGTATGGTTACGATGGGCTATCTTATAGAGCCCTTCGCCAGAAGCTACCTGTGCTCCCCCGGCTACACAGATAGCGATGCAATCCAACGATGCTCCACACTTTTGCATCTGAGCCAGCAATAGACTAACACCAGAATCCACGTAGCGAGCAGGGCGAATTTTGGCTTGCACGGGATCGTCGAGGCTGAGCGGTAATTGGCAATGCACTAGCCCGCCGATGCATCGAGTAGCATCGTATGCGACGACGCCTAAACATGGTCCCAACGCATAGGTGATCAAACAGTCACCCGGATCCTGACTGATGGCGTACTCACCTATCCCGACAGAAATAAGTGTCATGCAGCACCTGCTTTTCGATACACCGTGGCACGCACACTTCGAAACGGTGTGTCAATGCCCGAAAGGTTCTCGGAATGCCCGATCAGAAGATATCCACCGGGACGCAACAGCCTATAGGCCTCTCCGACAATTTTTGTACGCACTTCTTTATCGAAGTAGATCATTACGTTGCGGCATAGGATAGCATCAAACGGGCCCTGCATCGGGAAAGGCGAATGGGAAAGATTGATGCGACGAAACGTAACCAACGATCGAATGGAATCAGAAATCTGATAGCCCGTTCCCGAGGGGGACTTCTGAAAGTACCGTTTTTGCCATTCGGGTGGAACATGCTCGAGCTCCCGCGTGTTGTAGAACCCTTCCTCTGCTTGTCGGAGGATCTGTGTCGAGATATCGGTTGCTAAAATTTTAACGATGCGAGGATCGATCGCCATCGCCCGGGCTGCTTCATGAACGATCATAGCCAAGGTGTATGGCTCCTGACCGGAGGAGCAAGCCGCAGACCAAAACTTGACTGGCGCTGGACCGTTCTTCCACAGTTCATGCAACATCTCACTCAACATTTCAAAATGTTCAAATTCACGCAGAAAATGTGTAACATTTGTACTCATTAAATCGATTAGACGCGTGAGTTCATTTAGTGACTGGTCGGCGGATAAGTAATCGAAGTATTCCATCTCATTACTCAAACCAAGATCGCGAATTCGTTTGGCTAGTCGACTACTGACTAGCGCTTCTTTGCCTGGAGCTAGGTCGATACCGCTGTGTGCGTGGATGAGGTCACGAAATTTTGTGAATGTGCTTGCGTTCATACAGTTACCATCTGCTGACGTGACGCGGGACCGCGATTCCCGCGACTGCTGTCATGCGAGGAATTTGATTTTCGATCACGGCGGAGATTGAATTCTGCGACCGCACATGCAAGCGAGCTGGCTTGAGCATTGAGCTCTTCGCTGGCGCTAGCGGACTCTTCGCTGTTCGCAGCCGTCTCTTGCGTTAGCTTATCGAGATTGATCAAGGCGGCGTTCACCTGCTCAATTCCTGACGATTGTTCACTCGATGCTGTTGCAATCTCACGAATAAGGTCGCTAACTAGGCTCGAACCGTCGTTGATCTCAGTGAATATTTCACTCATTTCATTGGTGATTCGTACACCTCCCTCGGAGTTTCTCACCGATTCTCCGATGAGATTCGCAGTCGTCTTGGCCGCGTCAGCACTACGTTGGGCTAGGTTTCGGACTTCTTCAGCGACGACCGCAAATCCTTTACCTGCATCTCCCGCGCGAGCTGCCTCCACCGCAGCATTCAGAGCAAGCAGATTTGTTTGAAACGCGATGTCATCGATTGTCTTTACAATCTTTGCAGTCGCGTCGGCAGACTCTTTGATTTTTGCGATCGAAGTAGCCATACGCACCATGGCATCGGCACCCTTCTTTGCAGATTTCTGAGATTGCAGTGCAAGAGTTCGACCGATCGATGCGTTGTCGGCATTTCGCTTCGTTGACGCAGACATCTCTTCCAGGCTAGCGGATATATCCGCAAGCGCACTGGCTTGTTGTGAAGCACCGTGTGCTAGGGATTGGCTGCCATTGGCAATTTCACCTGATGCGGAGCTGACCTGGTCCGCTCCGAGAGACACTTGGGATAAACACTCGTTCAGAGCATCGACAACTTCGTTCATCGATTGTTTCATGCTATTGAACGAACCTGAATAGGCACCCCTCATGCTTGCGCACAGGTCGCGCTGAGCGATCTTCCCCAAGACTTCTACAGCTTCCGTGATGGGTTTCGCTGCGGAATCAAAGGTCTGCTGCATTCCAGAAACTAGATCGCCATAGACGCCATGAAGCGATTGATTGTTCAATGTGACATCGAACTCACCATCTTTCGCGGATTGGATGGCAGAACCGAGTTCCCCCGTTACTCGACGCAGCGAGTCGATGATTGCGCCAAACGAGCGTGAGACACGTCCTATTTCGTCTTCAGAATTTACTTCAAACGTAACATCCAGATCACCTCGCGCGACAGCCGCGGCTGATTCGGTCAGGCGACTTAGTCGACGCCGAATTGCTAGACCGAATATCCATGACACCATCATGAGCTTAATTGCAATCAATATGCCAACAAGGAGGCTACAGAAGTTGACTCGTTGTGCAGACTGGATGGCAGTAACTTCCGTTCGTTTTTTTTCTGATAACGCATGAGGTACAGTTTGATCGATTAAAGTGCGATGGTCAGCAAACACTCGAGACAGCTCACCAACAGCAATGCTTTGAGCGTCTTCCAACTTTCCTTCACGCACCAACGGCAGAAAGGAATCGTCCGTGATGCGGTAGAACGCTTCAGCCGAAACGGTACTCTTTTCGAACGCGTCTTTGAGAACGCCCGGTTTTAAGACTGCTCGCCAATGACTTAAACGTGACATGTAGTCGACACGTAGACGCTCCAGCTTAGTGATTAGGACCTTTCTCATCTCCAGATCCTCTTCGTCGGCTAGCTCATGAACGGTCAGGAAAGACTCAATAATGAAAGCAGGCGGTGGCAAGATATCAGCGATCAAGTCACAACTGGATATGACTTCGTCATAGTCCGAGCCACCGACTAAATGGGCTTTCTGAATTTGGCTAGTCGCCACCAAGGTTACGACGATCAAGGTCGCTACAGAGGAGGATAGTATCAATTGCTTAGTAACAAACGTGCGATTGTCTAAGTATCTTGCAAAGCGTGTCATTGGGCTGCCTCGACTAATTGCAGTTTTCATGTAAATTAATAGGGACGAAGGGTGTTAAGGTATTGGGGAAGTTAGCCGGTACGCGTTAGCGCCCGGCTTGGTGTGGACGGAACCAATTGATACGACAACTGGCAGATCCTGCCATGAAGCAGCAACGATGAGTTAGAATCCTCGAAAATCGTCGTCATCCAGCGGTACAAGGACTTTGCCGTTTCCACTAGTCTTCGATCTGGGCTGAGCCACCTTCGAAGCCTTGCACTCCTGGCCGATCGTGGCCGCAGAAAAACGCTTCGCGGTCTGAACGAGATCTCGTGTGGACGGGCTTTGGAATTGTACTTGCTGCGGTTTGGCTCTCGAATTCGATAATCGGAATTCGCCAACGGTGTTAGCAAGCGAACTAGCCTGTGCATTTAATTCCTCGCCCGCACTGGCAGACTCTTCACTGTTGGCTGCGGTCTCTTGAGTCAGCTTATCGAGGTTCGTTAGTGCTGAGTTCACCTGTGCAATTCCTGCAGACTGTTGTCTGGATGCAGCAGCAATCTCGCAGATGATATCATTTACTTTGAGTGATCCATCATGAATCCGATTCAAGAATTCGCTCATTTCCGATGTGATCTTCACGCCTCCTTCTGCGTTCTTGACAGACTCTTCGATTAGGTTAGCAGTTGTTTTTGCAGCTTCGGCGCTCCGTTGCGCTAAATTGCGAACTTCTTCTGCGACTACGGCAAAGCCCTTTCCTGCATCGCCAGCGCGAGCGGCTTCCACTGCCGCGTTCAATGCGAGGAGATTGGTTTGGAAAGCAATGTCATCAATGGTCTTCACGATTTTCGCTGTTGCATCAGATGACTCCTTGATCTTGGCAATTGAATCTGCCATTCGCATCATCGCTTCTGCTCCCTTTTGTACGGAGGCCTGAGATTGTTCCGCCAAAGTTCGCCCTAGCGATGCATTATCGGCATTTTGTTTTGTCGAAGCGGACATCTCTTCCATACTCGATGAGATATCAGCGAGTGCACTTGCTTGTTGAGATGCACCTTGCGCCAATGATTGACTTCCGTTGGCGATTTGTCCAGAAGCGGCATTGACTTGCTCTGCACCAATAGCCACTTGGGAGAGGCTCTCGTTGAGACCTTCGATAGCGGAATTAAGCGATAGCTTCATCTTTTCAAAGGAGCCAACGTACTCGCCGTTCATTCGGACCTGCAGATCTTTTTCAGCGACCTGTCCGAGAACACTTACCGCTTCATCGATTGGTGTCCTGACAGCATCCAGAGTAGAATTCATGCCATCAATAAGCTTGGCATAGGCACCTTGAAAACAATCGGATCTCGAACGCCTGGTCAAGTCCCCACTACGAGCTGCATTCACTAACGTCTCCAGTTCAGTGACAACGCCGCCGAGGGTTTCAACGATGGAGTGAAAGCTTTTGCCAACCAAACCAACCTCATCGGTAGACTGAAGAATTATATTCTCGCGAAGATCGCCATTCGCTACCGACCGCGCCAGCTTTGCCAAGTCTTGTAATGGGCGACTGATGAAATGCACCAGGACAAAGCAAATAGCCACGTTCAGCGCGAGAATCACTACCATCATGATGCCCCCTACTAAGAATGCATTCGATGACGTTTGGGAGGAGTTAGCAACAGAAGTATCAAGCCCCTTCTTGTTATAATCGCACACCGCCTGGACCTCCTCTTGAAGTTTATCGAAGAGTGTAGCAAGTTCCCCCCGTGTTAAGTTACCAGCTTCTGAGTTCTTGTTTTGTCGAGATAGCGTAAGGGCCTTGTCGGCCTCTGCCACATAGAGCGTTAATGTGGTTTTAATCTTGTCCACTAGGTCTCTTTCCTCGCTACTCGTTGTGCGTTCTGTCATAGCCCCAATTCGTTCATTGACCTCTTTTCGAATGGCTAGAATTTTTCGGTCCGTGTCGTTCTTCCGAGCGGCATCGGAGAACAAGATATGCATGAGTGTTGTTCTGCGACAGTCGAATAAAGCGGCCCTTAGTTGGGCTGCATTCAAGGTAGCGGGGAACAGGTTGGTGGCGATGTCATTCATAGCTGCGTTCATCGAGCTGATACTGCGAAGGCAGATTCCGAATCCGAGCAGAACGATTCCAACAAGCAAGCCGAGACTCAGGAGCAACTTCGATTGGATCTTGCAGTTTCGAAAGTATTTCATAGTTTAATTACCTAATATCGTTGACTTGAATTCCGTTGTTTTGATTGTGTTGGGGAATGCGACGTTGGGAGTGGAAAAAACTACTTAGCGTCGACATCCACAATGTTTACATTGTCGAGATTAGAATCTGAAAGGACGCTTTCGATTTCGAGCAATATGGTTACCGTTCCAGCCGACTTGGCCATTCCGAGAATAAAATTGGTATCCATGTCGCACCCAAGCGCAGGTGGGGGGCCGATGTCTTCTGATTTGATGTTCAGAACTTCGGAAACGTTGTCAACCAGAATGCCTACGTCAGCCGATTGGCCGCGAAACTGGACATCAACTACGATGATGCAAGTGCGGTCCGTATTCTCGACCGATTCCATCTCAAATTTTCGACGGAGATCGATCACAGGAATTATCTTGCCACGCAGGTTGAGTACGCCTCGAACCGAAGGTGGTGCTTTAGGGACTGGCGTGATATTGATCCAGCCCATGATTTCACGGACCTTGAGAATCTCGAGACCAAACTGTTCTTTCCCAAGCCGAAATGTCAGATACTTGCCACCTAGTGACTCCGATCGGCTTTGGCTCGACGGATTGAGAATTTTGGAGTCATGCTCCAATAGGTCGGTTGGCATCTTGAATACCTTTCATTAAGTGTTGAACGCAGGATAGTTTTACTGTTCTGGTGATCGCAAAATTCAGTCTAGTTCTTGCCGCGAGACTGCATGATGATGCCATGGATATCGAGGATAATGCCGATTTGTCCGTCAGGCATGATCGCACCTCCCGCGACTCCTTTGCATCCCTCCATGTTATGACCAAGCTGTTTGATCACGACTTGTTGTTGGCCCAGGACTTCATCCACCGAGAGAGCGGCCGATTGCGGTCCATCTTGCACCACAACGATGATTCCTTTTTCGTTGTTTGGGTTCGTGCAGGGGAGTCCCAGTATCCTGTTGAGCCGTACGAGTGGAACGTTCTGATCACGCACCGTTAGAATCGCGTGTTTCTCTGCTATGGTGGAGATATTTGCGCCGTTCAGTTGCATTAGCTCTGTAACGCAGAGAGTCGGGATTACAAATCTTCCTGTACCTACGCGAACGACTAGTCCATCGATGATTGCTAAAGTCAACGGCATTCGGATAGTAAAGCAGGAACCATGACCAAGCTTGGTCTTGATATCGACACTCCCGCGAAGAGCCTGAATGTTTCGGCGAACAACGTCCATACCGACGCCACGTCCAGAGACATCCGTCACCTTGTCGGCGGTAGAGAAACCCGGTTCAAATATCAGTGAGAGAATTTCACTTTCCGAAAGATTCGAATCCTCGGGAACGATCTTTTGTTGCTTGGCTTTTGCCAGAATTCTTTCTGCGTTCAACCCACGCCCATCGTCTTGTATTTCGATATGAATGTTTCCGCTTTGATGAAATGCTCGAAGCACCACTCGTCCTCGCGCTGGTTTTCCAGCAGCGACACGCTCCTCCGTTGTCTTCTCAATTCCATGGTCGATGGCATTCCTGACCATGTGCATGAGTGGATCGCCGATTTCATCGACCACCGTCTTGTCAAGTTCGGTGTGTTCGCCTTCGACGACAAAGTCGACTTGCTTCTCCTGCTTGCGCATTACATCGCGGGCGATCCGAGTCATCTTTTGGAAGGTGGACTTTAATGGCACCATGCGCAATGAGAGGCTCAGTTCTTGCAACGTGCGGGTGATTCGATTGAGCTGCGCCATATTGCGTTGTTTTGCAGGCATGACGCTCGGGTCCCCGCAAAGAATCAATGCGTCTTGTTGCGCCATCGACTCGGCGATTACCAGTTCGCCAATCAGCTCCACCAAAAGATCGAGTCGGCCGCGATCGACTCGAAGAGTTTCGTTGGCCGTTTGAGATTTATCTTGCTTGGTGTCACGATCGATCGGATCTTTTGGTGCGAAAGACTTGGGTGATTTGAAATTTTCCTTCGCGGGAGATGGATTCTGGGTGTCCAATGCCTGGGGCGATTCCTCTTGAAAGAAATCACTGCACGGATCGGATGGCTGAAGATTGTTTTCTGTAGGAGAGTGGTTTGTGGTAGGCGTATCGTTAGCCTCAAAATCGGCATTGCATTCTCGCTGTTCTTTGTTTGCAATGCTGGATAGAGCCTGTTGTAACTGCCCCGCTCTTGCTAACACTTCAGGATTTGGAGCGCTACATATGGGATGCCCCAAAGAGTTTAGCAAGACTCGCATCAATGCCGAGCTTTCGAGGATCAGTTCCAGCGAGGTGCCTTGGAGAGTAATTTCGCCCGTTCGACAGAGAGACAGAACTGTTTCTGCATCATGCGCTAGGTTTCCAAGCGTTGGATCGATCTTGAGAAACGCAGCGTTCCCTTTAATCGTGTGAAAGGCACGAAACAGCGCGTTTAGTGCAGTTGCATTCGTTGGTTCCGATTCGAGGATTAACAATTGACACTCTGACACCTCCAGCAATTCATCAGCTTCTATTTTGAATGCGGCAAGCAACTCGGAATCGAATTCGTCGTCTTGACCAAAAAGCTCTCGCTTCTCGCTGCAAACGGACTCGCTTTCAACGTTCTTTTTTTTGGACGATGTGTTCACGAATGACACTTCAAGTTTCTCTTGATTGACGTTGTTGCTAAAGCTTCCACGAAGAAAGACGCGGCGGCGTAACGCAGCATGTCGTGGTTAAAGCTGGGGAACACTAATCCATAAAATGAAATTTGATGATTAGACAAAATGTGCAGCTAAGCCTATTGCACTATTTGCATGTCGAGCTTTCGGACTTTATGGTTTGATTCTGCGAGTGCAAAACAGTGCAAACTCTTGAGAATCGCAAGGTAAAAACAGACATCGTTGCAGATTCGCAACGAATCCAGCGTGCACGAATGTATTTCGTGGGATAGCGGATTGAAACCTATTCGGTTACTTAAGAGCACTCGCTGCTAATGGCAATGAGGCATGAACTCTATTCATTTTGCCAGCCCATTCTCGGCAAATTGCTACAAGAGTCGACTTATCGATGGGCTTGGTTGCATACGCATTACAACCTGCGTCAGTACATCTTTCGAGATCTCCACTCATCGCATGGGCTGTTAATGCGACAATCGGTATTGTCGACCCATGATCGCGCAACCAACGTGCCGTTTCGTATCCATCCATTTCGGGCATCTGCATATCGCTCAGCAGCAAATCGAATGGACAAGGGACCAAAAGCGGGCTTTCGAGAGAACTTTTTGACGTCAGTTTTTCGATGGCCTGCTTTCCATTCGCAGCGATAGACACTTCTGCACCTGACTTGCGCAAAACGTGAGAAATCAGACGTTGATTGTCGGGACCATCTTCGGCCAGCAGAATTCGTAGACCCTCGAGTGGTAGCAAAACTTGACACGAGCTTACCGCCAACGATGGATGGACCGCGATTCGGTCGGAATTCCTCGTTGTAAGACGTTCCGCTGGCACACCCGAAACGACTGGGCCAGTCGCAATCAAAACCGTAAAGAGACTACCCTTGCCGAGTTGGCTTTCGATTGTGATCGTACCTCCAAGCATTTCAGCCAATCGATTGCTAATAAACAGCCCTAATCCCGTACCTCCATACTTGCGAGTCGTTGTTGTATCCGCTTGTTCAAAGGCTCCGAACAATCGGGTAATCTGCTCGGGAGAAAGCCCAATCCCAGTATCTTCGATTGCAATTCGAAGCAGTTGTTCCGAAACACTACAACCTACCCGCAATGAGACACTTCCTAGTTCAGTGAACTTGATGGCATTCCCAACCAGATTTACCAGAATCTGTCGAAGGCGAACGGGGTCCGTCTCGATAACGGATGGAATCGAGGGGTCGAAATGGGCACTCAGGCGGATGCCTTTCCCCTGAGCCTTCACACTCATCATTGACACAACTTCTTGGATCAACGATTCCGGATTCGTCGCAACCAGTTCGACAGCCATTTTACCGGCTTCGACTTTAGAAATGTCAAGAATGTCGTTGATGATGTCCAGTAAGTGCTCTCCATTTCGGAGAATCGTATGCACATAATCGAGTCTGGTTGTTTTCAAAATCGGTTCGTCGCATTCATCTAGCAGTAGATCCGCGAAGCCTAGAATGGCCGCCATCGGTGTTCGAATCTCATGGCTCATGTTTGCAAGAAACTCGGATTTTGCAGCATTGGCTGCTTTCGCGCGAAGGTTGGCTTCGATCAATGACGTTTCGGTCAGCTTGAGATCGTGAATATCCTGAATGCTACCGGCCATACGGATGGGCCGGCGGTTCTCGTCAAATTGTGTCGCCCCACGCACACGAAACCACCGAAATTCACCGTCCAACTTTTGAAGATGACATTCGATATCGAACTCAATCTCTTCGGCATGATTTCGTCGAACAGCTTCCCAAATCGCTGGTCGATCTTTCGCCAAGACATGCCTATAGATCGACCGTAACTTGAGAGGCGGAAATGGCCCATCTCCTGAATACCCCAAAAGAGTCCAGAATCGGTCTGAATACCAACACTCGTCCGTTTGGCAATCCCAGTCCCATAGTCCGTCGCTAGTTCCGGTTGTGGCAGCTGCGTAGCGCTCGGTCAACTTCTTAAGTTGCGTTTGATTATTTTTGGATTCGGTGATATCTACATGAATTCCTACCATTCGCCTCGGTGTGCCGTCGGAAAAACGGGAAATGATTTTTCCTGCCACAAGCACCCATGCATATGTACCGTCCTTGCGAAGCAATCGCATTTCGTTTCGATAATCACCCAAGTCACCAGCAAGGTGTTGCTTAACAATGGACCATGTATGCAGGTAGGTCTCGGGGTCTAGTACTTTTTCCCAAGCGCTGATATGTGGCTCGATTTCTTCGAGTTCGTAATCCAACATCTGTGCCCAATGTTTGCTGTAAATCGCTTTTCCTGTTGGTATATCCCAATCCCACGTACCTATCTTCGCCGCATCCACCACCACTTCCAAGCGTTGAGACTGCTCTCGTGACTGCGTGATATCGGCAAAGCTAGAAACGACCGATGTGATCAAACCAGAGGAATCGCGAATCGGCTCTGCATTCACGGAAATCCACCTAGTTTCACCATCAGGGGTATGAACTCCGAATACAAAACCCCGCACGGGGTTTCCCGTGCGGAGAACAATCATCGCAGGATGGCTTTCCCCAGGAAGCAGTTCTCCGTCTTCTTTTATCGCCTGCCAGCGAGGATCCATACTGGTTCGACCACGCATTTGGCTGGAAGTCAGTCCAAGAATGCGCTCGGCAGCAAGATTGCATTCGATTATTTCGCCGGCGGTATTTTGAACCACGATACCTTCCGTGACTGCCGCGAAAACGGATTGCAGTCGTTGGCGTTCAGTCTTCTCTTCTGTGACGTCCCGGATGATGGAGATGTACTCTTTGATCTCACCCGTTTCACTTCGGATCGGCTGAAATTCCGCTTCCCCCCAATACTCCCTTCCATCCTTCCTTCGATTCAAGATCTCTATCCGGAAAGCGATTCCATCCTCAATCTTTGAGCAAATCAAGTCGCGAGTATGCGTTTCTGTTGTTTCGCTGAGAATCACTTGCCCCACCGTAAACCCAGCGACTTCATGCAATTCGTAGCCCGTCAACTGAGTCAACCCCTCATTCACCCAGACGACGCGCCCCGCTGCATCAAAACAAATCACTGCGTTGGTCGTTCTCTGGGCGATGACAGCAAGTCTTTGACTAGCAAATTTTTCACGTCGCGCAACACGAAGCAAACTCAGTACCATCGAAGTTGCAAGCAACAGCATACCGAAAGCGGCCAGCCCTCCGATGGATAACCAAGATGCAAGACGCGATTCACGGTTCGCCCACAAGATGGGCACAGTTACCATCGTTTGAATCCCTGCGCCATCCATAGTGCTATGATTCAGTACACGATGGAGAACATGAACTTTATCTTCACGCTCTATTGTCAGTTGATGGGCATTTCCATTGGCAAGGGGCAATGTGATTGCAGCAAGATCGCTCCTCGGTATTGGCGGGGTGCCCCCCCTGTTTAAATGTTCATCGAAGAATGCCCCCGAGTCCGTGACGAAGTGGGCTGCGCCGAGTCCATTCGCAATTTGCCGGTTGGAAATCAAGGAGCTTATCCGTTCGAATCGCAACCTGGTGCTAACAAGCCCAATTTGAATACCATTTCCTCCGAAGACAGGAATCGAATGCGCAACGGACAGTCCGCTTGAATCATAAAAGGCAGGGGTGATGTCGCAGTTCGTCTGGAACTCTAGAACCTCTTTCTTGGCGGCGTTGTTGAGGCAACTTAGGATAATTTGACGCTTAGTAAAGTCACTTTCGAGGACACGTTTTACCCGCTCCATCGGAATCGATCTACCATCGGAAAACTCCGAGTTGATCGCGACAATTTTGCCGTTCGTATCAAACAAAGCAATGGCGTCGATCTCAGTCGAATTCTTGATCATCTCATTGCAGATGTCTGTCATCGTCTTGACGTCGGATCGATTCATCGAGTCCACGAGTTCCGACGATCGGGATGCCATACGACCACGAAGAAGCGCTGGTTGCGTTACACGTTGAACGTCCTCAGCAAGTGATCTTCCAATTTCAACAATGGATTGCAAATCCGCCGTATCACGGGGGTAGCTTTGTTGCCTAGCGACAGATACCCAAATGCGAGTTGCGGCAATCGATAAAACGACAACACTGAGACCTGCTGCCAGACACTGTAAAAGCCGAAGAGTGCATTCAATTTTTCGATTACAAGTCGCCATAGGTTTTATTAGGACGTCCCACCTCATTGGCGCGCAAATAGCCTAATTCACTTCTGTTGCGTCTCAAGGAGTTGAGTTGCCGCCAAAGACTCTACACGTTTTGGCAACTCATGAGGCATGTCGCCCACCAAAAATTGGCGTTCACTACAAAAGTGAATTCGTACTATCTGCACTCCTGCTGGAGTGTCGGACAAAGATTGGAAAAATCTGAGGGACTCTCATATCGATAGCAGCCGAAAACACTTGGAATGTCAGACAAAAGTTGCGATTCGACACGAACAGCTTGGGCTGCATCGTCCGTAGCCTTCTTTCGATCTATCCAGTCCTTGAGGGCGATCCACCATCGGTCGATTTTCTCGAATGCCCGATCAACGGCATCCGTGATCTCGTTGAGATTCACAATCGGCTTAAAAATACACGTTTCAGCTCCCAATGCAGTCGCACAGAGGACAGTATTGATGGAAACCATCCCTGTGCACATGATCACCTGAATTCCTGCATCGAGCTTTTTGATCTCGCGCAAAAGAGTAAGTCCGTCTTTCTTTGGCATATCGATGTCGAGTAGAACAACCCTTGCCCCAGTTACCAAAATCTTCTTGATCGCATCAGTTGGGTCAGTTGTAGACACAACTTTAACGCCATGCGTCTCGAGTTTTCTCGCTACGAGAGCCAAGATACTTGGGTCATCATCAACATGTAGCACTAGCGCTGAAGAATTCATAGTGAAGGTAATCTCCGTTAATAGCGGCTCATCAATCGTCGGTAAGAACTAAAAAGTATTAACCAGTATTCGTAGCCCGCCATCACCGCGAACTACTGAATGCTTGCTTACTCAATGGGCTTGGAACCATGAATCCAACCGCGATCTAAGCGATTGCAGCTTTTGCAGTAACGGTTGTACCGCCTTTATCGAATTGTCCGCGGCGAAGATGATCTGTCGGCAACGGTTGGGAGTCGTAGAAAAACCACGAGTCCGCCATCTACACTCTTTTCAAGAACGATATTTCCTCCATGTTCCTCCATAATGGAATGGCTAATACAGAGCCCCAGTCCCATCCCACCTTCTTTGCTCGAGATCATCGGCTGGAACGAGGATTCTATTTCTTGCTCGGTGAGTCCTGGTCCGTGGTCCTCGATACAAACTTCAACGCCCGCTTTCGATGCATTCGTCGCAATGCTGCAAACTCGATTCTCCGTTGGAACCGAGTCGATCGCCTCCGCGGCGTTCTTCAGCACATTGACCAGAACTTGCGAAAGCTGCACTCGATCCCCTTCGACATATACTGGTTCGCTAGACAACGCCAGTTCCGTAATAATCCGATGCTCTCGGAGCACGGGTTCCACAAGCCGCAATGTTTCACGTATGAGCTCATTCATATCGAACATTTGGACGTAACCGCGACGGCGCGAAACAAAGGTTCGCAATCGGCTAGTAATCTCACCGGCGCGCAAGGCATGCTCTTGAATTCGACCGAGATTCTCGATTAGCGTGTCAGCGGAAATGGAATCGTTTTTCAATCCCAGCAACATTCCGCCAGCGTAATTGCTAATCGCCCCCAGGGGTTGATTGATCTCGTGAGCCAAGGCGTTTGCGATCTGTCCAATCGTTGCGATCCTTTGGGCGTGACTCAAGACTTGTCTTGATCTCTCAAGTTCAAGCGCAGCATGCATTTGCTCGCTGACATCCGCAAAGACAAAGATATACCCACGACTCGTCTCGGGAGTCTCGACAAACGGCGAAATCGACAGACGAAAAGTGGCTTCTGACTCCAAAGAATCACGGGTACCACGCGAACCATGGAGCGATACCAACTGCACATCCCCCTCCCATTTGGTTTCGTGCGCAAGGCTCATCAGCAGCGATCGCTTTTCCATCAGATTCACGGTTTCTGAATGAATCATTCGAGAAAACAATCCTAACGCGTTCAGCCCCATGGCATCCAGCTCCGTGAAATCAAATAGCTTTCTCCCGACAGAATTCAAATAAATGATCTTGAACTCAGCATCCGTCGCAATCGCTCCTACTTGTATTGCGTCCAACATGCGAATCTGCAGCTCACTCTCGCGCTTTACTGCAACCAACGAATCCAATAAATGCGCTGATGCCGCCCTCCCTACCTGCCCAACCAAATAAGGAATGCCGCGAGATTTTTCAACATAGCCGTAGATCCCCAATTCAAGACCATCCCGCGCTGATTCAAAAGAAGCGTTAGCCGTGTGAATGATGATCTTCGTTTTTGGGCTACTACGTGCTATTTCAAAGACAAGAGTCATTCCATCTTCATTGACGAGGCCTAAATCTACGATTGCAACATAAAATTCAAACTGTACAAGCAGATCTCTTGCCTCTGATATAGATGTGCATGAACTAACAAGAAACCCAGCGTTTTCCAAGCTGCGTTCCACTAATTTGCTCTGACTCAAATCGTCCTCAATACTCAATATACGCAAATGCAATTCCTTTTCATAAAGCGAAACTGACCGCTTGCAAGAACCAAAGACGGTCTCGATAAGAAAATGGTTATCGACAGCGGGATAGCAATCATCTTTGAAAGCATCAATACTTTGGGTTCATTTTTGCATACAGTTTTAGGAGTAACTCGTCGCAGATTGGCAAATGGCACTGGCGACTCATGGAATGTACCTACTGATTGGACTTCGCCAGCATAGCGACAGATCGTTAAGGTAGGAACACCACTCCCTGTCACCGAAATGTCCCGTCATATTGCTGGGGTTTTATCCGCTTCGATAATCTCTGTTTGCCTCTTCGCGGAAACGATTAATGAATTCAGACGCAATTTGCGCAAGGACGCGAAGCGAAGTTGGGAAAAGCACATAGGGATTCCCTTAGTCAAAAATCTGTTGCAACATTCACCATAAATTCTCAATGTGACGATACTGCCGTCGAAGCATGAAGCGACAAGCAATTCAAACCTTGCAAATGGACCGCCCGAAGGATAGGAGCGGTCGAGCTACGGACCATTTTCAAATCGCGATATGCCATGAAGGACTGCGAAGCAAGCAATTCAAAACCCCTCGTCCATTGGGTATCGACTGCCCTATCAGCGGAAGAACGCATCGAGGTCGAAATGCTCAAAATCGATTTCGCCATGCAAATGTATGATTCTTTTGAAGAATTTCTTGCGGGGTATGAAAACACAAGTGGATGTGTGGTGTTATGCCGAGACTACTTCGACCGTGAAGTTTCTGAGCTTTACAAGCAAATTACCTTTCGGAATAAGCTCGTTAAAGTCATCCTCTACCTCTCGTCTTTGGATGTCCCCGACGTTGTACGAGCAATCAAACTTGGTTTCGCAGACGTTCTTCAGATGCCTTTCGATGTCGAAAAAATACGCGATTCCCTTGAAGATGCCATTGAAAGTGACCGGACCAGTCGTAGCAGCTGTCGCGTGGATATCCCGCATCACATCCTTTCCTTGCTGAATTCCGAAGAAACCCGAATCTTTCAGTGTATGGCTGAAGGCGTTTCCAACAAGCAAATCAGTGCCGAGCTTGGTCTGAGTATTCGTACCATTCACTACAGGAAGAAGATAATGTACGAGAAACTCCGTATTGGCGACCGAACCGAAGCGATCGAATTGATTCGTACGATTCGAAATGATAACGGGACCGATTTGCCTGCAGCACCCAAACGGGAAAGAGGCTATTTCCGCTATCGCTGAAGAACTGTCTACTCAGCGTGAGCGTCCGTGCAACCACATCTGGACAGGGGGGCGCGGGGCTACTTTGATTTCTTTTGGTTTCGTAGACACGATTTGGTGGCTATCTTCTACGAAAGCAATCGTGGCAGACCTTTCCACAACTTGATCTGTTAGAATATTTCCATAGCCCTCGGGCAGTGAGTGCCCCTGCCCCAAGGTGCCAAACTGATCCAACGCGTTTGCAATGCTATTTCTCAATATCATCGCATTATCGCCTCGATGATTACCTTAACAATTTTACGGAAGGAAACATCCATGAAATTCACAGCGTTTACAAAAGTGATTTTTGGACTCTTGCTTGTCAGCAGCGGTGGAGCAATCTTCGCTTCGGAAGTAGACGAGTTACGGGAACGGGCAATAGCAATGCGAACCAAAGCAGCCCTTTTGGCAGAACAGGGGAACAAGGATCAAGCCCAGCGTATTAAGGAGGAAGCTGGAAAACTACTGGAAATGGCGGAGCGATTGGAAAAGAACTCGGGCGGCAGGCGGGAAAAAGAATTTGGGCTCAGCATCGATAGAGAAGCCTTCCAGCTCAAGGACCGGCTGCAAGATTTGCTAAACAAAGAGCGAATCATGCGCGACGCACATGCAGCTGATTCGGAGTTGGCAAGAGTTCGAGGAGAAATCGCCGAGGTCGAACGAGCACTCAATAAAATCCGGGCTCAACACGCGGGGAAAACCGAACATCGACCTGAATTCCGAGCTCAAATCGAAAAGCTCGAAAGGGTCGGTCAACGTTTGCATCATCTGCGAGTTGCGGCCGAACACCTCAAGTTGGCCGAGGAGCATGATTTGGCTCACAAACTGATGACAAAAGCAGAAGACATTGAGCGCGACGTGCATGAGGCCAAAAAGCGCTTGGCCGCCGAAATGCACGGAGACTCGGAACGCCATGATGCCGAAAGAAATAATGATATCGCGAAGCTGAAAGAAGAGAACGAGCGTTTGAGAGCCGAACTTCGAGAGCTCAAGCAGAACACAAACAAACCACAGTAGTTCCCTTAGAACCGGGCGGTCGATCCCAGTCCTAGTGGATTTCACCAAAAATCCCATGCTCAAGTAATTCTGGCAAATCCCCTTCGGCAGTTATTCCGTTCCATGATGCAGACTACGCGATTTACTTCCCTTTCCGTTGTCATCACGGAATCGCTCACTATGTCCGCATCAGTATCCTCCACGGCGCTCTGGAGCCAGGTTGCTGCGCGATCGATGTGGATGCCCATGGTCTGCGCAGCCATGGCATACCTCACTTCGAATATCATGGCTGCTGAGGCGGATGTTCCCACCAAGCATTTGTTCACTCATCACTGCATAAAGTGTCATTCGGGCGCGAAAGCAGACGGGGACTTTACAGTTGCAAATCTGACGAATGATTTCAATGACAGGCAGAACCGCGAGAAGTGGTTAACGGTTTTGGATCAACTCAGGGAAGGCAACATGCCGCCCAAGGACGAGCCGCGTCCGCCAGTGAGGGACGTTCAAACCGTCATGAACTGGATCGGCGAAAAAGCAGTAGAAGCAGAGCGCGTTCGCAGGGAAACGGAGGGCAGAGTGGTAATGCGGCGTCTGAATCGGGCGGAGTACGCGAACACCGTGCGCGATTTGCTGAATGTCGAGGTAGATTTGTCCGACCTGCTGCCGCCGGACACTTCGACTAACGGTTTCGATAACAACGCTGAGCTCTTGCACACCTCTTCGTTTTTGATGCGCAATTATCTCGATGCAGCGGATCGAGTACTCGACGAAGCCATCGCGAACGAGCCAAAGCCATGGATTCAGAAGAAACGCTTTGACATTAGAGAAGAGAAGTCCGTCAAAGCGACAGGAAGTGTTTACCGTCACACCGATGACGGGGTTGCCATCTTCGCAACTTGGGAGTCGGCGAACATACGAGTCACCATGTGGAACTTTCGCAGTCACGTACGCGGTAAGTACCGCTTTCGGATCTCTGGCTACGGTTTCCAGAGCGAAGGCAAACCGATCGCGTTTCGTGTCACCGCCGGCACACTCAAAGAAGTAACCGAGGAACGACTCATCGATTACTTCGCCGTTCCCGCCGATAGACCGACCGTAGTCGAGTTCACCGAGCAACTCGAACCTGAGAACCGGATCCGTATCCTCGCCGAAGGCTTGCCAGCGCTTCCTCCTGCGGTTGAAAAAGTCGGTGCTGACAAGTACACCGGCCCCGGGCTTGTGATTCAGTGGGTTGACGTCGAAGGCCCTATTCTTGAGTCCTGGCCGCCGCCGAGTCACAAAGCGATTTTTGGCGATCTAAAGCAGACTCGCATCTCGCCAGAACGCTTCGAAGTCGTATCGTCGCAACCGATGGTTGACGCCGAGCGCATCCTCCGTGACTTCTCGCGTCGCGCTTTTCGACGCAATATCAACGACGTCGACATTCAGCCCTTCCTCGCGCGCGTGCAGTCCAAGCTGGAACAAAACTATAGTTTTGAGCAGGCAATGCGCGTGGGCCTCAAAGGAATACTGGTTTCTCCCAACTTCCTTTTCCTTCGTGAGCAAGGCCCCAAGCTCGACGACTTCGCACTTGCTAGCCGCCTTTCGTATTTCCTATGGAGTTCGATGCCCGATGAAGAACTCTTGCAACTCGCTGCAGCGAATCGACTTCACGAACCCAACGTGCTTCGCGAGCAGGTCGAGCGATTGCTTCGTAACCCAAAAGCCAGGGCATTCAGCACAAACTTCACAGGTCAATGGCTCAGCCTGCGCGCCATTGACGCTACGTTGCCCGATGGCACACTCTACCCCGAGTATGACGACATCCTAAAAACATCGATGCTTAAAGAGACTTCGATGTTCTTTGATGAAGTGCTCAAGAACGACCTGCCATTGACCCACTTTGTTAGTTCGGATTTTTCTTTCCTGAATGCTAGACTGGCGAAACACTATGGCATTCCCGGTATCGAGGGGATGGAAATGCGCAGGGTAACTTTGCCTAGCGACAGTCATCGCGGTGGACTGCTCACAATGGGCAGCGTGTTGAAAGTTACCGCGAACGGCACCACGACCTCGCCCATCATTCGCGGTTCGTGGGTACTGGAACGCATCCTCGGCACACCGCCACCCAAGCCGCCTTTGGATGTGGAAGCCATTGAGCCCGACATTCGCGGTGCCACAACGATCCGTGAACAACTCGCCAAACATCGTGATGTAGAAAGTTGTGCAAGCTGCCATCGAAAAATAGATCCACCCGGCTTCGCACTTGAGAGCTTTGACGTCATCGGTGGATGGCGCGAGCACTACCGCGCCACCGGCGAACCAAGAGAAGTAAACGGCCGCAGAGTGCGCTTCTGGAATGGTCCAGCCGTGGATCCTGCCGATGCATTGCCCGATGGACGAAGTTTTCGCGACATCGACGAATATAAGAAACTCATTCTCGAAGACAAAGATCAAATCGCCCGCAACCTCACTGAAAAACTACTTGCATATGGCACTGGCGCTGTGCCAAGTTACACCGACAAGCCGCAGATTGAAATCATCGTCGATCACCTCCGCGACAAGAATCATGGATTCAAAGCGTTGATCCATGAGATCGTGCAAAGTCCCCTTTTTCAGAGCAAATAGTTTCTAGTAAAATCGAACTCAACCATGAACATCCGCCGCCGTACCTTCATTCGCGCCTCGGGCGTCTCGCTTGCACTCCCGTGGCTTCATGCTTTCGCTGATGTCAAAGCGGGGGCTTCCAGTGACAGGCAACCGCCACGTCGGATGATTTGTATTTGCGCACCGTTAGGTTTGCATCCCGACAATTTCTTCCCAATGCAATCTGGCAAGGAATACGAACTCTCTCCTTACCTGGACATTCTTCAGGATTATCGCGACGAGTTCACTGTCATCTCAGGGTTATCACACGCAGGTATGGGGTCGAGCTTTGCGCATCAAGCCTCTGCCAGCTTTCTCACGGGAGCCCCGGGTGCAGGGCGACCAGGCTTCCGCAATACGATCTCACTCGACCAATTTGCCGCAGATCACATCGGCACCCAGACGCGATTTCCAAGTCTTGCATTATCTGGTGAAGGTTCGGGCGGTCTGTCGTGGACTCGAAGCGGTGCACTGATCGCCGCCGACAATTCACCGTCCAGAGTCTTCGCCCGCTTGTTCCTCGAAGGCAAGACCGAAGACGTGCAGGAACAGATTCGTCGTCTCGAAGATGGGCGGAGCATTCTCGATGACGTAAGTAATCAAGCCAAATCTTTGCGTTCTGACCTCGTTAATGAGGACCGCGACAAACTCGATGAATATCTTTCAAGCGTTCGCGCCCTGGAGCAGCGGATGGTCATTGACGAAAGTTGGTCAAAGAAGCCAAAGCCCAAAGTGAATGTCGAGCCTCCCAAAGACATCCCCAACGCTGCTGATCTCATCGGCCGCACGCGTTTGCTTTTCGATCTCAGCCATCTGGCGATCCAAACCGACTCGACGCGTCTGATCACTATTATGCTTGCCGGATCCAGCTTCGCTCCACCGATCGAAGGCGTGTCGCTTGGCCATCACGACCTTTCACACCACGGCAAAGACCCGAGCAAACTCGAACAGCTCAAGATCGTCGAACTTGAGACCATGAGGACCGTGCGCGACCTGCTATCCAAGCTCAAACAATCACAGGAAGACGGCCATAGCCTGCTCGATCGTACCACAGTCTTCCTCGGTAGCAACCTTGGCGATGGCAGCAGCCACTCCACCAAGAACCTTCCGGTCCTGGTCGCTGGTGGTGGCTTCCAGCATGGTCAGCACTTAGCGTTCGACGCCAACAACCCGCCGCCGTTATGCAATCTTTTCGTCAACATGCTACAACGACTTGGAATCGAAGCCGACAAGTTTGGCACGAGCACAGGGACGTTGAAGGGGCTGGAATTAAGCCGGGGATGAAGTGGATCCCCTGACAACATCGTCGTTGCGAAACCTTACCCAAACGTAAATCCGAAGATCTTGATGGCCGAAGAAAATTATCTTCCGCCGAAAAAACCATGGCGGTATGGTTGATGCGAGTCACCCAAGATGTACGGGTTGTGGCAAAGATACGGCCTCGAGGGAAAGTGCAATTACTGCAAAATGCACTAGCCCTAGAGGCCATCTGACGAATTGAGATTTACTATTTTCGAACTTGGAATGTTTGCAGCTACATTCCATCAGATGTCCTTACTCGGTACCTCGGCGCGGGTGCAGGAAGGAGACAGCCTTTAACACGTTGCAGTTCGGGAGATCATCAGCGGTCGTCGCTTTAGGAGTTACAAAATGGCCGCTCTCGAATGTGATCTTGTTCGGAACACCCAGGTTATCCAACCACCTAACCACCGCTACCACCGTACGAAGTTGCAATATCCATGATTCGCCAGGATCTCTCAACACGGATTCACGAGATCGCGCAGGCTGATTTTTTCCAACTGCGTCAGACAACTGATCGTATGTTTGCCATATCGATGATCTTTCAGTTGATAGGCGTCATTTCTGCAGCTTGGCTGATATCACCCTACACGTGGATCGGCATTGAAAGCAATGTAAACTATCACATTTGGAGTGCTCTTTCGATTGGTACGCTGGTGGCGAGCCTGCCCGTTTATTTAGCATGGAAGCGGCCTGGACACGCGGTAACTCGCCATACGATTGCTGTAGCTCAGATGCTATTTTCCGCTATGCTAATTCACTTCACTGGCGGTCGAATCGAAACACATTTTCATATTTTCGGATCACTTGCATTCCTAGCTTTCTATCTTGATTGGCGAGTGCTAATCACCGCTACCGTGATCATTACGATCGATCACTCGGTTCGGGGAAGCTGGTGGCCACAATCTGTTTATGGCATCCTCACTTCCAGTCCCTGGCGAACCATCGAACACTGCGTTTGGGTCTTTCTGGAAAACATCGTTTTGATCTTCGCATGTTTTCGAGGAACGAAAGGAGTGAATGAGATTGCGCGGCGCGAAGCGGAACTAGAGCAAATCAATGAACACTTCAAGCAGCTAGTTAGGGAGAAGACAGATGCGCTAGCCTTTGCCGTCAATGAGCTATCGAAGTCGAATTCATTCTTGAAGGCGACACTCGACGCACAGCCTTACCAAATTGTGATTCTTGATCCCGATGGAAGTATCAAGCTGACGAATTCTGCATGGAAGAGTTTTTGGTTTTCGAATGACGGAACGGACGAGAGCCTGAGGGATAAGAACTACCTGGAGGTCTGCGAATCCGCAACTGGTGAGTGCCGCAAAGTAGCAATGATGGCAGCAAGTAAGATTCGTGAGATACTTAGCGGCCTCTCCGATTTCGAATGCATGACCTACGCTTGCCACAGCGATACTGAGAAACGTTGGTTTACTATGGAGCTGACTCCTTTTCAGAGTGTTCAACGATACGCCGTGATGGTACAGAGGGACGTTACCGAGCGATATCTAGCAGAAGAAGCCATTCAAATAGCGTTTCGAGAGAATGCAAAGCTCGCGGAGATCGCCGAGAATACTACCAACGCAGTCGTATTGACGGACGCTAATAGAAAAATCATCTGGGTGAATAAAGGCTTCGAGAGGATTACTGGATATTCCTTGGCCGAGTCTATTGGGCAATCGCCAGGGAGTTTTCTCCAATTTCATGGATCGGATCAAGCAACCGTTTTTTCGATGCGTCAAGCATTACGGGACGGGAAGCCTTTCCGAGGCAAGATCAAGAATCGAGCAAAGAATGGCCGAGAGTATTGGCTGGAGCTCGACATTCAGCCTAGACACAATCTAGACGGAAGCCTTGAGGGCTTTATGGCAATAGAGTCCGACATTACCGACTTGGTCAACACACGACTCGCGGCCGAATCTTCCTTGTCCGAAGTATTCGCCCTTCGAGTTGCTTTGGACCAGCACTCGTTGTTGTCGGTGGCGGATCGATCCGGGAAGATCGTCGACGTGAATGCAGGATTCTGTCGCATCAGCGGATATAGTCGCGAAGAGTTAATCGGACAGGATCATCATTTGATTAATTCGGGACATCATCCAAAGGCGTTCTGGAGGGATGTGTGGCGAAAGATTTCCAATGGTGAAGTATGGCGTGGCGAAATTTGTAATCGAGCCAAAGACGGAACTCTATATTGGGTCGATTCCACTATTGTTCCTCGTCGATCCGACGATGGAAAGATAGAAAAATATGTCTCGCTGCGGTTTGACATCACCGATCGAAAGAGAAACGAAGAGAAATTACAACTTGCAAATGAACAGAATCGGCTTCTTGCTACAGCAGTTGAACGCAGCCCCGGTGCCACCGTTGTAACAGACGTCGAAGGGGTCATTGAATTTGCGAATTCAGCAGCTCGTACGCTAGCACGGATACTGCACCATGAGTCCGAGATTGGCATGAAGTCAGTTCTCTTCTCTGACGGCTATGTTTCAAGCGAGATGCAAGCGAGAATCATCTCAGCGGTGAAGGGTGGACGTGTGTTTCATGCCAAAATCGAAGTTCCCACTCAACCCCTCGGATCACGGAGTTTCACCGATCAGGCAATGCAACAGACCCAATCAAGATGGTTACAAATTTCAGCTTCCCCGCTGACCGATGAAACTGGTGTCGTCGATGGGATAGTCATTGCTAAGGAGGACATAACGGATGAGGTCAACGCAACAAAGGCCCTCGAACACGCCCGAGAGCTTGCCGAACTCTCTAATCGTTCCAAGAGTGAGTTTTTGGCGAATATGAGTCACGAGATTCGAACACCAATGACAGCCATACTAGGTTTTACCGATCTACTGGAATCGGAAGATGGCGTTGCAAAAAATCCGTTGCAAGCCAAGGACGCCATTCATACGATTCGTTCCAATGCAAACCATTTGCTTTCCATCATCAACGATATTCTTGACATGTCCAAGATTGAAGCCGGCAAGATGACCGTTGAAGCAATCGACGTTAATCCTGCCAGAATCGTCGAAGAAGTTGCCTCGCTGATGCGTCCGCGAGCGATTGGCAAAGGCTTAGTACTTCGACTGGTATATGAGAACGAATTGCCGGAAAAGATCCAAACAGACCCGACACGATTAAGGCAAGTATTGCTCAACTTAGTTGGAAATGCGGTCAAATTCACTGAAATGGGCGAGGTTGTCATTCGAACCTCTATCGATTGTAAAGAACAGAGAATTGCGTTCCGAGTAGACGATACGGGAGTGGGAATGAGTCCGGAACAATGCTATCGAATCTCCCGCTTTGAGGCCTTTTCGCAGGCGGATAATTCGATGACGCGGCAGTTCGGTGGCACGGGGCTCGGGCTGCGTATCTCCAATTCACTCACAAAACTCTTGGGCGGCGGCCTCTCGATTTCATCAGAATTGGGAAAAGGCAGTTCGGTTACAGCTATCGTTTCTACGGGAAACCTCGAGGGCGTCTCGTTATTGGTTCCGCATTCCGCAGAAGGCCAAATCGCGAATGTGCAGCAGCCAGTCTCCAATTCACTTAGGCTGGCAGGTCTGCGAATTCTACTTGCCGAGGATGGACCGGATAATCAGCGATTGATTTCGTTTCATCTTAGAAAAGCAGGCGCTGTCGTTGAGATTGCGGACAATGGGAAGATTGCGGTGGATTGGGTTCAATGCGATCCAGATCGATTTCACTTGATCTTTATGGATATGCAGATGCCGGAAGTTGACGGTTACAAAGCGACCCAGCTCCTGAGAGAATGGGGGTATCAACGTCCCATTATTGCACTTACGGCCCATGCTATGGAGGGCGATCGCCAGAACTGCCTCAAGGCAGGGTGCGACGAATATACCACGAAGCCCATTGATCGATTGAAACTAGTCGAACTCGCCGAAAAGTATGGCTCAGGAAAGATAAGATGAATCAAGGACTGTTTGTCAAATTGACCCAGAAGGATAGTTTCCCTGACAATTTCGAAGAAGATGCGAACCTCGCTTAACTACGCGACGGAATACCCTGAGTTGCCCCGAGTTAAATGAATTAATTCGGCGATTGGAAGTGAATTCGACGCCCGGTAGAAGAGTATCATCCAACGCCGAGAACCTCGTTTGAAATGGCACGCAAAGCTGCAACTATGAACACAACATATCATTTTTCAAAGAATTCTCCAGGTGGAAATCTATGTCGTTTTCGCTAGTTAGATATGCCGTCCCCACGTTCGCAATGTCCAGGGACTGAGTTCTAGGCGACTTCTGAAATGCGGAACCAGGATGCAAGTAAACTAACGTTTCTTGAAAGGAACAACAGCGACGACTTTTACTCGGCGGGTTATTCTCCTGTTCGTTGATTTCAATACAATGCCACCAGTGGCCTGGTGCCATGAATTAGGCAGACGCAGCCACGGGAAATAATCACAAAAGCGAACATGGCCGATTCCGAATTTGATAGACGACACGTAATGAAGCGCTCTACATGACTGTAGCTACGAACAAAATTCCGATATGGACCATTGTTGTACCGTTTGTAGCCTTGGGTATCGAACTTACGATGCACGGCAGGCCAGGGATGCTATCCGCAATTGCTTTGATTGCTGGCTTGATTTCGGCCGTGTTGGCAGCCGTTCATCATGCAGAGGTTGTGGCGTTGCGCGTAGGTGAGCCCTTTGGCGCGATACTCTTAGCCTTAGCGGTGACTATTATCGAATTGGGGTTGATCGTTTCAATTATGCTTGGCGATCATGCTGAACCTACGTTAATGAGAGATACGATTCACGCGACGGTGGTTCTTGTTCTGCATGGAATCGCCGGCCTTTGTATCGTCGTCGGTGCGATCCGCCATCGAGAGCAAGAATTCCGCACTCAGGGAGCACAGTCGTATTTGATTGTTTTGTTGCCGATGGTTGCCATAACGCTGATACTGCCAAACTTCACGACTAGCATACCTGGGCCGTATTATACGAACGCACAATTGGGTTTTGTCAGTGTGATTTGCTTGGCACTTTGGTTTGCCTTTACTTTCGTTCAGACAGTGCGAAATCGTGAGTATTTTCTGCCTACGCAGGAGAAGCATTCGCATCCTGTTGAACTACCGTCCGCCAAGATAACGATCGTATCGGTCGTGTTGCTGCTCGTGTCCTTAGTCGGCGTCGTGCTCTTGGCAAAGGGAGTGTCGCCTATTATCCAATCGATTGTCAATGGACTGAACGCCCCTCCTGCACTGGTCGGAGTTATCGTCGCAGCAATCGTGCTGTTGCCGGAATGCATGACTGCCATACGCGCAGCTTTGGACGATCAGCTTCAAACGTCGATCAATCTTGCGCTAGGATCGGGAGTTGCCAGTATTGGCTTGACCATTCCTGCGGTATCGTTTGTTGCTTGGCTTACGGATCACCCCTTGACGTTGGGAGTCAATTCGGGGGGCGCCGTGTTGCTAACTCTCTCGTTCATGATGGCATTGGTTACCTATGGCACAGGTCGAGCCAGTCTTTTGTCCGGGATTGTACACCTGATTCTCTTGGCCACGTGGATATTCTTGATTGTGATTCCCTAGACTGAAGCCCTGCGAATGCTAAAGCTGATTTCACTCGGTGGGGAGCGGCTTGCTGGCGAGTGGTCGACCAGTCGTAGCCCGCTACTTGTATTGCGGCATTTGAGCGCCAACTTCGATGTACCATTGATGGAGCATTACACGCAGTTCATCCGCTTTGTTTGGTTCGAGTCTGGAAAGATCTTTCTGTTCACCGATGTCAGTTTGAAGATTGAACAATTGGATCGTGTTATTTTCAAAATACTCGATGAGCTTGTAATCGCCAGAACGAACGGCAGCGCATGGACTCTGCATTCCGTGATTACTGTAATGCGGAAAATGCCAGTACAACGCTCGTCGTTCAAGACTGTTCGATGTGCCCTTGATCAATCCCGCTAAACTGACTCCATCGCGATGCTGCTCTGGCCTAGCAGGGAGATTAGCCAACTCCAAAATGGTTGGGTAGAGATCGTTGCTGATCACAGATAAGTCGCAGACTCGCCCTCTTGCTTGTAGCGCTGGGTATTGAACGATCATAGGGACACGAATTCCGCCTTCGTATAGCCATCCTTTGGCACCGCGCAATGGTAGGTTCGAACTTGAGTACGCTGCATCAATTTGCTTCTTTCCCACGATGCGATCCGGGTTACCGAAGTTGGCTGCTGACATACCGCCATTGTCGGAGAAAAAAACGATGATAGTGTTGTCTTCAATCTTGAGTGACTTGAGCTTCGCTAGGATGCGTCCCAAGCTTTCGTCTATGGCCGTTACCATGGCTGCGAACTGCACATTGTCCTGCCGCTGTTTGATTTTGACCGTCCGTTCGGGCAGGATTTTATGTCCCGACCATGCTGGCTTTTCGATCATGGAATTTAGCAGATCGCGAGAAGCTGGAGAAAGGTCATCAGGATTGCCTTCCAACAAAAACGGGGGGCTGGATTCTGTGTCCATCTTCATCTTTTTCGCTTCATAATGTGCGACGAGATCTTTCCTCCCCTGGATCGGATCGTGCACTGCGAAATGAGATAAATACAAAAAGAAAGGTTGCTGATGGCAGTCTTCGATGAAGAGTTCCGCTTCGTCCGTCAAACGATCTGTCAAGTAGTCTCCGGGTTTATCGGCGAGTGCCTCGAGCTCAAATGGTGCGTGGAAGCCAGACTTAGGCCAGCCTTTGTTCCAACGAGGTATCTGGAGATCGAAGCCTTGAGCTGTCGGTCCAAAGGGCTCTTCGCCGAGGTGCCATTTGCCAATATGAGCCGTTCGATATCCATGCTTCTTCAACGCTTCAGGCAACGTGAACTCCTCGTGAGGCAATGCTAAACGAGGCATCGGACCAAGCAGCTTTTGAAATGGGTGGTCCTTTCTGCCAGGTAACCAATCGGTCAATTGCAGACGGGCTGGATACTTCCCCGTCATTACACTGGCTCGCGTTGGCGAACAGACATGGCAAGCCGCATAGGCCTGAGTAAACTTCAAGCCTTTAGCCGCCATCGCATCGATATTGGGAGTCTCATGAAAACCGCTTCCATAACATTGCAAATCGCTCCAGCCGAGGTCATCGACGAGAAACAGTATGATGTTTGGCGGTTTTTGATCCGCATATAAGACTCGAGGTAGCCAGCTCATGCACGAAAGTAGCAAAAGCGTGAATTTGAGTTTAGAAAACATAAGCTGAACGAGCGGTCGCTTTTTCATAGATCGAACATTATAGGAAATTTCTAGTTTACTTGGATTGTAAGCGGTACGGTCTCTGAATCACCATCTGCTTCGCATCCGTATCCCATCAAAAGAACAAGCCGGCAACTTTAGAAGACGAATTCAACCGACGCTGCTTGCGCGGTGTTGATCGCGAACGAGCACTGTAGGCACGAAGAGTCGTAGCTGAACAGATTGCTGTGGATTACTATAGAATTTGTCCGCAACAGAAATTCGTAGAAATCTTGGCCGTGACTGATGGTCCAGCCGTACTACCACTCCTGTTCCACCTAGCTGTACCACCCCGATGGTACAGTAGCGGCTCATCAGAAATCGATCGGGGTATGGTTTTGGAAACGAGAGTCGCTCGGGAGAAATTCCCGGTACGCTACAAAGTGCGTTCGACCAAGAAAAACATTGATAAACTAGAAGGGTGATAGACGGGACTCGAACCCGCGACCTTCGGAGCCACAATTCGCTTTTTGCTTGGTCTTCATTTGCTGAAAAAACCCACAATTCCTGCGTTTTTCATTGTACTACGAATGTTGTACTCAACGCAATAGACGGTACTGAAATACGGTATTTTCGGTATTCTTAGTAGTGGCTAAAAAACACCTCCCGTGCACCGAAGTAATCCTTCCAAACTTTCGGATGGTCACGCTTTAGGCGTTCCTCGATGTAAAGACGGGTGTTGCCTTGCTTGGCAGGAAACTCATTACTTTGTAATGACTTCTCAGATTCCTTCGTTGGTCGTCCGTTCTTCCTCGCTGGCCGATTGTCCTTCAGTAGCTTGCAAAGCTCGGTTCGGGATTCTCTTCTGATCGGCTGGCGTGAAGTCTTTGTGGAGTAGTGGACGAATGGTGTACTCTGTCCAAACGGTTTCAGTATCCGCCGCGGATACTTCTGGTAATAGAGGACGCAATTTCATTGCCGCTATCAACCGATATGCATGTACTTTCTTAATCCCGCACGGCTGCCGTTCGTTCATGTAGTCAGCAAATGAATCGAATCCAGCTTGCTTGTACGCTTCCTTGATGGAGTCGCCAGCCTTGTACGCACCTGGGTAGCGAGCAATGAGGGCGTACCAGATGCAAGTGTTCGGTGCTGGAAAAGATTGCCGGGCAATCTTTTGTTCCTCGCACCATTGCTTCCAAGTCTGACCTGTCTCGGCTTGCTCCTTCTTCTGCTCACCCAACCCGTGCCGCATGCGATTGACGAATGAGAATATCCCGATTGTCGTGCGGATGGAAAAGTGATTCACCGTTCGCAGCTCGTGCCCGCATGCACTCGATTTTCTCGAATGAACCCGCGGGATGTGGACATGATGCTGATGCGAGTGGTAGGTCTGGAATCGGTGGTTTCGGTTTGATAATCGGTGGAATTTTTTCCATCGATTTTGGAACGATCCCCAAATGCTGTCGAAGTCTGACAATCCAATCATCTGTTACGACTGGCAAGATTTCGCTTCCAGTGCATCGAGTCGTTTTCGCAATTCGCCAAGTTCACTGATCGGTTGCAATGCCGCTAAAATCGCTTTAGCCGATGCTAACCTGTCCCGTGCGTCATTCTGTGGACCGAGTAATTCAGCAAGCGTATCGACAGCCCTGGACGCTATAACGGACAACCTGCCGACAGCACCTTGAACGGACTCGGAACGGATGGATGCAACTCGACTTTGGAACGCTGGACTAGAGGAGATGTGATACGCATGCGTCAGACTGCATCCCACCTTTAACGCTGCATCTTTGATCGAAATTCCACCCGCAACTTCAACAGCCAACAGTTCGTCAAACTTGCCTTTTTTAGCTGCCATTTTTCTCTCCAAAGAGATCATCGAAAATGTGATCAGGCATTCCCAACTCTTGCTTCAGCTTCAGAAGTTCTTCTCTTGTTCGCTGCGGAGGATTACTTTCGCTGACCGAGTCGGACACTACGCCCAAACTGAGGACCGATAGTGGGATGAAAACCTCATTCGCGTCGATCGGTTCACACTGCTTTAGCGATTGTCGTTCCGCATTGAACGCCTTGATGTAGATCGAATCCATCGTCTCATCGCATTCAACATCGACGCATGGTGGATCTTCTAGCAACTCTTTCGATGTGCGACGATAACCACACCTGCCATGAATATCACTTGATGATTTAACCAAGCCTGATACCAACAACGGCAGAACCAATTCCGTCATGTCGTTCCAGTCCTCGGGATTGCCCAGCAAGTTTTGACCAAACAACTCACTTTCGCTTATCCAAGAGTCCGCTGGAATCAGCACGTAAGCAAAAACTCCTTGGTGGATGGTTTTCAGTCGAGAACCGACAAGTGCACGTGCATAAGCCTCACCCAGTGGAGTGATAAAAAGACTGGTTACCTGTCCACCACTGTACAGAGCGCTTAGGAATCCACTTGAAATAAGTCTTTGCCGTGCTTCAAACATCGACTTCCAATTGATCTTGCCATCCGCTTTGGCACTTAATCCGATGCTGCCATCCAAGTAAGCACGTTGTTTTTGATGGACCCCAAGTCGTGAATCGCCATGATGACGATGTGGCCAAAACATTGCGTCTCTGCGACCTAACAACGTAACCAGCAATTGATTATCGCCGATGTCAACAACGCCGCTGGCTTTTTCTAACTCGGCAAGTCTAGTACGGATTCGCATATTTTTGGATTTTGGAAGGTAGGCTTAGGGTCTTCGAACAAATAACGCGTGGTTCCCTCGCAGGTAAAAAAAGCCGTTTTCTTAAAGTACCTTTGATGCACGGGAGTGGTGATACATGGGTACGAATGAAAAAAAGAGAGGCGAACCCGTGCCTCTCTCCGCCTGTTACCGATGGTCACAACGATGAACCGTCGTTCGCTTTTGCGGGTAGAAAAGTAAGACCCCAGCAAACCATCGCAGACTTTGGTTCTACTACGGAAGTAGCTTCTCTTTTTTTATATCGGCAAGCTCTTGATCGATTGGCTCCAACTGCTCATCAAGCACCGCAATCGCTCGCTCTAATTGAATGATCGTGGACTGCCATTCAGCTCTCGATGCCTGCAGCTCTTTATAATCAACAGCACTCGCGTCCTTTGGCTTCCATCCATCTTTGCGGTTCTCGTACTTTTCCAAACGTGCATTGAAGTAGCTCTCGTGCTGCTTGGCTTTCGTTAGATCGTCAACCAGTGTCCTCTTCTGCCCCCCCAGCGCAAAGCGTTGCGAACCGACTTCCTTTTCCCTCTCGATAAGTGATTGGTTCAAGCAGTTGGTGTTTAGGAAATCGTCGATCCAAACTATCTTCGGATCGCTTGCGGCGTGCAGATCCCATTCGAGCTTAATAAGCTGCGGCCGGATACGTTCAACGACTGCGTTCAACTCGGCTTTGAGTGCATCGTACTTTGCTTGAAGTGATGGTATGGTGGCTTGGACTTTTAGCCAATCTTGCTTCTCTTGAACCTTTGCGATGCGTTGCTGCATCAACTCTAAATCTCGGCTGCATTCTTCTTCCGATTTACCTGCGTCGATGGTCAACCGACGAACATCCTCTAGATCGATCTCCTCACCCCGCGCAAGACTTAGCAACATCGAGTGGTACTCGTCGGCGATCGCATCATCTTCCGCCTTCTGCATTGCGAAAACTCGTGAAAATATTCCTAGCATCGTTTCGTTCCTTTTCGCTTAGTGGTGGATTGCTTACGTTTCTTTGCTGCTTGCTGTCGCAGAATCTTTGCACCAAGCAGAATTGCCGCGTGCCGAATGATCTGTTCTTTTGGTGTGAGTGCTCTCATTGGATCTCCTTTGAATGTGATGACCCTTGTATTGTCCCCGGCGCATCGACTTGATCAACGGACTGATTACTAGACAAGATTTTTTTCATCTGAATTGTTTTGCTTGTCTGATGGCACTGATCGCAACGTCGATATCGAACCACGAAGGACGCATGGCGAACAGTCGCGTATACCATCGCTCTGCCATCGCACTGGATGCAACGTGCTGGAATCCTCATTGTGACCCTGGCTCATCGACTCGTTTTGGCTCGATCGACTCGCACCGCAAACCGTAGGAACGCACTAGCGCTTTCAAGAGTCGTCGTAACCGCTGCCATCCATCTGGTTCCGGTGGTGGAAGTGGTGGAACGCTGATCGTCAAAACGATGATTTCGGGACAGTTCATGCAAAGTCTCCAAAGTCGCTGAATGCCGTTCGGAACTCAAAACGCTTTGCCTCGTACTCCAACTGAATTTTCGCTATTGGACCGTTACGATTCTTCGCAATGAACAGTTCTGTTTCGACTGCGTTCCGTTTCTCTCGATGCAGCAACATAACGATGTCGGCGTCTTGCTCGATCGATCCTGAGTCTCGTAGGTGAGACAACTTTGGAACCTCTCCTTCGGAGTCTCGATTTAGTTGGCAAAGTGCTAGGATCGGAATCTGTTCCGTCTGCGCCAACGTCTTGAGGCTATTCGATATCTCGGTGATCGACTCCCAACGAGGTTTTTTTCGATCGCCAACGATGAGTCCAAGGTAGTCGATGACAACGAGTCCCAACTTGCGTTTTGCTGCCGACGATCGCACTAGCATTGCTAACCGATCGATGTTGAGTCCTCGCCTGTCCTCGATCCTTAACGGAATCTTCGTGTAGGCGTTCGCGATCTGTTCCGCTTTGTGAATCTCGTGACTTGCCAAGTCGCCATTCAGAATGGATCTCATGTCCAGCTCGCCGCATTCCATCGCCAACGCTCTCGCAACCGTTTCTTGCGATGACATTTCCAGCGAAACGAAAAGGACGTTGTTTTCTTCCTTCGCGCCATGGATCGCAATTTGTGCAGCAAGTGCAGACTTTCCAACGCTAGGACGTGCTGCCAAAACAACGAGTTGTCCAGCACGGAACCCACCGATGCACCGATCAACGTCGGCAAGTCCAGTTTCCACCATTGAAACGGTTTTTCGATTCTTCGACTGTTCGATGACTTCCATCATGATGTCGCCAGCGTTGCGCGTGTCCGTTCGCGATGTCGTGGAGTAGATTTGCTTGGCAACCCAGTCTTGTATCTCGCATGGATCTTCCTTTGGACTCTCGACACGTCGCAGAATCTCACTTGCAACTCGACGCAACCGCCGACGATCGCTTTCCTCAGTCAGAAACCCAAGATGGTAGGAATCGTTTCCAACCATGCCAGCATCGCTAGTAACGAGTTTGGCAATGTCTGCGACTGAAATATCCTTTTGCCTCGCAAGTATCGCTATAGCACGCGTGTCAGCGATTGGATCGCCTTTCCGCCTCATGTCGGTGAGGATAGGCCACAATCGTTGGCAAACGTCATCCGTCCAGGAATACGAACCCAACTCAATTTCGATCCGATCAATTGTCGATGGATCGGTGATCGCAAGTCCAACCAATGCGCGTTCGTGGTGTACCGTTCGTTCACTCATGATTTCCGTCCTTTGCCTGTGTAGTCCTCGTACTCGTCGTCTGTTGATGGTTTGGCATTCTTGATGCCATTCTTCTCCCAAGTCCTCACCGCTGCTTTCCAGTCTCGGATCGGTTTGCCTTTACCCTGGATCCAACCGTTCGCTTCGTAGTAGTCCATGAACCTCTCTGGATTGACGGTACTACGTCGTTCCGTGCAGTAGGCTTTCACGTCATTCAAAGATGGTTTTTCGAAACGTGGGCGCTTCTCTTTGGGTATATGGGTACTGGGTTCTTGTAAGCGTTCCGTTTCGTGTTCCGTTTCGTGTTCCGTTTCGTGTTCCGATTTGGAACGCGTCGCAGTTTTCACGTTCCGATTTGGAACGCGTCGCATGTGCAATTCCAACCAACTCGGAACCAAAGTCCAGTAGATTGGCTGTGAAGTTCGGCTTCCTTCGCAGTAGTGCAGCAAACCCAACTCGATAGCCTTGGATCTCGCCGCAAGAATTGCCTTTGGTGACGATATCGCAGTCGCTTCCATCAACTGAGAACGCCAAAGTTTTGCGGGTTTGTTGTAGTGGGTTCTGTCCTCGATGGATGCGACATACAAAACGAGTAGGAACGCGTCTTTTCCTGTCTCCGATACTGCATTGGACGCAAACAGCGCTTTGGTGAACCTTGCGAAATAACCTGAGTTTTTGCGATCGGTGGGATAGTTCATCGCCGCACCTCCGCTTCGATGAATCTCCATTCATCTTCCGTTGCTAGGCTTTTCAGAACGTGGAAGATTAGTGCTCGTTGCTGATCTGCCTTAGCGGTTTCACGTAAGCACGAGTCGCAAGAACATGGCGGTTTACTTCGGTGTTCAGACTTGTTTTTTTCGGCACTCGATGCCATGATAGATATGCTCTCGCTGGGCAAAATAAGAGAATGGCCGATCGTCGCGGATCGGCTGTTTTCGTTTACAGACTTGCGGTTCGTTGCTGAATAAACCGGTTTAGTGCTTGAGCGCTCGTGAAGATGGATCGCCCACCTAGTCTCACTCCCTCGAGCTTAATACCACCAACGCCTTTCCGAATCCAACGGATAATCGTCCCCTTGTCTGTCCTGTGACCTGTGAGTGTCTGAAGCTCTTTTTGCGCTTGCGATAGACTCAGTATGTCTTCGCTTAATACCCGAGAAACAACTTGCTCGTAGTCGATTGTTTTTTTCATTCGTGTACTCCGGTGAATGCATGTGTTTTCAATACCACACCCGAAGGATAGAAACGAAAAAAGCCACTGCGTAGTGGCTAAATCGTGAGAGTTGTAGAGAGTTGTAGAGAGTTGTACTAAGTTCTTAGAGACCTTGCCTTTTGCAATGCGAGATATGCCGATTCAGAGATGTCAACGGTGGTTTCTGTGATGTTGCAGTACCCCCATTTGCTTCCGTTCTTGTATCGTTTTGTCATGGCCTGTGGAGTTAGTCCTGTCAACGATTGGAGGTACTTCTTGGAAATAGTGGTCATTGACTTGCCCGGTTCAGTGGTGGTGGTCTGTCCCTCAAATTCAATAGTTATTCCGCCTGCCCGATACTCCTTTGTAATCCGTTGGTTCCAATTGGAGAGACAGGTGAGGGCTTCAAGTTTTGGAGTGTAACTAATCATCCCACGGATTACCTTCTCGGCATCCTTATGAATCTTCAACTGTACGTTCATCCCGTTCCAAGCCCGCCAGGCTTTGTCAAGCACATGCTGGGTCCAAGTAACCGAATCGGGGGGCGTTTCAATTCTCAGACGTCCAACGGCTTCAGAGACGGACAACTCCAAAGGCTTCCACCATTTCTCTAGATCCTTAATCATCCACTCCAGAGTGTTTAGTTCCTGTCCCATTTGCTGAACAATTTCGTTCGCGCTTTCAAACACCCCATCTTCCGAAAGAATTTGATCGCACTCTTTGAGTAGGTCACGTATGTGATGGAGCTCACTAACCAAACGCAGAGTTGCGTTATAGGCATGATCAAGGGGGGCGTAATTGTCGGCAAACATCTAGTACCTCAAGTTTTAAGAAATCGCTGTCACCCCACCGCGCCCAGCTTGAGGACTAGGCGCGGTGGGTGACCGAGGGTAGCTACTCCCTTGGCGAATGGTTTGATTATGCCATCCCTGGCTTACTGTCGCTACTCTCCAAGCGTTGGCGCGTGTCTTGCTGCCTCAATTGCCTTTCCAATCTTTGCCTTTGCGTACGTGTTCGTCATGTCAATTCGACTGTGACCACCTATCGCCTGAGCGTGTTCGGCACTGAGTGCGTCCCTGACCTCTGTTAAGTTCAAATGTCGGAGTTGGTACGGATACCACTGATCGACCTTTGCACGCTTGCATGCTCGAGCAATAGCACGACGATAACTATCCTGAGTGTACTTCTCCCCTGGCTTCACTCTCGGAGACTCAACAGCTCGGGACTCCTGGCTTGGTTGTACTTTAGACTTCCTCTCGGATCGCTTTTTCGCCTGCCACCAAGCAACGGATTCACTAGCGGAAAAACAGTAGGCTTGACTTGGACGATTCAGATAGTTTTCGATCGCCTCTCGCGCATCTCCCAATATCGGAATCACTCGATCATGTCCCTTAGATTTATTCTTGTGGGTCGCAGGACGGTAAAGCCATACGTCACCCGTTCGATCGATGTCGCATGGTCGCATGGAACATAATTCACTTGGTCTCATCCCTGTGCAAACGTGAATCCGAACCATCGCCTTTAGGGTGGGAGATAATTCTTTGACGGTCGCTCGTACCACATTTAGGCATGCTGGTTTTCGTACAACAGACTCAGGCGCTTCGGTTTGCCCCTCTCGGAGTGGCTTGACGGTCGTTAGGCGGTTCCAAGTCGATTCTTCAATCATTTCCTCCGAGACGCCCCACTCGAAGATGGAAACAACCAGGCATGTCAACCGATTGCAATATCGTCGGCATTTCCCAGAAGTAACCCAGCGCTCTCGCTGTTCCTTTAGTTTCTTCGGTCCATAGTCCGAGACATGCACCCCACCGTCATGAGACTCCAATTCCCTGCAGATTTGCCGAATCCTCGAAAGCTCGGCTTTAGACTTAGCGTAAACCTTTTCAGCATGAGTAAGAAACGCAACGGTTAAATGACGCAGGAGGGTAGGAGAATCCGCCAACTGAACCTTTGCCGCTGGTTGGGAGAATTCTCTTGGTAGTAATTCTCGAAGTGCATCGGATGTAAAGTCCTCCGGCAATGACAATTCATTCGCTTGGTACTCCCTGATCAATAGCGCATAGCGTGCCAGAGACTCCGGAGTGCCGTGCTTGCCGAGATAGAAGTCTCGACCTTGGATAGTGCAGACTGACTGCCCTGAGATGTGATACCGAATTGACGGTTGGCTGGATTTAGACCTTGCCATGTGAACAACTCCCGTTTTGGTTGTCGCTTCTACCTTAGCTGTACTAGATTTCTAGGACAGTTTTTCGGTAGTCGCTTCAGGATTGCGGGGTCGCTCGGGAAATTCCCGGTACGCTCAAAAGTGCGTCCGACCAAGAAAAACATTGATGATTTAGAAGGGTGATAGACGGGACTCGAACCCGCGACCTTCGGAGCCACAATCCAACGCTCTAACCAACTGAGCTACTACCACCATCTACGATTTGTGTGCCAAACCGCACTGGCAAATGGTAATGAATCTCCGAAAGCTCGTCAACTCAACCTATTTCTTGCCTAGTAATTCTTCGGCTTCTTTCGCGAACGCCTCTATTCGTGCTGGCACTTTCTTTTGGATATCAAAATCCAACCGATTCATCTTGCCGAGCGTGACCTCGTCATCGGTGGCAGGCTTCGCATTTCCTTGGATTCGGAAAACACCAGCGCCACCCTTCATCGCCTTGGCCAACATCGCATTCATTGGATCGTCGTACTGAATCTCGTACGTAACACCTGCCATTTGTTTAGAAGAGTCAAAATGAAAGGTAACGATCATATCGACGACGGACGGTGTCATCGGAGAAACGCCCACTTGAACTCGTATTGCACCGCCACCACCATTCGCACCGCCGCCAAACGCGCCACCACCGACTGCGCCTGGTGCAATCGGATCATGGGTCGTTTTGAGATACTCCGAATTCAATACAACGCGGACATCCGTTGTTGCCCCTTGGTTGATGACACGAATCTTGGCCGACTCGGATACAGATTTGGCTAGGCTTTTCCAATCGCAGAGCTTTTCAAGACTCTCCAGGAGTCGTTTCGGATCCATGGGTTCCTCGGTGTGCGTCTGGTTACACAATGTGACTTCGCCCGATTTGTAGACCTTCATTCCAGGCAGCGTTCCCTTGGACGCGAGTACGATCCTTCCATCCTTGAAAATGGCGATATCTACATCTCCAGAAAACTCACGGCCCGAATCAACTCCACCACCGATGGCTACCTTTTGAATGACGACGCCAGGAATACCCGGTTCCTCTGCTTTTGCTGGAGATTCCTGTTCTATCGCTCCCGACAGGATGACATCTTGTCCAACGAGTGATTCAATAGCTCGGACCACGTCGGCTTTGCCGAGATCCTGAGCAATAACGTGGGAAGCCATGAAAATAATCGACACAACGAAAAAACTGATCAAAAGTCTCATCAAACAATCTCTATTCAAGAAAAACGAAACATGCCGCTGCGTCAATCGCGAGACGCTAGCCTAGCTTACTGTCGCATCGGATTATTTTCCCCCACACTTCTAAAAATCGTTTTTTGGATATAGTTTAGCGTTTTCAGCAAGAACCTTTTTTCGCCTCCGAATAGAACTTGAGTATTTACTATGCCCAAGCAAGCGATCTCAGCCACACCCAACGACAAACCCTGGGATTGGAATCTTCCGAAGCTTTTTATTAAGCGCTGTCGTGAAAAAGGATCCAAGACCAAGATTTCCGATTCGACTGGCATTAGTCTTTCAGGACATGACCTGTTGATTCGAACATTGGTGGTGAAGCGAATTTTGGCGAGGATGCTCGCACCGGACGAGAAATGCGTTGGAGTATTGCTGCCACCCACGGTCCCCGGTGCAGTAACGAATTTTGCGCTGACACTCGGGAATCGAGTCGCCGTCAATTTGAATTACACCGTTTCGGATTCGATCATCAATAGCTGTGTCGAGCAGGCGGGGATCCGTCGCATTATCACCAGCAGCCGTGCGATCGAAAAATTTGGACTGAAGCCAAAAGCAGAAATGATTTTCTTAGAGGATCTTAAAGAGAAGGCTGTTGTGGCCGATAAAGTTGCAGCCGTGTTGGGGGCAAAGTTCCTACCTCAGTTCATGGTAGAACGCATTTTGAAGCTAAATCACCGAACCCAAGAAGACTTGCTTACCTACATCTTCACCTCGGGGTCCACGGGCAATCCGAAAGGTGTTCCATTGACGATGCTTAATGTCGCATCGAACATCCAAGGTTTCGATCGCTTCATCCGAGTTTTGGAGAAAGATAACTTTCTAGGAGTGTTGCCCTTCTTTCATTCGTTCGGTTTTACCGTAACGTTGTGGGGCGCCATGACTTTGCCGTCATCGGCCTGCTATCACTTTAACCCTCTGGAACCGCGGCAAATCGGTAAATTGGTCGAAGCGAACAAAACCACGGTGGTTTTGGGCACTCCTACCTTTGTACGAACGTATGCTCGTCGCATTGAGCCCGAGCAATTCAAAACGGTAGAAGTGGTTGTCGTGGGCGCCGAGAAGATGCCCCTCGAACTATTCGATATCTTCGAGAAGCAATTCGGAGTTCGGCCCATCGAGGGCTACGGAGCCACGGAAACCAGCCCAGTCGCATGTGTGAATCTACCACCTTCGCGAGCGACAACTCCTGATCCGAAAGCCGGTGTTCGGGAGGGATCCGTTGGGAGGCCCATTCCTGGCGTTACCGTTCGCGTTGTCTCGTTGGACGACGGCACATTGTTGGAAACCAACCAATCGGGGATGCTACAAATCAGCGGTCCCAACATTATGTCTGGCTATCTTGGACAACCGGAACTTACTGCCAAGGTGCTGAAGGACGGATGGTATATCACTGGAGATCTGGGCTATATCGATGATGATGGATTCGTTTTCGTGACAGGTCGTCAGAGTCGCTTTTCCAAGATCGGCGGCGAGATGGTTCCGCACATCCAAATCGAAGAAGCAATCACCCAATTTGTCGGTGACAACGAAGGCCAAATTAGCGTGGCGGTCACCAGTGTTCCGGATGAGAAAAAAGGGGAGCGACTCATCGTGCTGCATACCGAGATTTCGAAAACACCAGCCGAAATCACAAAGGCTTTATCGGAAATAGGGCTCCCTAATTTGTTTATCCCTTCGCAGGACTCGTTCATTAAGGTGGAAGCTATTCCGATCCTTGGTACCGGCAAACTCGATTTGCGTGGTCTGCAGCAAATGGCAAAGGATCTCGCTAAATGAATAGACGAGTTGATGCCCCCGTTAGGCAGCACGCGTCATTCTGAAATTAGGCCGTTCTGAATCGGAAGGAACGATCGCTAAGTTGACGTGTTCGTTTCGATGCAACGTAAACGGCTCGCTCAACCATACGTAGCTTCTGATAGACGGCTGGTCGATTTGCGAATCGATCCAAAGAGCGACGATATTTCAAGTAGAACATAAAGGTTTCCGCAAAATCCTCGCTTGCGTTGGTTGTCGCGTAGTCCGTTATGAAATCCTGCAGCAGAAAGCCATAGAAATAATTCAGCTTCGTTGCTTCCGTCTTGCGGCGCTTCTTACCAGCTTGATAGTCCGGATTCTTCTTGATCAACTTCCGCCAGGAATCGTAGGGTGCAGATGTGCAGTTGCTATAAGCGGCTCCAAATGTCCTAGCGAACCACTCTTGACGGAAGAAACTAGGATCCAGGTAGTACCACGCGTGAGCGTATTCGTGCCGAATCGTATCCATCAACGTTAAGCCAGGCTTGTAAGGTTGATGGGGTAAATCACGAGGCAGATAGATGACCCCTGGTCGATAACCTCTCTTGGCGTAGTGTCCAACTTTCTCAAACACATAGCCACGCTCTCCGCCACTCTTCTCGTGAGATATGCAGAGCTCGACGGTGTCTAAGTAAACGCCGTCGGATAGCAATCCAACATGTGCGAGTTCATTTCGTACTTGGTTATATGCACGGTCAACGTTGGCCATGATTGAGAAGCGTTCTATGGATTCGTGGGGATTTAGAGCATTTCGACTCTTCAAAAACAATCGCTTCCCTGCACATCCAAGTCTGCTTCGACCTCACGGGAACAGCAAATCGATTCTCGCAAAAACAGTACATCCACCCATAAGAGGGGTGTACCGCACTGCTTTTCGACGATTCTTGAGTTGATCCGTCCCATTCGGTGCATGCATCCGGGCAGATTCTTGCGCTTCAATCCGAGCGGGCAACCCGAAATTTCCCCCGTTCGCAGCATCATCTATATTTATATTGCGAGTAGAATGGCGTTTCGCAGATTGCTGTTCTTCCCAATGGCGTATTGACTACCATTAAAGCTCGAATCGGCCGAATTGCCTGCAAAGATATTCGTTCCGTGCATTTGGACTCTCTGAAATGTCATCGCTACTTCTGGGATACAATCACGGCGAAGAGTACTTCCCCAAGCCCTTTACCGACGAGAAAACCTGCTATGAACGATCTCCCCAGGCTTCGGAAAATTTGGTCCCGATGCTGTTATTGGATTCGGTCGAGCGCTATTTGCATCAGTTTTTTTACTCTCAACACATGCTCATTAAGATCCGCTGATCCAATTCCAGAGAAATTGGTGGTGCTTACGTTTGACGATTCCGCCAAGTCGCACTTCACAGTGGTTCGACCATTGCTTTTGAAATACGGATTCTCGGCCACTTTCTTTATCACGGAAGGGTTCGATTTCAAAGACAACAAACGCGACTACATGACTTGGGAAGAGATAGCGCAATTGAGCAAAGATGGGTTCGAGATCGGCAACCACACGCGTGATCATTTGGGAATCAGCGATAAGAACCTAAGCAAGTTGAACGAGCAGCTTGAAGGAATCAATCAACGATGTGCTGATTACAAGATCCCAAAGCCGGTAAGCTTTGCATGGCCGGGTAATGCCTTGGCACCGTCTGGTCTCGACGCGTTGTCGGCAGCGGGTATTCGCTTTGCGCGTCGTGGAGGTGCTCCCGAGTATGAATACGAAAAAGGACGTGGATTCGCATACGAACCCATGCTTGACCACCCTCTGTTGATTCCCTCCGCTGGTGATGCTCGCCCAAACTGGGAACTCGAAGACTTTACACGGGCTGTCGAGCAAGCAAAGTATGGGCGGATCGCGGTTTTGCAATTCCACGGAGTGCCTGACACCGCTCATAGTTGGGTGAATACGCCGCAAACGAAGTTTGAACTTTATATGCGACACTTGGCCGTGGAGGGGTACCGAGTCATCGCGCTCCGAGATTTAGAGACGTATGTTGATCCATCTGTGAAACCTAAGGACCCGATGGGGGTCGTCCAAGACCGCAAAGCAATTCTCGCAGAACAAGGTGACTATCAGAATTTTCGTGAACCAAACAACGATGAAGAGTTGGAGTTCTGGTTGCGCAGTATGATGGTAGATCACCACTATGACACAGTCGAAGCTTCGGCAGCTACAGGGCTCACGACAAGCGAAATTCGGTCTGCCACGGAGCGGCTTAACATCAATAGTCCGACTTCGCTGCCTGCGGGGCAACTTCGAGTTTTGCCATATCCTGGCGGAAGACATCCTCGTACAGGTTTTCGAGACGGCGCGATTCGGCCACAACGGGATACCAAGCTCAGTGTCTTTGTGCCATGGGACCCATCGTCCTATGTTGTAGCCGATGTGCCGGAAGCCATTTGGTGGGTGCAGCAAGAACGACGTGAACTGATGTATCTGGCTCATACGCACATCCCTACCAGTTGGGACATCCGAGGTGAGAGGCTAAAACCTGTTGAATGGCAGCGTTCAGATACAGGTTGGTCCGTCGCAAGACGCTTACCGAATGGAGTGGAATTCGGATGCAAGGCTTCGCCGAAGGAACGCGAGCTACACTTCACGTTATGGATCAAGAATGGCTCGCCAGAATTGCTTACTGGGTTGGTCGTTCAAAACTGCATGATGTTGGCTCGAGCTCCTGGTTTCGATCTTTTGACGAACGACAACAAGCTCATTCAAAAGCCGTTCGTAGCTTGCCATGATGGAACCAAAGCTAAGTGGATTATTGCAGGCTGGCAGAATTGCGATCGTTCGTGGGCCAACGAGCCGTGTCCGTGCATGCACTCCGACCCGAAGTTTCCCGATTGTCCCGTTGGCGAGACTCGCGAGCTGAAGGGCGTCCTCACCTTTTACTCTGGCTCAGAAATTGAGTCCGAGTTCAGACGACTCGAACCCTATTTGGTCGAGTAGGTCGCCATCGTTTCCGATGGCTTGGTTACTTCACTAAACTGCCAAAGCGAGAGAAGTTGTTGAAGAGCAAATCGTAGAACCTATCGCCCGAGCCGGCTATGCCCATCCAAAGTAATGACTCAAGTGCTAACCTTCCTGGATAACTTCAACTGGAACGTGGTGGATCACGGCTTTCATTCATCGTTAACCACAGGTCGATGGCGTTCGATCATCGAGCGGAAATCACCGAGATTCCAGGGGCCGATATACGGTTGGCTCAGTTCAACTTCGGCGATCGCAACAGTTCCCCATGTTTCAGCTACTGCGATCGGTTCACCCGCTCGATCGTAAACGGCTGAAAGCATCCAACCGTCCTTGGGTTGCATAAACGTGCTGCTGACGACATAGACATGATTTTCGCAAGCTCGCGCCTTGGCCAGTAGCGGATTGCATCCCCAGACAGGCCACGCAATGATTTCCGCACCGTGATTGGAAAGTTCGCGAGCAACTTCCGGAAAGAAGCCATCGTAGCAAATCATCATCCCGACCTTTCCAAAGGATGTTTCGAAGACAGGGTAGGTATTTCCTGGAGCGATTCCCTTTTCAACTTCACCGTGGGGTAGGCAAACTTTCCGATACTTGCCAATCAACTGACCATTGGGTCCCATCAAAACAGCCGTGTTATAAATTAGGTGCCGGTCCCGTTCGTAAAGACTCAATACGATGTGCACATGATGATCCTTGGCGAGTTTTCCAAAGTAATCAGTGGACGGGCCAGGAATGGGTTCGGCAATCTGGTAAACTTTTTGAGGTTTCACGTTGGGGGAAGCGGAAGGAACCGTTTCTCCGAGGACGACTAGATCCGCTTTTGCTTGAGCGGCCTGAGCGATGAGCGGTTCGAATTGTTCACAGTTCTCACGCAATGTTCTTCCGTTTGGCTTGAAGTGAACCGATGCCAGCCGAACCTTGCGAGGAGGGGGTGGTGAGGTTTTGACAAAGTCAATTTCACTCCATTGAACACTTCCATTCGGTGCCCATTGCAGATGCAATTCGACGATAGCCTTTGTTGCTTTCTTCGGAACGCGATAGATGCCGTGAACCGTTGTCCATCCATCCACACTCGTCGGACCATCGACCGGATGCTCAGGTTCGGCACTTGGGACATGTCCTAGTTTTTGAACCTGCGTTTCAGGAACGTCCGCCGATACCATCCGCCCGTTCTCCGCCTGCCAAAGAACTCGCACGAGCGCGCTCCGCCTCGGCAACTCTACCTTGGTCAGTTTGCGCATGGCTTGAAAGCGAACGAAGTCACCGCCATTCACATCAAAGGATTTCTGGATCCAACCGTCCAAGCCTTCGCGATAATCGTGTGAAATGACAAAAGCGCCCGTTCCATTTGGACCACCATGAGGGTCATAGGAAAATTCAGGCCTAATTTCTTGACGCGGTGATTCTGCGTTCCAACCAAAAGGAAAGGAAACCTTATCCTCGGATCGAGCGATGTTGCAAACGAGCAGACAGAGTGAGACCGAAGCAAGCCAGCTACTACAATTTTTGAGCATTGCTATTCCTTTCAGAAACCAAATAAGGACTTCGCCTTGAATCCTCTCTGCGACGTAATTCACTTCGGCGGAAGACGTTTTCGGGCGTATAGTTTTAGGCCAGCGAGGGCGTGGTAGATCCCGCCGCATTCGAGGTCATTGTCTTTCACTAATTCGAGCATCTGACAGAGTTTCGCCACGCCGTTTTCGACCCACGGTTCTGCAAGCTCGTCGTTGTTGAGGGCGTAGGCGAGGAACTCAAGCGTATGGCCGGTAGCGCTTAAGCATGTGCTTAAGTCCGCGCTGTTTCCCGGTCGCACGGTGTACCGAGTAGAAAAGGAGCCGTCCGAGTTTTGAAACCTCTTCGCTTTCTCGATCGAGGCTTGAACGACTTGTTTCGCCTTCAACCAGCCGCCCTCCATGCGACCGCCCGTCTTTTCTCGGCAACGAACGGCATGTGCCAGCCCCATGAGGCGATGCATTCCACCGCACGCGCTGCTACCAAGGTCTTGTTCTGCTTCGAAAGCAACAAACGACTCTAGGGACCACATGTTGCCATCGGTTCCTTGCCATTGAGAATCGTTGGGGAAATAATTGCACATGGCAATGAGAGTCCAGGAATACTCTCTGTAAGGATTTTGGCAGATGTCTCGCTGGGCTTGACGAGCTAGGTCCTCTAGGAGAAATTCTTTTCCGTTCACTTGAATCGGCGTAGTTAACGGAATCGCAGCTTGTGAGAGATAACCCAAGAACTGATCCACATGCCCTTGGCCGGTAAAGCTACCTTCCTCAACACTTGTTCGAATTCCAACACGCTTTGTGGCCGGGATCAGGTCGCCCGCTCTCAAGTCCCAACCAGGTAGATCGCCGCCGGCGAAGAGATAGTCCAATGCTGGTACAATCTGACCGTCTACTTGCAACGGTAAGTCCGAACCAAAAGCAACGGCCCCATGGATCACTTGCCAAGCAGCATTGCGATCGGCGCGTAGGATTCGATTCCGGAGATTGTCTTCGATGGTCGACTCCACCAATTGCTGAAGTTTTCCAACGGCTTCAGGGGTAAAGAGCTCGTTCTTCATCTCCTTGGTTGGAAATGGTTCGGTAGGCAAGCAACCTACAACAAAGCACGTTACAATCGGTACGATCGAAAAGAGCAATTGGTAACGGATCAGGGCACGCATTTTGGTAAGGGGTCGAAAACTTGATCAATTCTACGAAATCAGTCTGCAGATTCTAATTCGGATTGAGAATTCCCCCACCTCTCCTTGGAGATATTTACTATCTTTTCAAGTCTGACTGAGCAATGACCGAGACTCTCTGATCGGATAATGTATATTTCGCAGAGTGGCCGAAACCATTTTCTCAAGAAAGGCAACAACGATGGCGATGGAAAACTTTACGCGACATCAGCAAGGTATTATTCGTTCGTATTACCAAAATCGCGACACGGTTTCTTTTCAACGCGTCCAAGAACTCTTGACAGATATCTACCTAGCAGAAGGAAAGAAGAAAGAAAAACTTTGGGACAGCATGTTCAACCATCTTGAAAAGCTGGGGGTACCCGCGGATCAAATCAATCACATCAAGACCAAACGGGACCCCGAATTAATCGCACAGATCATTCAGAAAAAGATCTAGCTACCCGCTATCGCGACTAACTCATGTCGCAACTATCCCATGTGTCGAGAAGTTCTGACATTCGGGTCAAAATGCGGTTTCGATATAGACTCTGTTGCTCAACGTTCTGAAGCCTATCGTTCCAATAGGCGATGGCGATTGCTGTTGAGATTCGGTGCAACATCAAACACACAGCCAGCTCTGGAAGCGTGGAGGAGGGCAGGAAAGATTGGTACGTTTCGTAAGCGTTGGACCAAGAAGTCATGGACGACTTTAAGCTGCCAATGAGTCGAATAAAATCAAAAACCGGCCATTCGACTCTTGATGCCCCTAAGTCGACGATACTTAACAGTTGGCAGTCGTCGCCTACCAGCAAGTTGTCTCTCCAAAGGTCCCGCACGATCCAATGTTGCTTGTGGTCACAGTGCGATTCTCGCCGTAGAAATTTTTCCCAGAAGGGTAGTTCCTTTTGAGCCTGCAGCAATGCGGCAAAGCAATTCCAGCGGATTGGGTCGGATGGCGTTCGGTTGAGGGATGTCCCAACAATCGACTTCAGTCCGTCCATCCTCTCTTGAATGGCCAACGAACGGCCTAAACAGGAATGAACCGTTGCGGTTTCACGATGTAGCATCGCAAGCCGCTCGCTAAGCTGAATCCGTATAGGCTCCGAGATTCTCTCCGCTAGCAACGGAGCTCCTTCCATCCACGAAGCGAGGGTCCAAAGCACATCGTCGATGGTATGGAAGAGAGGAAACTCGATATCCCCTCGCCATTTTTCGATGCGGGGAAACAAGTATCGGTTCAAAGTGGAGCCAGAAAGATGCGTTACGACGTGGTCCCAATGTTCCACTTTTATTGTAGAGCTAGGTGAATTCTGCCAAGCCCTCAACGCGAATTGCTGACCTTCGCATCGGATACGATAAATAGGCAGTCCACTAAAACCCGGTTTCTCGATCAGATCCGCCTGCCAATCTGCTGTTCCAAAGTGTCGAGCAAGACGACTGCGGAGTTGTACCGAAAGCATATTCACTTCAACCGTTCGACTCGACCTCCCTTGAGTCGTACGAGTGCATCGCATTGACTCGCGATCGATTCATCGTGGGTAACCATCACGATGGTAAGGTTCTGAGTCTCGTTCAGAGACCGCAATAATGTCAGAATGGAAGAGCCCGTTTCTTGATCCAGATTACCTGTTGGTTCGTCAGCCAGGAGAAGTGCAGGGTCGGAGATTAGAGCGCGCGCAATAGCCGTCCGTTGCATCTCACCTCCCGAGAGTTGGCTCGGGCGATGGTTCAGCCGATGATCCAACCCAACAGTCTTTGCAAGCTCTTTCGCACGATCCAAGATTATGGAACGATTGCGCCAGTAGCTAAAAATGCCGTGTCCAATCAGGGCTGGGGCCATGATGTTCTCTAATAGCGTCAGTTCCGGCAACAAGTGATAGAACTGAAAGATCATCCCTAGTTTCTGATTGCGAAATGCGTCGCGCTGAGCGTTTGACACATGATCGATCCGTTGACCGTCGAAAATAATCTCGCCACTGTCCGGGCGATCCAACGTACCCAACAGGTGAAGCAATGTGCTTTTGCCGGATCCACTTTGCCCGACAATCGCTGTCACTTTGCCGACCTCCGCTTGAAAATCGACTCCCTTCAGTACATCGACTTTCATGTTGTGCCGTTTGTACGCTTTCGCCACTGCGCGAGCTTGAAGGATATTCTTACTCGATTCGGAGACTGGCGATTCTAAATCCGATTCATTGCGAATCACTCGGTACCGCGAATGTTCTTCCGAGTAGGGAGCGGTCGGCTTTTTGGTAGGTTTCAAACTATTCATATCGCAATGCCTCAACTGGGTGCATTCGTGCGGCGCGAATGGAGGGAAGAACACTTGCCAAGACCGCAATGAGTACGGAACCGATCGACACCCAAACGAGCATGCTCGGGTGGATAATCGTCGGGATTTTGTCAAAGTAATACACGGTCGGATCGAAAACTTCGCGGCCGGAAATGAACTCGACGACCCTAGCGATTTCATTGATCTTCCAAACAAAGATGAGACCTGCGACCACACCCGCACCTGCTCCGACGGTGCCCAACAAAACACCGTAGCCCAGGAAAATGGTTGCGATTCCTCGACCAGGAGCACCCAATGCTTTCAACACACCAATGTCCCGCGTTTTCTCAACCACAATCATAAAAAACGTGGCTAAGATCCCAAATCCGGCTACCGCTATGATCATAAACAAAAGGATATTTAGAATGGTGGTTTCCATCGCAACGGCAGCCAGCAATGGCCCTTGCGTGTCTTTCCAAGAGTTCACAGAGATCATCGATTCGGGCGGGAATTCGGAGCGAAGTAAGTCGCGGGCCGCAGCGAGATCAGCGCCCTTGTTAAGTTTGATCTGCAGAGAGGTAACCGCCATCGCACCTGTCTGCGGATCGATGAGCCCTCTGGCCTTTTGCAAAGCTCGGATTGGCACGAATGCAAAGGTAGAATCGTACTCGCTCATTTTGCTTTCGTAAAAATCTACGATCGTAAAGGAGTGATCGATCGCTTTCGGCGGCGTACCTGCGTTCGGAAAAGCGACGCTTACGTCATCACCAGGACGCAAGTAGAAGTGATCGCGAACCTTGCCCTCTGCGTCTCGACCTCGCAAACTTCCGAGACCGATTCCGAGCACAATTCCCGTTCGTTGTTCTTTCTCCGCGTCAAAAACGTATCCCTCACCCGCGGTTGCAGATTGAACCATTGGAGCGCTAAGCAAACTTTGAACGTCCGAGTCTGTAGCAGAAGGTACCGAAAGCCGAGTGTCTTCCATAGGATTGGTATCGCTTAGGGACACCTTCACCGCCGGATCTTCACTTACGCCGGGTAGCTCGTTGGCAATTTGTTTCTTTTGAATCTCTCGTTGAAGTTCTTGGTAGCGTTCAAGCTCTGTCTTGAACTGCTGTTGCTGTTTGATCAAATCCTTTTTTAGTTTTTCGGAGTATCGCCGATGCTCCCAGCCTGCAGGCTGCAATGCTTCTCGACTCGCGGCGTAACCTGTTTCTCGGAGCTGGAAATCTAACTGCTTTTGATTCTCCGGATGCAAAAGATATTTGCTAAAGTCGCTGACGCTAGCGTACGTCTCATCATCGATTCCGATTAAGTTTATCTGTTGCGTGTGCGACTGCCCATTGACTGTAAATGTCATCATCGCCGGCAATGTCACAACGGATGTGATTCCTGCAACATCGTCACCCAGACGCTCTCGAATACGCTTGGCGTACCAATCTGGCTGATCCACGCCTGTAGTCGATCGCGCTTCCACTACGAGGTCGCTCAAGATTCCATGCATGCGGTCTTGCATTTGGGTGGTGAAACCATCCATGACGCTGTTGACGACAACAAGTGTTGCTACACCGAGGGTTACCGAAACGATGGAGGCTAAAGCGATCCATCGCGTTCGCAGATAACGCCAGCACAACAGCAATTTGTACATACGATCTTCCTGATCAAGTTTTTGGTGCAGTCCCCTACCCGCAACAGTAACAAATCATGCGGCATCGATGCAAGGCTAGCTTTCCCCTCTAATGGGAGGGCCCCCCCCAATAAAAGATACAAATTTAATGAGCTTGCTGCGTCGCAGAAGCCACAGATGGATGGCAACAAATGGTGGACCGCTGTAATATGGCGTAATCGTTCAGAAGTCCGTAATGAGGCAATTCTCATTCAAAAGAGCGAGAGCCGTCCAAAGTCTGCGTGCTTTGGTTCAAATCGGGGTAATCCATGCCAATTCAAATGCTACTGGTAGACGATCATGAAATCGTCAGAATTGGTTTGAAGCATACTTTAACGAAGTCGGATATCGTGGTGTCGGCAGAAGCTGGCAATATGACAAATGGATTTCAAGTTTTCAAATCGGCGAAGTTTGATGTTGTGTTGGTAGATGTTCGGCTACCAGACGGGGACGGCCTACAGCTTCTATCAAAAATCAAATTAGAAAAGCCGACTCAAAACTCTCTTGTAATTTCAGCATATGACAATCCAACATACTTAGCAAAAGCAGTAGCTTATGGCGCCAATGGGTTTCTTCTGAAGTCGGATCCGATCAGTCGTATTGTCGACTCGATCAGGAGAGCAGCCTCGGGAGAGATCCTATGGACCAAGGAGGAGATGCGAAAGATCGCCGGCGGTCTATCGGGGCTTCAGAAAAGCGACATGGAAATCCCGCTAACCGCTAGAGAGAACGAAGTTCTGCAGCAGTTGTCAAATGGTTTAACCAATAAAGAAATCGCGATGGCGCTTGGGATCAGTTATGAGACGGTAAAGGAACATGTCCAGCATCTTCTTCGAAAGATTGGTGTTTCGGACCGTACGCAAGCGGCCGTTTGGGCTGTCCGTCGAAATTTGGTTTGATACTCTTCTGATTAGTTTCGAGAAATCGGCTCATCGAAGCGAAATGTTCCTTTCATCCCAAAGAGTTTCGAATGCAACTCCGTCAACTTGGTAATTCAGATTTACATATTAGCCCGATCGGCATTGGTGCATGGGCAATGGGTGGGGCGGGATGGGCGTTTTCCTGGAGCCAGCAAGAAGACTCCGACTCCATAAACGCGATTCACGCCGCCCTCGATATGGGGGTGAATTGGATAGATACCGCAGCAGTTTATGGTCTAGGACATTCCGAGGAAGTTGTTTCGAAGGCTATCGCAACGTACAGCGGCCCGCGCCCCTTGGTATTTACTAAATGTGAACGAGCCTGGGACTCCACAGGACAAATCATCAAGTCGCTGGAGCCAGCCTCGATTCGAAAGGAATGCGAGGATAGTTTGCGTCGGCTGAATGTCGATACGATCGATCTATACCAAATCCATTGGCCTGAACCAGATGAAGCTATAGAAAACGGCTGGGAGACTCTTTCGCAATTGCAGAAGGCAGGCAAAGTTCGCTGGATCGGAGTATCCAACTTTAGTGTTGCTCAACTGGAGCGGATCATCAAGATCGCACCGGTAACCTCGCTTCAACCACCGTACTCTTTGATCCGACGGGAAGTGGAGCCGGAGGTTCTGCCTTTTGTTCGAAAGAACAATATCGGCGTGATCGCTTACTCACCTATGGGTTCCGGTATGCTTACGGGCAAAATGACACGTGAGCGCGTCCAATCCTTGCCTACAGACGATTGGAGAAGTCGCAGTCCGATGTTTCAAGAGCCATTGCTTACGCGTAACTTAGAAATCACTTCGAAAGTGACTCAGCTTGCAGAAAAGCTGGGACGTTCTCCTGGCGAAGTTGCGATTGGATATGTACTGCACAACACTGCCGTCACAGGCGCGATCGTTGGTTTTCGCAATGCGGAACAAGTTACTTCGCTGAAGGGGGCGATGGATATCGCTTTGACGGACGATGAAATCGCTTATCTCTCCAATAACGACTAACATCCAGCATGGATAGATCGCAGCGGAGATAGAGAAGCAATGGTTCGACAGTTTCTTAGTTTTGACGATCCCAGTAATCGCCGCTCCCGATTGAGTTGGGTTGCCCCCAACGTCTCCGAAACAGCCTCGACAGGGATGGACAGGTTGCTCAAACTTTACCGGTGCCATTCTTACCTGGCACCGCTTACGAGTGTTGCGAAGAAACAACCGACAAAAGTAGCAGGCACGCTCCGTCGTGCCGTCCGCTCTTGAAGATTTGCTGGGATTCTAGGTGGACGGCACATGGAATGTGCCTACTACTTTGACTGTTGTCGGCTATGTCTGCGAAAGTCATAACGAACTATAGAGTTTTGCTTTCCATGATCATGCGCGAAAAATTACGTAAAGGTGCCTATCAATGCACAGTGATTGCCTACGATTGAAACTGCTGTATCAGGTAATAGGCGCTCACCGTCAAGCCAATCGCGATGACGATGTAGCGAACCCATTTGCGATTCAATCTCCTGGCCACACGCGCTCCAAGGTAACCGCCAGCGATCGACGAGAAAATCATCGGCCCGGCAAGCGACCAGTCAACCAAACCAAAAGCGATAAACATCGCGACAGAAATCAAGTTGATTGCGGATGCAAGATAGGTCTTTAACGCATTCAAATGATGGATATCTTGTATCCCCAGCAATGACAGGGCCGTAAGCATGAGAATTCCTATCCCTGCTCCAAAGTAACCGCCATACAGTGCGATGAAGAACTGAAACAAGACGACGGAGACATACCCGTTTCTAGTAAGGCTTTCGTTAGGCTCAGTGCGAACACCTTTGAAGCGAGCGAGTAGAGGCTGGGCGACAAAGAGAAGTGTGGCTCCCAGGATAAGCCACGGCACGAGCACTCGAAATTCCTCTGGATCGCGTTGAGCAACTAGCGCTGTTCCGAGGATCGCTCCGGCAAACGATGGGATCGTCAATCGAAATAGCCAATGCCGCACCAACTTTAACTCTTGACGGTATCCCCACGCCGATGCTACCGAACCAGGAAAAATAGCGACGGTGCTTGTCGCATTGGCAATAACGCTCGACACCGGTGCCGTCCCCAAAACCCAGAGCAAAGCTGGAAATGTAAGTAGCGTCCCACCACCAGCAATCGAATTAACTGCCCCAGCGAGAAATGCAGAAACGCAAAGAAAGATCCAGGAGTTCATTCGCAAAATTACTGTTGGATACTGCAATGAACCAATACCGTACGGGTCCCGCCCCTCAATCGTAGTATCAAAAGGCACAAACCTGAAGTCGAAAAGGGGATTTCGATTGGAAGTGCAAGGAAACAAGTATTTGCTAGAATGTCGCTCCAACGCGGATTTACCACGAACCCAACCCTAGATCAAATCTTGATGAGAACAACGTTATTCGGCATAGACGCGACTCCTTTCGGAAAGTCCAATTCAGGTGAATTGGTTACCCTCTACCGCCTTACCAACTCGCACGGTAACTCCATCTCGATGATGGATCTCGGTGCTATTCTCGTTTCTATCGATGTACCGGACCGCAACGGTATCAGAACCAACATTAACGCGGGCTTCCCGACGATAGACGGTTATCTGCAGCGGCATCCGTACTTCGGATCCACGGTCGGCCGATTCTGCAACCGTATTGCGAACGGAAAATTCAGTATCGATGGAAAATCGTACGCATTGTTTGTCAACAATGGCCCCAATCATCTTCACGGAGGCAAAATAGGTTTCGATCAATTGCTCTGGAGTACCGAAAGGCTCCTTTGCGAAAACAGTGTCGGTCTGCGATTTTCATTGATCAGCCCCGACGGGCAAGAAGGCTATCCAGGCACATTGCACGTTACAGCAGATTATGTTTGGGACAATAAAAACACTCTGTCCATTCGATTCCAGGCGTCCACGGATCAAGCGACACATGTCAATTTGACGAACCACGCCTACTTCAATCTCGGGGGCTTAACAAATCTGGAGGGCTTACAAGTCGGAACAGTCTACGATCATTCGTTGTCGGTTGAGTCCATCGAGTACGTTCCTGTCGATGCAAACATGATCCCCACCGGGAATACAGCCTCGGTAGTCGGAACTCCTTTAGACTTTACCAAACCAACCGACATCGGCGATCGAATCCATCAATTGGAACAAACGCGGGGCTATGATCACTGCTTTGTCGTCAATGGTCCAGCCGGGACGTTGCGTCCTGCGGCGACCGTTTACCATCCAGGCTCAGGAAGAACGATGGTCGTGCGAACGACCCAACCAGGTGTCCAGCTCTACACCGGTAACTTCTTGGATGGGACATGGGCCTCAGGAGGCTTCAAGCAGCACGAGGCTTTTTGTCTTGAAACACAGCACTATCCTGACACACCCAATCAGCGCACCTTCCCTACGACACTCCTCAAACCTGGTGAGAAACTTGACGAAACAACCACTTTTGAATTTGGTACAAGAGCCTAGTTTTCAAGCTATAACCATGAAAAAATCCTCGTCCTAAGAAAATTGAAATGACACAAGCAATCGTCGATCCAGAACAGCTTCGCAACTTTGCGATGCAACTCAAGCGGTTTTCTGGAATGCTTGGAGATGCATCGACAAAGCTCTCGCAGCAGATGCAGCATCTGGCTACCTCTTGGCGAGATCAAGAGCATCAGAAATTCTCACAGGAATTTGAACAAGAACTCAAACAGCTCAATCGTCTTATTGATGCCAGCGAGCGGCATGTTCCCTATTTGCTCCGCAAAGCTGAATTGATCGACGAGTATCAACGCGGAAATGGCTGAAGCAAATGTCAAGAACATAGAAGCGCTCGAGCTTTTTTTGGATGCAATCGTAAGCCTGAGGACAGGTACGCGCAAACAAGCAGATGAGATTCGGGAGCAATTGCAGCGAGTCTCGAATTGGTTAGAGAAAGAGCTTCCCGACTATTGGCGGAATCAACATCGTATCGCCGAAAACAAATGGATTGCCGCACGCGAAGAGCTGATGCGTTGCGAATCGAAAACGCGAGCCGAGGACGAGAGATCCTGTTCCGTGCAGAGAAAAATGCTCGCCAAAGCGACCGAGCGACGGGCCCTTTGTGAGCATCGCGTTCGGACAATTCCACAACTCTCTCTTCAATGGAATCAGTTCTACCAGGAAATTTCTTTGTCAGTTCGGCATTTAGATGATCTTTCCGAGTCGACTCTACAAAATGCGATTTCCCGATTGCAGTCCATCGTGGATACTCTGAAAAAGTATTTGGAGCTCTAAACCCGACAGCACTTAACTCGACTACTGTTCCTCGGCCGGTGCCTGGACAAAAGTCATTCAAGTGTTTGTCGCCAGTCGACAAAAAACATTATTTGGGTAATTGTGATGCAACTAGGTCGAATCAAAACCTCTCATGGTCCCGCCGTTGTCAAAATCGAAAACGGCCACGCCTCCATCTTGGATCTAAAGTCGGCGGGTATGACTTCTCTTCAAGATCTTTTATCTTCCCCCGAGCTTGAACGATTGTCGAACTCCATGCCTACCATTGGCCAGCCAGTGCCAGTGGAGTCGTTAGCATGGTTGCCTCCGATCGATCATCAAGAGGTTTGGGCAGCCGGTGTGACGTACAAACGCTCGCAAACAGCCAGGATGGAAGAGAGCGAAGCGGCTGCGAGTTGCTATGATCGTGTTTACACCGCGGCTCGACCCGAGATATTTTTCAAAGCCACGCCGCACCGTTGTGAAGGAAATGGTGGAAGTCTCAGAATACGCACCGACGCAACTTGGAATGTTCCTGAACCGGAAATGGCATTGGTGATATCGAGTTCAGGTAGCATCGTTGGTTACACAATCGGTAACGACATGAGCAGCCGAGACATCGAAGGTGACAATCCACTCTATCTGCCACAGGCAAAGCTCTACAACCAATGTTGCGGACTCGGGCCGTGGATCACGCTGGCGTCTGCCATGCCAGAGCGGATGTCGATAGGTATCCGTCTCCAGATCGTCCGACAGGGAGCAGTCATCTTCACAGGTGAAACTTCCGTATCTCAAATGGCTCGTCAATTCGAAGACTTAGTGAGCTGGCTACTGCGAGACAATGATATGCCCAACGGTGCATTTCTATTGACCGGAACGGGCATCGTTCCCGATGCTCCTTTCACCTTGGCCAAAGGAGACGTCGTTCATATTTCTATCGACGGAATTGGCACCCTGACAAATACAATCGTTCAAGGACAATAGCACTCGTACTTCGAAGATCGAACCATGGAAAAAGTATACATCAACGGCATTTTCCGCGACTCTGTTGCAGCCTCCTCGTTTCGCGCCTCGAACCCATCGACAGGAGAAGCACTGGAGCGTGATTTCCCTGTGAGCGAATGGAAAGAAATCGACGAAGCTCTCGAAGTCGCATCGAGCTGCTTCAAAGAGTTGCGATCGATGTCGCCTGATAAGATCGCTGCGTTTCTCGATACCTTTGCAGATCTAATCCAATCCGACAAAGATACTTTGGTTGATTTAGCGCATGAAGAAACAGGACTCCCGAAAACTCCTCGCTTGGGCGACGTCGAACTCCCGCGCACAGTCAATCAATTGAAGCTCGCGGCAGCCGCAGCGAGATCTGGTTCGTGGTCGATGCCGACAATCGATACCAAAGCTAACATCCGCTCATGCTATCAACCTATTGGCCCGGTTTGCGTCTTCGGTCCCAATAATTTCCCGTTCGCGTTTAACAGCTTGGCAGGTGGTGACTTTGCTGCTGCGATCGCTTCAGGCAACCCTGTTATCGGGAAAGCGAACTCCTCCCACCCTGCCACGACCAAGAGATTCGCCGAGCTTGCTAAGCAAGCGATCGAAAAAACCGGAATGCCCAAAGGCTTGGTCCAGTTACTTTTTAGAACATCGCATGTCGATGGAGAGCGAATGGTCGGCGACCCACGTTTGGCAGCCATTGGCTACACTGGTTCTAGGAATGCAGGTTTGCAATTGAAATCCGTTGCGGACAAAGTGGGCAAGCCTTTTTATGCAGAGCTTTCCAGTGTGAACCCTATCGTGTACATGCCCGGCGCCATGAAGGAACGGGTCGAAAAACTTATAGAAGAGTATGTAGCGAGCGGCCTGATGGGCGCTGGTCAATTCTGCACGAACCCTGGATTGTTGATCATGCTCAAGTCGCAGGAAGCCGATCGCTTCGTTTCTGGAGTTACGGACAAATACAAATCTAGTCCAGCGGGAACACTGTTGTCCAAAAGCGTCGAGAGCAGTTTGGTGAAGAGCATCTCAATTCTGTGCGGAGCTGGAGCAGAACTACTCGTGGGTGGCAACAAGGTCGAGGGTGGTCGCTGTGCGGTTGCCAACACCGCGTTGCGAGTAACGGGCGAGAAATTCCTGAGCGACGCCCATTCATTTCAGACGGAAGCCTTTGGGAACGCTGTGCTGATCGTCGTATGCGATTCCATGACAGAACTTAAACAAGTGATTGAACAGCTCGAAGGGAATCTGACAGGAGCCATCTATTCTGCGACCGACGGGAGCGATGATGGAATCTACCAGCCAATCGCCGAAGAGCTTTCGCAGAAGGTCGGCCGACTGCTGAACGACAAGATGCCAACCGGAGTTGCGGTCAGTCCAGCCATGAATCATGGTGGTCCATTTCCTGCGACCGGTCATCCCGGATTTACCGCCGTCGGAATACCTGCCAGCATGATTCGTTTTGCAAAGCTAACATGCTTTGACGCCGTTCGTCCTAGCCGACTGCCTGCAGTATTGCAGGATTCTAATCCGCAAAAGGCGTGGCGTTCGATCGATGGTGTTTGGACGCAATCTTAGTTCGACATTCCGATCAACCTGTTATCCATGAGACATTTTGCTTTAACCGTTGCATACGATGGCACGTCGTATGGAGGCTGGCAAATACAAGCGAATTCTGTTGCTGTGCAACAGATCTTGATGGAAGCGATTGCAAAGGGAACTGGCGAGCACGTTCATGCCCAGGGGAGCGGTAGAACGGATGCTGGGGTACACGCAACCGGCCAGGTTGCGTCGATCTCGTTGCAAAACTGGAGGGCGCCGGCGGAATCCTTAGTGCCAGCCATCAATCGCAATCTCCCAAAGTCGATTATCGTTCGAGGGTGCCGAGAAGCTCATCTGCGATTCGATCCAATTCGAGCCGCTACGAGCAAACGCTATCGATATAGCATTCGCAACTCACGCATTCCCGATCCGCTTCACCATCCATTTCATTGGTTTTATCCTCGACCGCTCGACCTCGCACTAATGCGACAAGCGGCAAGTCTTTTGATAGGAACCCATGACTTCAAAGCATTTGAGTCCAATGGGTCGCCAAGAAAGTCGACGACACGCACCGTACACGATTTGGTGATTGCATCGATATCTGTGAACGACGGATATCTCTTCGAGATTGAGATCGAAGCGGATGGGTTTCTCTATAACATGGTTCGGAATATAACAGGCGCGGTTTGTGAAGTAGGTGTAGGGCGGCTGAGCCCTAGATGGTTATCGAGCGTCCTTGAAAGCCGAGTCAGAGATCCCTCGAGCCAAACCGCACCAGCACAAGGGCTCTGTCTCGTCGAAGTGAAATACCCACCAAGCCTGTTTTTGTAGCCGAATCGGCGCATCCAAGGCCTTCGAAGGGTTACTAGCGTTACCAGCTTGCTATCGAGACGAAACTCGAAGTACCTTAAAATAATCCCCGCTGCCCGAGATGGCGACTAAAGAGTCTAAACTTGCAGACATGATCCGGAATGGGTTGATCGATAAAAGCTGGTCATTCCGTTTTCCAACCTAGTTAGGCGAGCGACTACAGTTGCTGCTGGATGGAAGGTCCAATGTCCCCGACACACCGACCACGCCCATCCTAGGATTTTGATTACTCGCTCAAGACTAGTGGAACGATCGAAGGAATGATCTTGGCTAGTGCCGATCCGGCGTTGGCGACCAAATCCCGCCCGCTGGGATCGCCAGATACGATCCAGACTTCGGTATCCATTCGCTGGACATCAACTACGTTTCGCGTATTCTTTAACGCTTCAAAAATAGCAGTGTCTAAGATTTTCACCGCTCTCGGATCGAGCGCGAACTCCGCAAGGTAGACAGAGACATGCCACTGGTAATGCCCCACCTCTTTCCACTTGCTTGCACCAACGGATAAGAGTGGCTGAGTAGCCGACGAATGCTCCCACGCTTCTTCTATCTCGTCATCCTCCGGGGACAATCGCTCGATTCTGATGTCATCCGGAACACTGGAGTGGATCTGAAACCTTGAGTGCGCTGACAGAGGCCAAAGCATACGGAAGAAGATAGCGATTGTGCCTAAACCGAAAAACAAAGTCACCAACCAGCCGATGATGCGGTCGCTCGGCTTCGGTTCTAGTAGCACCAGGAAGCAGACGCCAGCGACGGTCATGGCGAACGAACAGAGCAGTCCATTCACTAAATCACGCTTCATTTTTTTCTTGCTTACGCTCCTATTCACCGGGCCGCGGCGACCGATACAGAAGTTACCTAACCGCGCGGCCCGCGGCTTCGGTGGAATATATGTTATGCGATTCGTAAGAATACATGGACTCAAAACGTGATGTGAATCACGCCAAAACTGTTCCGGTCGATGCTTTCGAACCAGCTGACCAGAAAATCATGGGTCTCGCGGAGTGTTCCGACATACTCCTCGTCCGCATTGCCCTCAGCGACAAACGCTTGAAGCGCGTTCGCATCGGGTGGATGCGAACGTAGATACTCCGCAAACTTCGACGCGAGATCCGTAGAGAACGCAAAGTAGTGGTCGTCGACAACGGCGCTCCTCAGGGCGATTTTAAAGTCCTCGGGGAGGGACGCCGCGACGAAGGTAAGCAGGTAGTCGATGAAAGCAAACCCCGAGAACTCTGTTTTACCTGTGGTTGCGGAGTCCAAATACTCCCAGAGAAAGCGGTCTCCGGTGACAATCTCCTTAGTGCTAAACAATCCGCGCTTGTAGGTTACGGTCTTCTGATTGCGCTGAGCGTCGGCAAACTTACCGCGACCGGCTTCGGGAAGGATATAGAAGTTAGCGATGCTGGACATTTGATTTTGAGGGGCGGGCAGAATCCGCTTAACGAACAACAATCCCTCCCAACTGGAGTGAAGCGGAACGGGGAGATAGATTGTACTTTGTATGGAGATTCAAGGTACACACATATTTATTGTCTATCTGCCTGCCTGTCTACGTGATTTCAAGAGCCCGATTGTATCTTGGCGTGCTAGCAAGCCCTCACCCCGCCTTCGCAACGCTGTGAAGCATTTTCAAGCAGCAGCTGCAAGCTCGATTTCCTTGAGTTTACGTCGATGTATTGATGTCATCTTGGTTACGATCGGATTACCGAGAGGTTTTACATGTGCGTTTCTCGGTCGGTAACGAGCT
>CAIOHR010000241.1 GCA_903858115.1 uncultured Pirellula sp. | reverse complement strand
TTCGTCTTCGAGTTGCTTAAGCTGGCCCTTCATCTTGTCGGCGACACTGGTGACTACGTCCTGGATCAGTTCCGGCGCGTAACCAATCTTCTTGATCTGCTCGATGACGAAATCCTCGATTTGCTTGGCGGGAATCGACTTTGACGGACAGGTATGCCAACCTCGTTTTTGAGCGGAAGTGCAAACGTAGTAGCGATAGCGTTTGTTGCCGCCCTTTGTCGTATGGTTTGGAGTCATGGCACAGTCGCAGCAAACGCAACGAACTAGTCCTTTGAGCAAGGCACCGAATTTGTTTCGAACCATGATTCCACCGGTTCGACCGTTGTGCTTCAGTTGCTTTTGAACCTTCTCCCAAAGTTCAATGGGTACGATCGCGTCGTGTTCGCCTTCATGGATCTCATCCTTGTAGCGGACTTTGCCAAGGTAGGCGATGTTCGTGAGCAGCTTGAACAATGAACTCTTGTCGAAGTGGCGGCCACCCCGTTCTTTGCCGCTTTTGGTTACTGTCAGCTTGTTCTTCCAGCCGCGTCGATCAATCTCCTTGATTGTCTGAATGATCGACTGGCACTCGAGATATAGTTCGAAGGTTCCACGGACCTGGGCGGCCTCGTCTTCGTTTACCACGATCTTGCGACCCTCGCGGTCGTTGTCGTATCCGAGTGGAGCCAAGCCGCCACCCCATTTGCCTTTGCGACGAGCGGCCGCCATCTTGTCGCGCGTTCGCTCCGAGATGATCTCGCGTTCGAACTGAGCGAAGGACAGGAGCACGTTTAGCATCAGCCTGCCCATTGAGTTCGTGGTATTGAACTGCTGGGTGACGCTGACGAATGCCACACTCTTGCGTTCGAAGACCTCGAGCATTTTGGCGAAGTCCATTAGCGATCGGCTGAGACGGTCCACCTTGTAGACTACGATACAGTCAACTTTGCCGGCCTCGATATCGGCGAGTAGGCGTTTCAATGCGGGGCGATCCATATTGCCGCCAGTAAAGCCACCATCGTCATAATGATCGGGAAGGCAGACCCAGCCCTCGGCTTCTTGGCTCTTGATGTATGACTCCGCTGATTCACGCTGGGCATCAAGTGTATTGAAATCCTGATCGAGGCCTTCTTCAGTCGATTTGCGAGTGTAGATAGCGCAATTAAGCTTTCGTATTTCTTTATCCTTACTCATTGAGCAGCCTCCGCTTTGCGTAGTCCGAAGAAGTGAAATCCGTTGATGTTCTTTTGCCCTGTGACGACTCGAGCGATAGCTGTGAGTGTCTTGTATTGAGTCCCCTCGAACTCGAATGAACTTGGTCGCACCATTATTTGGATACTGCGCCCTTTGTATGTCTTGACCAAGTTGGCCCCAGGCAATGGAATCCGATTGTCGGCAGGTGGCGAAATCGTAGTCGTTGCAGTTTCCAGCGTTTCCGTGGTAGCCGGCCTATTCACGCGAGGCAGCGACGTTCGTATGTCTGTCTCCATCGCTATCTGGTGTGCCAATCGCCGAGCGCGTTCGGAAATGTCTCCTTCCGCGTTGGCTTGTAGTTTCCAAGCGATGCGTTTGATGAGCCACTGTTTGTTGCGAGCGTTTGTGTCCTCGCCGAACACTTCGTGGTACCGATCGCGAAGCTCCGACACGGTCATATGCCGGAGCGTTGCGACCTCTTTGGCGACATTGATTGCCATTGAAAGCTCTCCTTTTTGAAAAAG
>CAIOHR010000240.1 GCA_903858115.1 uncultured Pirellula sp. | reverse complement strand
ATCAGTTCCTCCATTCATCTATTCCTCATCCTGATCGTAATCCCGATATTCACCACCGCAGCTATGTTGCAAGTGATTCCCTTGAAGAAAAGGAAGCGAATCGAATTGACTGTGAAAAAAGAGCCAGTCAAAGGGCCCGCGAACTGCTTCTGAGAGAGTTTGGCCTGCCATCAGCACGTCGGTTTTCTGTGGAGTCGATGACACTTCTTGCATGCCACCTGCAGGACTTTGATGACAGGCTGGTGGCCGAAGTAAAAACAGCCCTTGAAATCAATGGTGATCAGGCTGCCCTTCAGACTCGTATCCTTCTGACAGTTCTCACTGATCAGATTCGACTATTGGGAGCTGTAGACCTAAAACAGTTCTCCAACTACTTTCAGGAGACAGTCTTCGTTAGTGGTAATGGCAAGCCTAAAGGGGCTGAGACGGTCAACCGTCAACGATCCAAAGTCTACGTCACGTTTGAAAAAACAGCGGGTGACAAGGATGCAACCCAGTTCCGGCCGCGGCGTTCTAATCGCACTCTTCAACTACTGCGCAGACAGAATCGAATTGTCGAGTATATCGGAAAGGTCTTTGGTGAATTCCCTGATGACAAGAAGTTAGCAGAGCTGTATGACCTTCTTGTCGTCCATCGTGTCTTTGTTCCTTATGAACCAGGCAATGGCCATCAGATTGGCTGGGACATGCTTGTTCTCTCTAACTCTGCTCATGACTGGTACGCATGCCCATCGTGTCAGCAGCGCTTCCACATCCCTGGGCTTTCTTCCATTAGCCAAGCAAACGGCCTAAATCTGTACGCATGCCCTTCTTATAAATGTACAGGAAGATTAAAGCTATTCGATCGCGCGAAAATCCTTGAGAGCCACTACGTGGACCTAGTGCAGCGCAATCCGATGCCGCTGAGGGCTGCCGAACACACGGCACAGTTACAGCCTGATGAACTTTCCAAACGCGAAGGTCGCTTCCGGAGAGGCCATATCAACCTACTCAGCTGTTCTACGACGCTTGAGATGGGTGTTGACATCGGCGAACTACAGGTTGTTGCCATGCGAAACTTCCCCCCGCTTGTTAGCAACTACCAGCAGCGAGCAGGACGAGCAGGAAGAAGAACGGATGGTGTTGCGATCTCGGTTTTATATGGGCAGCGCAGGCCTCACGATCGTTATTTCTTTGAGAATCCACGTTTGCTTATTGATGGAAGTAATAAAGTTCCATCTTTAGAGCCAGGTAATGTTTCGGTTCAGAGACGTCACATCCACGCTGAACTTCTTGCTGGCTTCCTGCGCACAACACTTGGGCTTGGAACAGAAGATGTCACAGTCGGCGACTTTCTCGGCTTACCTGAGCAAGCATTACTCGTGGAAGACCCTGCCGAGTCTCTTCTCACAAGCTTTCTTGCTTGGCTGCGTGGTCGGGAAGCTTCGACTGCCCTCACGGATTGGATGAAACGATTAGAGAGTAAATACAATGCTGAAAGCTTTGTCGATGCCTTTCAAGAAAACTTGATGGACTTTAGTGATGAACAGCTCAAGGACTGGAATGGTCTTGTTCAAGACATCGTTCAAACAAAGGAAGAAATCCAAAAGCTAGATGGTTCGATTGACAAGCAAAGTCGTGATAAACGTTCACGAATGGAGGGCAGGTGTCGAGCACTGGAATCTCAGCTGGACAAAGTCCGATCACGCCGTATTCATGAAGAGCTCCGTCGTTCCAGTATCCTGCCTATATATGGCTTCCCGATTGATGTAGTTCGTCTACTCGCTCAGTCCGACTCATCTCCGTATGCATCTAACGGAGTTCATCGACTGGAGTTGGACCGCAGATTGGCACTCAGTGAATATGCGCCTGGCCAAGAAGTGATTGTGGCAGATCGTCTCCATAAGAGCGTAGGTGTACACCGGCCTTCCGCACTTGTGCCCATGTATTACTGGGTCTGTGAGGTCTGCAACTTCTTCGTTAGTGAAACCACCTCAAATGCTGTTGATGACCGGCTTGGCGATGATCATCCTTGTTGCCCTGTTTGCTCTTCGCCCATCAAGACCAAGCGCAGCCCCGCTCGTCAGTACATCACTCCTCGTGCTTTTATCACTGATTGGGGGAAGACTCCGGATGTAACGCCATCTCGAAAACCTGTGAGGCAACCTACCTCCCAGGTGTTTCTTGCCAAGAATGGCCGTGATTCAGATCCGATCCAAACAGATCTCTATGAGATCGTATCCAGCACAGCGGGTGAGTTCTTTCTTGCCAATCAGGGGCCGTCGCGCCTTGGCAAAGGCCTCGGATCACGCGGCTACTGTCTCTGTATGAAATGTGGTCGCGACCTATCAGAAGAGGTCCTCAAGAGAAGGAAAACAACTCGGAGAAATCAAGCCAAGCCTGCACCACTTCCCGCGCATGAGAATCCTCTCAGCCAGGCTGTGTGTTCAGGCGGCTATACCGAACTTCATTTGGCACATCAATTCAAGAGTGATCTTATTAAGATCCGCTTCACTTCTCAGGATCACAAGCCTCCCTCGCTGTTCGGTGCTACCCAAAACTTTCAATCGCCAACGGGGGTGACTTCTGAAACCGCCGATGCTGCTGCTTCTCCTCTGGCCGAATCCGGTACCCGATTTTGGCGCTCCCTCACATACGCTGTTCTAGCAGCGGCTGCTCAGCTCCTAGACATCCAGAGGTCTGAGTTGGATGGACTATTTCGTTCTGTCGAAAACGACCCGGGAACCACAGAGTTGATTATCTACGATAATGTGGCTTCTGGTGTCGGGCATAGCAAACGCATAGCTGAGAACTTTCAGGGTGTCCTGGAGAAAACTCTCCTTCTTGCGTCTTCCTGCAATTGTCAGGATAGTTGTTATGACTGCCTACGTACGTATGCTAATCAGCCTTTCCACGATCAGCTTGATCGTCGACTAGTCGAGGAGTTCCTTCGGCCTTTGGTGGAAGTGATGAATCCAGACGAGGTTCTCCTGGACTTCGCTCCCCAATCCAACCGCATTACGCTTGATCAAATCTCATCGCGCATCAGTGCTGCTCCCAGGCTGCTTAAATCTGAATCTTCATTTGCTATTACTCGTCTACAGGATCCATTCAATCTTGCTCTCCTCGGTAGTTTGATTGCGGCATCTACTGTAAATGCGGGCAAGCCTGTCTCGCTTGTGCTTCGCTCGCTCCCTGAGCGCAATCTTTCAGATGATGCTGCAGTGGCTCGGCGCAGATTGAGCCAGTGGATTGAGCAGGGTGT
>CAIOHR010000239.1 GCA_903858115.1 uncultured Pirellula sp. | reverse complement strand
TCCCATCGATCGGGCTTCGTGGGAGGACGCTGTCGAATTCTGCAAGAGGCTTTCGGCGTTGCCCGAGGAGCGGGCGGCCGGTCGGGTGTATCGCTTACCGACAGAGGCAGAGTGGGAGTACGCTTGCCGTTCTGGCAGTAGCGCGCCGTTCAGTTTTGGAGGACTGGAATTAGCTGATGACTACGGCTGGTTCGCTTCGAATTGTCAAGGCAAAACGCACCCGGTAGGAAAGAAGGATCCGAACGCCTGGGGGCTGTATGATATGCACGGAAATGTGATGGAGTGGTGCAACGACTGGGCCGGTGATTACCCTGAGGATGCTGTCAGCGATCCCACTGGCCCGAACGAGGGCTATAGCAGAATGATCCGTGGCGGCGCATGGTTGACGGGTGCCATGATAAGCAAGTCAGGGAACCGAGCCTTTCACTTCCCTCCGGAGACTCGCTCCGAATATGTCGGCTTTCGCGTGTTGCTTAACAGTCCGTTAGAAACCCCCGAGTCCCAAGAAGCGAACGGTGAGTAAACTTGAGAGATCGGAATGTAAAATCAACGGCGGCACCCGACTTACCGTTCCGTCTCCGACTTCGGATTCCGCGAGGTCCTGAGTTCCAGCGAAATCTCAGCATCGCTGGAGGATAACGCGGCGACACACCTTCAAAGTCAACGAGTTCGTCCCTCGGGAAGTGGTTGGCAAGTTAACGAACAAGGCCAATCCTTTTTGGCAAGTGATCCTGTAGATGAGTCGCTACTCTAAACTTAAATCACGGGACACACGGAAACAGATCCAAGCACCAGCATCCTTCCTTCCGCGTGTATTCTGTGTGCCCGGTCGTTGTTTGTAGCCCTTGGTCGTAGGCACATTCCATGTGCCGTCCGCTAGAGGTAATCCGTTGTGCGTCGAACCTATGGCTGATGGCACAGCCGTGTGTGCCTACTACTTCCACACCGGCGTTTCGTTGGCCGCAATTCTTCCGTACCACAAGCTCCAAGAGGGGCGAGCCAGTCGGCAAAAGGAACTGCCACGAAAGTTCCCCCGGTTCGTTAATCGGCGCCTAGGTCTTGGACAAATCTTGCGGTCGGTACGACTTTGCTACGGTCAACGCCAAGCTGTTCTGCAACGATTAGCTGCAATGCGTTCCAAATGTCTGTTGGACTGCGTGTGGAATACCGTTTTGCCAGAGTATGGTAGTTGATAGCAACAATGTTTGTCACGAGGTCACGAACAGTCGAACAGGTAGATGGAGGATAGATGGCAAAGGGTTTGGTCAGCAAAACCAGAATCGCCATTATTGCAACACCGAGGATTACGGAGTATGCAATCCCAATCGCTACATTTGGTTTTGCGTATAATCCGAAAACGGAAAACGCGACGCCTGCGGCAAGAGTGCAAATCAGCAGTGTGAGCCATGACGGTCGAGCAAGACTAGGAAATCGCACGTCCATTCTTGAGGCGAGAACGTCCCAGTAAAATCGTCGCCCAATTAATGGAACGACAGAGTCAATTTTTGATCTTGGTCGGAAATCTAGGATTGGAAATCCGATGGAGCGACAATGGCGGCGCAGTTCATAGAACGCCCCCGCCGTAATGCATCTATTCGAAGACAATGTCGCATCCGTCGTTCTCTCAAGGATAAACTCGTACACATCCCCGACAGTCATCATGCGACTCGCGCGCTCATCGGGAATCGAGATGTCGAATGCCTCTTCGATATCCATGACGAGTTCGACGGTATCGAGTCCCATTCAGTACTCCTCTGTGTTTTAGCCCAGCGTAAGCAGCGTAAACGTTTGCTGGGTTTAGCTTAATTAATGAACGAACAGACAACGGTTGGGCGTCTGGGTGATTCTACAAGGGGGTCGCTTCCCAGCATTGCCGTATTCTCCGGTCGAGTACGTTTAGCATACCTTGAAGCAGATTGTTGTGCATGAATTTTTGATCGAGCTTCTCGGGCTTGCTCACGCGTTCGGTCTCGCGCTTCATGGATCTCCTTCTGTTTACTCACCAGCATGTCGCTCGGAGTGATGTAGCCTTTGGAGGGGTAATCATCTCAGTCGTCCCTAGAGAATGACGGAAGTCCCTTGACTTCGGGGAACTCGAAAGCAATCATGTACCTACATTGGTCGACCATTGGTATAGTTTGTAGCGTGGAGTAGGCGATGATCAAGAATTTGGTGAAACATGGAAACAGCTGGGCGGTTGTCATCGATCGTCCCATTCTGGATTTGCTCAAGATCGCTCCTGAGTCCCAAGTCGAATTGACTACCGATGGCAAGTCCATTCGGATCGCTCCTGTC
>CAIOHR010000238.1 GCA_903858115.1 uncultured Pirellula sp. | reverse complement strand
GTGGGAGCAAGAGTTGGCAAGGAAGGAATTCCTGCCGAATGGATAGGAGGCATCTGGGAATGGCCAAGAAGCGTTCCATGGATGGAATCGCTTGGAATAGAATTGTCACAGGCTTGGCCGAATTCACCTGCCTCGCATGCTCCAGGAACAAATCCGGTGGCAGTGGTCGTACGAAATCTCATCTTCCTTGCCATAGTGCTATGCCATGGATTTCGCCGGCTTGGGCCACCGTATTCATAAAAGCGACTTACAACGGCAATATACGCATGAGAAAACTGAAACCAGGAGTTACAACTGGTCCCTTTATCGAGTCGGTTTATCTAGACAGGTCGCGAATCTACGATCCGGATCACTATGCGTTCACGCTGCCGTCGCTGCAGACGTTTTCAATACTCGAGTTGCATCCAAAAGTGACGTTCTTCGTAGGAGAAAATGGCTCGGGCAAATCGACGATGCTTGAGGCCATCGCGATCGCCAACGGGTTGAACCCGGAAGGGGGCAGTCGCAACATGATGTTTGCAACTCGGGAAAGCCATTCACAACTTCACCATGCTTTGAAGGTGCGACGATTTCATGCACTCGTGCCCGATGCTTGGTTCTTGCGGGCCGAAAGCCTTTTCAATGTAGCAACTGAGATCGAGAATCTTGGCGTACAAAAGAGCTATGGAACCAGGTCGCTGCACGAACAATCGCATGGCGAATCCTTCATATCCCTAGTCGAAAGTCGATTTTCGCAAGGTCTCTACTTCCTCGACGAACCGGAAGCCGCCCTGTCACCGCAACGACAATTGGAGTTCCTCGTACTGCTCGATAGCCTCGTCAAACAGGATTCACAGTTGGTGATCGCCACGCACTCGCCGATCATCATGAGTTACCCGCACGCCAAGATATACTCATTCAGCGACAAAGGCATCGTGCCGATCGCCTACGAGGATACTGAACATTACCGCGTCACCAGAGCTTTTCTTGACAACCCCGCACGGATGTTGAAGCATTTAATCGGTGAACCCCGCGACGATTGATTGTGTCTGACACCGTTTCAGGAATATTAAGCAATTTGGAATTAGGAGTCGAGAATGACACTCAAGGAAGTGGCAGCGGCGGTGCTGAGTTTGATCGAAGTGGGCGAATACCAAACGAATGATGGACGGACCATAACGTTTCGTGAAAGCCAATCGCAGGCAGTTGTCAGGACGCGATTGTATACACCTGAGCAATTGGCGCGCATTGAAACATCGAGCGGCACCGCACCATTGGTTCGAGTGACCGACGGAACGACGCAGACGATCGCACTAGAGATGGTTTCGGCAAGTAACGGACGCGTCGGGCTTTTGAATTTCGCATCAGCCCGCAATCCGGGTGGTGGTTTTCTGAATGGAGCCAAGGCTCAAGAGGAGGATCTATGTCGATGCTCCGGACTGTATCCGTGCCTGTTGCAGTGTATGGAGTACTACGATGTCAATCGAAATCAATCTTCATTGCTCTACACCGACTATGCGATTTTCAGTCCCGACGTTCCGTTTTTCAAGACTCGAGGAACCGGCGAGCTCCTTAGCGATCCATTTCTAGTTTCCGTAATCACCGCACCGGCACCCAACACCGGGCCCTACATGCGATCGCATTCGGACGTGGAAGTCGCCACCCGAGAACTACGGGAAACGTTTCAGCGGCGATGGAGCAATGTCTTGAGAATCGCGAGTGATCAAGGAGTAACACGACTGCTTTTGGGTGCGTGGGGCTGTGGAGCGTTCGGCGGTGATCCAATCATGGCCTCGGAAACGGCCAGAAAGGCGATTGAGAACGATGGTCGCGGTTTCGAAGAGATTGTATTCGCGATTCCGGGTACAGGCCGACAGAGTCAAGCCAATCTGGACGCATTCCGTAAGTCGTTTAAGGCGACAACATGAACAAACAGCTTGTCTCGCTCAGTAAGTTTCTCAGCTTGGTTCTACGGCATCAACCTGAAGCTATCGGAATGCAACTGGATGCCGAAGGATGGTTGCCAATCGATGAGTTGATCGAAAATTCGAAACAACGAGGTACACCAATCACGCTTAAGTTACTGCATGAGATCGTAGCGACCAGTGACAAGCGCCGGTTCAGTCTCAGCGATGATGGCTTGCGAATCCGAGCTAATCAAGGGCACTCGATTGCCGCAGTTGAACTTAACTTGCAGCCTCTCAAGCCTCCAGATCAGCTCTTCCACGGAACAGTCGCAGCGTTTATCGAGAGTATTCGCGAACAAGGGCTTCACAAACGCTCACGAAATCACGTGCACTTGTCGGCGGACGAAGCAACAGCAATCAAGGTCGCTCAGCGTCGCGGCAAACCGATTATTTTGATTATTGAAGCGGCAAAAATGCATGAAGCTAATCATGCCTTCTACTGTTCGGCGAACGGCGTTTGGTTGACTGACAAAGTGCCAGTTGAGTTCATTAAGTTCGAATAGTACTTTGCGATTTTTAGCCAACTGAGTTTGTTTTCCGCATTTTCCGCCAACGTCGCATGGTTAGTTCAGCAAATGCGCCGGCAGCTATGCCAACCAAGTAGCAAACGAGATCGCTCCACAGGAAACCAAAACCTAAAACCAGCCCACCCAACGTCGTGCTTCGGATGCCATCGATCCAGGGCGCGTGATACAGCTGGCTAACCTCAACCGCGAAGGCCAGAACCAACGAGATGATGCCTCGCTGAAAAAGAGATCGACCAGCGAGTACAAAACTCACTACCAGAAACAACATCAACGCCCACAGAACATCGCCGCTGTATTCACCGATGAGGCGTTGCT
>CAIOHR010000237.1 GCA_903858115.1 uncultured Pirellula sp. | reverse complement strand
TACCGAGAACGCATCGAGCCAGAGAAGATCCGACTAGACCTTCAAAACGGTGCACCGGTGAACGTTGATGGAACGATCAACCTCGTTCACTACAGCGCTTGGCAAGCAAAGGAGATGGGACGTGGCGAGTGATCCAAGGAAGCTAAAACCTAGTGAGCTTTGTCGACTGCTCAACTCGACACCATTAGGCGAGGTGATCAGCGAACGTCAACTCTATCGGCATCGTCAACGCGCCGGCGCACGCATCGGCGACAACAAGACCGTTGACTTGCTTCGCTATTGTGCATGGATGCATGTCGTACGACATACGCCTCGCACGACAAACGGTGTCGATCCATATGATGCGATGAAGGAACGAGCGCGTGCGCGAAATGCAGCGCTCGCACTTGCCGGCCGCGACATTGGTGAACTACCTGAGGTCGATAACCCAGATCGCAAGGATCGTGCATCGCGTGACTTCAGGTACTTTTGTGAGACATACTTTCCGCTCACGTTTCATCTCGCCTGGTCGCCGGACCACATCAAGGTCATCAACAAGATCGAGCAAGCAGTTGTACATGGCGGTTTATTTGCATTGGCGATGGCTCGTGGTAGTGGCAAGAGTTCCATTGCCGAAGTTGCATGTATTTGGGCAGTGCTTTATGGGCATCGCAACTTCGTATGTTTGATCGGAAGCGATGAAGGGCATGCATGTGACATGCTCGACTCAATCAAAACCGAACTTGACAGCAACGAACTGCTCTTAGCCGACTTCCCTGAGGTTTGCTTTCCGATCCAAGCCCTCGATGGGATCTCGAATCGCGCGAACGGTCAACTCTACAAAGGCAAGCGTACGCAGATTGGATGGACCGCAAAAGAAGTCGTCTTACCAACGATCGAGGGCAGCAGCGCCAGCGGAGCGATTATCAAGGTTGCCGGCCTAACTGGCCGCATCCGAGGTATGAAGTTCAAACGTCCTGATGGTAGAACAGTGCGTCCAAGTCTCGTGGTACTGGATGACCCGCAAACGGATGAGAGTGCTCGTTCGCTTTCGCAATGCGCGAATCGCGAAAGTATCCTCGCCGGCGCAGTGCTTGGCTTAGCTGGTCCTGGCAAGAAGATCTCTGGCATCATGCCCTGCACGGTTATTCGCCCGGGTGATATGGCAGACAATATCCTCGATAGGAATCGACACCCGGAGTGGAATGGCGAACGCACCAAGATGGTCTATGCGTTTCCGAAGAATGAATTGTTATGGGAACGCTATGCCGAGATCCGCGCCGAAGGGATGCGTGGCGGTGATGGAGGTGAAGCGGCGACCGAGTTTTATCGGCAGAACCAAGCTGCGATGGATGATGGGGCTGTAGTCGCTTGGCAGGAGCGATTCAATTACGACGAACTCTCCGCGATCCAACACGCGATGAATCTCAAACTACAAGACGAGGCAGCGTTCTTCGCCGAGTACCAGAACCAACCATTGCCTGCAGAAACAGTGGTTGATGGGATGCTCAAGCCAGAAGAAGTGTCGATGAAGATCAACCGCATGGATCGTGGCTTGGTTTCGATTGGCGCGAATCATCTCACCGCCTTCATCGACGTCCAGCAGAAGTTGCTCTTCTATGTAGTCACCGCTTGGGAGGACGATTTCACGGGTTATGTGATTGACTACGGTTGCTACCCTGACCAGCAGCGTCCGTATTTCACGCTGCGCGAAGCACGCCAGACGTTGAGCTCCGAAGCGACTGGAACCGGACTCGAGGGATCGATCTATGCCGGCCTAGAATCGCTAACTTCAAAATTACTCGATCGCGAATGGCAGCGAGATGACGGCGCTGCGATGCGCATCGGTCGATGTCTGATCGATGCCAACTGGGGCCAATCGACAGATGTGGTCTACCAGTTCTGCAGGCAGTCGAAGCACGCCGCTGTGATCATCCCCAGCCACGGTCGTTTCGTTGGCGCATCGAGTTTGCCGTTCAGCGAGTATCGTCGCCGGCCAGGTGATCGCGTAGGACTAAACTGGCGTATCCCGAACGTTCATGGCAAGCGCGCAATCCGTCACGTGGTCTACGATACCAACTGGTGGAAGTCGTTTATCAATGCTCGCCTTCGTGTCTCTATGGGCGATCGCGGCTGCCTGTCGCTCTTTGGCACAAACGCCGAAACGCATCGTATGTTCGCCGAGCATTTAACCTCAGAGTACTTCATCAAGACCGAGGCCCGCGGTCGGAACGTTGATGAATGGAAGCAGCGACCGGAGCAGCCGGACAACCACTGGTTCGACTGCCTTGTGGGTTCCGCAGTTGCGGCATCGATGCAAGGAGCAATTTTATTTGGAATTGATTCAACACGCGAAATAGCCCCAAAACGCTTGAGTTTTAAGGACATCCAGCAGAACCGACGCAAATAGTTTTGGGACGTCGTTCGGACAAATTGCATAGTTAGTACTGGAAGAGGCAATCGAGTTTCTTTTTCACTCGAAGAGGGTTTCCAGATGTCAGACAACTTGCAAGAGACGATTCGCGAAAGTGCGAAAGCACCTGCTAAGGCATCTGGAGATGCCGGTAGCGTCGAGCAGCACAAGCTCACTGAGCAGATCGCTGCTGACAAGTATCTGGCATCCAAGGCGGCCGCCTCTCAACCGAAGCGTGGCCTTCGATTTAACAAGCTCGTGCCACCGGGTGCGGACTAATCGGTTTGCAACTGATCGAGCTTGATTCGATAGGCAGGGGTGTCGGGTTTAACAGAAGGGATTGATTCACGGATGTTTAAGTTGTTGTCAGGGATTCTGAGCAAGAACGGCGATCGCAAAGATCGGTCGCTCGTCCGTGGACGCTCGGCCCGACAC
>CAIOHR010000236.1 GCA_903858115.1 uncultured Pirellula sp. | reverse complement strand
ACCTAACCCGATTTGGTAAGTGACCTTCTCGCCGTCGACGGACTTTCGCAACTTCAAGTTATGCTGCTCAGTGATCGCAAGGAATTCGGACTCGTTCATGTTGAGCGACAAGCCGCTCAGTTTTGGATAAGGACTTAGGAATTCGAGGCCGGAACGTTGCTGCTCTGCGTAGATAGTATTCTTGAGTGTCGGCAAGCTGATTGAAGGCCACTTCCAGCCGTTTGTCTTGAGTTGTTTCACAATGCGGGCAGCTTCATCGAAAGTTGCGGGATGTGCTGTATCGATGATGAGCTCGCCCGTCTCGGAATCTAAATCGTGCTGCAAGGATTTCAGCGTCTCCTCAAGCATCTCAATGTTCATATCGCTAAGACTCCCTAGCGTTTTTCCATCCTTTCGAAATGTAACACGAACAAGCGTATTGAGCGGGGCGAGAGAGACGGTTGGGTTCGTGGATTGACCAGGCTTAACAGCCACGTTTTCGAAGGTGGCTTTATGTGTCATCCGTCGAAGAGTGATTTGAAATGCGTCTATCTCCGATGCTGGAATATTAAGTGTATAACCGTAGCCGTTTGTCGGTTCCATCGCGATCACCTTCTGACCATCAAGCTTGATGGCAGATAATTCAAGGTGAGATCGGCGAGTCTCGTCGGACATGGGTACGATTTGAACGACCGTTGTTGCCGCCGTCTTCTCTTCGATGCTAACTTCCATTTGTTGGTACAAAGCCAAAGTTGCAGAATCGAAATTCGGATTTTCTTGTAGGTTGCCGCCGAGGTCAAACACGGCTGGCAACGTCCACGGTTCCTCTGTGAAATACAGTGCAAACGATATCGGCTCTTCTGACTCCGCTTTCTTCATGAGTTGGAATTTGAGAATATCTGGACCGACAGATCGAATCGTGTTTATCCATTGACCGTTTGTAGGTGGTAGCCAAAACTCGCCCGGACGAAGATCGTGTTTTGAATTGTCCTCAACGATTTGCGCCCGCATCACAATCTCGCGATAGCTACTGCTGTTTCCTCTATCCTTTGGCACCGAAAGCGATGCTAAATTACTCGGTGCGGTTTCGAGCTTTGTTCCATCAGGTCTCCACCAACCTTCCAGTTTGCGATTTGTGCCGCCTGTAAGTTCAGCGGACCCAAATGCAACGGCCTCCAACTCATACCTCACTCCGTTTCTCTCGAAGAACTGTGTCACTTCGCGTGGTTGAGCAGTTGGAGCAAACTTCGGCACTGCTACCATTTGAATTTCAATCATGCCAAGATCGGTCGGTGATTCTGTTTCCTCCGAAACGACTGCAGGGACAGAGATTTCCCCCGTGCCTCGCAATAAACTGCCGTCGGCCACTCCGTCGCCGTTAAGCGTTACAGTGATCTGATAGGTTGCGGGAGGTAAACCTACAATTCGGAACGTCCCGTCCTCCTCGATGGAAAAGTTCTTGGGGCTGTATAAGCCACCTTCTTCTGTTTTGAGAAACTCTTGCCACAACAATGCTGATTCATCGGCACGGCCAAAGCCACGCATCATTTGTGGAGGCTT
>CAIOHR010000235.1 GCA_903858115.1 uncultured Pirellula sp. | reverse complement strand
GAAGCGGTTCGACCTTGGGGGCGTTACGTCCAATCGTTCGGAATCGTCTTCAATCGCCGATAGCGTCGCACCGCTCGAGGTGCACTCTTGGCTCGAATCGCGGCCTAATGGTTCGGCAACCGATGGCGCAAGTGCGAATAGAGATTGAATTCGCACGGAAAACCAAGAATAGCTAATTCAAAAATGTGCATGTCCTTTTCTGAGATTTGGAGTCCAGGACAGTCGGGTGAAGCGGTAAGTTCCTTCCAGCATTTTCCTCCTCGAAGGGGAACACAACATATTCCTCGTCTTGGAGTACTACTTCGGCGCACCGTTGTCGAACATCGGGAACAAATATGCGATCAAGGCCATGTCGTTGTCTACGTGCGCAAGCATGCACCAGACTCACTCTGGAAAGCACTCGCCGCATGCGGGCGCCGAGCCGTCGTTTACGGGCTGGGTGCCATGTCCCACTCGCAGGGTTTCGATTTTGCAGCGACCAACATTCAATTCAAGAATATCTCGGACGAAGGTTTTGTAGCCGACCTCGCATCCGCAAGTTGCTTGATTACAACGGCCGGCAATCAATTAGTTGGGGAATCCCTCTTTCTGAAGAAGCCCGTCTTAGCTATTCCGGAAGATGGAAACTATGAGCAGGAGCTCAATGCACTTTTGGTCCAACGGTCCGGTGGAGGCTGGTCCATTAAGTTCGAAAAACTCACGTCGCATTTGCTACAGCAATTTTTGATCGCAGTGCCATCGCTTCAAGCTCGATTGGAACAAATGGATGTTTCAGGGAACGAGGGCGCACTCGATTTTATTCAACAGTTTCTACCAGAAAGTGGAGTCGATGACGAACAGCCGTTTGCCTTTCGAAACTCCTGGGAACCCGAAGTGAGTATCCGATGAGTTGGTCCAATCCGTCGATGATGTTTGAAGTACTGAGGAAATTTCCAGGATTCGCAAGAGATATCATCCGCAACCGAAAGACGGGTGCCCTTAGACCTCGCATGCTGACCTATACCGTTACGTTTCGTTGCAACGCGCGGTGTATCATGTGTGATTCCTGGAAAATGAAAGGTAAAGGTGATCTTGAATTGTCCGACATCGAGCGGATATTCAAGCAGATCGGTAAGCTCGACGCGGTAAGGCTCACGGGTGGCGAACCCTTTGTGCGCGATGATTTCGCGGATATTGTCTCTTTGACCGTAAAGCATCTTCGTCCATTCGGAATACACATCACCACCAATGGGTTCCTGACCGATCGCATCGTGCATTTGTGCGAGAATCGATCGTTAAGCACACCACTTCAACTCATGATAAGTCTCGATGGAGTTCAAGATTATCACAACAAGATTCGAGGTAGTACCCAAGCGTGGAATCTAGCCTTCAAAACGCTTGAGCAAATAGCTCCGAGAAGAAAGAAACTGAATATCGACTTGGTGGTCAATCAAACGATCGTAAACGAAGAGGGAATTGAACAGTATCGCAAACTTCGTGATCTATTGAAGCCGATGGGAGTTCCGCATCAAGCAGTTATGGCTTACGGTACAAGTGCGACTTACAATCTTCAACGCGAATTGGATCTTGCTCCAAAACAAGTGGGCGAATTTTCAACACATGGTGGCTTCAGTCAAGCAGACTTACAAATGTTGTTCGACGAAGTCGAGAGTGACATTCAGAAACTTCCGTTCGCATCTCGTGTCGCCAAGCAGTATTACTGGCGTGGTATCAAGCAAAGACTTCTTCCTAGCACGAGCAATCAGGAGTGGTTAAATCCCGAATGTGTAGCACTTCATTCACATCTTCGTATTTATCCCAACGGTGACATTCCTACCTGCCAGTTCAATTCCAAGACTATCGGCAATTTGAAAGAAACTCCATTTCAGGAAGTTTGGGATAACAGCACGGCGAAAGCACAACGCAAATGGGTAAGAGACTGTGTAGGTTGCTGGGCTGAATGCGAAGTACTCCCAAACGCCATTTATACGCTGGACATCGTGAGACCTAAGAAGAGAACCATCCATGCTGTTGGCCCGGTAGCTGATCAAGAATCATCAAGAATTGGAGGTGCCGTCTGCGAAGCAGGTGTTTAGCGATGAAAAGCTGCGGACTCTCGTGGTCGACGCTTGCGAAAAAAGAGGGGTGATAAAGCCGTGAGAACGAATAGCACCGAAAAGAAGATGCCAATAAATCCTGATCGCCAGCTTTCTCGAGGCATAAGAATCAGACCGCCAATGATCCCGATTATCGAGAGGAATAGCAATTCCCATCGACGAGGTATGCGTCGAACAGAATACCACAACATCATTACCCAGAAACCCAAGACGATTCCACCGAATCCGCACCCGATGTAACCGAACAAAATCAGCAACAATGCAGCGATGGCGTTGTGCACCAGAGAGCGTTGAATCTTCATGAAGGTTCCTGTCGATTCATGTTTTTTGGCTTACCATTCCGATTGAAAAGGTTTCGTGATCAGCAGGATGGTCGCCAATAATACACCGCAGATGACAGCTGCGCATGAGGCGCGAACCCAGGCATTGCCGTATCGAGTAAAGACAATATCGACTAGCCATACCGCCGTCGGCAAAAACAGAACACTTCCTTGAAGCCAGTGTGAAAGCGGATGGGACTGAAAATAGGGGGACAACAATAACGAAGTCCCCGAGGCTATCGTCAACGGAAAGACTACCGGAGACAATTGCCAGCCTGCAAATGTTGGTGGTTGCGACCCCTTGATCAAACTACCAACCGACAATCCAACTGTAGAACCGATACACGCGAGCGTCCATTCCCCTAGACTGGCGTAAGATTGCAAGATAATCGCAGCTACGCAACCTAATTGGCCAAGCAACACGAGAGGCGTCCAGCGAGCGGCACCAGATCTGGCCAAATTGTCGAGCGTCGCAATGTTCAATAGGATGGCAACCGTTCCCACAGCGATGCACCACAAAAGGGACTTCAATTCCTCTTTCCACTTTTCTGCGTTCAACATGTCCGGTTCCATCAAAGATATAACCAATGTGCAGGCTGTGAGAATGGCCAGCATTGGCCAGGCGATGTTTGCGATGGATTTGGGAATCGGCAGCACAGATCTCAATAGGCCTAGCACCACAAAACTGGATGGGATGAGTACTGCCATCCATTGCCATTGGTATGAGGCTTTCCAACTTAACCACTCCTCGGGTTTGAAAAGCAAACCTCTCTGAAGAAGATCGGAGGCCAGAAGTCCTATTCCGCAGAGGATTGTTCCGAGCAGCGTTTTGAAAAAGATACTCTGAAGGGGTTCGTCTTCGTGATTTTCTGTCCCTGCCTCGGTGGACAAGAGGAGCCATCCACCGGCGAGAGAAGCTACCGCTGGAATTGCGATTCGCTGTAGGAAGACTTGGATCTCAAAGTTCATAAGACTCGCCGGATGGAGGAACGGTGTGCTTCATCCTCATGCTAACACAGGCGAGCCTTATTGACTATTTCGTGTTGCGAAGATGTCTACTTCTTCTTTGTCTTAGTGACTTTCTTGGCTGCCTTTGGAGCTTTGGTGGCTACCTTTTTCGTGGCAGCGGCCTTCTTTGCTGCAACAGGGGCTGCAGTCTTCGTCGTAGCAACTGGAGCTGTTTTTTTTGCTGTGGCACTTTTCTTCACGACCTTGGCCGCTTTCTCTGTCTTTGCGGAAGATTTGCCGGCTGCGGTCTTACCTGCGCCACCACCGAAAATGGAGTCCCAATTAGATGCGTACTTCTCGTTAGTTCCAACTCGTGTAATCGTCACAAAATCACCTTTCAAAAATGTTCACCATGTGGACTCGATATGCGGGCATCGATCTATATCAACGTAACGGATACATTCCGATTCGGTCAATACAACTTCAAGGCTTTCGAGTTACAGAAGTCAATCGGGACTCTTCCATGTCCAGTTCTCGCTCCAATTTTTGGACCGTCGACTCGTCGATGAGGGAGTCTCGAGCCATTTGATGCAGACGGTGTCTTTGCCGGTGCATTGTCCGTAGGTAGGTTCTCTGGCAGATCCCAGACTGGTTCTCGATGAGTCCCCCCTCCTCTTCTAGCACCAATCGAGACAGCCAAGCATCGGATTGCGTGCGAAAGTGTGTTCGCAAGTACTCGACTTCTTCGGAAGACATGCCTGCGGATTGTTGCATTTCCAAAAACAAGTTGGCCTCAGCCAACAGAGCGAGCCTGGCATCGATCTCTTGTTCCATTCCGGACCGCCCGCCCCCCGCGATTCCTAACGCGCGAACTAAGAACGGAAGCGATATTCCCTGAATCACGAGCGTGCCAAGAATAACGCCAAACACCACGAAAAGGATCATGTTGCGGAACGGAAAGTCACTTGGCAACGCCATTGCCGCGGCTAGCGAAACAACGCCTCGCATCCCCGTCCATCCGATCATCAGTAAATGGCTGGCAGGCGGAATGGGGTCACGCGATTTCAGCCCCGGGATAAGCAATCGAGGAAGCCAGGCAGCAGGAAATATCCAAGCGAGGCGGACCACCACCGTAGCCACAAGAACCGCCAACGTTGTCCAAAGATACGGGCCCAAATTGGACTCGCTACGGATCGAAACAACAACGCTTCGAAGTCCTAATCCAATGAAGATAAACGTCAAACCCGTAAGCACAAAGACAACGCTTTCCCAGACCGCCGTCGCATGCAACCTTGTCGGCGCGGAGAAAAGTTCGATAGCTTGGCTTCGAACCAGCAACCCCGCACAGACGCAGGCCAGGACTCCGGAACAGTGAATCGATTCGCTCACTATGTACGCGGCGTAGGGTGTCATGAGCGTGCAGACAGTCTCAATCACTGGATCGTCAAGTCGTTTGTGGATCTGCATGACCAACCAGCCAACAATGCACCCGATTGCGAGCCCACCCGCGCAAACGATTACGAAATAGGACAAGGCTCCTTGCCAGGAAAACAGCTCGCCAGCCGCGACCGCGACTGCCAATCGATAGGCGACCAAACCGGATGCATCATTAAGGAGGCTTTCCCCTTCTAGAATGACTACGATTCGCTTCGGGACTCGCAACCGTTGCGTGATCGAGGTAGCAGCGATCGCGTCTGGCGGAGAGATGATCGCGCCCAAGGCGAAGGCTGCAGCCCATGGCATTTCTGGGACAAAGAACTTGGTCACCCAAGCGACGACCAAGGTCGTTACCAAAACCAATCCCAACGCCAGCATCGTGATCGGCCTGAGGTTATAGACGAACTCACGTAGATTCGTTTGCCATGCGGCGGCGTAAAGCAGCGGCGGCAGGAAGACCAGGAAAACGATGTCTGGCGTCAACTGCACGTCCGGCAGTCCCGGCACCAACGCCAAGATTCCGCCGACCAAGACCATGATGGTTGGATATGGAACGGACCAATTGCGAGTCCAAAACGCCAAAAGCGTCACAACACACAGCAACAAAAGGACGGTGGAGACCTCAAAGATGGCGGCAGTAGCTAGCAATTCGAAATAGACCTGCGGGTTAAATTTTGCCGACTGTAACGAGAAAAATAGCGATTGATCGAACTTTTGATTCGGGACTTGCCGATAAAGCCAGTGGTATCGGCTGTTCCGATCGTTCTCGTTGTAGTAGACGGTCGTGTCAAGCCGATTATTCCATGGCGAAAGCATATTTGAATGCTGCCAGCAGGTGCTTCGGCATCTGATCCAATCGGGGGGAATTACAGGAACTCAGTCCTGGGTTGTTGTGATCGCATATTTGCGTTGGAGATTATTCGATGAAGTTGCTTAAAGGCTGGAAGATACGTTTACTCGCTGGATTGGCGATCGCCACGACTAGCGGGCAAGTAGATGCACAGATGATGCCCGGCAGCCCGTATCCCGACGCCATGGGACCACAAAGTCCGATAATGTATGCATCGCATGCCGAATCTGGGGTGCAAGGCTACAGCGAGGGTGGATCCGCACCGATGGTATTCGATCCGTCGTGCGGCGTCGAATCCTGCGGACCTGGTGGCATGGGCGGTTGTGGACCTGGCTTTGGCGATGGCTGCGGTCCTGCTGGCTGCGGTCCTGGCTTCGGAGGTGGCATGGGTTTGGGCGGTGACGGTTGCGGCCCTGGCTGCGGACCCTATGGCTGCGGACCTGGCTGTGGACTCTTCGGTGGGGGAGGCGTTCTAGGCCGTTTCGGTGAAGATCGCTGCGACATCTTCGGTCGCTCGAAGACCGGTTTCCGAAAAGACATTTTCGGTTGGCTCGCCTCGAAACGTGGATGCCTGCGTCCCTACGGTGAAGGTGGAGTTTCTACACAACGTTGGTTCGACATATCCGCCGAGGCGATGCTCTTGGCAAGAACGAAGGGGTCATCCGACTTTGTTTTCAGCAGTGATGGAATCAATGGTCCTAGGGTCCTCAGTGCGAACATGCTCGCGCTGGACGACCTAAAAGCAGGACTAGCTTTGCAAGGAAACATTCAGACCGGTCCAGGTTCCAACCTCGAGGTGGTTTACTTCGGACTGAACAAATGGGACGATTCCGCGCAAGTGACAAGGACGACGCCAAGCCTGTTCTCGTTCATCAGCAACTTTGGAACACTCCCGAACAACGGATTCGACGACTCCGACCGATCGTTCGTACATCAAATCGATTACGATAGCGAACTGCATAACGGAGAAGTCAACTTCAGACGCCGTTGGTCCGAGCCCTATGGATTTTTCCAAGGTTCCTTCCTTGGTGGTATTCGGTACATGGACATTAGTGAAGGTGCGAGATTCACCGCTCGTGGTGAATTCAACGATACCTTTGCAAATAACAGTCAACGCTTTTTCGACTATCGAGTGAACACAACCAACTCGCTCGTTGGGTTCCAACTCGGCGGAGACCTCTGGTACAACTTCCTGCCAGGTGTCAAGCTTGGTGGCGAATTGAAGTCAGGTGTTTACAATAACAATTCACGTCAAACCAGCGTGATTGATGGTAACTCACTCGCAGCTTTCACCGAGACCATCGAAGACGACCAAGCCGCCTTCATCACCCAAGGCTCCGCTCAACTCTGGTATCGACTCAATTACTCGTGGGCCTTCCGATCTGCCTACCAGGTTATATGCGTCGATAATGTGGCTTTGGCGACGAATAACTTCAATGCAGTACCGCCAACGACTTTCGGTGTGAATCGACCAAGAACGTTATCGGTAAACAACGATTCGAACGTCGTCTACCAAGGGGTTAGCTTTGGTGCTGAGTACACTTGGTAAAGTGAATGTGCGATAAAACAAAAACCCCGGGCAAAAGCCTGGGGTTTTTTTATGCATAGTACGCAAACATATAGCTCAACGATCCGAATCGACAATCTTCGAGACATCGATCAGGTAGACTTGCCGACCTTTGCCATCATGCGTGGAATCCAACACCACTTGACGACCGCTTCGGCTGGAACTCGGATGGTTGTCGCATCGATACTCCGCTCGATAACGATCGGGAGATAGCAAATCCGCGATTGGAACTTTTCGATTCGTACTTACTTGATAGAGGTAGGGGTGTTGAATGCGACCTTTGTCGGGATACGTATCGTTGAGAATCCAATCGTTGTGAGTAAAAGGCAGGTAAGTATTGTGTCCATTTTGAGTCATCGTATCGACGCCGACGACAGAGACACGATTGGATTGATCTTCATACAGGTAGAATCGATCCCGATGCGAGGGGTGCCATGCCCAAGCGCAAATCGAGTTGCTATCGCGCCAAACAAAATGAGATGTTTTGCCATAGGGATCGACAATATGCAACGACGATCCATCCGCGTTGGCTGTGAACATGCGTGTTGAAAATCCTGTCGACGCGATTTTCTCTCGTGAAGAATCTTCGGGTGTTTCTCGCCATCGATGCAAAAACAAAAAACGTTTGCCACCTGGTGCCACCAGGAGATGATTGAACCAATGTTTCGATTTTTTGGGATCGAACTGCAACTTGACATCGCTCGCGTATTCGATAGCTGCGATTTGGGCATAACTCAGGAGCAATTGAGAGTCGCCTGTTCTTAAGTCCACTCGAGATAATCCTGTTTTTTCCGGTGCGAGATCTTGGGCATAGGGATCAGGGATCCCTGCATACCCATAGCCAGGTCGGCAATCGTTGAGGCGGCGGAAATCGATACTCAATCCCCACTGTCCGTTGGGTTCTACGCAATAGATGGGAGCGGGCAGCGTTCGAACAATGCGACGACTTTCGATATCCAGGATGCGACAGACAAAGCGATCCCCCTCCCGGTCGTTCCAGAGGACATGCTGCTTTTCACGATAATCGTCTCCTGGAATCCACTGCAACATGCAACCTTGCTGCCAATTCCAAGCAGTCGTGGTGCCTAACTCGATCCATTCATCTTGTTGATGGAGATCGATCATGCCGACCGAAATTTTGTCGTTAGGCTCGGGACTCCGGCCTTCAAAGTCAACCTCGTTTGCTAGCACGTAGCGATCGTTGGTATCGAATAGGTCTTTGTCATAATAGCCGCGCCAGTGATACTTCGGTCCACGAGTGATGGCACGAATCGGAGGCAGTTCAGAACTGACGCGTGCTAGCGTATTGCCAGTGAAACTGGCCAACGAAATGGTCGCAGCAGTCGAAGCAAAAAATTGTCGACGCAACATCGGATGGGTGCCCTAACGAGAGTTCTGTTTGATCCACTTTGCCCAACGCATGCTCGCGTTGTGGAAAAACACAATCCGTAAGTATACACGCAAGACCTCTTTGAAACACGCGAGACATAGCCCATCTCGCAGTTGCGGTACAAACCAAAAGCGCCCAAAATAGATGCGTGTCAAGTTTTGGCGAATTGCCGCACGAAGGTTCGGTCCTCAGCGGATCGCCATCGCAATTCTCTGCATAGAAAAAGTAACTCGATTGGCGGACAAAAAACCAAAGTTTTATGTTGTTTGGCAAGGACGCGAGCCAGGAGTTTACTCTTCATGGGATGCTTGCCAAAAGCAGATCAGCGGGTTCTCAGGTGCCAAGTACAAATCCTTTGACACGATGGCCAAAGCGAAAGTTGCTTTCCAACAAGATGCCGATGAGCATTGGGGCAAGGGAGATGGTGCCCCGAAAAAAGCTACCACCCCAGTCGTTGACTTCCAAGAACTATCGGGATTGGGTGTCAACATGTCTGCATGGTGCGTCGACGCCGCGTGCAAAGGGAACCCAGGTCAGTTGGAATACCAAGGGATCGATCTGGCGACCGGTACCAATATGTTTCACATGGGACCTTATCCGGAAGGAACGGTTAACATCGGTGAGTTCTTAGCGATCGTGCACGCGCTGGCTCTGCTCCACGAAAAGGAGCCAGACACCCCGATCTATTCCGATTCGAAAATCGGAATCACCTGGATCCGACAAGGGAAGTGCAAAACGAAACTACCCCCATCCGCGGATAGTCAACGATTGTTCAACCTGGTCGCTCGCGCCGAGAAATGGTTAGCGAGCCATTCCTGGAAAAACCCGATCCTCAAGTGGGAGACTAGCCGCTGGGGAGAGAACCCTGCCGACTTCGGTAGAAAGTAAACCAACTCCAGCCTACCTAGGTCCAGCAGGAAGATTCTCTAACAAATATCGAACGATGAGCATTCGGACATGAACGTTCGTTCCGTTTCCTTCCCGAAGACCATGGTCTCGATTCGGATAAACCATGTAGTCAAAGGGTTTACCAAGCTCGATGAGCTTGTCGATCAATCCCTCGATGATTTGAATATGCGTATTCGTTTCTCCAGAACCTGTGATGATCAATAACTTGCCTCGAAGTCCCTCCGCATAGTTGATGGCAGCAGCTCGTTGGTATCCCTCTGGATTCACTTCCCGTGTTCGCATGAAGATCTCTTGAAACCAAGCGTTGTACAAATGAGGCTGTGGTTTCGGTACGACGGCAATACCAACATGGTATGAGTCTGGTTTTCGAAACATAGCGTTGAGTGTATTCGAACCACCGCCGCTCCATCCCCAAATGCCTACTCGCGACAAATCGACATAAGGTCGCGTTCGGGCAAGCTCTTTCAGTCCAGCTTCTTGTTCTTCGGTGGAGAGAGGCCCAAGACTTCCGAAGATGGATCGCCGCCATGCTGCACCTTTCGGGGCAGGAGTACCACGATTGTCGATCGAAACGACAATGTAACCGAGATCTGCAATGACACGATGAAAGTCGATGTGAGCCGCTCCCCATTCATTCAACACGGTCTGCGCATGGGGTTCACCATAAACATAAACAAATACCGGATACTTTTTGGAGGCATCGAAGTCCTTTGGCTTGATCATCCATGCATCCATGGAGATACCATTGGCGATATCGAGTTGCACAAACTCGGTTGGCCTGGCCGCGATCGACTTCATCTTGGAGCGAATCTTTGCATGATCATCGAGCACGCGGATAACGCGATGTTCTGGCAAAGAGACTATCTCCACACGTGGTGGAGTGTCGATGGTCGAATACGTATGAATGGCCCATTTCGTGTCGGGTGAAACATCGTAAGCGTGTGTTCCCGGTTCGTTGGCGGGTGTGATTCGTTCGGACTTTCCAGATCCATCGAGCGGGACTCGGAATAGATGCTTTTGTGTTCCGTTGTCAGGCGAAGCATAGAAATAGTACCACCCACCTAGTTCATCGACAGGCCCGCGTTCGATCACGTCATAGTCACCTGGAGTGAGCAGGACCAATTCTTTTCCTTCACGCGACCACAGAAAGGCATGCCGCCAGCCATCTTTTTCACTTACGACAATGAACTCCTTTCCGTCTCGGATCCAAGTGAGTCCGGAGTTTTTTCCTTGGCTGGACTCCGCCCAAGCGTCGTTGGTCTCGTGGTAGATCTTCTTTACGTCACCACTGACTTTGGCGAGGAAGAAATCGCGTTGATCTCGGAATCGACTGAACTTTTCGACAAGTAACTCGTCCGAGTTTCCTGCCCATTCCACTTGCCCTAGGTAGATACCTTCTGAAGGCGTATCAATCGACAACCATTGCAGGTTCGTGCCGTCAGCGTTCACGATGCCGACTCGAAGCTTTTCGATTGCTCCGCCAACTCTAGCAAAACGATTCTTTTGAACACCTGGGTAGGATGGATCCTCTGGGACCAATACGGATCGTTGCAGTACCTCCGTGACATCCGATTCGATAAAAGCAACTCGACGTCCATCCGGGCTCCATTGGGGATTGCGGTATGACATCTCTCGATCGGGCGTTCGCTTGGTCAGTTGAATTCGTTGGTCACTCTCGATGTCCCGTACGAAAAGTTCTCGGTCGCGAAATTCCAAGATGCGTTTTCCGTCGGGCGAACGAAGCGCTCTGCGTCCGTTCTGTGGTTCTTCTTGGGGCTTGGATTCGAGTCGTTGGCCAGTGCGAACTTCATAGCGAACGCCGATCATTTTGTCGGACGATGGATCGCGTTCTTGAAGTGTGTAGCCAGTGCTATCCGGGAACCAATCGACTTGTATCTTTGGCGCTCGAAATTCTCCGCGGTCGTAGATATCCTTCAGTCGACTCTCTGTTTCGGATGGCCAAGAGGATTGGATTGTCGATTGGGCCGAAATTTGAGAACCACCGGAGGCAAAGGAAAAAACGATGGACAAACAAGCGACAGAGAATTGAGGACATCGAATCATGAGTATAGAATCGGACAGAGTGCTGAGTACAAAAGGTATAGACTACTTTAAAATTGTGTGGTGGTGTCGAAAAAAGGTTTAGCAAAGGATCTACTCCGACATGCCAAAATAGCGATCGATGAAGTGTTTTCGATCCGGTGACTTGACGTACTCCACCAATGCATAGAGTTTCTTTTGGTCGCGAATGCGCTTTTCTTGGCGGTTCTCATCATTTGCCAACGCCTCAGGCAGGGGGGCAGCAACATCAACATTCGCAAGATCATTTTCGTCTTCAATGATGCCAAAACGTTGCAACATCGATAACGCCGTCTCCAAGCGGCGATCGTGTTTGCGGCGATCGCACAGTCGTTCGCGAAGCCAGTCCATGCCATACGCTCGCACTTGGTCGCGATCGTGGACCAAAAAGTCATACACGCGATGGTAAAAATCTGCGTCGGGATTGCTCCATTGATTGAATTCCATCTGCGTAAGCAAATCATCTTGGCAGTACAGGAATCGACAAAGCGAAGGCTTACCGTCTCGGCCGGCTCGGCCAATTTCTTGATAGTACGACTCCATCGAACCAGGCACTTCGGCATGAATGACATAGCGAATGTCTTCTTTGTCGATCCCCATCCCAAACGCGGGAGTGGCTAGAACGAGTGGCGAATCCCCAGCCATGAATTGCTCTTGGATACTCAATCGGCGATGTCGAGGCAAATCGCCGTGATACGCGACGTGCTCGACACCTTGCTTTCGCAGCAGTGCGCTCGTTTCTTCCAAAGTACGGATCAACGTGAAGTACACGATCCCCGATTCATTTGGCCACTGCTGAACGATCTCACGGATTTGACTTAGCTTTTCATCAATGCCCCAGACTTCTACGACCTCGAGAGCCAAATTCGGTCGCTCGATTCCAGCATGATAGAGCCGACAATCTTTCAGCTCGTTGCCAAAGCGAGGCAGCCCCAGCTGTTTCAAAATATCCTGTTGGACATCCGGCGTCGCTGTGGCTGTTAATGCAATGGTCGTCGGATTGCCTAGTTGCTGTCGTATCTCGCAGAGTCTGGAATAGTCGGGTCGAAAATCATGCCCCCACTCACTGATGCAATGCGCTTCGTCGACCGCCAGGAGGACAACATGACGTTTTGCAATCGCATCGACGAACTCCGGTTTGCGAAATCGCTCTGGGGTCACGTAGAGCATGGAGTATCGGCCTTGTTCAATGCCCGCGTAGCGTTTCTCTCGTTCCTGTCGCCCGAGCAGCGAATTGACCATAGTGACATCGATCCCTTTACGAATCAATGTATCGACCTGATCCTTCATCAATGCAACCAGTGGCGATAGGACGAGCGTGATCGGTTTCCGAGAATCCGAAGATGGAGCTTGATCGCGAAACACGAGCGCCGGGATTTGGAAGCACAACGACTTGCCGCCACCGGTAGGCATCAGCACCAACGAGTGCCCACCTGCGATGGTTCTTTCGATGACACTCGCTTGGAAGCCTCGAAACGACGGATATCCGAATCGGGACTTCAGTAACTCTAAAGGAAGATTCAAAGTCCGTCGCTTCTATGCATCGATTTTAGAACCGAGCAACTTCGCAAACTGCGAGATCCAAGCGGGATGTGCTGGCCAAGCGGGTGCAGTGACGAGATTCCCTTCGGTATAGGCTGAATCAAAATGGGCGGAAGGAGCTACGTACGATCCACCCGACGCATCGACTTCGTAGCGAACCGCTGGGTAGCAGCTGCAATGCCGGCCCTGTAGGACTCCGGCTGCTGCCAAAATCTGCGGACCATGACAGATAGCTGCAATCGGTTTCGAAGCATGTGCAAAATGCCGGACGATTTCCAACACACGGTCGTTTAAGCGGAGATATTCCGGCGCTCGACCACCGGGCAAGACCAATGCATCGTAGGTAGATGGATCGACGGAATCGAAATCTTGATTGAGCCGAAATCGATGCCCTGGCTTTTCCGAATACGTTTGATGCCCTTCGAAGTCATGAATCGCCGTCGCAACAAAGTCACCCGCTTTCTTTTCTGGACAGACGGTGTCGCAATGGTGCCCGATCATCAACAGCATTTGATAAGGAACCATGATCTCGTAATCTTCGACGAAATCACCTACCAAAAACAAAATTCGCTTCGCGGCCATATCCAAGTCTTTTCTAGCGGTTAAGGGGCTTCGTAGAGAACAATAACAAAAAGATCCGATTGGCTAAAGGAGCCTTGCATGGATGCTTTCCCTGGCTGGGGTGCTATATTGCCCTGAATTGAAATGATCTTCACTTCTTCCGTGACGATCCATTTGTTAATCTGTGCTTCTAGATCGTTGATTTCGTTATCGACACTCTTGAAAAGTTTGACTTTTTGCATTCCCACCCCTTCGAAAAACGAGAACGATGGAACTCAAATCCAAAGCCTGGATTCGCCTCCACTCCAACGACAATTGTATCGTAGCGCTGCGATCTTTGTCGCCAGGTGAATCGGTCTCCGACGCTGATTTCACGACGATTGTTCGGCAACTCATCCCAGCCGGTCACAAAATGGCGATTGCCAACGTCGCTGCCGGTGCTTCGGTTCTCAAGTATGGATGGCCCATCGGAGTTGCATCCCAGCCCATTGCAGCCGGTGAACACATCCATGACCACAACCTAAAATGTGAGCATACGTTGGATTACAAGGATCTCGCAACGGAGACTCCTGAACCTCTCTCTGCGATCGAAGGTCGAACGTTCGAAGGCTATGTTCGCCCAAACGGTCGTGTGGGAACTCGCAACTACATCGGAATCATTTCAACGGTCAATTGTTCTGCGTCCGTTTCGCGTTACATCGCGAATCATTTTACTTCAGAGATTTTAGGCGCTTACCCCAACGTCGATGGAGTCGTCGCGTTCAAACACGAAAGTGGTTGTGGGCTGGCGTATGAAGGTATCCGGCATCGGACCTTGAGCCGCGTCTTGGGTGGAATCGCAAAACATCCAAACATTGGGGCTTATCTTTTGATCGGCTTGGGCTGCGAACAAAACACTCTTGGGCATCTCATGAAGACGCAGCGGTTGGTATCGTTGCGCATGCCAGGAGCGGTGACAGGATCGCAAGAAAGCGATCGTGAGATTCCAATCCTATCCATGCAAGATATGGGTGGCACCACGGCAACGGTCCGCCGGGGTGTCGAGCTGGTAAAAGAACTGTTGCCGCGTGTCAATAGTTTCCATCGCACGACCGTCCCGGCCAGCGAGATCATCCTCGCAACCAAATGTGGCGGGTCCGATGGCTATTCTGGCATTACCGCGAACCCGGCTTTGGGAATCGCTTCTGATAGGATCGTCGCTTGCGGTGGTACCTCCATACTCTCCGAAACAACCGAGCTATACGGCGCAGAGCAACTCTTTACCAAGAGAGCAAACAATGAGAAGGTCGCTCAAGACCTATTGGCCAAAATGGAATGGTGGATGGACTACACGGCTCATTACGGAGAAGAGTTTGATAACAATCCTTCGCTCGGAAACAAAGCAGGTGGCCTGACAACCATCATTGAAAAGTCGCTGGGTGCTGCGGCCAAGGGAGGGAGCAGCCCGCTTCAAGCGGTTTACGAATATGGTGATCGCATCCTAACGAAGGGATTGGTGATTATGGATGCACCAGGGTTCGATCCAGTTTGTGTCACGGGTATGGTCGCGAGTGGAGCCAATATGGTTGTGTTCACCACCGGCCGAGGGAGTTGCTTTGGATGCAAACCTGTTCCGAGCATCAAAGTTGCGACGAACAGTGCTTTGTTTGAACGAATGCCAGACGACATGGATCTCAATATGGGTACGGTGCTGGAAGGGGAGAGTCTCGAGGAGGCAGGAGATCGATTGTTTGAAGCGATTTTGGAAACAGCGAGTGGCAAGAAAACCAAGAGCGAACTTTTAGGGTATGGTGATGACGAATTCTGCCCGTGGCCGATTGGACCGACTCTTTGATACATAGACATAGCCTGTTTACGGAGCGATGATCCACTCCAAATGGAACCGCGCGCAAGCAATCGATTGGTCGGCTTCGTAGAAACAGAGCACTGTGCCATCCGGCAAGACAGTTAAATCGGAGTAAGCACTGAGGCCAGCGTCGAGCGTCTTGTTCACAGGCCAAGTCTTTCCATCGTCACGACTCAGTTTGATGGATAGATTCCGCCGCTTACCCCTGCCGGCAGGCTTTTCTTTTCCGTCTTTATCAAGTTCGAGACTATGCGGATTCGAGAAAATCAGCGTTCCCGGCTGAGCGGGATGAGCCACGATGCTCGCCATGCAAATCGGCTCCCAAAGTTGCTCATGAAATACGGGACGACTCCAGCCAGTGGCTCCGTCGGAACTATGGGATATCAATTTACGGTTGGCCTTAGATACACTCCGCGCGACCAACATGACTCGACCGTCGGACAGCTCGGTGATCATCGTCTCGTTGGGATCGCCAAACTCTCCTTCGTCAGGAAACGCAATGTCACCGGCCTTCCAAGTCTTGCCATGATCATCGCTATAGATCGTGCCCGAGGCGGACGGTTTGTGATCCCCGGTGTTTCCATAGGCTAACCAAATCGGAACCACCAGACGACCACTTTTGATTTGAATCCCATGACCTGGGCCGGTAGCGATAACTTTCCAGTTGTATTTCTGGCGAAAGGGTTCGAACGTAGCAGTAATCTCAACAGGCTTGCTCCACGTAAGCCCGTCGTCAGTACTGCGCATCGAAAAGCAGCGAGCGTAGTTCACACAGTAAAGGAATTCGATAGCTCCGGTTTCACGATCTACGATGGCGACCGGGTTATTCACGGTCTGTTCTTGTTCACCACCGGAAGCCTTGTGAGGATTCCCTTCGATTCGATCTGCGCGGTGTGCAATGTTCTGCGATGGTAGCCAGGTCATGCCACCATCGATGGAGCGTCGCATGTGAACTTCAATCTCACCCCAATCGGAGCTGTTATTTTTGCGGGCTTCACAGTAGGCAAGCACGGTTCCTTTGGCTGTCACAACTATCCCAGGAATTCTATAGCGGGCAATACCGTTCATGCCCGGCGGAAAGACATGGATCATTTCCAGTTTTGGTTCATCGCCCCAAACGCAAAAGGGCAAGAACATAGTGACGAACAGCAACATCGATCGCACAGCAGATTGTTCCTAAAGGTTGGAAGGGAATGTTAAGAGACGACGCGTGAAAGGCGAACTCAAAGTGGCAGTCACATACCAGGCTACTTCGGCAATTGCAGTGACCAAATGGAAGGGGAACGTTTGCCTGGTCGAACTTCGCCTGTCGGCATGACCCAAAGATTTTGCCAACCAACCATGCTCGTTGTCACATGTCCAACCGGCATCTCATTCACGTTTCGCCATCGATCCATTTGCTGATTATACTCTAGAATCGTCTTGGGAAACCCAGGGTGTTTTTCGGGAGGTTGAAAATCGATGAGTGTGCCATCGTCTCCGCCGAGGACAAGAAATGTCGATTCTCGATAGTTAGGTGCCAGGGTTGGAGCAGCGACGGCCGCACGCGGTAGATCTGCAATTCTCTTCCATCCTCGCCCCGGTTCATAACGATAGGCATCGCGCAGGTATTCTCGAACGGCTTTCCCATCGGCACCCGTCTTGAGGTCCGCACCGCTACAGAGAAAAAACGAACCGCCTTGCACCACTGCTGTCGCCAACATTCGGGCAGGCCCCGGCCATGGCTCCAGTTGTTGCCATTGTGCTGTCGTATCTGACAGATCGAGCGACCAGAATGTCTTTAGTGTCTCAGTTGCTGTTGGCGATTCGAGTCCACCAGCAACGTAGATTGTGTTATCTAACAAAGCACCGCATGCATTGGCGCAGGGCTTAGGCAGTGATGGAATCTTTGCTGTTTCGAGTTTGCCCTGTTGCCACCGCAGTCGAAAGCAATCTTGGTAATGTTGATTCGCATCACTGCCGCCGATGCAAACGACTCCATCTGCGGTGGAGATCGACACGCCATACCCTAATGGTCGAGGCAGTTTCCCGACCTCCCGCCAATTTCGGCTCGGTGACTCGAGCAGATACACACGGTCATACCAGACCTTTCTTCCCCCTTCCCATGGCATTGTCGTCGGAAAGTTTGCCCCTCCAGCGACGACAAGTACTTCGTTGTGCGTACCTGCGAATGGTCCGGCGAAGCCTTCTTGGTCTGGTAATGCGGGTAGCTCGCGCCATTTCAAGGTCTCTTGGCCATACATCCAAAACACATTGCAATGGGACAAAATGAGGAACAATAGACTCCGACTGCCCATAACCCAAACTAGCGATTCTGAGTTCATCCTACTCCAGCCTTCATGCTTTGCGACCCACCTGAGAATTCTATCGAATATTGAACGCGTTTCCCCGTCATTTTATCAGCTTATTTAGCGAGGATCGTACAATTCAGCTTAGACTTTGCGCGAGACGAATCCTTTGGAGACGAACTTCGATTCAGCCAGCGAGCGGATGGACAGGCACGTTGTAGGATTAGCCTTACCAACTATCATGTGAATCGGCCATGAACGGCCTTATCTGTGACGTGCTACTAGTTTTGACATCGAGGAACTCGTTTATGATCGACCGTCCCGAAGAGGTGAAACCCTTTCCCATCGCCATTGTTGGGATCGGGTGCCGCCTGCCAGGTGATGTGAATGACCCTGAATCGTTCTGGTCTCTTTTGATGGAAGGGCGATCCGGTATATGCGAGGTTCCATCGGATCGTTGGAGCAACAAGCGGTTCTATCACTCCGACCCAGAGTGTCTTGATTCCTTGATCACAAAATGGGGTGGATTCGCGCGAGATGTCGACAAATTCGATCCGCGGTTCTGGGGTCTGTCTCCTCGAGAAGCAGTCCGCATGGACCCACAGCAACGCTGGTTACTCGAGGCGGCGTGGGAGTCCATAGAAGACTCGGGTACCGCACCGAGCCATCTGCGAACGCAAGACGTTGGTGTCTTCGTTGGCATCGCCGGGAACGACTATGGCGGATTGCAGGTTCCCTATCACGAAATCGTCGATGCCTATACCAATAGCGGTAGCACGTCAAGCATCGCATCCAATCGTATTTCGTATATGCTCGATTTGACAGGTCCGAGCCTTTCGGTCGATACCGCCTGTTCGTCATCGCTCGTCGCTGTTTGGCTCGCTTGCGAAAGCATGTGGCAAGGGCGATGCAGCGCTAGCCTTGTCGGGGGCGTCAATGCGATCATCACGCCTCACGCATCGATCGGTTTTAGTCGAGCTTCGATGTTATCCCGCAGCGGGCAATGCTTTGCGTTTGATTCACGAGCGAATGGCTATGTACGTGGTGAAGGGGTTGGTGTCGTTTACTTGAAACCACTCGATCGAGCCTTAGCAGAGAACCAACGGATTTACGCTGTGATTCGGGGAGCTGCAGCCAATCAAGATGGGCACACCTCTTCTATGACGGTTCCTGGCGTCGAAGGTCAATCGGCAATGCTTCGAAAGGCTTACGAAATTTCAGGAGTCGATCCGAAGAAAGTTGTTTATGTCGAAGCGCACGGGACTGGTACTCCAGTCGGGGATCCTATCGAACTCACGGCGCTTGGCCGGGTCCTTGGTAAAGGGCGAGCCCCCAACGCGAAGATCGTTGTCGGATCCGTCAAGACAAACATCGGACACCTCGAAGCAGGCTCTGGCATCGCGGGCTTAATCAAAGCTGCGTTGGTGTTGCATCATCGTATTGTTCCAAAGAATGCGAATTTTCGAGAACCAAACCCGAACATTCCTTTCGATGCATTATCGCTTCGTGTTGCCGAGGAAAACCAACCCCTTCCGCAAATCGATGATCATCTCCCTATCGTTGGGGTCAATTCCTTTGGATTTGGAGGTACGAACGCGCACGTCGTCTTAGAGGCAGCTCCGGTTCGTGAGGAGCAGGCGAGTTCCTTGGATTACGTTTCAAGCTCTTCAAGAAAACGAGCTGACAGGCCCCTGGTCCTTCCCATCTCGGCCAGGGACGACGCGTCTCTGCATCGCTATGCCGAGGCCTACTGGAACCGACTTGGCGACCCATCGCTGGCTGTCCAAGATTTCTGTACGGCTTCAGGTACGGCCAAAGAACATCATGAACGCCGCCTGTTTGTAAGTGGCAAGAATGCTTTGCAACTGAGACGCCGATTGCGAGCTTGGTTCGACGGTGCCGAAGAGGTGAAAGGGGTCTTCTCAGGACGTGCCTCGAAGAGTGCGAAAGAACTGACCTTTGTGTACACCGGACAGGGGGCTCAATGGTGGGCGATGGGACAACAATTGATCGACCGAGAACCACTCTTCCTGCATGTCCTGGAAGAGATCGACGCCAAACTCAAGCCATTCGCCGGTTGGTCCCTTTTGGATGCGATGAGATCCACCAAGGACGAATCACCTATCGACAGGACGAATGTGGCTCAGCCTGCCATTTTCGCCTTGCAAGTCGGATTGACTAAACTATGGGAATCGTGGGGCATCTTGCCGTCGCGAGTGATTGGCCACAGTGTAGGAGAAGTTGCAGCAGCGTACTGTGCGGGTATCTACTCTCTCGATGACGCTGTAACGGTCATCTTTCATCGTAGTCGCCTCCAGCATTCAACAGGCGGTCATGGGCGCATGCTTGCCGTAGGTCTTTCACAAGAAGAAGCCAATCGGGCCATCGGCGACGAACTCGATCGCATTCAAGTTGCAGTGATCAACAATCCGAACTTGGTAACGCTGGCCGGCGACACAGAACCATTGGAACGACTGGCCAAGCAGTTCGAGGAGCAAGGTCGATTCATGCGTTGGCTACCGATTGACTATGCCTTTCACACTCATCAGATGGAGCCTATCCGCGATGAGTTGTTGAGCGTGCTCCAGCATATTGAACCCCGTAAAGCGAAAGTCCCTTTCTTTTCCACAGTGACCGCAAAAGAGCTTCATGGTACCAAACTCGATGCGGAATATTGGTGGAAAAACGTACGAGAGACAGTTCTGTTTGGACCGACGGTAATCGCTATGCTCAAGTCAAATCCGCACCATTTTCTTGAGATTGGACCGCATCCCGCGCTAGCAAGTTCGTTGCGAGATTGCCTTGAGGCTACGGGGCGAGCGGGATTGGTACTTCACTCGTTGCGACGAGAGACAGACGAAACGAACCAACTCTTCGAGAATCTATCTCAATTGTACATCGAAGGGTTTCCGCTCGATTGGAAGTCGTTGAACATCGGTTCTGGAGAACCCGTCAGGTTGCCAACGTATCCTTTTGCACGAGACGTTTGTTGGTTGGAAACCGACGCATCGCGAAAAACAAGACTTACTGACCCCGATCATCCATTGCTCGGGATTCGTGCAGAGGACGCGTTGCCGACATGGCGTACGGAACTCGATTTGCATCGCCTGTCTTTTCTCAACGACCATCGATTGTGGGATGCCGTTGTTTTTCCAGGTGCTGGATATGTAGAGATCGGGCTTGCGATCGCTCGCCATCTCTTTCCCAAAGAATCGCTGGTGGTAGAAGATGTGACGTTTCATAAAGCGATGTTCGTTTCTCAGGAAGACCCTCCCCAGCTTCAGATAACATGGTCGCAGAACGATCGGACGTTTTCCATTTACAGTCGACCACGAAGTCGCAAAGATTGGGAACTGAATGCATCAGGTCGTCTCATTGCGAGTTCGATAAACTCCTCGAAGACATGGGACCTTAACTCGATTGCATCTACGTTGCCGGAACATCTCTCCAAAGAACGGATGTACAGTGATTTTCTGAAGGCTGGATTTCAATTTGGACCGAACTTCCAGCTTCTCGATTCGATTTTCCGAGGAATCAATTCAGCGGTAGGTGATGTAACCGCGACGGAACTTGTGCAAGAGCAGATAGCCGATTTCGAAATTCATCCCTCAGTCCTGGATGCTTGCTTTCAGATTTCAGCGGCGAGGCCGAGTAGCGAAAATGCCACGGATGACTTTTTATTACCAGCCAAAGTACGACGTGTTCAGCTCTTTCACGCGAAGCCGCCTTGTAATTTAAGGGCCTATGCGATCGTGACGTTAAGCGAGCCGATGGCCATCGAATGCGATATCGCGTTGGTCACCGAAGAGGGAGAATGCGTTGTTCAGATCACTGGATTTCGAGCCGAACGCGCACCACAAAGTCAAAGTTTAAGTTCAGAAGCCGAACAGATACACTACCAAACTGTTTGGAGCTCGCGACGGCACAAGGGATTCGACACGCGTTCTCCCAAGACTCTCTCTAGTCCGGCGAGTTGGGTCGAGACGGCGCATCTCTCCATGGATTCATCGCGTAAAGCAAACAAGGCAGACATTTATAGCGATGAATTCATTCCCAAATTGAACGCAATCACACCCCTTGCAATTCAAAACGCTTACTTAGAACTAGGCTGGGAACCAAAAATTGGTCAGACATTTTCCGCACCTGGACTTGTTGAACAGCTTGGAATTCTGCCCAAGTACGAAAGACTTGTATCGGCTCAACTCGCACAACTCGCGTCCCTCGGTACCGTAAGTCGAATCGAAAACAACGATTGGCAAATAGTTACGGAACCAAAGGTTGTCGACTTCCAATACCTATTGAACTCTCTACAAGAGGCTTATAGCTTTTCGGAAGAGTTCGATTTGATTCGATTAACGGGCGCCAATATGGCGTCTGTACTCTGCGGTGAGGTTGACCCGGTTCATCTACTTTTCCCACATGGAAGCAACGATCGACTTCGAAACTTTTACATGCGCGGATCAGATATTTCCTGCATGCACGAAATGATTCGTCATGGGGTGCGTGAGATGGTCAAGTCGTTAGGGCCCCATGCACCCCTGCGCGTCTTGGAGGTTGGGGGTGGAACTGCGTCCTTGACCAAGGCGATCATCGGCGAGTTCCCAGCCGATCAAACCGAGTATGTTTTCACCGATTTAGGGGCAGCATTCCTCAACACGGCCAAAGAGACGTTATCTGAGTTCTCGTTCGTCGACTTCAAAACGTTCGATCTGGAGAAAGACCCAGTATCGCAAGGACTCACGAATAACTCCTTTGATCTGATACTCGCAACAAACGTCATTCATGCGACTGCCGACTTAAAGCAATCGCTGAGTTATTTGAAGTCGTTGCTCTATCGAGATGGCGTGTTGCTGTTCGTGGAAGTCACAGAACGGGTTCTCTATCCGGAGGGAATGGTATTTGGGTTGTTGGATGGTTGGTGGCGTTTCACTGACACTGAACTTCGAAAGAATTCGCCTTTGTTACGTCGAGATCAATGGAAGTCTTTGCTTTCGGATTGTGGTTTCCTCGATGCAACGTCGTTTTCGACAACCCCATGCTATGACGATGCGATTCACATCGCATTGGTAGCTCGCGGGCCAGCAGTCGTCGAATCGCCAAGCGAACCTCCATCACCACTGGCAGGTTCTTCGTACGTTGTTCTTGTAGATGAGCAAGGGCTAGGGGAGAAGATTAGTAGTCGATTATCCCAAAAAGGTGCTCGCGTTTTCAAGGTTCGACACGGAAGCGGTTTTGCCCAGGTGGCGGACGATCAATGGGTGATCCATCCCATGGAAGGCGAGCACTATGCGCGAGTGATGGAGTTGGCCGATACGGATGGAAACGCGTGTAAAGGAATTATTCACTGTTGGAGTGCAAACGAACAATCCGACAAGAATTTGTCGACTGCCGACTTGCAAGAACTTCAGCGCGTGGGAGTGATGTCAGCTTTGCGAATCGGCCAGTTGAAACAACGGGTCCCGTCGACTTGGTACCTTGTTGACAACGTCTATCCAATTTTGGACACCGATCGATGCGAAGGTATAGCTGCGTCGCCGATTATCGGATTCTCACGAGTTGCAAACAATGAGCATTATCCTACGCGTACCAAAATTTTAGATTTGGGTAGCGAGCGAAGCGAAAGCCTATTGGACGATTGCGTACGGGAACTTCTTAGCGATTCAAAAGATACTGAGGTTGCATTTCGATCAGGTGTTCGCTACCTGCCTCAGTTGGAACGAGTGCCGCCAGGGGATATTCCGCTTCGTAAACAGAACGCTATCGCAAATCAAGAACGCACGGTCCCTTTCCGTTTGGAAAGCCGAGGAACGGGCATTCTCACCAACCTATGTTGGAACGCAACCTCGGTTGAAGAGCCCGGGTGCGATGAGATCGCCATTCAAGTAGAAGCTGGCGGAATCAACTTTCGCGATGTTATGAAAGCCCTGGCAACCTATCCTGGAAACCCTGTGGATTTGCATTGGTACGGCGATGACTTTGCTGGAACGGTTGTGGCCGTAGGTAAGAATGTTAACAAAATTCGCGTTGGCGATCGTGTTGCAGGGATGGCCCCTTATGCATTCCAGTCGCGAATCAATGTTGACGCACGAATGGTCTTTCCGCTTCCAGAATCCATGGGGTTTGAAGAAGCAGCGACTCTTCCGACGGTTTTCTTGACAGCGCATTACGCGATGCACCATTTGGCTCGAATGATGCAGGGAGAGAGTATCCTCATTCATGGCGGCACAGGAGGAGTGGGGCAGGCTGCTATTCAGATTGCGAGAAAGATTGGGTTAACGATCTTTGCGACTGCCGGATCCGACGAGAAACGCAGGCTGCTCCAAGAGCAGGGGGTTCATCATGTCTTGAACTCCCGGACGCTTGAGTTTTCTGATCGAATCCGCGAACTAACCAGCGGGAAAGGAGTCGATGCCGTTCTGAACTCGCTCGCGGGAGAGTTTATTCCAAAGAGCCTAGAACTACTGGCGCCTTACGGACGGTTCCTGGAGATTGGCAAGATCGACGTTTATGGTAATTCAAAACTCGGTATGATCCAACTGAAGGACAACATCTCGTTCTTCGTGATCGATCTCGGCCAACATCATATCTGTCGCCGCAGTCATCTTGCACAATTGTTCGAAGAGCTATCGATCGAAATTGGATCGGGACATTACCGCCCGCTTCCCTACAAGACGTTCCCGATTAGCCAATGTACAGATGCTTTCCGATACATGGCACAAGGCAAACATATTGGAAAAAACGTTCTTACGTTTCGAGACCCAAGTGTGACTGTTGGCCCGACGACCAGCCCAAAGAACAAGTACCGAGCCGATGGTACCTATTTGATAACCGGCGGTGCAAGTGGTTTCTGTTTGGAGCTAGCCAAATCGATGGTGGAACATGGGGCTCGACATCTTGTCTTGATGAGCCGCAGTGGACCACGCGATGAACCAAGTCTCGTCATCATCGAACGAATGCGAGAATTGGGTGCGAAGATCGTCGATGCACGCGGTGATGTTTCAAAGTTGAGCGATGTGCAACGGGTGGTAGCTACGATACAGGATTCGATGCCAACGCTCGTTGGGGTGTTGCATGGAGCCATGCTGCTCGACGATGAGTTCATCTCAGAATTGACCGCGGAACGCTTCGATGCGGTACTCCAAGTGAAAGCGATCGGTGGTTGGAATCTTCACTGGGCAACGCTCCATCTTTCACTCGAGGATTTCATCTGCTTTTCATCGGTATCCAGTCTACTGGGGGCACCGCGTCAATCCAATTACAACGCAGGAAATTACTTCCTCGATGCGTTGGCCCATTATCGACGAGCTCGCGGATTGCCATCGTTAACGATCGATTGGGGCGCGCTTCGTGGCGCTGGGTTTGTCGAGCGGAATCAGAAAACGGCAGAGTACTTAGAGAAGACCGGGTTGCTTCCGATACCCATGAAGGAAGCGGTACGTGCGTTTCATCAAGCGGTCGAGTTTGATACACCTCAAGTTTCGATTGCCACGGTGGATTGGAATCTCGCCGCCAGCTTCGCTCCATTGCTCAAAGAACTCTCATTCTTTGAACAGCTCGTTCGTACCAAAAAGGAGTCGGGTGCAAGTGGTTCCTTCGCTTCGCGCCTCCGGTCCGCGAGTGCAGACCAGAGACTGGAGCTTACCAAGGCCTTTATCGCACAACAAATTGCTGGTGTCTTCGGTATTGCTGTAGAAAACGTTGAACATGAAACACCATTGAATCAAATGGGGCTTGATTCTCTGATGGCGATTGAACTGAAGAACCGTGTTGAGAAAGAAGCGGCCATTTCGATGCCCATGAATGAGATACTGAGCGGTCCAACGCTTTTGCAGTTAGCCAAAGTGGTCTTAACGCATGTTGAGAACCGTGAAGGGTCTGGGGGTGAAATCGACTCCATGGACGAGGGAGGATCGACGAAAGAAAATCGCCATTCCGCTGAGCAAGAAGGCTGGTCGCCCCTCGAACAGCTTCATCCGATTACCGGCATCGACCCTCTCTTTTGCATTCACCCGCTTGGTGGCACAATTCAGTGTTATGCCGACCTAGCTCGGTACTCCTCCGGTCGTCCGATTGTTGCCGTGAAAGGTCGTGGCGGCGAAGGCCAATACGATCCCCATCTATCGATGGAGGAAATGATGGATGATTATCTGAATGCGATACGCACGGTACAAGCCAGCGGCCCGTATCATCTCGTGGGCTGGTCCGCTGGCGGTATCTTCGCATACGAATTGGCACGTATCTTGACCGAAAACGGAGAGGAGGTCGGAACGCTTACGTTATTAGATACGCCGTTGCCATCTATTTATGCGGATGTGCCGCTAGACGACGACGTTCGATTCATGCTTGATTTGGGGCGATTTGCCAACTGGTTCAAGGGGACCAACATCGAAGTCGACGGTGGCATGTTAGAAAAACTGGGAGCCATGGATGAAGATTCGCGATGGCAGTTTGCTTCCGATTTGGCACAATCCGCAGGGGCCTTGCCGCAAGGAGTTCCGATTAGCTACTTCCGAAAAGTGGTCCAAGCCGCGAAGGCACACGCAACGATGATCAGTGGTTATGATCTAAAACCTATCGATGTGAATGTCCTTTTGGTTCGACCCATGAAGCCTGACGTCCTTAGTCAGATGACTGGACAGAAGCTCGATCACGATCTGGGATGGAAAGCAGTGCTCGAGGACCGTCTCCAATTGTTTGAGTCCCCGGGCGATCACTTCACCATGATGGAAGGTGAAAACGCATCAGCCTTAGCAAACATCGTGACACGAATCGAGGCGACGGTCTCGGAATGAAGCCATGGAAGAATCGCAATGCTGGATAGAACTGTGAAACGCGCATATTTATGGTTGCGGACGCTTGAACTCAAGCGATTCTCAGAGAATGCCAAGCGCTCACCAGAAATCCAACACCAAGTACTGTTTGCGAAGCTTCGTCGTCATGCCAATAGCCGCTTCGGTGTCGATCACGGGTTTTCGGAAATTCGTTCCCTAGAGGATTTCCGCCGCCGCGTTCCGATTGCTAATTACGAATACTATCGACCGTACATTGAGCAAGTCAAGCAGGGGCAAATCTCTGCGATGTTCGGGCCAGGTACGAAGCTGATCATGTTTGCCATGACGTCTGGAACGACGGATAAGTCCAAGTTCATACCTGTCACGCAAGAGTCGTTCGAGGAGTACCGCCACGGTTGGAACTTGTGGGGGGTTGGAACCTACCGTGATCATCCCGATCTGGTCAATAAGAAGACTCTAAAGCTGGGAAGCAATTGGCAGCAATTCTTTACCGAGGGTGGGACACCGTGCGGGGCTATCAGTGGCTTAGTTGCAGAGACAGCACCATGGATTGCACGCAGTCGATTTGTACTGCCGAGCGATGTGTACAAGATCAATGAGTCCCATTGGAAACACTGTGTCGCTCTTCGAATTGCTATGATCAATCCCCACGTTGGAATGATCGGAACTGCGAACCCGAGCACGCTGATCGAGTTCGCTCGCCTCATGAACGATCAATCCGAAAACTTTATTCGAGACATTCACGACGGTACATTCTTTGGCGCGTCGTCGCTTCCAGATGCTCCACGATCGGCATTCCAATCGTATTTCAAGTCACATTCGCGAGTGCGAGCAAAGGAACTGGCGAAGATCGTTTCCGAGAAAGGGACACTCTACCCTCGCGATGTTTGGCCTCATTTATCTGTATTGGCCGTATGGCAAGGCGGATCGGTTTCCGTTTACATCCCAAAACTGGAAGAGTACTACGGTAAACCAGCCCTGCGCGATCATGGATTGAATGCGAGTGAAGGGCGAATGACCATTCCTCTCCAAGATGGCACGAGCGAAGGTGTGATTGAATTCAATCATCACTTTTACGAGTTTGTTCCTGTGGCTGAAATCGACAGCGACAAGCCGATAGTCTTGCAATCGCATGAACTGGAAGAAGGACAGGATTACTATATCTTGCTAACAACATCTGCAGGCCTATATCGCTACGATATTCATGATGTAGTCCGCTGCACAGGCTTTCTGGGGAAAGCTCCGCGATTGGTCTTTTTGAACAAAGGAGCCCACTTCTCAAGCATCACTGGCGAAAAACTTAGCGAGTTCCAGATCGTAACTGCTGTTACGCAAGCCCAGCAACAAACCCAGATCGACATCGGCGAATTCTGCATTGCACCCGAGATGCGGGATCGCCCAGCGTATGTGCTCCTTACGGAAATCTCTTTGAACCCTAGCGATCAACAAACCCTGGCGCGATGTGTGGATGAAGAGCTGGGCAGGCTAAATTTCGAGTATGCTGATAAGCGTCTATCCGGGCGTATCTTGCCACTCACTATGCGGCGAGTACAGCCGGGAACTTGGATAGCGCTTCGGCAGAGGAAATCCGCGGCCCGCGGAAATTTCGAAGAGTACAAACATCGTTGTTTGGTTGCCGAACTCGGCTTTATCGAACGAATCACTTCAACTTCACAAGCGAATCCGAGTACCGGCAAGGTATGAAAAACGAACGCATTTTGGTTACCGGAGCTACCGGTATGATCGGCAGCTTTGTAGCTCGACGAGCAGTAGAGGAGGGTTACAATGTTCGTGTCTTAGCGAGAAAGAACTCTGATCGCACATTGCTCCAAGGGCTGGATGTTGAGTACGCAATCGGAGACCTTGCGGACCAGGCTAGCTTGCCAATGGCTCTCGAAGGAGTAGATGTTGTGGTTCATGCAGCCGCTCATATCGGTGACTGGGGCCCCGCAGAGATCTATCGGCAAATCAATGTCGTCGGGCTTGAACATTTGCTTACATGTGCCATGCAAAAAGGCCAGTTGCGACGTTGGGTTCAAGTGAGTTCGCTCGGTGTTTATCCTGCTCGCGATCACTTCGGGACGGACGAAGAGACTCCGCCAAGCCTGACAGGCCTCGACGGATACACGCGAACCAAGGCGGAGGCTGAGATCGTACTCAAACGCTATATGGATGAGTACAAATTCCCTGCAACAATCCTTCGGCCTGGCTTTACCTATGGACCAGGAGAGCGAGCCGTGATTCCTAGATTGCTCAAGCGATTCGACCAGGGGATTGTCAAATTTTTAGGAAACGGAATGAAGGTGCTGAACAATACCTATGTTGGCAACTTCGTTGATGCTGTTTTGTTGGCGATCGACAATGAAAAAGCCGTAGGACAAACGTTTAATATTCGCGATCAACGGCTGGTCACGCGCGTCGAGTACTTGACGACGGTGGCAAGCTATTTGGGCAAACCCATACCACGTCACGTACCCTTGGGGATAGTTAAGTTTCTGGTGCCCTTTGTGGAGGGATGGGCAAGCCTGATCGGCAGCAAGGAATCGCCGGTTTTGACGCGAGCTACCATCAAGTTTATGGCAATGAATCTGGACTTCTCGATCGACAAGGCGACATCCATCCTTGGGTATGCGCCAGCAGTAGACTTTCAACAAGGGATGCCGGATGCACTCGAGTGGGCAACTGGGAAAATGAAGGTCCCGCGGTTGGTGAAAGGCTAAGGCCGATCGCATGCGCATCGTCGAGTTACAGGCTTACGTCATTCAATTGCCACTTCGTCGCAAAATCCAACACGCTTCTGCATCGCGAACGGATAGTCAAAACGTTTTGGTATGTTGTCGACTCGCGGATGGAACGACCGGTTGGGGGGAAGGTGTCCCGCGTGATTATGTCACAGGGGAATCGGCCCAGGGCGCGATGCAGCAGTTGAAAGAAACGCCGCTTGCTCAGCAATTAGATCTGGAGTGCCATGATTGGCCCAACGTGATCGCGCTCTGTGAACGTTTTCACCCTAATCAACAGGCGCCGGACCCTCGTAATCACAGATCGAACGCACTTCGTTGTGCAGTGGAATTGAGTATCCTTGATGCGTTCGGACGTTTGTTCGGTGAGCCCATTAGCGCAGCAATAAAACATCTGCAGCCCCAATGCACGATCGCGGAAGCGAGAAAATTCATCCGCTATTCGACGACGATCACCGCAGACGATGTAGCCAAAGAACGTAGGAGTGCCATCAAGATGCGACTCTATGGATTTCAGCAATGTAAAGTGAAAGTAGGTGTCAATGGAGCCAACGATCCCGAACGAGTCAAGCGATTGCGGTTCTGGCTCGGCTCAAAGATGGACATCCGACTCGATGCCAATGAAGCATGGTCTGTTGACAAAGTCTCGGAGAAGATCGAGCCACTCCTGCCCATGCGAATCAGTTGTCTAGAACAGCCTTGCCCTCATGAAGAGCTTAATTCGATCCCTCTGTTCAAAGCGCACTGGAAGGTTCCAGTTATGCTGGACGAATCCCTGACCAGTCTCGAGGATGCAAAGCTGGCTACGAAGTTGGGTGCGTGCGATTTGTTCAACATTCGACTTTCCAAATGCGGCGGATTCGTGAACAGCATTCGAATTGCTGAATATGCGCACCTGAATGATATTGGGATTCAATTGGGGTGCCATCCGGGTGAGACAGGAATTCTATCAGCAGCCGGCAGGCATTGGGCAACGCACATTCGAGGAATCCGTTATCTCGAAGGTTCGTACGACCGCCATCTTTTGCAAGAACTTCCGACGAATGAAGATATTACATTTGGCTATGGTGGACGCGCTCCGGCCTTGCATCGGCCTGGAATAGGTGTCACGCTCGATAAGCGAGTTCTCCAGCGAATGAAAATCGCTGAGAATCGATGGGTGTGGGGGTAGCAACGAACGGATGGCACCAGAAATAAACTATCAACCAGCTCGCGATGGCTATCCGATGGCAGCACGAGTTTGGAGACCGACGAATGCTTCGGTTCGTGTTATTCTGATTCACGGAATTGTCAGTCATAGCGGCTGGTACTTGCGTAGTTGTCAACACTTAGCAGATAACGCGATAGAAGTTCATGCTCTCGATCGCCGGGGATCGGGGCTGAGTTTTCGAGATCGCGGTGATTCGCCCCATGTCGATCAATGGATTCAGGATTTCGATGACTACCTAGATGGGTTGAGTTGTCAGCTTCCAACCGTCGTATTGGGAGTAAGCTGGGGGGGGAAACTAGCGGCGCTACTTGCGGCGCGCCAATCGATAAATCGACGCCGCAACAAGAGTGCACTCGCAGGAGTTGGACTTATTTGTCCTGGTATCTACGCATATCAACAAGTTTCGTTGACGAAGCAATGGATGGTGCGAATGGCAACCTGGGGGGGATTAGGAAATCAACGAGTTCCGATCCCATTGCGTGATCCTGCGTTGTTTACCCAGAGCTCGTTTTACAAGACTTATATCCGAGATGATCCTTTCACGTTGAGGAAGATCACGGTTCGCTTTGCGGTAGCCGATCTAGAACTGAATCGTTTGGTACGAGCCTGTGCGGAGCAAATCCAGATTCCTATGTTTCTGATGCTGGCAGGACAAGAACGAATTGTTGACAACGATCGTACTCGCATGTACTGGGACCGAGTTGCCTCCCCTCAAAAGGCCATCGTCGAATATCCGGATGCAGCTCATACGCTCGAGTTCGAGCCAGACCCGAGAAAATACCTGCACGATTTACATACCCATATCATGCACTTGATTCACACCTGACACGTGATCCCTGTTCAACAATTGACAGAGCGGAGGCTCCGGAAACTCTAGCTTGGGTTCAGCCAATGGTAATTGCTTGAACCAAAGCGGCATCACAGGTTATATTGGTTAAGGTATAGTGTGGTGGAGTGGTAGGCTAACAAGTGTGCTGCAAAGCTTCACACCCCGATCCGAACCATTTCCGCGAATTCAATTTTTATTTGAGAAGCAGAGCTGTCTGTTTCAGCGAACGACTCTTTCATCCCAAATCCGCGAAACGCTACATGAAGATTTTGATGACGGATGGCTCCAGTACGTCTGCGCGTCAATCGATTACATGTTTAGGTCCACAGCACACGATTGATATTCTCGATCCGTCGTCTCTTTGCCAATGCCGTTTTTCGCGATGGGTGAAGCGATGGCATCGTTGCCCACCCTTTTCGAGCAAACCTAGCGATTATTTGCAATTCCTCATGGAACGTATCGAAACGGGGGCCTACGACGTACTCTTTCCGACGCATGAACAAATCTACTTGCTCTCTCGCTTTCAGCAAATATTCGAGTCACGCATTGCGATGGCAGTACCGCAATTCGAAGTGCTTGACAGAACAATGAACAAAGCTCGGTTTTCCCAATTGCTTGACGAAACAGGTATGCCGCAACCAGCCTATCGTATCGTTCAAACGAAGGAGGAGCTGATGAGTTGCGATCAATTTCCTTGTTGGATTAAACTCGACTTTAGCACCGCAGGGCAAGGAGTTCGATATGCTCCCTCTCGCAGAGAGATGGAGTCGATCGGCAAGGAATTAGAAGGACGTGAATGGTTCGATGGCATACGTCAGGTTGTCGTACAACAACATGCGAGTGGATTGAAGCGAGGCGCAACGGGGGTCTTTCAAAACGGAGAATTAATGGCGTTTCATGTTTACCAAAGTCGCAGCATCGGAGTGGGGGGATCGGCGAATGCGAAGATTACGGTGCATGACCCCGAGATGAAGGAATTGATAACCCGTTTTGGCTCCCAGTTGCATTGGCATGGTGCCATGTGCCTTGAATATGTTTATGATGATGGCGCGAACCTTCGCTCGATTTTCGAATGCAATCCACGAATTGGGGAAACGGTCCTCGCATACGAAAGTGGCGTCAATTTATGCCAGGCATGGATCGATATCTCTTTTGGAAAGGGGAAACGAGACGAATCCATGGGGAATGCCGGAGTGAAGTCACATCTAGGTTTTTTGACGTTAACTTCGATGGCGCTCCATGGTGCTACCAGGCTTCAACTCCTGCGCGAGTTGCTACGATTGTTGCGATCCGAGGATGAATACGAAAATAGCCGCGATGAAATCACTCGGTGGTCAAGCGATTGGTTGAGTATTTTTCCGTTCCTTGGGGTAACGTGTTTGTTACTTTGGAATCCGCGAGCAGCAGGTTGGCTCGTTCAAAAGACCGTCGAAAACTATTCTCTCACACCCGAGGGTGCCACAGCTATTCGGCAAATGAAGCAAGCCGATACAAATCGCTAGATTTCCATCTTGGAAGACGCTTGTTTTGCGACCAAGCCATGTTTATAACGACGCTTGCGACTCTTCCTTGTGTTTTGATGCTTCGAAGGGCTTATAGGAAATCAGGCGAATATTCCAAGGCCCCTCGATACGATACTTGACTCCGCGCCAAGATACATCCCGCATAAATCGAATCGTTGGGATTGCAGCACTATACAAAATCTGTGTTAATGGCAATGCGATTGCTAGCTTGCCAAGCGTCGCAAGCGTCATCCAGTTTGTAGGCTGATTTCGGTCACGTGCCGTCTTGCGAACCCCGGCTTCCAGCACGAACAACAAAGATGTCTGCAATACGGTATAGGCAACGAGCCCAGCTCCCATCCAAATAACTGCTGGCCTATTCGCCGTTGCCACAGCAGCGACGAGGAGGACAACGGACGCTGTTAGCAGGAGCGACGTAATAGCCGCGTGCCAAAATACCATGTGCCACCCCGCATGTTGCAATCGCCCGACCAAGAGTTGCCTCTTCATCCAAGCGAAGAACTCGAGGAGACCACATGACTCTCGATTCACAATCATCAGCGAAGGTACAAAGGCTGCCTTCATTCCAGATGCACGCACTTCACCGTAGATTGCGGTATCTTCTGCAATCGAGTGCCTCCAGCGATCCTGCAGTTTCGAATTGCGAACCACGCTTCCACGAATCGCTACACTACCACCCCAGGTAAAGTGACCGAAGTACATCTGCACTACCGCCGCTGCGTTCCATGTGTATCGCACGAGGGAACCTATCGTTGCCCGTTGTGGCATATACCAACGATTTCCTGATGCTACTCCGATCGTCTCGTCCTGGAGAGGTGCAACCAATTCCTTCAGCCACGTCGGATGGGTTACCGCATCAGAATCCAGTATGGCAATGACCTCGTACGAGTCGTCCAATTGTGAAAGGGCCTGGAGGAGACTGTTAGGTTTCAGCGTGCAAGTTCCAAATTTCTCCCCCAGTACGGAGATAGTCACGTTTGAGGGATTCATCCGAGTGACGATATCCTGGATCACCCTCCAAGAGGGATCCGTTTCGTGGTCGACGACGATGCGAATGTCGAACGTCGGATAGTCTTGACGTAACAACGATGCGACGCAATCCCCCAGGAAAGGATCGTTCCCACGAACGGAAAGCAGCACCGCAGCCTTAGGACATTGGGCGTCCTCCAAAACTACTGGTTTAGGTTGAAACAAAAGGCGAGCAAAAATCAACCCAGGCAAAAGTTGCATCCATCCCAAACAAACGACCACAACGCAAAGCACTATTGCAACAAAAGTCATGGAGTGTAGCTCATGGGGATATCTGGATTTCGACGAAGGTTCGATGGTACTGTGCTACACTGCTCGAGTCAAATCTTGATCATCGAAGCGTTTCCGTCTTCTGGCCCGAGGTTACCGCAGTTGAGTCTACTAGACAACGGGTAAGCCTGGGATCATGATAACTGGGTTTTTCTTCCTTGTCGCAAATCTAGCCTGACCAGAATTGATGTCGTTTGTGAGTCCATGGGACTTCAACTGGATTAATTTTGATAGCGACCAGGTCGTACACCATGAGATTTGCCAAAGTCGGAATCGCACATGAAAGTTAGTTTTTTAGGGGCAGGTGCCATCGGGGCAATGTTTGGCGCTTTGCTTCGTGAGTCTCGATCCGATTTGCAAGTTCGACTGGTTGTGCGCGGAGTCTTTGGAGACGAACTGATGCGAAATCAGTGCGTAGAAATCGTTGGGCCTTGGGGGCAAAAGAAGGTATCGATGGGTTGTTCGTCGAACTGCAACGATATTGCTGGAAGCGATTTCGTCTTTGTGACAGTCAAATCGCAAGATACCCAATCGATGCTGGAAGACGCTGCTTCCTATCTAGGCAACGCAACGGTAATCTCGATTCAGAATGGAATCAACGATACGGCCTATGCAGATTTTGTTCCTCACGATAGGCTCGTGATGGGTATGACCTCGACGAACATGGCCGTGACGAAGCCTGGACAGGTCAGCATGCAACTGAACGGCGTGACAATGTTTGGGGGGCCTAACGGAAACCAAGCGAACCAGGCTTCTCGTCGTGTCGCCACGCTATTCCAGGGGATCCGTGTTCCCGGGCTTCACTTTGCATTGCACGAGAACATTCTTGGGATTCGATACAATAAGCTCGCGATCAATGCCCTGGGCTATGCTTCTTGTTTGTCGAACTCCAATTTTATAAACGAGGCGATCGGGGCGAAGCATTGGCGCAGAGATATCGGCCTGCCAATCGTTCGCGAATGCAGATCGGTGCTCAAGCAAGCGAGCATCCAAATCGAACGCATACCAGGTCGCTCCGATCTCAGTCGACTAGAAAAGCTGATGCACCTAATGGAAATTCCCCTTTTGGGGCAAATCATTCGAATGGCCATTCATTCTCGTTTTGAAAGAAACCCAATTGTCTTCTCATTGCTTCAAGATCTTCGACGCGGGAAGAAAACGGAAGTCGACTCCATCAACGGGCAATTCGTAAAACTCGCAAAGAGGATTGGCTGTGAAGCACCCATCAATGACACTATCGTTTCCTTGACCCATGAACTCGAAGGAAAGCCGAATCCCAAGTTTATTGCCCACGAAGAAATCATTCGACGGTTGCACAGAGAAACAACGCCATGAGGATCGTAGACCTGGCCGTCATTGCGACTGAGTCGGAGATTCGAAAAGCCCGAGCCGAGGCGTGCGAAACAACAATGGAAAGATTTTTTCCCGAAAAATAAATTCCAGTGATCGAGGTTTTGGAGCTCTAGGCAGGCGAGAAAGGAGGCTAAAATAGTGGTGACTGTTTACGATCTCGCTCATCCAAATCTATTCACAGCCCGATGACTCCCGACCGTGTTCTCTCCTGCTCCATTGAAGAGCTGCGCAGCTACGACAGCACTGAGCAAATGGACATCGTCTGCTCGGCTTTCGAAGTGTGCTGGAAGAACGGAACTCAGCTCAACATGCGAGAGTGCATCAGTTGGGTGGATCCTGCTTATCAACAATACGTTCTTCATGAACTTATGCTGGTCGAGAAGGAATGCCGTGAGTTTCATCCTCCAATCCAGGTCGAGGCGCCTAACGAATTTTTGTTGTTCGATTCAAAGCTCGCCTCCTCCGGTACTATCGAGAATATCTCCAGCGATACCGTGCGCACGGGATCGAAGCTGAATCTGTTGCCGCTGTACATAGATCGTTTTGCCATCCTACGGTTCATCGGTCGAGGCAGCTACGGTGATGTCTACGAAGCAGAGGATATCAGTATTCATAGGCGCGTCGCAGTGAAGGTTGCAACCAATCCGAATAAGACATCTCGAACATTTGCGAAAGAAGCCGAAAACGCGAACAAGGTCGGGCATCCAAGTATCGTACGAATCTATGAAGTTGGGACGTGGCGAGGACTTGATTATCTCGTTTCGGAGTTGATTGATGGCAAGCCGCTCGGGGAATTCCGTGAATCGGCTAGTCTCAATCTGTTAGGGTGCGCTCGAGTCGTTTCGGAGATTGCCAACGCGATGTCTGTCGCTCACGCCGAAGGAGTAATCCATCGCGACTTGAAGCCATCGAACATTATGATCGAGGTCGCGGATCGCACGCAGAGCGATACCATCGTTCCGGATCCGTTATTCGAGAGCCATCGAGTTCGTATACTCGATTTTGGAATCGCCAAACTCGATGGCAAAGAAACCAAAATTACCATGTCTGGGGATATCCTAGGCACCCCACATTACATGAGTCCCGAACAGGCGGCTGGCCGAGCGGACTCGCTCGATGGTCGTTCAGATGTTTATTCGATGGGGGTCATACTCTTTGAACTGCTAACAGGGACGTTACCGTTTTACGGACCTGAAAGCGTTATCATCAATTCGATCCGGACAATCAAGCCTCCTCGCGTCCGTTCGATTCGGTCGGACATACCCTTGGCACTTGATTCGATTGTGAGCCGATGTCTCGAGATCGATCCGGCAAATCGATACAAAGATGCAAAGGAGCTTGCCAGTGACCTCGAAGCATGGATCGATGGTCGCAAGCCTCGATCGATCGCGATTGACGAGCAACGAAGATTGGTAACAGGACTTCAATGGACGGTTGCTGTTTGTGTTTTGATTGCATTTAGTTTTGCCGCTTTGCAGCTTCTACCATCATCTCGTAACCGCCAAAATCAGCTTGCCAGCAATGCTCCATTCGTTACGAACACGGCTCCTGTATCGACCGCAAATCCGTTATCGAGTTGGGTACGACAAGGTAACCTTGCAGAACTAGCGAATTGGCTGGTGCGAACAAAAGAGACAACGAAAGGTCTCATTTTTTTGGACTTTGATGATTTGAAACTTGGTGGTGAGTTAGGCAAGGCCGAAGCCAGGCGATTGGAATTCTCGCGTGTTTGCATTGCTGACCAGAGTCCGAGCGAGACAGAGAGCCAAGATGTGTTGTTGAGCTTCGTAAAAGATCTCGAATTGCCGCAAGTCGATTCGCTGGGAAAGTTTCTCAGCGAAGCGCCGAGCTGGATGGTTGGCTCGATTCAGTCTCTTCCCAAGAAAGGGATTGAAGATACCAAACGGCAGTACCTGTACCGCGGGCTTTCTCGACGATTGCAGTCGGATGGTGACGGGGGGCAGTTGATGGAGTTGTTGCGATTGAGCGAAACTGCTGAGTTGCCGTATGTAGTTTCCGCGATGACTGAAACGGCAAGCCATTTCGCCGAATGGCAATCGAAAATCCGCGAGGAATTCGGCGAAGCCAAGATGAACTCTCACCAAACAACTGCTCAGCTCGATAGTGTGGGACGCTGGAAAGCGAAGTGTGCGCTGGTCGCCTACGGTCTTGGCGAAATGAATATCGTTGATGATATACTTGGTTTCTCGCAATCGCCTCAGGCTCGTAATTATTTTATTTATTGGTTAAGCCAATCTGGACGATCGCTGGAGCCTCTGTTGGCTCGAATGGGCCAATACAACGATGACTGGCGATCCACTGGCGTTGTCGCGACGGTGAGTCTGGTTCCGAAAACTGATATCGAACCCGCAACGCTTGATTCCTGGACAGAACGATTTCGAATATGGTACCGCGAGCATCCGTCTGCGGGTGCACATACCGGTATATGTTTGATGCTCCAAAAATGGGGACACGACAAGTATGTGAGCGAAGTCGATGCTGATCCTGAATTTCGCAATCGCGCCGATAATCGCAATTGGTATATGAATTCCCAAGGCATGCAAATGAACATTGTCCGAGGTCCCGTAGAATTCTGGTTTGGGAACAGTCCGACGACGAGGGCGCCTGGATCGATGAAGCGAATCGACTATTCGTTTGCCTATTCGGATCAGGTAGTGGGAGAAGTGCAGTATGCTCGATTCCGCCCCGATCGATTTCCAAATCCGAAGGACCAACCCGTGGTAGGAATCAATTTTTTCGACTCCGTCTCCTACTGCGATTGGCTTTCATCGCAAGAAGGGATTGCGACGGGAGATTCGGTCAAGTGGCTGGATGAGAAGAAGTATGAGTTGAATTTCGTCGAAAAAGGTTACCGCCCGCCAACAGTTTGGGAATGGGAATGCTTTGCAAGAGCGGGGACCTTCACTCGCTGTGCATTTGGCGAACTCAATGCTGAATATGCAAATTCCATTCATGTTGCCAATGCCATGGGGCCATATTACTTTCGTACCGAGTCAGCGAACCAACCTGAATGGACATCGACAGTTATTCCATCCAAATCAAGCAACTCAGAAGTCGCTAGACTTGAATCTTCAGTCAATTTCATTTGGCAAAAGACTCAAGTACGTGGTAATGATCAACCACCGGTATATTCCAGGCCATTGGAAAAGGACCAGTTCGTGTTTCGTGTTGCGGTCGCTTTTGTAGACTAAGGGAAGTTGACGAATGCCAGATCCTGAAGAAGTTCCGAATTCTTGCGAATATGAGTGCATATCTGCTTGGTTTGTACTCGTTTGAGGAAGTGTGCCATCGCTGCTTGTATTCCCTCTCTCGGAGTTGGCGAGCAGTGAGAAATGGCGAGCTTACTTTTTCTTCTTCCCTTTACCCTGGCCGGAGAGAGGCCCTTCGGGAGGTGGGGTGAGACCGTCGGTGGGTTGATTCCATAATCGCCACGGATCGTTTAAGCGTCGCATCTCAGCAAGCAAAAACGCTTCCATCTCTGCTAATTTGTCTGCGTACTTCGGATCCGCTGCCAGATTCACTTGATGCGATGCGGGCTTCGCGCCTGTAAGCGAATAGACTTGCTCGTCGTGATGTTCTCTCACGAATTCGTCTGGGTTGTCTTTAAGATGGAAAAGCTGTGTCTCGCGCACCGCCCCGTTCATCGCATCGACCTTGATCAGTTTCCAATCCCCCTTCTTCACCGATCTCATGCCAGGCTTTGTGCCACCACTGTAAACCCCGTAGAGCACGTCACGCACGGTTTGCTTTTGCCCAGTGAGGATCGGCTTGAAACTCGTGCCCTCATTCGTTTCCGGTGGAGCAATGCCAGCCAAATCGCACAATGTGGCGAGGACATCGAGTAAATAGACATTCCCTTCGACACGCGAACCAGGTTGGATGCCGGGGCCTTTGACGATGAACGGGACGCGCCAGGTATGTTGATAGAGATTTTGCTTCCCCTGCAAACCATGCCGTCCGATCGCCATCCCATGATCGGCGGTATAGACGACATACGTGTTGTCCAACTCTCCCATCGCCTCGAGCTTCTTCAGCACACGACCGATTTGGATATCGATGTTCTCGCTACATGCGAATTGACGACCAACTTCGTTTCGAATGGTCCGTTCGTCACGCCGTTCCCAAACACCACTCACCGCAACTTCGTCGCGCAAGTCAGGGTGACCGTGTGGGAAAGGATGCGCCGGTAGATAGTTCGATGGCAACAGGGGCTGCTTCGGGTTGGCAGGTGGAGGATTCGTCTTATCTGTATGATTGGTTGCTCCATACTTGGCCAAGAGCTCTGGAGTTCCATCGCGTTCGTCATGAGGATGCGAGAAACCGAAATAGATCAAGAATGGTTTTACATCTTTTGAAGACTCTCGCTCTGCTAGATACTCCATAACGCGATCGCCGTGCCAAGGACTCCCTGTCTCCGGAGTACCACCGCGTTTGGTGGCATCGTGGCGTACGGTGAAGAGTTTGTTTGCAGCTTCGTAGCTGTTCCCCTGCTTGCATGTTCGCATGGTTGCGTAGCCTGCACGGTTGAAGACAGCAGGGATCGTCTGCTGTTCTAGATTTGGCGGGCATAAACTCTTTTGCATGGCGAGTGGAGCCGTTGGCAAATGCCAAACAGTTCGCCCGCTCATGATCATATGTCGAGAAGGCGAGCACACAGCACCCACGTAGGAACCCATGTGATACGCACCGTCGAAGACCATCCCGTCGCGCGCTAAAGATTCAATGCTTGGCGTTTCCAAAGAGGACTCTGGATTGTAGCACTTCAAGTCAAACGGCGATTGGTCATCGACGAGGATAAAGAGAAAGTTCGGACGCTTGGTCTCGGTAGCTGACGAGTGGCTAATGCCAATCAACATGAGCATCCACCAAAAGAACGCGTACTTCATGATCATCCGTCTCCGTATACTCAGATAGGTGTGCTGTGGGGTTGTTGTAACAATGCGTTCGCTACTGATGCTGCATTGACTATTCTTTAGTCTGCACGACAGGATAGTCTGCGCCGGTAAGACTATGAAGAACCGATCGTTGCCAATCGTAGAGTTTCTGCGAAAGTCTTTCTGCCAGTGCGGATTGTTGATCTAGGATGTTGATCTTCTCTGCAGGATCCGAAACGAGGTCAAAGAGTTCTCGTTCCACATTGCCATTGTTTCGTTCATGTACGACCAGTTTGTGACGATGATCAATGATGGCTCGCGGACCAACATAGTCGGCTTCGGTGATCGATGGCTGGTGATAGTTCGTGAAGTCGCGAGTGGCTTTGCCTCCCATGCGTTTCACGAGCGGGGTCGTCCCCGACTGGAGCGATGGGTCTATGTAAGGTTTGAGCGCAGCCATTTTCAGACGCGAGGTGTTATACTCCCAAAAGCAAAGTGGACTAGGCCGTTCTGTCATCTTATTATCGAGAGCCGCGGTCAAATCAATGCCATCGAGTGGACGGTTAGGCAATGGCTGGTTGACGAGCGAACAGATCGTCGGAAGCAGATCGCTGGTGAATGCGCGAACATCCGAGACTTGTGGTTTCGCGATGCGCGCTGGCCATTCCACAAGGCCGGGGACCAGAATTCCTCCTTCGTACATTTGAGCCTTGACACCACGATGCGGCGCACCCAGCGCTGCGTCAGGCGATGTTCCATTATCACCACAGTAAAAGAGCAACGTGTTGTCACGCAGTTTCTCTTTGGCAAGATGCCTTCTCAATTTACCGATCGCACGGTCCATGGCGGTGATCTCCGCATAACGTTCGCGTAGGACTTCACCTTGCGGGCGATTCGCCTTACCGCCTGTCTCGTTGGAGGTTAGATTGACTCGCTTCGAGTACTTGGCGGGCAGGTCATCGTATAGACCGAGATCTTCGGGCAAACCACTATAGGGTTCATGGGGCGAGCCAAACCATAGGACGGTAAAGAATGGTTTGTTCGCTTGTTGTGTAGAGTGGATGAATCGAATCGCTTCCTCGACTACAACATCGGAGCTCTCTCCCTGGAAGACCTGCGGTGGAGCTCCATTGCGAGACAACGAGGGATTCATCTCGAAGAAATTGTCATGCGATACCCACTCATGAAACCCCATCGCACCAGGATTGACCGGCGACCCTTGCTTGACCGCTCCAACATGCCATTTGCCAAAGTGCCCGCACTGATAGCCTGCGTTACTGAGGATATGCGCGATCGTAACTTCTTCAGGCCGAAATGACCAACCCGGCGCGAATGTCCCCATCCGATTCGGATGACGCCCTGTGAGAAAGCTGGCTCGCGTTGGCGAACAACTTGGATGGGCTGCATAAAATCGATTCAATCGCAATCCTGTCGCGGCCATCTCATCGAGGACTGGTGTCTTCACATGCGGATGTCCATTGTATCCTGTCTCTTCCCAACCGTGATCATCACCCATCATCAAGACGATGTTTGGTCGTGATTCGTTACAGGCACATCGACTGCTAAGCACAATGCCTAGCGTAATTACAAGCATCGTCACCGGGACACGCATAAGGGACCTGAATGCGTTCATGGGTTTCTTCCTTTACGTTTCGAATTGTCTGCTTTCCCAAGTTCCATCGCGCGTTGGGGATCGTAGTTTGGATTAGGTTCCGGCATTCGGGCTCCGACTTCTTTTCGCCACTCGTTAAGCGATGCACTCATCGCTGCCACGCGATCAGGATGTGCGGATGCAAGATTACGTTGCTCTGACGGGTCGTTTCTAAGGTCATACAGTTCGCTCTCGCCAGTCTCGAAGAACTCGATCAACTTCCAGTCGTTTTGCCGCATTGCACTGGCTGGAGTACTGTGATGATAATGGGGCAAATGCCAAAACAATTTATCGCGGTTCGGTTTGAGCTTGGAATCACGCAACCATGGAGCGAGGTTGATACCATCGCAAGGCTGATCGTCCGCGGGTACCTGCGAAGCCAAATCGAGTAGTGTCGGGTAAACATCCATGGTGATCGCTGGAGCATCGCACGTGCTACCAGCAGAGATATACTCCGACCAGCGCGCGATGGCTGGAATGCGAATACCTCCTTCGTAGAGCGTTCCCTTTTCGCCTCGCAAAGGTTTGTTCGAAGTGACGATTCGTCCACTTTGTTCATGTTCGAGACCACCGTTGTCCGACAAGAATACGATCATGGTGTTCTTGGCGATTCCGGCTGTATCGATAGCAGCCATGATTCGCCCAACGCTTTGATCCAATTCTTCCAACAAGCCTGCGTACTCTGGACGACTTGGGTAGCCCGCCATGGCTTCCTTTGCTGCATACTTTGACACCAGTTCGGGCCTGGTTGTCAGTGGAATATGTACTGCATGATGCGACACTTGCAACACAAACGGCTTGCCTTGGTGCAAGCGAATAAAATCGATGGCTTTATCCGTCAGGTGCGCTGCAGTTTGTATTGTCTGTTGCTGCCCGTTTACGTCCGTGGAGATCGTGTTTCCCTTTGTTTCCAGAACTGTTTGCCAACCTTGCTGGTTCGGCGCATAGCCGTTGCCACCGAGGTGCCATTTGCCGAAATACCCTGTCGCGTAACCAGCAGTCTTCAAGCGTTCGGCAAATGTTTCTACTTCGAGGGGCAATTGCAATGGTACGATGGGATCCAAAAGCTTGGCAAAGGGACGCCGATGACCTGGGATATGTTGCGTGATTCCAAACCTCGCTTGATCCTGCCCGGATTGCAGATTGGCACGCGTGGGGGAACAGACAGGCCCAGCATAGAATTGCGTAAACCGCATGCCTTCGCGCGCCAACCGATCGATGTTTGGGGTCTCATTGAACGTATTGCCATAGCAACCAAGGTCAGCCCAGCCGAGATCATCAGCGAGGATCAATACGATGTTTGGCCGTTCTGCTGCGTCCGTCTGATTCGGAACGATGAGAGCGCACGCGATTAGAAGAAATACAGTCCGGCTCATTTTGGTTCTTTCTTTTCCTGAACGAATCATCCAAGTATATCAAGATCAACGAGCCAGCGGTCAGCCGTTCCCTTGAGGCTATCCGTGATCCCATTGGCCGGTTCCTAGAGAATCCATGGAGGGAATTTAGACCAATGGGCGTTAGCCAACGAAGCCGTTATCTCCTTCAGGTCTCACTCTGCGTCCGATGGCTCCGCCATGATTTCTTCCATCGACGGGATAGGCAAAGGACAATCCCACAACGACCAATGCGCGGGCGTGAGCCGCAGTTCGTCGTCGGTGAGCAAGCATTCCTCGAGACGTGATCGCAATACGACCTCCTCCATCTCCGAGCCAATGAAAACCAATTCTTGTCGGCGATCCCCCCAAGGTTTCTCCATCGTCCCTCGGATCCAATCGCGGGTTGCTTCATCCTCCGGCCATTCCGATTCGTCAATCGTACACATCCATGGACCATCTTGATCCATTTTGATCGATACTCCTGCCTGCGACCAACGAAATGCTTCGTCATGATGCGTCGCAATCCAACAGTACCCCTTGGAACGCATCACGCCTGCCAAAATGCCATCGTCGAAATTCAACGCGGTTGCAAAACGCTCCGGATGAAACGGACGACGCGCCTTCCCAGGCGTCGATTCAAGGTTCTGTACATGCAACGCAGATGCACAGTACAGCTATTGCACATCGTGTGCGTTTGTGTACTATGACGAAATAGATTTTTCACCCCCGCGGATCACTAGATACGACGCATGAATTCGCTCTCGATCAGGCTTATTGCTTGCAACGCTCTACTTTTCGCGTGGGGCTGTGGTCCCACGGGGCTGAAAAAGTACCCGGTTACTGGCACCGTGAACGTGGATGGCAAGGTAGCCGAACGCGTTCTGGTTCAGTTCACTTACGAAGGAACCGGCGACGTAAAAGGCAATGACAAATATCCATCGGCACTGACCGATGCGAGCGGTCTGTTCACCCTCGGGAAAGGCTCTGAGATCGAAGGTGCCGCGGCTGGAGAATATGCCGTGACGTTCTCGTGGATGTCCGGCCCGGAGCTCGAAGCGTTCGACAAGTTCAAAGGGAAGCTAAGCGACACGGCCAAATCCAAACATCGTGTCCGCGTACCCGAGGATGTCTCCAAGCCACTCGTGTTCGATTTAGAAAACCCTTCACCAGGGAGCACACGAAAGTAGTCGTCTGCTTTGTGTGGCATCCGTCCCGTTAACTTCAATTCACAATTTTTTAGAATAAACAATTACAGGTCGCATGAACAAGTATACCAGAAGCGGGTTCACACTCGTTGAACTATTAGTCGTTATCGCCATCATCGGAATTCTCGTAGGACTATTGCTACCCGCTGTCCAAGCGGCTCGGGAAGCTGCGAGGCGAATGCAATGCTCCAACAATCTGAAGCAGATGGGATTGGCGATGCACAATTATGAATCCGCTTTCAAGAAATTTCCATTCAATAATCCGAGCACAGTGCGAAGTCCTGGCCAAACAATTCTTCAAGCAACATGGGATGTCGGTCTTCTTCCTTACATGGAGCAGACGGCTGTTCATAGCCGTTGGAATCCATCGCTAGGATTCGCCGAAGCCACCAATCGCGAGCTTCTGACCTCGACACTGCCGATGTACAAGTGTCCATCGTCTCCTGTTCCAATGATTGCATCCTTTGGCCCGGTTTCAGCCTCGTTCGCACCCGATCGAACCGCTACGAACGCCCAACGATTCAATGCGATGGTAAATGAATACGGAGCTCCGCTCTCGATCGCTCCTCCTCCGATGTTGGCGACGACCGCTCGGGAAGATGGCTTCCTCAAGATACATACCAAAGGCCAGACAACCATCGGCAGTGTGACCGATGGTCTATCGAATACAGTGATGCTATGCGAAATCTCGGGTGGTCCCACTCGATACAATCGCAGGATAGCAACCGTTGACCAATCCAGTCCATTCGGTCACTTTGCTGGCTGGAATCGATTGTTAGCGTTGCGAATGAGCAACGATGGTACCACGCAATACGGCGGTAATTGCTTGATCAACTGCACGAACTTCGCAGGCTTGAATATGTTCTCGTTCCACACCGGCTTGGCCCAAATTGCACTGGGGGACGGATCTGTACGGTCTCTATCCGAGACTCTCTCGATGGAAGCCATGCATCGCATCGTCTCCGCCCAGGACGGTTTGCCATTGTTAGAGATCGAGTAGCCTAATCCATCGCATGCCAGCAAGAGAAAGATATAGCAGCATGAAGAAAGTTCTACCATCGTTTACCTTGTTGGTATTGGTTCTCGCTCCGAATACAGGCTGGACTCAATCGAGCATTCCCGAAAAGCTGAGGGTATTCCCAAGCTTCACCGCACCGGAAGATGCCAAAGTAGATGCGGCTTCACGTTATCCTCTTCAATGGGATCCGGACAAAGTAACATGGAAAGCAAATCTCGAAGGATACGGTCAATCCTGTCCACTTATTCTAGGTAATCAAGTATTCGTAACGTCGGTGGTCGGTCCGAATAAAGAAAGCTGCAAAGTTGCTTGCCTCGATCTTCAGTTCGGCACTCTCCTTTGGGAACGCAAATTCGATTCGAGCTTCCCAGTTGAGAGTACGCCGATGGTCAGTCGCGCTGCCCCAACACCTGTCGGTGATAAGAATGGGATCTTTGTATTTTTTGAGAGCGGTGATCTCGTAGCTTACGACCTCACAGGAACGCTGAAGTGGCAAAGGTCCCTACAAAAGGATATGGAGAAGTTCGAAAACAAATTTGGGCTTTCTTCAACTCCTGCGCAGACCGCCAAAAGTCTGTTTGTCTTGTTGGACCACGCCGGAGAATCGAGCCTCGTATGCATCGACAAGCAGACTGGGAACAGCGAGTGGAACGCAGCTCGTGGTAAACGTTCCAACAGTTGGAGTTCACCGGGAATGGTTCGTGTCGACGGTGAACCGCTCGTCGTATGCTCTTCCGCGGGTAGCATCGATGCTTACAGCCCGCACAACGGTAAACTGCTTTGCTCCTATACCAAAGTGGGTGGCAATAGCGTTGCAACTCCATATGACCTAGGCGATGGTCGCTTCTTAGTAGGTTCATTGATTCGACCCGCTGATGGACCTTCGGAAAACGCTTTGATTTCTAATCTATCCGCCAGGATCAGCCGGAAGAACGGCGAATATGTTTTGACATCGGAGTGGATTGCCAAGGACGCGCGCGGATCGTTCTGTTCGCCGGTGGAACACAATGGTTTCAGCTATTGGCTCAACCCGCAAGGGGTTCTATTCTGCTTGGACTCGAAAACGGGCGAGGAGTACTTTGCCAAACGTCCTGCCTGCGGCGCGTGTTGGGCCACCCCCTTTGCTGTCGGAGACCGACTCTATCTATTTGGCAAAGAAGGGGAAACGAGCGTGATCAAAATAGGCAAAGAGTTTGAAGAAATGTCCAAAGGAAATCGCGCTTGGGATCGCGACGCGGTATCGAGCGATGAATCACCTCGCTCGCGAATGTCCGGCCCAACGTTCTACGCAGCCATTCCCATCGAGGCGGGTGGTTTCCTTTTCCGGCGCGGCGATATGCTCTATCGGCTAGACAAACGATAGAGCGCTAATCAACGCTCGTGTTTTAAAATGGAAGCCAACCGTAGATCCATCGCCACCCCAAATGATGGATCAGGACCGCAACGAATAGGAACATTGAGAGCGAGAGATTGACGGGTTTGCTCAGAATCGCTGACCGCTGTATCGCTGACTGCTCTTGGCGGCCATCTTGCGATTCGATCGCCTCGCTCATCTCTTCGTTTGGAATCGTCATGTTTTCGGTTGCCAATGGTTCTTTACGTTGCGCGCGGATAGGAAGGAGCGACCAAACCAATTTCAAAACACAAGCAAAGAGTAGTGTCGTCAATACCGCTTGCCAACCTAAGGCAACACCCACCAAAACGAGTCCAGCAGCGAAGTGGTATTCGTCAGATTTGTCCAATGCGGTCCAACGACGGCAGACATACGAAACCGCTTGTGCTGCTAGCAGCCCAAGACTCGCTCCTGCCGCCACCGTCACCAACCCTTGCGACCAAACGGGTATAGTAACGCCGAAGATCGTCTGTGGAATCTTAACCAATAGCAAGTGATGGAAAAAGATCGCTGGTATAGCAAGCAGCAATAGGAATTGCACAATGGCTTTGATCGGCAATCGTTTCCGATCGAAATCCACGAGAGCCAGCGCGAGCAGCAAGCAAAGCATTACACAATGGAAGAGATAAATAGTTATCAGGTCCCACTTCGTATAGAAGACGATCCAGACGACTCCGGCATACATGTTGGGAACTCGGTTCGGTAGATTGATACCGCCTGAAACGAGCTCGACAAAGTAAAACAAAAGAAAGAATGTACCCACGATCATTTCAATCGTAGGGTAACGCAAGGAGATTGCTGTTTGACACGCTCGGCAACGCCCTCCGAGCATCAGCCAACCGAGAATTGGCATATTGTCACGACCTGCAATCTGCGTCCCGCAGCCCGGGCATCGCGATCGTTGAAAGACTAATGAAATCCCGAGAGGCATACGATAGACGACAACGTTTAGAAAGCTACCGACGGCAGCTCCTAATCCAAAAAACAAGAAAGCAGTCATCCCTTCGATCGTCCGCAAGCGAACTTGCTCTGCATACGTCATATCGGTCTGCACTTGAGATATCTTCTTTGGCTTTTCGCGATAAGCATCGAAGATAGCATCAGCCGCCGGAAGCAAAATCATATAGCTGATAAATGCAAAGGCAAACAAAGCTAACGCGATTCGTACCCATGCTTTAGCGTCCGGCGCTCTCATGCTCCGCACCCCTGGAACTTAATGAGCGTGCCCATGCGAATGATCATGATCATGCTTCTCCGATTCTAAGCCTGAACTTTCTTCATGGTTGTGACTATGTCCGGGTAGATTTTCGATGCCCACAGCGATAGCAATACCCAGCAAAAATACTGTGGTTAGTTTACCTCGATCGTGATCATGAAAGGCGACTTCAGGTAGCAAGTCAGCCAATGCGATACCGATAAAGAAACCAGCGGAGATCGCCAATCCCCAGCCTAAAGCACTCGAACCGGGCGCGAAAGTTGTCGCACCAAAATAAAAGGCCAACGCTCCAGCAGGACAAGCGAGTGAGAAGGCGAAGTTGACTCCGTTCTGCGCTGACTGTGGCCAGTTCTGTTTCTTCATCACCGAGGTGATGGCAAAGGCATCGAGCGGTTTATGCAATAGCACTGCCAAAAAAGTCCCTAACCCGGCTAAACCTAACCATGCACCATGCGATGCATCTGCCATCACGCTACTGGCCAACGCGACTCCATCCACCAATGTATGCAATAGCAATCCAAAGAAGAGACCAGCCCAGCTGATCCCCTTTGCGTCGGCATGCGCATGATGCGAGTGTCCGTGATGCGTGTGTCCATGTTGGTGTGAGTCGACATGTTCACAATGCTCATGATCGCTCGCCGATTCTGCCCCCGATTCGTTTTCAATCACAGGAACACTGTGATCGTGGGTATGAAACAATCGGATGAGCAGAAACATAACGGTCAACCCAATCAGGGTCCCGACACCCGCTTGCGAATGGGACTGCAAAACCTCGCCAGCGTGTGGCAGTAAATGCAACAATGCAATACCCAGCATCAGTCCTCCGACACCGCTCATCAACAACTGCGTTCGCAGGTGTGTCATTCGTAGTAGCGACGAAAGTTTCCCACCCGCTAACGAAGCAGCGACGATCAAGATGCAGTAGCCGATCAATAAAACTGTCGGAGACATCGGGAGAGGCAGCTTTCTAGAGGACGTTCAGACGATAGAAAACAATCATCCTAAGCTCGTCAAATCCTGGCGCACATACCAACGAAGAGTGACTCTCTTAGAAATCGCTCGTTTTTTTGTGCCCTATATCGTTGTGGACAGAAGCTCGCTGCAACAAAGCAGCGGCGAAGCCGATATCATCCAGCTTTTCTTTCGCATGCTCCAGCATCAGTTCGTAACATCCCGAGGCTTCCGCAAGCTCGATGAGTGACGGAGCAATTCCAAACGGACGCATTCCTTTGGGCATGCGTTTGATTAAGAATCGCATAGCCTCTTCCGGTTTGCCAACTCTCGTTAACAAATCTGCGTAGGTCTCAATCGCGATCGTCCCATGCTCTTGTGGATCGATGGATTCGGCCTTTTGAAGAAATAGTTTGGTTGCGGCATCTACATGCTCTCCTAAGATCGCACGAAACCATGCAATCGACATGGGATAAAGGTCTGCAAACGGTTCTTCGCTAGGGTACTGATATTGCGGATGCAATTGACGCCCATACTGAGCCAAATCCAACGCTAACCTTAACTGCTTCTTGTCGTCAAGAATCCTGGCAAATCGGACCGTGGAGGCCAAGTGAGTTGTATCGAGATGATACGTACCATCCTTCAGCAATCCGGGACGCGATCCAAGAAGTTTTTCCACGCTCTGTTCGTTACTTTCCAGATGCGCTTCAGCCCAATTCTCGCGTCTTGCTAGATCCGATCGAAGACTGTTTAGCAACTCTTGGTGAACGTGTTCTACCAACACACCGACTGCCAATTGTTGATCGTCTCGACCTCGCATCGACACGACACTATCTAGCATCGTAATCGTATTGCATGTACCCCGCATCTCGAGGGAAAGCTGCGTTCCGCGTTTTACATCGACCGCTTCATGCACGAGAAGCCCCAATACCGTATCCAGATTGTCTTGATTTACTGCGACATCCTTCATCGCTTCGGCGGCAGCGACGCGATCTCCTACCGCGCGCATGTACATCCAACCCTCCTGAAGCATCCCTTTGCGAAGCAATGCTGTCCCGACTTCGCGGCACGAATCGATCAATCGCTTATCAAGCTTATCCTGAAGCGCTTCGCTAATACCACCGATCTTTGAATTTGCTCCCGCGAGATCTGTTTGAACGGCTGGCAGCCCAAGCTCCATGCGATGGTACATCTTCAGAGCTTCAAAGAGCTCCGTGTACCTTTGCTGACTGCGCATGGAATCCACCAAGAATTTTGCGGCCTCAACCGGACCCGACTGTTGGACCGTTTCCGTCAATCGATCGAAAAAATTGCTATTCAATCTACCCTCATTCTCAAACATGGCTGGTGGTGTCTATGCTGCGGTCCGGTATCGTTTTTCGGTGAGCCAGAGCTGTTACTAGACTGTAGCGTAACCTGAGGAAAGTCGCCTTACCATAGAAAAACAAGCGTCCAAAGGATTGCTTCCAAGCAAAGGAATCAAAGCGCAGGAAAATTGTAGCAGAGGTCTGTCGACATTCCTGCGTATTTCGACACTTGCCCGATGAGGCGATAGTGCGTAAAGTTGGTCCAGTGCAAGAAGTACGCTTTCCGCATTCGGAATATTTTGCCTAGACGAAATCGTCTGGAGCATCTCGAGGGACCGAGGCTGGTGCCCTTACTTTCCCATTTCGCGTTACATCGGGATTCTCGTTGGAAGACTTTACGGGTCACGAGAACAGTAGCAACAAAACTATAGATCGTTTTTTTGACCGGTGCAAACGGGAATGCATACTCCTATGCTCCTAACGGTGTGGTGTTGCTTCATGTCTCTACTCGATTGCGCTCGTATGCCATTTTCGCTATTGAGAATCACTCTCTGTGTAACCGGTCTGTGGGTGGCGTTTTGCATTGCACCTACAAAGATAGTAGCGGATTTTCCGGTTGCACCCACTCTGCCGTCATCCAATGAAGCTGATATTCTTGACCACGGTCGCAAGCTAGAACAAGAACGCCGATGGCACGAAGCGATCCTGCTATACGAAAAGCATGTGAAGAAGAACAATACTCTTCGAACCGTTGCAGAACGGCTGCAAGTATGCCGAGTTCACCATGATGTCACGCGACGGTATTCGGATCGATCCTATCTTCAGACCATCGACACTTCCACACCAACCGATGCTCTACAAGTCTTCAGCGAAGTCATTGCAAAGCTAGAAGTTTACTATGTGGAGAGAATCGATTATTACAAACTGGCACTCCATGGAACAGCCTTTTTAGAAGTAGCACTGACAGAACCAGATTTCTTGAACAAACACCTTCGTAATGCGGATCGTGAAACTGTCGAGGCTTTTCGAAAGAACATCCACAAGTCCGTTTTTGGCAAACGTGTGACAAATGCAGAAGATCTTAAGGCATCGGCATCGTATATTGCTAAACAAGCGAGCGACCAGTTGGGGATTTCGATTACTGCAGTCATCTATGAGTACATCGCGGGCTCCGTTGGGCTACTCGATCCTTACAGTGCTCTCTTGACGCCGGGAGAGTATCGAGAAGTGATGTCTCAAATCGAAGGAAACTTGATTGGCTTGGGCGTCGAACTATGGGCTGAGGGTTCTGATCTGCGAATTGTCGATGTGTTCCGCAACGGTCCAGCCTACTTCGCAGGTCTTGTTCCCAACCAACATATTCTGAGCGTCGATGGGCTCTCGGTGAGCGAAATTGGTGCGAAGAGGGCGGCTGATATGTTGCGTGGTCCCGAAGGATCGCAAGTTCGGTTGCAACTTCAAGGGATCGGTGATCGAGTCATCGACGTTCGGGTGGAACGAAAACGAGTGGATGTGCCAAGCGTTTCGGCTGCAGAGATCGCGGAGCCAGGTATTGGCTACGTCAAAATCACTAATTTTCAGAAAACAACTCCGTCGGAAGTGTCAAAGGCTTTGTACGACTTGAGTGGAAAAGGGATGAAGTCCTTGATCATCGATCTGCGTAAGAATCCAGGTGGTCTATTGGATGCTGCAGTCGATTTAGCCGATCAGTTCTTGCATGATGGCACCATTGTTTCTACGCAAGGTAGGAACGGCCTGGAGAATCACAACTTCACTGCCAAGACGCAAGGGACTTGGGACATACCATTGGTTGTCCTGATCGATGAGGATAGTGCGAGTGCCAGTGAGATTTTCGCAGGTGCGATGCACGATCACTCTCGCGCTACCATCGTTGGACAAACATCGTACGGTAAAGGAAGCGTTCAAGGAGTTTTCCACAATGAACGAGGCAACGGCGGCTTAAGGCTAACCGTTTCCAAATTCTACTCGCCAAACGGAACTCCGATCAGTGCGAACGGCATCCATCCCAATGTTCCGGTTCAAATCGAATCCAGCCCGCCGGTTGCTCCAACCTTGGATAAAATGGCGATCGATAGAATCGCTCTAAGGCCATCGCTGGAAAATGGATTGCCTGTCGCAACTCAAAGCAAGGTTGATGTGACCAAAGAGCGGGGCATCGAGATGGCTCGCAAGAAAATCATGATGGCTCGTTAAGCCGACAGGATCGCGTGTTTCATGTTCTGCATGCTCGTGGATAAAATCGTTTCCACACCCGGTGAGTAGTCGAACACTTCGACACTGACCCATCCCTTATAGTCGATATCTCGAAGAGCCTTGAAGATAGGCCTCTGATCGACATCTCCCATGCCTGGCCCCAACCGGTTTGGATCGTTGGCATGGAAATGAATCATCCAGTCCGCATTGTCTCGGATGATCTGGTCGATCGGTGTTCCTTCACTGCTCATTGCCTTGACATCGAGATGCAATCGAATCGAATCGCTCCCGATCGCATCGATCAAGTCTCTTGCCTGGCTAGCAAAGTTCAAGAAGTTTCCTTCCTGTGGACCGAGGGGTTCCACCGCGATACGGATGCCATGTTTTTCTAACGTGGGTACTACCTCCGTCAGAACTTGGGCAGCATTGGCGGCGGCTCTTTCATGGCCCATCTCTGGGGGAAAGTTTCGTTGAAGCGGTGACCCGAGGACCATTACCTTCCCACCTAAGTCTGCGCACAATTCGACAAGCTCTTTGAAGTACGCTGCGGTGAGCGAACGAATTTCTGGGTCATCGGTTGTCAGATGAAAGCCGTTAGTCTTCGCTAACAACCAATGGAGGCCAATGATCTCTAAACCAAACGACTCGGCAGTGCGTCGATAGTGTTTGCGACTTTCCGCTGATATCTGATTGGCGTATAGCCCCAAGGTAAAGGGGGCTACTTCCAACCCAGTGTAACCCGCCGCTATCGCCTGTTCGAATCCACGTTCGATAGGCCAATCGCCGAACGTCTCATTGCATATCGCAAACTTCATACTCAGTTCAATCTACTTCTTCTCGCACGAAGAAGCACAATCCTTTCCACACGCTTCGAGAGATGTTCGTTTGTAAACAAAAGTACCATAGGACGGTGCGGTAGGATCGCCATAGAAGAACGAGAACTTCGCTTCGTCATTCCCTGTAAACTCCACCGAAGCACCGAAGCCGGGGACATTGTCGTCTGAAGTTATGATATCAAATTTTCCACCCTTGGCCTGAATCGCTTGCCATTTGGATTGGCCGCCGATCAGCATTTGTTCTGCTTGCTCGGAGCTCCCTGTAACTGCGGATAGCAAAGCTCCAAACAAACTCTTGGAGGCTGGAGCCTCTGTTTCCTTCACTCCCTTTGTGGCTACTCTCTTGGCACCTTTGACGAGATGTCCATCGGGAGAAAACTCCATATGTCCGAAGCCATTCAAGATATATGCGGACATGGACTCCATCCCTTCCATCAGCTTGGTTTCCGATTTGGTACTTTGAATCTCCCAAGTACCAAACAAAAACTTGCCCATGGAGGACATTGCTTCTCGAGATATCCGTTCGTCTTCCGTTTCCGCTGGAGCTTGGTCCTTTGGAACCAAGACCGCAACGTGAGAACGATCTTCGTTCATCATGTAGTGCCAATCGCGGTCGGAATCAAAGCCGATGGCTACATGCTTGCATCCACCAGCAACTTTTGCCTTGCCAACGAGCCCCAAGTATTCTCCCGTAGGACTGTATCGCTTGATATTTCCAATACTAGACTCGGCAGTCAGGACTTCTCCGTTTGCACAACAACGAACATTCATTGGATTGCAGCAGGAGCCCCAACCATCCTCGTCTTTTCCGACTCTCTTACCCCATCCATGCAGACGCTTGCCATCTCGATCGTAGTAGCCTACTTCGAATTTCGTGTTCTCTGCAATGATAAGATGCTCTCCATCGGTTTGGATATCCAATTGACCGCAGCAACCGCTAACATCCGAAACAACCAACTTTGGTTCCTTCAATTCGTGACTCATCCGCCAAATACCATATCCATAGCCCTGAGTCTTTGGGCAAGCAACAAAAACGTCGTCGTCTGTGGCAGTAATGCCTGTGCTCGATGCAAGACGCGAGAGAATCGAATCGTCAACCACCATACTAGCTTCGGTTTGCTCCGCGTTTTCCTTGAATTGCTCGATCGTTACCTTCAATAGTTTGAGGCGACGTTCACGACGTGCTTTGGCTGTTTCTGTCTCGTCGTCTGGAACTTCCTGGAACTTCTCAATTTGCTCCTGAAGCTTCTTGGTCTGTGAAGCCATCGCGGCTTCCATCTGCTTGCGCCGATTCTCGGCTTGTTCCTTCATCGATCGAACAAGTTCGTCTTTGTCACCAATGTTTGGAGCATCGATCTCGATCTCGACCTTGCCTTCCTCAGACAGCCTAGCGATCTTCCCTGAACCAGCAACAAACAAACTACCCTCGGGCGAGAAATTAATCGCTTGAGGTAGAAACGAAAGAGGAATCGACTTTACAAGTGTCCCTTCGCCCGTGTAGATCATGATCGCGCCAGGGTAGTTAGCCGACCCTGCACATGCCATCCACAAATTGTTGTCAGGTCCCACGCAGAAAGTCTCTAACTTCACCGGCCTGCCATCGACAGCGGGTGCAATACTACGCGCCTGCTTATGCGTCGCTTCACTTCCTACAGCCTCCAATAGGGAGCTGAATGAAACGAAGCTGGCGATACCGATCAAACCAAACTTCACCAGCGGAAATGACCAACGCATCTTTCTACTCCACAATTTGGAACAATGCTGCCACCTCGGACGATCTAAGATGAGCGTCACTCATGGTAGAGAATCTACATTCCGCATGCAAGAAGTTTATTTGCGGTCGACGAACAATAAATCCTAAGCTTCGCCTAGGGCTGGATACCAGCTTCCGCAAGCAATTTTGCGACTTCAGGTTTCCCGTCGAGTTTTTTTGCGATCGCCAAAACCGTTTTGATCGCGTCTTCTTTTAAGTCATTAGCGCCTGCCATTTTGATTGCAATCTTGAGCATCTCGATGCTAGAGAATTTTTCTAGAATCGGAAGGATTAGTTTCTGGTCGGCTGGTTGTTTGCTAGCCATCAGAGCACTCTGAATCATCGCGACTCGCTCCGGTTCACCCATGGCAAACTGCCGTGCGATGCGAATGTAACCTCGCAGCGCCCGCCCCTGATACTTGTCCGCTGGGCCGCTGGTTGCCAAGTTCAACAAGACGGGTGCAGCATCGATGGTCATCCAATCACCTAGCAACTTACTGGAAACATCTTTTAGCGAATCGCTCGAGCTCAACGCAGCATTCTTCACCGCTTGAAGTGCATTCGTCCCACCCACGGCAGCCAAAATGTCCAGCAAAGCGGTCTGCGTTTCGAGGGAAGATGTTTCGATAGAGGCTGCAATCTGTTTGGCACACGCTTCGCGGTCTGGCATTCGAACAGCTGCCGTCTTCAAGGCCAGTCGTGCCGTTTCAACATCTTCCGCAAACGAAGGCTTCAACACTTGAGTAACTAAAACGTCCATGCGATCGGGAGGAACGGTCGCCCCCAACGCCTTCAGCGCGGCTTCGCGTGTCGCTTTGTCTTTCTTCGCAAGAGCCTTCGTAAGCAGATCGGTCGCTTCGATACGTCGCACACCCACGACCGCCAATAACACAGGAAGCAGCTTATCGTCTGCTTTGCTCAAACGGTCGAGAATCTCTTTGGTCGCATTTTGATCGGGCAACTCAGCAAGTGCTTGCAGTGCTCCCTTGGTAAGATCAGCATCAGCTTCGCCAGCGACCTGCACCAGAGTGGATACACTTGATGCATCTCCGACTCTGGCCAGTGCGTTCAATGCGGAGAGGCGAACTTCTTTCGGACCGCTCGCAGCCGCTTTGACGATCGCTGGCAACGCGCCCGGTCTGTTGCGATCCGCTAACGCTTGGATCACCAATGCAGCTCGATCGGGCGACGCTGCACCAATCTCTGTCGACAACGCCCCGTCGACATCCCCCTTCGTCATCTCTCTGGCTGTTGCGAGTGCAATTCGAAACAATCCTCGATCGGGAGAGCGAAGATTCTCGACTAACAACGGCACTCCTTGTTCCTTCCTGGCCAGAATCGCACCACGCGTCGCTTCGATCACTCTCTGGCTGGGAACATTTGCCTTTCGAACTTGATCATAAACGGCGATGGCAATGTCCGCCTTGCCATCGTTCATGGCTTTCTCTGCGCATAGGACACACGCTTCTGCGATCGCAGATCGAGCACCGACTGGCGCGGTGGCCAACGATTGCGTCAACGATTGCCTCGCCGCTTCGTTTCCGATCTGACCCAATGCGATTGCTGCTGCCGAAGCAACTTGAACATCGCTATCCTGCAGTTTGCTCTTGAGTAAATCCACGGCTGCAACATCACCTCGAACGCCGATGGAGTTCAATACTCCAATCAATTTGTTCCCCGAAAGTGACTTGGCTGCATTTCTGAGAGCTTCGTCTGGTTTCGAGCCCGGGATGGCTTCTAACGCGATTCTAGTCCAAGACGAAAGGGAATCGTCTGGCAATAGCTTCGCAAGTTCAGGGACCGATTCGCCGGTTCCGTAAATTGCCAATCGCTTGCAAGCGATCGCTTTGTCGGCAGGCGCTCCGTTTTGAAGGACGCCGATCAAGTCGGCTTCTTTCTCCATCGTTTGCACTTGGGCAAAGAGGGACGCAGAACAAGCGGTTGAAACGGTGAGGCAGGTTGAGAGTAATAAGGCACGAAAATAAGTTCGCATGGTGAGTTCCGAATCGGAAATTGGTTCAATGTTTAGGTGAGTGGATCGAGTAAATTTTCTTGCTCGATGATCTAGCTTTTTCAGGATCAACTAGGAACGACAACAGTCATTCCTAGATACGCCATGGTTCTCGAAGCGCTTCGGACCGCAATCGGTTGGCGGGCTCGTCGTTGATGAACTCGTAATTCTTGAGATCCAGTTTGACCTGTCGATTCAAGAACAATGCGATGTTGGCGGAGTGACATACGATGTGCGCATTGCACGCCGCTTCCGCGTTCCCCTTGGGTTGACTTCGAGTCTTAACCGCGTCCAAGAAATCGCGCACATGGAACGTCGCTGGATAACCACCGATCTCTTCCACGACTCGGCCTGCCATCAATTCAGGCGAGCTCAAAACCATTTTGCCGCTGTCACCTGCCTCGACCCAGCCTTTGTCCCCTTCAAATCGAACTGGGCAAGAGCCTAGTGGGATCCAACCCTTTTCGCGGAAGATGAGTTGCGTGCCGTTCTCGTAGCGCGCCATCAACTCGCCGTTCGCAGGAGCGTTGTACTCGACAGGTGGAGGACAATCGTCGACCGCCCACTGGCAAAGATCCACACAGTGCGAGCCCCATTCGAGAACTCCACCTCCAACAAGTCCACCTCCTTTTTCAAAATTGAAACCATCTAACAGCTTTGGATTGAATGGTCGCCAAGCCGCTGGGCCGAGATACATATCCCAATCCACTTTGCCCTTCTCAGGTGGTGCTTCCGCAGGTAACCAACCACTCATCATGGCTTGCATGCCTGCTGGGTGAGCATAGATCTTTGATAGCTTGCCGAGTTTGCCGGTTCGAGCGAGATAACATGCGAACGCGAAGTGAGGTAAATTTCTGCGCTGTGTCCCGGCCTGAAAGATTCGGCCCGTTCGACGCATCGTATCTCGAAGAATCAAGCTTTGTTCAATGTTCTTGGTGCATGGCTTCTCGCAATAGATATCTTTGCCTGCGCGAGCGGCATACATGCTCATGGTCGCATGCCAATTCGGCCCTGTCGCGATCAACACAGCATCGATGTCTTTGCGATCCAACACTTCGCGAAAGTCTTGGTGCATGCTGCAGTTTTCATTGCCGTATTTGGTATCAGCGATCTTTTTGACGGCCAGTCTTCGCGCTTCCTTGACATCGCAGACAGCGATGAACTGAACATCTTTTTGTTCGAGGAAACAACCCAAGTCATAGTTTCCACGGTTCCCAATCCCGATTCCGCCGAGCACCACTCGTTCGCTCGGAGGTACGGCTCCATCGCGACCGATCGCGGAGCTAGGAATGATCGTGGGAGCGACAGCCGCAGCACCTGCCGAGGCCAACGCTGACTTGAGAAAGGACCTACGCTTGACGGTATCAATCTTCTTTTTCATTATCTATTCACTCGCATGGTTGCAAGAATTCCGTTAACACATTTCGAAAGCGGCTTCGATGACCTTTAAAAGTGTAACATAACCGCATGCGTCTTGCACGATCTGGCCCCCCAAAGTGGCGATCAATTTGGCAAGATGGGGATCATCTGCTGGCCCGGAGTGCGATTCGGAACGCCGGAGGCCTGTTAGGAAATAGCCTGGGGTGCAAACGTGCAAACCCCATGTACGCAAGGAATAAAGAGCTTTCAGCCCGGAAGGGGATCGACAGGTAACATGATGGACGATTATTGGCTTGATAGAAAGGAACTCTGGAGCACTATGGCAAAACAATACGAAGTTGCAACAACTAGTTCTTAAGACCCCCACGAGTTTACTCGTGGGTGAATCAGTTTGGCAGCTAGAAGCCATGACGCCCACGCCTCCCATCCCACTCGGTCTGGGTCTGGCACCACGACGGTGATGATGTCGATCGACTGGCCGATTCGTTTGAACAATGGCTCGAAATGGCGACGCTCAGTGAAGACGATGATGGCGACCGTGATGACGAGGACGATGACGAAGCTCCTCATCCCCCGACCCCTTCTCCTCGCTGCGAGGAGAAGGGGAGATTGGTGGTTGTGTGTTGTCCTGCTCCTTGCGGCGAAGAGATGGTGAGAGAGGTTGTTATGTTTTCCATGCTCCTCGAGGAAGAGAGACGTGGAGATAGGTTGTTGTGTTTTGCCCTTCGCTTTCCCCGAAGCATTGAGAAGGGGAGATAGAATTGTTCATTCTTACTCTCCTTCCTGAGAGGCGACGACAATGGCGAGTTGGTTTTTGCATAAGCAATTCTTGCTCCCCTTCTCCTCCCGAGGAGGAGAAGGGGTCGGGGGATGAGGAGGTCTGAGTATGGCGATGGAATGTTACCTCTCCACGCTGCGCATGTTCTTTATTGTCTTTTTTTCGTCCGCGTTGCACTACCTGGGCCCTATCGACTCGCCATCTAGACTAATCACGTCCACTAACCAAGGGTCATGAAAATTGCGCAGCTACCAACGCCGAAAGAAACTCGTTTCCACACGGGTCATACATCTGTACCCAGGGTGATTGCAACATTTATATTCCTTCGGTGATAAAGTCTTAACCTAGCAATCGCTTGGCCAGATCTGCCATCTGTTTCATGAGGGCTGGGTCTTTGATCCCTGGGCTACTTTCGATCCCGGATGCCAGATCGACACCGTCCGGAGATGCTATCTCAATAGCCTCGGCTAGATTCGACGGCTTGAGGCCCCCCGCGAGCAAATAGGGTACGGACTGAAACTCCGCTGGACGAGGCGATAGCAAATCCCAGCGCGCGGTTTTGCCCGTTCCGCCACGTTGCACTGGGTCGTGTGCATCCACCAAGAATGTGGTGACATGCGAAGTCCATTGCGTCGCGATGGCTGCATCTTCGGGATGGTGCGTTCCTCGCCATGCAATAGCTTTCCAAATCGGAATCATTCGCAATTCCGGAAAAGTCGAAGCCTCGATTGCCCAACGCATCGATTCGTCACCGTGAAGTTGAATGGCATCCAATGGACACATTCGAACGATCTCGGCCACGCGCTGCGGTGTTTCATTGACAAAGACACCGACACGCAACGCTTTGCCATCCGCGAGGGCAGAAAACTCTGCCGCTCGCGCGGTGGAAACGTACCTCGGGCTTGCTGGATAGAAATTGAAACCCAGCGCATCTGCTCCACAGTCGATAGCGATCCGAACATCCTCGTGGCGTGTAAAGCCACAGAACTTCAACTTCGGGCAATTGGTTTTTCGGACTTCCATCAAACTTGAATCATTTTGTGTTTGGCCGTTACGACCGGACTTGGGAACTAAAAATGATCCACCGAAATGATATGGCCGACAAGTAGCCATACTCCCACAAAGAGTGATACCATCGCGGTATTTAGAAATTCGATAGACATAAGGTCGGACCTCTCGTGCAAATAGTGAGAAACCGCCCATCCATAGAAATCAGTCCACAACGGTAGCGGACTTTTCGCCTTCCTGCGAATCTGCAGCATCGGCATTCTGTTTTCGGAATTTTAGAAAATTCCGGTGCCGCGGTTTCTCTTTCCTAGCCGTCAAGGTCACAGTTCTGCCCGACAGAAAAATGTCCTGCACTTTGGCTAAAGACGAAAACACTCGACTTTTCGTTCCGGTGCATCGGCTGCTGAAATAGCGACGAATGATTGAGGGCGAAAGGAGCTTCCACGCAATTGACAGCTTGCGATACTAACTTAGTCGTATACCCAGCCTTTGCGGCAGAACTTTCCTCTCTCTAACTCCTTAACATTCAGGTGATCCCAATGTTTCCTAGGCTTCTTCCAAAAATCACATTGGCTAGCATGTTCTTTGGAGTCCTTGTTCCGCCGACGTCCGCAGATTTTTCGCAGTTTCGGGGTGGTGGCAGCGGAGTCATCCGAAATCAGAACATTCCGATGGAATGGTCCGCAGAAAAAAACCTGGCATGGAAGGTGGTCGTACCCGGTGCGGGTTGGTCGCAACCTGTCATTTGGAAACAGTTGTTGTTTGTAACGACTGCGGTTTCTGACAAAGAAATGCGACCTAAAGATTTTGCAGGCGGGGTGCGCATGCCGCAAAGTATGGGTATGGGCGGATTGTCGGCAGCCCCCAAGGTTCAAATCCAGTGGCAGGTACATTGCTACAACACAACGAATGGTCAATTGATTTGGAAACAGACTGTCGTGGAAGGACGTCCAGAGCATCCCATCCATCCGTCGAATACGTATGCTACAGAATCACCTGTCGTCGATGAGAAAGGCGTCTATGTGTTCTTTGGAGCCACAGGCACGATGGCGGGACTATCTCATGATGGATCTTCCTTATGGAAGAAGGAACTGGGGGCCTTTCCGACCAATAATGGCTTTGGCACCGGAAGCTCGCTGGCAATCCATGACGGACGAGTATTCGCACAGCACTTCACCGAAAAGAGCGCATCGCTCACGTGCGTCAACGCCCAATCAGGCGATGTGGTCTGGTCGGACAATCGAGATAAATTTGGAAGCTCGTGGAGTTCGCCGATCGTGTGGAAAAATGGGGTTCGTACGGAACTGATTTCCTCGGGGGGCGAACGACTCACAAGCTACGATCCTGCAAATGGAAGCAAACTATGGACCATCGACAAAGTCAAAGCACCGACGGCTTGTTCGATCGCCAGCGATTCCAATCGAATCTACTTTGGTGGTTCGGATCCGATGTCCAAGGGGCCGTTATTCGCGATGCACTCTGGTGCCTCAGGGGATCTGACACCAGAAAAGAAGAACCAATCATTTCGCAACTGCGACTGGTTGGAAAATAAAGCGGGGCCAGGAATGGCCTCACCTGTTTCCTCGGGCAAGTTTGTCGTGGTCATGGATAACAATATATTGCGAGCCTACGAAGCGGACACTGGGAAAAAGGTCCAAGAGCGACGCTTGGGCATGCTCAAGATGGTCGCGGCAAGTCCGTTGATTGTGGACGACAAGGTTCTGATTCTCGACGAAGAAGGAAACTCCGTTTTGCTCGAAGCAAGTTCCGAGTTTCCGATCGTTGGCCAAGGTAAGATTGAAGATACTTTTTGGGCAACACCCGCCATCGCCAACGACTCGATCTACCTTCGCGGAATCGACGGTCTCTACTGTATTAGCAAGCGATAAGTGCCTGCTCTCACCGGACTACTTCATTCCCTTCTTGTGACGGTATCGCGAGATCAGGTTATTCGTCGAACTATCATGTTTTAGTTCCGGAGACTCAGTGTCTTCTAGTTCTGGAATGATCGCTTGAGCAAGTGCTTTACCCAACTCCACGCCCCATTGATCAAATGGATTGACGTTCCATATCGCACCTTGAGTGAAAACGATATGTTCGTAAAGTGCGATCAAGCTGCCGAGAACTTTCGGAGTCAGGCGATCCGCCATAATCGTGTTCGATGGACGATTTCCTTCAAAAACTCGGTGAGCCACGAGCCAATCGGCGGTCCCTTCCGATTTCACTTGTTCGTGCGTTTTGCCGAACGCTAACGCTTCTGATTGAGCCAAAACGTTTGCCAATAAGATGTCATGGTGGCGTCCAATGGGAGTGAGTGCGTGAACGAATGCGATAAAGTCGCACGGTATAAGCCGGCTCCCTTGATGGATCAATTGGTAGAAAGAATGTTGACCATTCGTACCCGGCTCCCCCCAATAAATCGGGCCTGTATCGTAAGTCACTTTGGTACCATCGAGCGTGACGCTCTTTCCATTGCTTTCCATCGTCAGTTGTTGCAGGTAGGCAGGAAAACGTTTGAGATAATTTTCGTACGGCAAGACGGCAACGGTATGTGCATCGAAAAAGTTGGTATACCAAACGCTGAGCAATCCCATCAACGCGGGTAGGTTTTGGTCGAAGGGAGCTGTGCGATAATGCTCGTCCATCTCATAAAACCCTTCCAACATCGCGAAAAAATGTTCGGGTCCAACGGCCAGCATGGTGGATAACCCGATCGCTGAATCCATCGAGTAACGACCTCCCACCCAATCCCAGAACCCAAACATGTTGGCAGTATCGATACCGAAAGCGGCGACTTTTTCTGCATTTGTCGAAACGGCAACAAAGTGCTTAGCGACAGCCTCACGCGATCCAAGTTTGCGCAACAACCAATCGCGCGCGCTCTCAGCGTTGGTCATCGTCTCCATCGTGGTGAAGGTCTTGGAGGAAACGATAAACAAAGTCTCTGCGGGATCCAGATCTCGAGTTGCTTCGACAAAATCGATTCCATCGACATTCGAAACGAAACGAAAAGTCATCGATCGATCGCTGTAATGCCGAAGCGCTTCGTACGCCATCACGGGGCCAAGATCGGAACCGCCAATACCGATGTTCACGACATTTTTGATTCGCGAGCCAGTCTGCCCTTTCCATTCGCCACTGCGAACTCGATTGACGAAGCCCGACATTTTTTGGAGAACCGCATGTACTTCAGGAACGACATTCTTGCCGTCGGTAGAAACGTTCGAATTCACTGGAGCACGCAAAGCAATATGCAATACTGCGCGATTCTCTGTGATGTTGATTTTCTCTCCGGAGAACATCGACTCGATTCGTTCTCGAAGACCGCACTCCTCTGCTAATCGAACCAGAAGCTGAATAGTTTCGTCTGTGATTCGATTCTTCGAATAGTCCAGGAACAGACCTGCGACTTCTATACAGAACCGCTCACCTCGTTTGGGATCTTGAGAAAAGAGCGTGCAAAGGTGAACGGTTCGAATGGCATCGGCATGCTTCTCAAGAGCAACCCAGGAACTGAGTTTTGTAAGAGCAAATGTCGTCCGTGTCATTTTCTGTTCCGTCTAAATTGGCTTTGATAGCGTCTCAGAAGCGCGATTCGCATCTATGTTGGTCCATCGCCGAATCACTCTAGGAATCGAGTGATTCGTTTATGTTGAATCCGACGGTAGTCGAAAGACTACTCTTTCAATTCTCGAATACGAATGTTTTTGAACTCAGCCCACATTGGCTTGCCCGCATGAAGCTGCAACGCTAGAACGCCTTCGAGCAAAGCGAGGCTCGGCTCATTGTCCGTAAAGTCGAGAATCAATCGATTGTTAAGGTAGTGTTTGATCTGATTCCCCTTACCGATGATGACGACGTCGTTCCAGTCGTCGAGTTTGAAAAGTTTTTCAAATCCGGCTTGGTCGATCAATGTACCGTGAACTTGCTTCCCATCTTTTTCCCAGCTCGCTTTTTCACCTACGAGACAAATGCGCCCACGCTTTCCACCTTCGTCGTAAATAAAACCCGAGATGTTGGGAAACTTTGCTTCGTTGCGTAGTTCATGCTGGTAACCCTTTACCACCCATTTGTTTTTTGCAGACGCGTCGGTGAAATGTTTCGAGCGATACTGAATGCCAGAGTTGTTCGTCGCATTGCATCGGAAAGAAAGACGTAGTTCAAAGTCCTTGGTCGATCCACCCTTCCAAATCAAGAACGTATTGCCCTTGGCGGGATTCTCTGCAGTCGTTTCGCCATGGATGACACCATCCTTGACGGACCACATGGTAGGATCACCGTCCCAGCCGCTTAAATCCTTTCCGTTGAAAATGCTCTTCAGGTCACTGGATTCTTTCGGAGCGGTGTTGACGTCTTGAGCGAACAGAACCGACGGAAATAAGCAAACGGCAATAAGAAACAGTTGGCGGGTCATTAGTTACTCCAGGTGGGTGAGGACAAAAGGTGTAATTCGGATGGATTACGGTCGCCAAGCGACTCAAGCAATTGCCATTGTATCCTGAATCCTAAGCCCGTGGCAGCCATCTGCACGGCTCTCCTGTTTGGAGACACCCTTCGTTGTTTCAGCAAATTTCATTCTTGTATTTCCCAAGAATCGCCGGTACTGTGCGAAACACAGTAGTAAGGCGATGTGGCTTTGGCGTGGTTCCATCTCCTTGGTTCATTGATTTCTGATTCAAAAGGATGCCTTATGGACTCAACTTGGTTATCGCAAATGCGCAAAGGAGTTCTCGAACTTTGCGTACTGGCAATCGTGGATCGCGAAGAGACGTACGGTTACGCCGTGGTGGAGCAGATGGGCAAAACTCCCGGCATGGAAGTCACGGAAAGCACTATCTATCCTCTTTTGGCTCGACTTTCGAAAGACGGTCTGTTGAAGCTGCGGATCGAGAAGAGCACATCTGGTCCTCCTCGACGTTACTACAGTCTCTCGTCGAATGGAAAGAAGAGGTTGCGAGAATTGTCGAATACATGGGCCACCATCGTAGGAAGCGTTTCCCAATTGTTAGCTCCCCAAACAGTGTTAGCCACTTGAGTGGCGAACGCATCGCATTTCATTTTCGTCTCAAGAAAAACCGTTCAAATCAAACCATAAGGACAGGACCATTCATGGAACATCATCATACCCCCGTGGAATTAGCGGAAGAATCTCACAAATCCATCAACAACTATCTCGACGCTGTAGAGCAAGTTCTCTTGGAGCAGAAAGTCTCACGATCTGAAAGGACACTCATCCTGGGCGAACTTGAATCACAAATTCACTCCATGATCGCTGCGAAATCGGACTCCGGTGCATCTGGCAGTTTGTCAACCGTTTTGAGCGTTCTCGATACTCTCGATGCGCCAGACTCCTATCGCCGGGCAGAACCGATGAGCGATTCACTGAGCAAGGAAAGCATCGCAGAACCGCTTGACAGCCAAGTGCCGCTTGAGAGTCATGCACACTTTGGCAAAGCATCTGAAAAATCCACATCTGTCGAACGTGATGAAGCGTCGAAGGCGGATGCTTCGAATGTTGAAAGACCATCCGCCTCTGAATCGCCAAACATGGAGCCGTCGAACGTTAAACTTCCCTGGTTTACCATGCCGGATGTGCGATCGAGAGCCCACGCTGTTCGAGCGAAGACACTTTCGTACATGAATCGACCGCGGTTGGATGAATTCGCCATCGTCAGTTGCATCAGCAGTTTGATGGCATTCTTGATGGCAATTGCGGGTAGAAGAAACGAGGGATTGACGGCTTTGGTAGCATTCCTACTTATCGTCGGATGTGCAGCAGGTTGGTTCTCGGTGTATCGTATCAAGCGAGCCGATGGGAAGCTGTGGGGTGGCAGATGGGCTTTTGCCGGCGCGATGGTCTTGCCTGTCCTGCTCCTGAATGCGATCGCTATTCTGTTAGTGATTGAGACACCGCTTTGGATCCCATTATTGGCAGCAGCAGTCGTCTATTTGAATTATCGCGTGATCCAACGCGTTTGGAGTTGGCAGGCCTGTCAACGAATGACGCATCGACCGGAGGTCGTTGTCGTGGAACCACCGGTAACACTTGGCGGCGGCGAGTCCGTGCCAGCGATGTAAGCGTGCCCGTCTGTCGCTCTGGTTTCGGGATCAACCCAAATCACGCAGCTTACCACGGTGCACTTGCGGTCAAAAAGCTGAAGCCTGTATTGTTCGCTTCTCAATTGCTCAAGAATTCTCCGTTGCCGACATACGATGTTCGACGTACTCAAAAAACAACGTTCTCGAATCGCCATGCTGGCCCTGGCATGGTTGACGTCTTGCCCGATGGCAGGCTGTGTGCGGAAGCGGATGACGGTTCGAACCAACCCGCCCGGTGCGATGGTATACGTCGACAGGAAGCCCATCGGGTTGAGTCCTGCGTCGACTAACTACGTCTACTATGGGACGAGAAATTTTGAGATTGTTCGAGATGGCTATCGAACCGAACGATTCTTGAGGCGATTCAACCCGCCCTGGTATGCGATTCCACCGTTGGATTTTGTCAGCGAGTCCCTTTGGCCGTTTGAAAAACGAGACGAACGGATCATCGACGTCCAGCTGACCCCGACTCCATCGGTGTCGAACGATGCTCTCATTGCAAGCGGCGAACAATTGCGTCTTCAAGCGGGCCAAGGGGTAGCGGTACCACCTCCTCCACCGGCAGTGAACAATTTGCCTATCGTTCCACTCAGCCCCTAAGGGTTCGCATGAACCCCGAACATAAGTTCGTACATGTAGGCCCGTGCATAAAAGCCCGCACTCAAGGCCCGTAGCGGAATAGCATAACAACCACCTAAAATTGGTTATTCGAATGCAAGCCTTAGCTACCATGCTACCTTAACCGCCGTTATGATGTTGCTTCGAGTTTAGTCGGCATCCCCTTTTCTGTATCCAACAAAGTGCTTCATTCGCAGATCGGTCCTATCGCCGTTCATTTTCCTGAACGAATCGAAACCAACGACGAACTCCAGTTGCTCAACCCTGACTGGGATTTGCCACTGATCGCCGCAAAGACTGGTATTTACAGCAGAACCATCGCAGCTCCAGACGAAACGGCTTCCGATTTAGCCGTCAAAGCCTGCCTCAAGCTGTTTGAAGAAAACAATGTTGATCCGAAGTCGATTGACTATGTGCTTTTCTGCACGCAGACTCCAGACTATCCCCTTCCAACAACCGCGTGTCTGATCCAACATCGACTCGATTTGCGGACGACCTGCGGAGCACTCGATTTTAACCTGGGTTGCTCGGGATATGTCTACGGCCTTTCCATGGCCGAAGGGCTGATCGCAAGTGGCCAATGCAAACGCATTTTGCTTGTTACGGGCGAAACCTACTCGAAATACATACTCGACAATGACCGTTCCATTCGCCCAATCTTTAGTGATGCAGGTGCGGCAACGCTTATTGAGTCTCAAGAAGGCACGGCTCTTCGCGGATTTCAATTCGGAACAGATGGCAGCGGGGCGGACACCTTGATCGTGGCAGATGGAGGGGCAAGAACACCTTCCTGTGCGATCAAACCTCGAAATCGAAAACGCTGGAATAGCAGACTCTATATGGACGGTCCGAGTCTGATGAGCTTCACCGTGGGTGCCATTCCACAAATGGTGAGAGAGATGCTAGCCCGAGAGGGACTTTCTCTAGCGGATGTCGATTGTTTTCTCATGCATCAAGCGACTCGCAAGATGTTGGAACATCTTCAAACCGCATTCGGCACCGACGAGTATCATCTGCCTATTCGCCTGGAGAACCGAGGGAACACTGTATCGTGTACCCTGCCTATCCTCATCGATGATCTTCGAAAAGAAGGCCGGCTCGCGGCGGGCTCGACAAACGTGCTAGTAGGTTTCGGAGTGGGTTGGTCGTGGGCTGGTTGTTTATGGCGAGCATGAGTGCAATACGAGAATCATCATCTTTAGATCGATACGCAGGATTTTCATCTGAGGTCCGTCCTGCATGATCGTCCGCTCTTTGTTTTGAAGTCCCGCGAAATTCCAGGGAAATAGAGCTCAAACGCGGCCGCACTATCTTAATTGCAACAAACGCTATCAAAGTTGCAAACAGAATTTTCGCTAGGGTTTACCTAAACCGATTCAATTTCAAGCGCCTGCAGTTCCGATACTAGAAGCACAATCCGATTTTCTGCAATCTCTCGGACAGACTGAGAGTTTTGCGTTGGGGCTTAGGAACGGTGGGAACGTTATTATGTCCGTTTTACAACGAACGATACGCATGTTTGTTTTGGCTGCGATGGCAGTCGCAGGTCCGGTCGCATTCTCACAGAATGGTTACCATCCAAATGCCGAGCCTGTGCATTTTGATCCAGATTGGCAGTTCTTTGCTCCAGTGCAATTGCAAGACATGGAGGACCTCACCGCTCGTCAGCGAGCCAATAAAGGTTTCTTCTTCACCTACGATCGCATGTATCTCGGAGTCACTCGACCTGACACCGAGACATCCTCGAACGCTTTGGACTTTACGTGGGGCAATCGATTCGATGCGGGTTGGATGAAGGACAACGACAAAGGCTGGACGTTCTCGACCATGCACATGTCGGGACCCAACATCTACAACCAGTACGAACAAAGATTGGCAAACGCTCCAATTATTCCTATCGTGCCAGGAGTTGGCGTGGACGAACGATTGGATACGATTAGGGATAGCGTCAACGTCGGTTCGTTCTTTAGTTTCGATGCCAACAAAACTTGGCGGCTGGAACCCTATCGATATGGTGGAATTCTGGAACCCATGATCGGGATGAGGTACGTACGGTTTGAAGACGTCGCTCAAAACGACCAATATCAGTTTTTCCCTGCAGTCATATTTCCACCCTTTGCTACGACCGCTAGTCAAGAGACAATCACCAGGCAGATCGCGTTAACCAACAACCACATGCTGTTGGGGCAATTCGGCTTCCGCTACACCAAGTTCGTCCGCCGCTGGACCTTCTCCAACGACGCGAAAGTATTTGCAGGGCACGTCTACCAAAACCAGAACAACTCGACGGAAACTAGAAACACATACTACGCCGCGACTGCAGCTGCAGGTGCAGCCATTGTTCAGACTCAATCCTCAGCAACATACTTTGGACGGAAAAATAACGAGAATACGGTTGGATTCGACATTCGGGTCGAAGGTGCCTACAAGGCCACCAAACACGTCGATTTGCGAGGTGGCTTTGAAATGTTGTACTTCGGTCGAGGAGTATGGAGAGGCGCGACAAACCTTGGCGGAGGCAACCAATTCTCGAACGATCAGCACTTGATCATGCCTGGATTCACCTTCGGCCTGACACTCAACCGATAAACCAGTGTAGATCCGTCGGTACGACGAGACTAGAATCAAAAAGTCATCGAACGAAGGCAGCCGAACAAGCTGCCTTCGTTTTTTCTATTTACTATCACGAGATTGAAACATGGCATCCGCCTTTTCTTTATCCAATTGGTTCGGCATCAGCTCATCCACGACTCAGACACAAGGCGAAGGCCCCAAAGGATCCCTGCCACTCACACATGAAATGCTGACCGAGTGGTCCAGCGGCGATTTGTTTGGTTGGACTCAAAACGCAGGGATGGGCTGGGATATCCAAAAGATGTTGGGGCCACAGTTCCTTATCTTGAGTACGCAAGGTGGTATTCGGGCAGAGGATGGCAGCCCCATCGCCTTGGGATATCACACGGGCCATTGGGAAGTCGGCTTATTAATGCGAGCCGCTGCAGAATGGATCAGCGCGAAAGGGGGAGTTCCATTCGCAGGCTTTGTCAGCGACCCCTGCGATGGTAGAACACAAGGAACGGTAGGGATGTTTGATTCCCTGCCGTATCGAAACGATGCCGCTATTGTTTTTCGTCGTCTCATTCGATCGCTTCCTACGCGTCGCGGTGTCATGGGAGTTGCGACATGCGATAAAGGTCTGCCCGCGATGATGCTCGCGTTGGCAGGCGCGTCTCAATTGCCGAGTGTCATAGTTCCTGGCGGAGTGACGTTACCAGCGAGGGATGCGGAGGATCTCGGGAAAGTTCAAACCATCGGTGCGCGTTACAGTCATGGCGTGATGTCACTCGAAGAAGCGGCCACAGCCGGATGTCGAGCTTGCGGATCTCCCGGAGGTGGCTGTCAGTTTTTAGGAACAGCAGCCACGAGCCAAGTTGTCGCCGAAGCATTGGGAATGACGATTCCTCACGCAGCTTTGGCACCGAGCGGTCAGCCGATATGGTACGAGATTGCAAAACACTCTGCCGCTGCGTTGTGGGATCAACACGAACGCAAGGCTTGTTTGAAAGATATCTTGACCGAAGATTCGTTCTACAATGCCATCGCCGTTCATGCTGCATGCGGAGGTTCCACCAATCTGCTATTGCACGTTCCTGCCGTTGCGTTTGCGGCTGGATTGCCAAGACCCAGCATTGAACTTTGGAAAGAGATCAATCGCAAAGTAAGTCGCTTTGTCGATGTATTGCCCAACGGCCCCAAGTACCATCCGACGGTTCGATTGTTCATGGCGGGTGGTGTGCCTGAAGTGATGTGGCATTTGCGAGAATTAGGAATCGCCAAATGCGATGCCAAGACGGTGACCGGACGGACATGGCATGATATTTTGGATCAATGGCATGGATCCGATCGTCGTGCCGCCATCCGCGAATCGCTGATACGCCAAGATGGAATCGATCCAGACGACGTGATCTTGCCACCAAGCAAAGCCAAGGCGATGGGTTTGACGAGCACCGTTTGCTTCCCCATCGGCAATATCTGTCCAGATGGCTCGGTCATCAAATCGACAGCCATTGACCCGACAGTGATCGACGAGGACGGCGTTTATCGCAAAACAGGTCCAGCACGTGTTTTTACTAGCGAAAAAGAAGCGGTTGCGGCCGCCAAAGGAAAGCATGAAAATCCTTTGAAAGCAGGTGACATCGCAGTATTGATTGGATGCGGACCCATGGGAACCGGCATGGAAGAAACGTATCAATTGACGAGCGCGCTCAAGCATCTGGAGTATGGCAAGCATGTTGCTGTGATTACGGACGCGCGGTTCTCCGGTGTTAGTACAGGTGCATGTATCGGTCATGCGGGGCCCGAAGCGTTGGCGGGTGGCCCCATCGGCAAGCTGCGAGATGGCGATACGATTCAGTTTGAAATCGACAGGCAGACATTGGAGGCGAGCGTCAACTTTGTCGGATGCGACGGTCGAACGTTTTTGCCGGACGAAGGTGCAAAAATCTTGGAGCTTCGGGAGCCGCATCCAGATCTTCAATCGGATCCTAGATTGCCGACGGACACTCGGTTGTGGGCCGCATTGCAACGCGCGAGTGGCGGGACGTGGGGAGGTTGCGTTTACGATACCGAGCGCATTATTGAACTTCTCGAAGCGGGCGAAAAGTCGCTTCGAGAATCCACATGATCTTCGAGAACTGACACGATACCAACATGATACTGTTGATCGATAACTACGATAGTTTTGTTTACAACCTGGATCGATATCTACAAAGACTCGGGCAGCAAACGATCGTTGTGCGTAGCGATGCCATGACTGTAGATGCGATCTCACGCTTAGGTGCACAAGCGATTGTCATCTCCCCTGGCCCCAAGTCGCCGGACGATGCGGGCTGTTCGATGGAAGTGATTCGTCGCCTCGGTAGCTCGACACCCATATTAGGAGTGTGCCTTGGTCATCAGTCGATCGGCCAAGCGTATGGTGGAAAGATCGTCCGCGCTACACAGCCGATTCACGGGAAATCATCCAGCATCGAACATGACGGGACTGGACTCTTTGAGGGAATTCCGAATCCCTTTGTGGTGGGTCGATATCACTCGTTGATTGTGGATCGTCCTAGTCTTCCAGGTTGTTTGCATCCAACTGCATGGACAACGGATGGGACCATCATGGCATTAGTCCATGGGGAGCACCCAGTCGTTGGTGTTCAATTTCATCCTGAGTCTATATTGACGGAGCATGGCTATCAGTTGTTAGCAAACTTTTTGTCCATGCACCGGATACCATACGGACCCCTTCCATTGGACGATTTACATACTCTTGAGGGGTGACACGTTGAACAGGGGCTGAGCTGTTACCAAGCGTTCGAAAGAATTTGTTTCAAATCATCCAAATTTGGTCGACGCGCGGTGACCAGAATGAGTCGTTCAATCTGAATTGCTTTCTCCGCAACCTGATCGATTTGCTCGCGCTTGAGTCCTAAATCCCGCAATCTAGATCGAATACCAATTTGAGTTTGCAGTTTCTGAATGGCCACGATCGCATCTTCGCAACTGCAGCCATCTTCTGGCTGTCCCGTGAGGATACTGGCTATTCGGATCATCGAACTATGGCACATAGGTTTATTGAACTCCATGACGTATGGCAGTAACAGTCCATTCCCCTCGCCGTGACTGCAGTGAGTAAGCGCACCGATCGGATACTCCAATGCATGAACAAGGCCAACGCCGCTATTGGAAAAAGCCATGCCTGCCAACATGGCTGCGTATGCCATGCCGTCTCTCGCATCGCGATCGGATGGTGTCTCTACCGCGCGTACTAAACAACGTTGGATATTTCGAATCGCTTCTAAAGCAAGCATCGAAGTGAAGGAATAGCTTCCTTCGTAAGCTCGCGGTTCGTAAACGGTAGATTCGTTTTCGTTGTCGGCAGCAATGTGCATTTGCTCATTCGGTCTATTGGTCAACGCTTCGATCGCATGTACGAGTGCATCGATGCCACTGTGCGCGGTGATTTTCGCAGGGCAAGAATCGGTAAGGCTCGAGTCGATCAAAGCCAATGTTGGCCTAAGGAATGGACTAAGGGTACTTACTTTGACTTGTGCAATTGTGTCCGTTAGCACTGCGGAATGGGATACTTCGCTTCCGGTTCCTGCTGTGGTTGGAATGGCGATGAGAGGCATTATCGGGCCTGGAACTTTACCAAATCCAAAGAAGTCGCGAGCACGCCCGCCGTGCGTCAAAACGACCGCAACAATCTTTGCGATATCCAAATTGCTTCCACCACCGATACCAATCACGGAATCAGCATCGCTCACGCGTGCGACTTCGATTGCAGATTCTGCTACTTCGAGCGAAGGTTCAGGCTCGCCACCAGCGAAAACAGAACACCCTTTCGCCACGCTGCGAACATTCGTTATGGCTTTTTGTACTTGCGGCAGCGATTCGATCGTCGAATCCATCACGATAACAGGGCGTTGCAATCTACGGTTGACGACTTCGCTTGCTAGGGTATTCAAGCTTCCACGGCCGAAGCGAATCGAGCTTGACGTTGCGAATTGCCAAAAATGGTTCATAGTTTGCCACTCGGTATGCTTGCAGGACGCGCCAAAAACTCCCTGCCTGTAAGCATAGGCGATGCAGTCACCCAGGATAAGCCTCGAGACTCAAAGATCGTCCAAAAGGGAGAGTGCCAAAACGCATCGGATAGAAAAAGAATGTGGAAACAAAGAAACTGAACAATCGTTCGGAATGACGGGAGAAGGATCTCGAACTCTTTCACGCTGAGGTAGGTCGGCCTAGTTACTTGAGCAGTTCCACCATCGCTTGACCCATGGCTTCGCCGACCTGCATATACGTTTCCGCATTGCCATTATAATGGCTGTTTCCACTGCCACCTTTCGATAATGGGTGGGAGTAGACCGTGGCTACATTGCCCTTGAACTCAGGATACTTGCCAGTAGTACCGTCCACCGCAAGTTGAGCTTCGAGTACCTTCCCACCATTGCCGCTGCTACCCTTCGTGGCCTCGCCCAAAGTTGCCAGGACGAACTTTGCGTTGGGCGAAGCGAAGTCCTTGCGAAGTTGTTTGATGAAGTGGACGAGATTTTCTTCGTACTTGCTCGCATGCGCGGCGTTGCCACAGTCCTTTTCGCCTTGCCAAAAAAAGAAGCCTGCGACTTCGAACTTTGTTGCACCTGGGTAGTAGGTGCTGATGTCAGCCAGGACTTTCTTCGCATCTGCGGTATCATCGTCGTATTGCTTGCCGGCATACCACTCTATGGGCTTGCCTTTTTTATCCAGCCATGGTGGCGGCTCGGTCGCTTTTCCTTTGGTTGCGTCCATCGCCCAGGAATCCGGCCGTTCCTTGTAGGCGGGATATACTTTCCCGTCGAAAACATACCGCTCACTACCCGGCGGCAGAAGATCCCATCCCAGACTGCGGTTTCCGATGCAGCACTTGAGGATGATGACGGGTGCATCGACGGCATTTCCTAGAGGGTGACCAATCCCGTATTCCGGCCCCATTTTCCCGCCCTGAACAGTCATCCACTCATTGTTGAGCGGCCCCTTGCCGGACATGAAGCGCACAAAGCGAACATCCTTTCGCTCTATCCAAGCACCCGCATCATCGACAAGGTAAGAATATAGATTCTTGGCCTTAACCGCATTTTCGAGCGACCCCTCGCCACCGGTAATCTTGCCAAGGCCAACCATGTTGGACTGCCCTAGCAAGAGGAAGACCTGAACAGGCTTCGTCATATCCGCCGTTTTTCCATCGGGTTTGGGTATTTGCACAGTCGGTTCGGTTGCAGAGATCGAAGTGCTGAAAGCGAGCAACAGCGTAGCGACGACAAGTGAGGTGTAAGTCGGTGGGATCATCATGGAGTGCGGTTTCTCAGGGTGGTGAATGAAATAACCTAGAAGTTGATTCCAAAGCAAATGATATCCAAAGCAAAGTGGCGCTGGCCTATTGTATCGCCCTGGAAGAGAATATTAACTTAGTACAGTCACAAAATGCTTGTCGTTTCATTCCTGGCTCGACATTGCGGCTTGGGTAGACTCGCCATTGCAGTAATACAACCAGTCCTTTGTTTATCGAATCATTATGGCAACAGAGAACTACTTCCGCTGTGTATTGGGAGTCGTCATCGTTTTAACGATTGCGGTCACGGGCTATCATCGATTCAAGGCATCTCAATCGCGAGAAAAGATCTCTCGCAAAGATGAAGGGCTTTTGTTTGCATTTCTCCTCCGAACAACAGGACTCCTCCTGTTTGGTGTCACCGGTACCTATTTGGTTTCCCCCGCCTCGGTTCAATGGGCCACGATTGCCATACCGATCCCCATTCGGTGGTTTGGAGCATTTTCGGGGCTCTTCAGTTCCTTTCTGATGTGCTGGACTCTCAGTAGCTTAGGAAGAAACTTGACAGATACCGTTGTGACACGAGCGAATGCAACGCTCGTCACACAGGGCCCTTACCGATGGGTGAGACACCCGTTCTATTTCACGACTGCTTTGGTGATGATTTCCGTGACACTGCTCACTGCGAATTGGTTAATCGGCATTTGCTGCGCTGCTGTACTTGGGATGCTAGCCATTCGAACACCCAAAGAGGAGCAAGCTCTTATTGATCGATTCGGGCAAGAGTATATCGATTACATGAAAGTGACCGGCCGGTTCTTTCCTCGGTTTAGATAAGTTCAGGTATCGGTTTACCTCGATCGACGATAGGTGTGGGGCGACCATTGAAATCTTGTATTAAGACCTTGGAGGAATCGATACCAAGATGGTGATAAAGGGTCGCTAGAAAATCGCCGGGGCCACAACGACGCTCGATGGAATCTTCGCCTCGCTTGTCCGTGGCTCCGACCACCTGCCCCACTCGCATGCCACCGCCTGACCAGATGTTAGTAAAACCGCGAACCCAATGATCGCGGCCTGGTTGTTTGGTCCCCGCCGGTGCACTCCCATCTCCCGCCCCGGTGCTCGGTTCATAAGAGATCTTTGGAGTTCTACCAAACTCACCAGTTACACAGACCAAAATTCGTTCATCCAATCCACGCTCGTAGATATCTTCGATCAACGCTGCCACTGCTTGGTCGTAGGCCGCTGCTCGAAATTGAAGAGCCTCGAAGACGTTATGGTTAACGGCGTGATCGTCCCAATTATGGACGCGTCCACATAGTTTTCCATTGAGACTAGTGGTGATGATATCCACTCCGGCTTCTGCCAATCGGCGAGCCATCAATAGCTGCTGTCCCCAACTATTGCGACCGTATCGATCCCGAGTTGCATCGTCTTCGAGGGTTAGGTCAAATGCACGCTTGGTCTCAGGATTGGTTAACAAGGATAACGCTTGAGATTCGAACTGATCCAATGCTCCGAGTTCCCCGCTACGGTCAAAAGCGCGATCAAGCGTGTCTAGCTTTTGGCGCAAATTGACCTTTCGCTGAATACGTCCGACTTCACCTTGATCCGTCAAACCGAGATTGGGTACCACAAAATTGGGTGCGCTAGGATCCCCCGTAATACTAAATGGTGAATATGCATCCCCGAGGTAAGCGGGGCCGTTGTATTCGGTTGGTGGATTGATACCAATGTAACCTGGTAGCGCTCGCGAGCCTCCACGTTTTTGGCTCAATAGATAATGTGCAATGGACATCCAGTCAGGGTATTTGGGTGCAGGCTTGTCACGAGTGTCAGGATCGCCCGACAGCAACTGCATTGAACCGGCGGGGTGACCAGGAGCGTGTTGATACATGGATCGTAGCACCACCAATTTGTCCGCGATCGCGGCTTGGCGTGGAATCAACTCAGTGAATTGAACGCCTGGCAACTTCGTTGCGATTTGGTTAAATGGACCGCGATACTCACTGCTTGCCAAAGGTTTAGGGTCGTAGGTATCGATGTGGGAGCATCCGCCAGGTTGCCAGACCATGATGATCGACTTGCCCGAGCGACTCGTGAGATTCTCCCCTGCTAGCGCCCTCAATCGAAGAAGACCAGGCAATGTTAATCCCGTTGCTCCCGCTAATCCAAACTTCAGAAACGAGCGCCTTTCCAGCGGACAGGTTATCATGGGACCTGGACAAGGAGCGTTATGGGTAGTTGCATGACGAAGAGTTCTCTTGTTCATTTCTTTTCCTCGGCTGGCAATACTTCTAGAGTGAATGGTCGGGTAACGACAATATCCGCGATATCTTGTGGCCGCGAGCGAGCTGTGGCCAACTTCAGCTCATTGTCTGCCACAGATAATGCCGACTCGGCCGCTTTCAATTCTTGTTCGATCGAAACAAGCGACGCAGCGTTTGTTTGCTGTCCGCTAGTCTTCAGACTCTTTATTTGTTGCTGGAGTTGTTCCACTCTGGAGACAATCGATTGCTTTACTTCTTCTGCGCGAGTTAGTGCACCAGGATAGTCTCGATACTTAGCCACGGCAGCTCCGTAAAAGGCGAGCGTGTAGACTCCAGGCGCAACGTTCAACTTTGCCAAATCAATCTTTGCCTCGGCCCGATTCTCCTGAAGCGGTATTTCAAAACGCGCATTACTTTGAAAACCATGTCCGAGCGTATGGAGTGTTAAGACGGAGCCTGAAAATTCGCATCGTCGTTCTAGCTGCAGCGGGATGGTCACTGTTGATTTCGCAACCGCCCGAAAACGAGAATCGTCCAATGGTTCAGACATCGACCGAATCGAGATGGTATTCAGTTCACTATTCGTTACCGATACGGGAACAACCTGAGATAGCCTCGGTCTCGGAAACTCTTGCCAATGATCACGGATAGGCCAAGCCATGGAGGCTATCTGGCATCTACGCGTTTCTGTCCTTCCTGATACCGAAGCATGGCCGACGATGCTGATAAAGCCAAGTCCCTTCGGTGCTTGATCCTTTGCAGTCAGAAGTACCGTCCCCGATGTCTGCCCTGCGGGTATATCAATTGTCGAAGCAATGACGCCATCGGGTAAACCGATAACCTCGAGTCGAATCGGTTCCTGGAAATCATCGCGACGAAACGCCCCGATTTCCATTGCAATCGTTGTTCCAGGCCTTAGCGCTAGTGGCTTCGAAAGCGCATTGCGATCGCCATTTCGCAATTCCATGTGTTTGACCCAACCTGTAAGTGCAAAGTCGGCTGTTGCAGGTCGAATCATTAGTTGATACGTGTTATTTGGATTGTCGCGTGTTCCTCCGAAAAGGTCGTTCAACTGCAAGCGGTATAAGCCGTCTGTTGGAATATCCAGTTTGCCGATCAAGTCGGTCGAGCCACCGTTGACGGGTGGACCATCGTATGCATAGCTATTACTGGAGACTTTCATTGGTGATGCAATATCTTTCAGTTCCAAAACATCCTCCCAATTCTTTCCCGAATCGCTCTGAACCGCTCGCTGCACCAAAGCAGCAGGGCCAGTAGCAACTCCCAGTCGATGGGAGGCGATTTCAATCCACCACTGCTGACCTTTGGACGCTTGAAACTCATAGCAATCGACATCGGCAGCGGGATAGAATGAGCCACTTAATTGGCATGGTAAAGTAATTCTCTGTGCCTGTTTGGAATCGTTAGGCTCTGCTTCAGATTTTGAGAGAGTGCTGTCGAATCCGTAGGGAGGCCATGAGTACTGGCCAACGTGTCTTGTTGAGGCCGCTACATGGCCGACCGTCTCGCCAGCCGCCTTCTGTAGACTTAGTCGATAGAAGAATTCGGGGCCGCCTCGAAAAGTTAAATCATGCACTTGGATGAAGTACTCACCATCGTGCTCGACTTGATAGTCGATGCCGCTATCCAGTCGGTCGGTGGCGAGCACTCGTCCACTAGAGTTGGTGAAGATCAAAACCGGGTCGAGTTTCGAATCGATACCACGGCTGGCGCAATGGATTCGAAATTTCTCACCGGCAGTGGCTGAGAAGCGATAGTAGTTCATTCCACGCGCCACCATTGTCGCGTTGGTGGTGCTCCCAATTTTTAGCGGGTGCGCATCCTTTATCGAAGAACTTGGTGCCGTTTGCAAGAACTCGGGAATCGTGCCGATGGAAAACACACGGCTGGAAGAAACACCAAGACGGGCTATAGCGTAGGCTTCCACAATTCCCGGCGCGATGTCTGGTGGAATTGTGATTCGATACCGCTTAGGAATAATTGCGTGTTTGTCGTCCAGAACTGGCTTTGCGATAATGCGTGATTCGGAAAAAATCAGCCCTTCCACCTCATCGAGGTTCTCTCCTGAGATGCTAACTTCAACACTTGTGCCAACTTGGGCCCCCATGGGGACGATAGTAAGCAGTCGCGGGGAGGGAAGACATACCGATTGCGACCTGGCGATCGAGGGATCGAGTGCTATCACCGCGATGCTGAGCATTAGCAGAAGAACCAGGATTCTTCTAGGATGAGTTATAGGATGTAACGTGTTCATAGATCTATCATTCACCTTTGCATCCACTCTCTGAGGTTGGTTCCACATGCAAACTCAGTGGTTGAAAAGAAATTCTTTCGAATTGATAATGGCCCAAAGTACATCTTCGAATTCCTGTTTGCTGGATTTTTCAGAGGTAATGAATTGGCGCACCGTTTCAATTTCTACGGAACTAGGTTTCCGACAGTAGGCGGATTGGTAAAGCAGCTCCAAACGCGTCGAAAGTTCATCTGTGCTTTGTGCCAATCGATCCGCAAACCCACCGCTCGTGGCTAATTTTGCTTTCAGGTCCGCTGCATTGAGCAAGTGGAGACTCTGTGCCAAGTTGGCGGATTGAACACGTTCGCACTCACAGACGCTAGAGTTCTCCGGGCGACCAAATACTTTCAGGAAAGGTACAGCTCGATTGTAACTATTGTCGGGCAACGCGATGGCTCGTGTTCCTGCTGGTAGATTCGCAAAACTAGTTTGAGCACCCACAAGCTTATCAATGGAATCGAGTAGTACTTCGGCGGTCAGCCGACGTGGATAAAACCTTGAATAGTTTTGAGAGTCGACGATGTTCTTCTCGTTGGGTGTCGAGCTAAGCTGGTAAGCCTGCGAGAGAACAATCATCTTCGTCAGCACCCGTAGATCAAAGCCGCTGGATACAAAGTGCTTTTCCAAAGCGGCCAAGAGCTCTGGGTTACTCGGCGGATTCGTGTCGCGAATATCGTCTTCGGGTTCGATCAGGCCCACATGAAAAAAATGTTTCCAATAACGATTCACTAATGCTCGTGCGAAGAATGGATTGTCTGGGGCTCGCATCCAATTGGCGAGCTTTAAGCGTGGGTCCTCGCTGGGTTCGATGTTGCCCAGGTCGGTTCCTAAGGCTTTGGGACGCAACTGTTGTCCACTGCGAACATTGATCGCTTCAGCGACGCCTCGTTGATGAAAGATCATGTCTTCATTCTGGACGCCAGTTGGCTTGCGGCCAACGCGAGAGAAGCATGCTGCTAGCGCGTAGTAGTCATCTTGGCTCCAACGTTCGAATGGATGATGATGGCATTGGGCACATTGCAATCGCACACCCAGAAATAACTGCGAGATATCCTCTAATTGCTCCTTGGGTGTTTTCACTCGTTTGTACCACGCGACCGCTGGATTGGTTGTGATCGTCCCTGTCGCGGCCAACAGTTGCTTCACCATTTGGTCGTAAGGCGTGCCAGATTGTAAGTTGTCACGGACCCAAGCGTGAAACGCGAAATTGGCGGCCATATCATTGGTGTCATCGCGACGATTTTTAAGAAGACTGGTCCATTTGTTAGCAAAGTAGTCTGCATAGTCCGGATGAAACAATAGTTCGTCAACCAACTGGGCTCGGCGATGCTCGCTCGAAGCTTGCCAAAAGCGTTCTCGTTCGTCGTTGCTCGGTAATCGACCGGTTAAGTCGATCGTAACTCTGCGCAAAAAGGTGGCATCATCACAAGGCAAGGAAGGCGGAATACCCAGACGCTGAAGGTTTGTGAAGATCTGTTGGTCAACGAGATTGTTGCTGGCTGGTAGATCGACTAGCGAAGGACCGAGAGGAACTGCTGGACGAAAGACAGCCACGTGCCCTTGATAACGTACCATGATCGCCGCGCTGCCTGGCAAGCTACCGCAGGTCACCAACCCTTGATCGTTGACCATGGCCAAAGCAGTATTGTTCGACTCGAATAGAGCAATATCGGTTACGTTGCGATGGCTTCCATCGGTGTAACTAGCGACGACGGAGAGTTGCTGTTTCTGATTCGGTTGCAAAAGTTGTGCGTCGGGAAACACTTGGACGTGTTGTAATTTGATTTTGTCGGGAGGAGACGTTGGGGATGTAGCCACAACGGCTTGAGGAGATCTAGGACTGCCACAGCGAATCCACTCCACCAACAATCGATACTCACGTGAATCGACTTTGAGTCTTGCACCACCTCCGTGAGGAGTTTCGCTTGTTGCTTTTCGAAGTAGTAAACTCATCTCCGGGGCGGCGGGGAAGATTCTTCGCCCTCGGCCTTGAGTGACAATTTGGAGATAGTCGTGATCTGGCTCAAAGCCGAGCAAACTCAATTCAAAGCCGTTTTGGCCGCCACCAGCTTTGGCATGACAGGTGCCCATGTTGCATCCCGCTTTAGTGAGGATGGGAACGATATCATTGTCGAAATCGATGTTGCCAGATTGTCGAATCGCTTCATGCCACGGTACTCCCGCTGCATCCATTGGTTCCTTCGCATCCGTGTTCGATAGACCGATAAACAGGACTACGTAAATCAACAAGCTGCAGCATCGGCGCAGATGCAGAGTTGTTACACCGAACGGCAGAATGCTGATGGACAGCCCGTTTTGCATTTCGCAACAAGTAAGCTGTAGATGGCTAAGCATTGCATGCTATCTGGGTGGGAAGGTGGTGGTGGGAAACCCTATTGTAACCCAATAGCGACTCACTACCAACCAGCGAAGCCGCTGTCCAGCAAGTTAAGTGGTTTTCGTAGCCTAGGTAGCCGATTTGTTGCTGCGGATTCCTTTGGCAATTCAGCGAGTGACGGAATCGAGCACGGCGGATATACTTCTGTCTCCCGAACGTCAGAAATCTACTACTATTTAGCCAGATGATCCACATTGAATTCAACGGTGCCCCGAAAGAGATCGATGATGGGGCAACCGTTCTCGATTTGTTGACTCACGCCAAGATCGAATCCAGGTTTTGCGCTGTTGAACTGAATCTAGACATCGTTCCAAAATCCGACTACGCATCCCGGCTATTGCAAACGGGCGATAAAGTCGAGGTTGTTACTTTGGTAGGAGGAGGCTGAGTGGCCACTTCAAATACCTCGGATGACTCGCGATTAAAGATTGGGACGCATACACTGGCGAGCCGACTGATCGTAGGAACTGGCAAGTATGATACCAACGATTTGATGCGAGACTCGCTAGTAACCAGCGGCTCGGATTGTGTCACCGTCGCCGTTCGTCGCGAGAAATTGTATGACCGCGAAGGGAAAAATATTCTCGACTATATCGATTGGACCAAGTTCACTTTATTGCCGAACACTGCGGGTTGCTTCAATGCAACCGATGCCGTGCGTGTTGCACGACTCGGGCGCGAGATCTTGCGGGATTTGGAAAACCCAGGATTTGATTGGGTCAAGCTTGAAGTGCTTGGCGATACGAAAACATTGTTACCAGATCCGATCGCAACTCTAGAGGCTTGCAAACGACTTGTGGATGACGGTTTCCAGGTTCTTTGCTACACCAATGACGATCCCATCATGGCGGTTCGATTAAAGGCAGCCGGAGCGACCAGTGTGATGCCTGCAGGATCTCCAATTGGCTCCGGCCAGGGGATTCTGAATCCGAATAATTTACGCATCATATTGGAGTATCTCAAAGGAGACGATCCGGATTATCCTGTCATTATCGATGCGGGAGTCGGAACAGCCAGTGATGTAGCTGTCGCATTTGAGCTTGGTGCGGATGGAGTCTTGCTCAATACGGCAATTGCCCACGCTCGCGACCCAGTTGGAATGGCCGCTGCGATGAAGCATGCGTCGATCGCAGGTCGATTGGCCTATCGGTCGGGGCGCATTCCAAAACGATTATATGCAACCGCAAGCAGTCCAGAAGAAGGGCTCATTACCTCGCGTCCTTGGTAGGGGCGTGCTTCTCTCCGAGTCCTGCTATCCCAACCTATAGAGAAAATGGTCAACAATGCTTGAACACAAATTCGATGTCGTCGTGATTGGTACGGGCCCCGGCGGAGAAGGGGCCGCAATGCAGGCCTCCAAGGGTGGTAAACGTGTCGCCGTCGTAGAAGCCTACGACAAAATCGGTGGTGGTTGCACACACTGGGGCACGATTCCGAGCAAAGCGCTTCGGTTCTCCATCTACAGCGTAATGGAAGCGATGAACAATCCCATTGTGAAAGAACTCGGTGTTCACCTCAACCCTACCTTTGCGCAATTGCGTGCAAGCAGTAAATCGATTATCTCCAAACAAGTGTCGATGCGGCAAACGTTCTACGAACGCAACAACGTCCCCATCTACAGTGGCAAAGCGAAGTTTATCGATGCCAATACGATTGAGGTCGACACAGAAACACGCTTGCGTGGCGACTCGATCGTCATCGCAACGGGCTCTAGGCCATTTCGTCCTGAAGGGGTTGATTTCACGCACCCACGAATCTTCGATAGCGATACAATTCTCGAGTTGAATTATAAACCGCAGTCGATTGCGATTTATGGTGCTGGGGTGATCGGTTGCGAATATGCATCCATGTTTCGAAACTTGGGCATCAAAGTAAACTTGGTGAACACACGAGCCAAATTGCTTGAGTTTTTGGATGACGAAATCATCGATGCGCTGAGTTATCAAATGCGAGAGTCGGGTGTCATTATTCGACACAACGAGAACTTCTCGAAGATCGAGCCCCGTGACGATGGAGTCGTTTTGTTCTTAGAAAGTGGCAAACAAGTAAAAACCGATATCTTGCTCTGGGCCAACGGTCGCTCTGGCAACATCGAGGGGCTCCACTTGGATTCGATCGGTGTGCAAGCGAACTCGCGTGGAGTCATCGCAGTCAACGAGTCCTTCCTTACAACCTGTCCGAACGTCTACGCTGTCGGTGATGTTATCGGTTACCCATCTTTGGCTAGTGCGGCTTACATGCAAGGCCGCGCTGCTGCACAACATATCGAAGGCACCGCATGCGACATGAAGCTGGCGGATATCCCGACCGGGATTTACACCAGTCCTGAAATCAGTTCGATCGGGCGCACCGAACGCGAACTGACGGAAGCCAAAGTCCCTTATGAAGTTGGGCAGTCTCAATTCAAGAGCTTAGCGAGAGCTCAGATTACAGGCCGAGCCATTGGAATGCTCAAACTGTTGTTTCACCGCGAAACGCTGGAGATTCTTGGTGTCCATTGTTTCGGTCCGAATGCGTCGGAGATCGTGCATATCGGTCAAGCCATTATGAAGCAACCTCCGCCATTGAACACGTTGGAGTACTTCATCAACACAACGTTCAATTACCCGACCATGGCCGAAGCTTACCGCGTCGCTGCATTGAATGGCTACAACCGATTGTTCTAAAGATCGCAATCCTTCATTGCTCCGTTAAGCATCATTGGTTCTTTTTGGCTTTCCGCTTCGCGTCTAGCAATCGCGAAGTGTAGCTTTGCTCTTCGTCCGCTTGCATGGTCGGAGGTTTGGCTTGGAAATCGCTCGGATCGAGCTTGGATTTTTCCTGAACTCCAAAGGCATCAGCCGCATTGGTTGTCGTTGCGGCAACATTGTCGATTTGTTCCTCGAACTGCAAAGTGGCTTTCTGCCGATCGAGATCCTCACCCACATTCGATTTGCTGGAACGCAGTCGATCGAGGCGCTCGCGACGCTCCGCATCCGATGTGGACTCGCCTCGCCCTCGAAGCTTTGCTGCCAACATGCGCAATGGCAATCCAAGATCCAGAGCAACGCGTCGCACAAATACGTCAGCAAAGAACAAAGTGGCTCCTATCAAAACCGCGATAGGCCATATGTCTTGTAAACTCTTCGCAGGTGGCAATCCCGTTCGATACGAATCTTGCCCCAACAATTCCTTCATCGAATCCGCTTCGAGCGGGTCGCTGAGAAGTCCCGATGTACCCCCAGTCGGTTTGCGCTCGGAGAGCTGTTCGAGCAATCGCATATTCGCTTGCCGGACTCGGTACTCGTCCGAGAAAGGAATGGTCACACCCGTCGTGATGGGAGGCTTGTTGCTACCCGGGATGATGCTAAGCATATAACTACCCGCTTGGTCCGGTGTTAGCTCTCCGACATAACGCCCCGGTGCCACTTGACGCATCGTGAGGTTCGTCGGCTTCAGGTCTGGTCCAACAGCAATCGCACCCATCTCCAAATAGTTGACATACCCATCGTTCTCATCGAGAGCGGTGACTATCACTTGGACGCGGCCGTCCTTGATGTTGGTGGCAATCGAGTATTTGCCATCATCGTTCGTTGGACGCATTGTCCAGCGTACCAATTGCGAGAAGAACTGATCATAAACGGGTGCATTCGCCCAATCCTTGGCCCAACGATGACCGGCATCCGTTGTCAAAACCGCCGTACGACCAAGCCCATAGGTCCATGTTGCCAGGATTGAGGCAGTGTCTTCTTCGGTGGGTTTGGGGGAAAGAATAGGCACTTCCACGAGGGGGCTATCCTTTTTTTCCGTCAGAACAAAGCCGGAAATACGTGGCAACTGCCCACTGATCCCTGATAAGATTTCGTGGGGGCGATTGACGAAAGGGATGATGCCCCCCTCGGGCTCAAAAACGAGTGGTTTGGCAACTCTTCGCGCTTCACGCATAAAGATCTGCGGCAGTGCGTTCGGATTGGTCACGACGTAATAGTTACCGCCCGTGGCCGTCGCAATGCGTTTGAGTTCGGAGTGGCCAGCCGCACCGTGTGTCCCTACCGCAACGGTCGAGATCTTGACCTTAGCAGCTTTGTAACCACTCAATACACCATTGGTCGCCGGACTGGGGTCACCATCGCTGATCACAATCATGTGCTTGAGCGACGCAGGAACGATCTTGAGAGACTTCAATGCCAAGTTCAGGGACGAATCAAAGTCTGGCATATCACCAGGCACCATGCGATTGATCTTGGATCGCATGATCGACTTGGCTTCGCCGACTTTTGACATTCCCGTTTTATCACCCCACAACCATTTGTCACCAGCCATGTCGTAGTGAACAACGCCGCAATAATCTTGTGGGCCCAATGCATCGAGAGCCGCTTTGCCGATCATCTTTTGCCAATGGTTTCCCTCCGCCATTTCCGAGGCATGCATTACCATCGCCAGTGCCCCAGAGGCAATCACCTTCTCATTCTTGATCGCGAAATTGACAGGCATGGCTTCTTCAAGCTTGGAGTTCGTCCATCCGCCTGCACCAAATGCTTCGGGACCTCCGATCATCAAGATTCCCATTCCAAATTGCTGCGCACTCTGAACGAGCATATCGATTTGATCATTCGAGAAGGAAACCACTTTGGTCGCTTCTTCGCCCGATGTTCGAGGAGTCCCCGCCAAGATCACTGAATCATAACTTTGGAGTTCGACAAGGCTCGAGAACATGTTTGAGGTGTCTCGAACATCCACTTCGATGTCGTTTCGCCGAAGGGTTTGCACCAGGGCATCGAAATCACCGGGATGGCTGATGTCTTCAATCAACATGACTCTGCCCTTGCCTCGCGCATAGGTGAACGCCGTGGCTTTGTTGTTCTGGGCTATCGTGTCGCTTGATTCATTCGTCGGAATAAACTCGGCCTCGTAGGTATAACCTGCGTTCGTTTCAATCTTGTGCGGGATCGGGACGACGTTGATATCTTTGTCGAGCGTGTACGGGCCATCGGCGAGAATCTCCGTCTGATTTCCAATTCGCCGTTGGACACGCAATCGTCCGTCTACCGGTTCATCTTTGCCGGTTGCACTAAAGCGATTGATGACGACACGCGCGTCGACCGTTTGACCTTGTCGCACGTAACCTGGAATGTCGATTTTCTCGACGAGAACTTCGGTGCTCGTATCCAGTTTGACGGGCACAACATCGATCCCAATGCCGTTCTCGCTCAACCGTTGTGCTGTAGCCTCTGCTGACCCCAATGTTTGATTGCCATCGGTCAATACGACGATACGCTTCGCTGAGTCTTCCATGAAGCTCGCTTGGGCAAGCTTCAACGCGCTTTCGAGATTGGTCGCATCCGTTTTTCCAAAGTAAGACTCAGGTCGTGAGATGTTCGGCAGATTCTCATCGAGCGGTGGAATCTCAATCGATGCTTCGCGTCCGAAAACAATCAGTCCTGCACGATCTTGTCGGTCTTTGCGCCGATGACTCTTCACGCTTTGAATCGCATACTCGAGCATCAGTTGGCGCTTGGCAACAGGAATCGAATCGCTCTGATCGATCAAATATATGACCGTTAGCTTTTCGCTGGACCAAATCCATTGAACGCCCGCGATGGCGCATACAATGAGTAGCAACACCAACGAGCGGAAAATCAAGGCCAGCGACCGACGCCACGGCCCCAATCCTGCAAGTGACTTGGAACCCAACCACCAAGTGATTGGAATCACAACCAGCAGCAGCAAATACCACGGGTACTGAAAACCGATTTCAAATTTTCCCATGGCTATTTGTTATTCTCCGAAACTTCGGATGCAATATTCGAGTTCCTGCAAAGCGTTGTACTATATCCAGGTTATTAGCATAACGAATCGACGTCTCGTTGGCGTTCGATTGTTGCGCAATTTTAGTGGATTTTCCAGCTTCGAGCGTAATGTGGGCCCCAGATAGAACGTACATAAAAGGACATGCACATTTTTGGAGCTCTTGGATTACTTGCTTCGGTACCGTTCGTGGGAGGTATGGTAAAAAGCACAGGTAGAGTTGCAAAAGCTACTCGAGCGGTCGATAAAGTAGCCGATACAATTGGTCATGCCCGAAATAGTATAGCTGACGTTAGTACGCTAAAGGGTCGACAGTTGGCTAGTGAGTTTACTGGCAACCAGATCAAGCGATTCAGACGCGAGATGCAAGGTCAGGGAGGGTACGGCGATTTCCCACCAATAAAGATTGCCGAGATCGACGGGAAAAAAATTATCATCGACGGCCATCACCGGGCGAGGGCGGCTGGGTCGGCTGGAATCAAAAACGTCCCAGTCGAAATTTTCGACTTGCCACCTGATGTAGCGAGGAAGTACTTCCAGCAGGCCGCAGAAGCTGCTGAAAAACTAGGCTTACCATTCTAGGGCTATGACTATGACGACTAACAACACTCTATCCGTCAATATAACGATGAAACGCCTTCAATTGATACGCGAGTATGTTGCACTACAGGAGAAGCTGGTTTCGGCGGCGGTTTCCAAACTTAGTCCAGGTGCGTCGGAGTATGACTTTGAGGAATCTTTGGCAGCAAAGACTACGATTGACGATGGAACTACTTGGTTGGCGAAGGCACACGGGCTTGGCGTGATGTTTACAAACCCGAAGTCGAGAACCGTTGTGGACGCCCATATCGGCTTCATTGATGCACCAAACGTTTTCGATGCTTGGCGGCTGGTTCAATACTGCGAATCAACACAGAGAACGAACGAAGACCTAAAGTCTTGGCAGGAAACACTCGAAGAACTGACTCGAAATGGAACTATCGAACCACATCGTAGGCACGAAAGACACTACGTGATGAAGTGATTGCCAAGAATCAGTTTGTAAAAAGCACATTAAAAGGACAAGGACACAGAAAAGTACAAGGACACAGAAAAGGACAGCGACGGTCTTAATCCTTGGCAATTGCTGATTCAAAAATATTTTGAATTCCTTTCTGGTTTGGTGTCTTGGGTAGGTGATGTTTGGATTTTTTGAGGCATAGCGCCGGTGTTCAAAGGCTCTTTGAAGTG
>CAIOHR010000234.1 GCA_903858115.1 uncultured Pirellula sp. | reverse complement strand
GTCGGTAGCAATGTGACGGAGATCCATCGAAGCAACAAAACGACTACCCTGACCGACGCGGGGACTGGGAAAACATACGAGGAATCGTATGACAAACTGATTCTCTCTCCAGGTGCATCTCCGTTCAAGCCACCAATACCTGGAATTGATTTGCCTAATGTTTTGACGCTGCGCACGCTTGGGGATGTTGATCGCATCAAGCATTTGGTGGATTCTGGAATTCGTGAAGCGATCGTAATCGGAGGAGGATTTTTTTCCAGATTTTTGGGTCGCAACAGTAGCGGAAAGTGGATTTACGATATTTCTTGCAGATTGAGGATCGCGTTGTCGGTTAGTCGAATCTTCATTTTTCGCGTACGATATCCATTTCTCCTGCTGTGCCATGTCGGTGTTCAGAATTTTCCAAAAGGGCGTATGAGATGAAGATGGTTTTTGGACGGATGATGTTGATTTTGTTTTTGTTCTCAATGACGTGGCATGCATCGATCGGTTTAGGTCAAGAGGCGGCCCCCGATGATTCCAAGAAGATTGTGGAGCTGATCAAGAACCGCGACCTCGCGAAGGCTCTCGCGGAGATCAAAGATCTTTCCAAAACGGGTGTTGACGATCAAAAGATTCGGACACTTCAAATTCAATGGTTCAACGCTTTACGCACCGGAGTTCCGTCGGATATCGACGCGGACAAAGAAGCCAAGAGCTACCTTGAAGCGACGATGGACTCCATTCGTAAGAATCCAACTCGTCTAGGTGACATTGCTAGTGCCATGATGATTGCCATGCCATTTGTCAAAAGAGACAGCATCGATGAAACTACGACCAAAGTTCTACGCTTTGTCGATACGCCCGAAATGGAAAAACAAGGAATTGTTTTCTATCGAGCATTGAGTTTGCTTCATCGTAACGTTGCAGGTGCGATGCGCCGCGATGGAAAAGATGCTCAGGCGCTGGAAATAATGCAAAGCGATCTTACTAGGTTTGAAAAATTTATGTTGGAGAATCCGGGAGCACCTTCGGCGAGGGCGACGCTTCTCAACATGATGTCGGGAGTGCTCTCCGTGTTACCCCCAGATCAACAACAAGAGATTCGAACTCGATCGACCGCCATGTTCAAGACATGGACCGAGGAAAAGCCGACTGCGGATGTGGTCAGCGGTTTTGGTTCCTTGGTAGTTCAATTAGCTAGCTCACACATCAGGTCTAAACCCGAACTTGCGGAAGAAATCCTCAAAGAAGGAAAATCGCTACTCGACGCAGCCGTTGAGAAAGATGATTCCTTGGCAAACGCCGTGACACCTTTTAAGAGCTCGCTTCGAAGCATGGAACGGACCATGGAAGCGACCAAGAAGCAACTTGCGATGATCGGCAAACCTGCACCTCCCATGGACGCCATGGAGTGGGTCAATGGTTCGGCTATCTCTGCGGATGAATTGAAAGGCAAAGTCGTCCTTCTTGACTTCTGGGCCGTTTGGTGTGGGCCATGCATCGCGACATTTCCAGAGCTACGAAGATGGCACGAAGAGTACTCGGAAAAAGGATTGACCATTATCGGAGTCACCAACCAATATGGGTACACTTGGGACGAAGAGTCGAACAAAGCGAAGCCAGCCAAGGATCGTGACGAGGTGTTGCTAGCAGACGAGCTCGATATGTTGAAGAAATTCATCGCATCGTATGATCTCCATCATCGCTCGATGGTTACTCCCAAGGACAGCACCATGTCCGCAGACTATGGCGTAACAGGCATTCCTCACGTCGCGCTCATCGACCAAGAAGGCAAAATCCAACTTATCAAAGTGGGATCGGGGCCTGCTTCTGCAAAAGAGATCGAGGCCAAGATCAAAGAGCTTCTCAAGGTCGAATAGTTTTCTTATTCATGAATCAAGGCAAGCAGTTATTCTTTGCAGCGATCTTTGAGCTGAGTCTCGGACTGCTTGCCGTCGGATTGGGTAATGTTTGGGGCTCCCACCCAAACACCCTGATTCCGAAGCCAACGGATCTTGTTGGGCTGAGTGTTGGCGTCCTCGGCGGGTTGGCACTCGGAATGGCTATGGCTATCGCAATGCTTTGTCTAGAGAAACTCGAATGGGCCTGGATTCAAGAGACTGCCACCGTAGCGGAGAAAAACCTCGGTGAGTTGATCAAGAACTGTGGTATCTTCCACATGATAGCGCTGTCTTTAGCTGCGGGGGTGGGCGAAGAAATGCTGTTTCGTGGCTGGCTTCAAGGCACGTTGGTCGACCAATGGCAACCAGCCTTCGGGACATCGGGAGCCTGCGTTGCAATTGTATTGAGCTCGGCCGTTTTCGGGTTTGCCCATCCGCTTAGTCGCGGTTACATTGCGGTCGCCTTCGCGTTGGGTCTCGTTCTAGGGAGCGTTGCATGGTGTTGCGATAACCTGTTGATCGCTATCGTGGCTCATGCGACCTATGATGCCGTGCTGATGCTGGTGTTTGCTAGTAAATGGATAATGAGGACATCATGAGTCTAAAGGAATTGCTTGGTGATTCCGCGTGGCTGTTTGAGCTTGGATTTCCTATTCAACGCTTTGACGTGACGTCGAGTAAGACAGGACTACTGGATGATCTAAGTTGGAAATTGACAGCGACGTATGCCGCACCGAGGCTTGAGACCATTAGCGAACAGCCTACACGATGCGATTACCGCTTTGCATGGCATGAACGAGGGCTGATGGTCGAGATAGATGTACACGGTCCCAAGGATACGAAGCAACTGGGCGTACCGTCGACTTTGGCTCTTTCGATCGATACTCGCAGCAGTCCGGGAATTCACCGGGCCACGATTTATTGCCATCGGTTCGTGTATGTTTCCCCAAAAGCCACTCCTGCGCAACCCACACTTCAACTCACCGGCGAATCCATGAAAATCCCTCGTGCCAAGGATGCGCCACCGCCGATTCGGAAAGAAGATCTCCCGGCCCAACTATCGAGAGTTAGCGATAGTTGCTATCGCTGGAACGTCTTTTTGCGACGCCCCATATTGCACGGTTACGATCCACTGGAGTTTCCTGAAATCGGATTGTTCGCTGAACTTAGCGATAACCACCTCATCAGTTCCAGATTGGTTCGAAGTACTCTTGTTCCAGCACACGAAGACCCTAGCACTTGGTGCCGTGGAAAATTGGTGTAATGTC
>CAIOHR010000233.1 GCA_903858115.1 uncultured Pirellula sp. | reverse complement strand
GAAACGTAACGATGGAGGTTTTCCAAGGCTCGCGCGTCAAGCGATGGAACCGCTTGCAGGATAATGCAGGCGTAATTCTGAATCGCGTTCAAGTCCGCGTCTCTTAGAAACTCAGAGCCTTCGCGAGACATGATCAAACCGGTCTTAGCATTTCCGCCAGGGTTCAATGCTGATTCGAAGAAAAAGGAGTGCTTGCCCGCCCCGTCGCCATCAATGAGCAGCACGCGAATGCCTTCTTCCAAATCGAGCACGCAACGGGCCGTGTTATCGGACAGCAGTGAGTCAGGTGGCAATTGCGCTTCCATGACATGCGATCCGCTCTTGGGAAACAGAATTTGAACGTGTCGCGTCACCAATTCACCCGGCTCGATGCGATCGATCAATAGCGGTGGTAATTCCGTTGTCATACCGGAGTAAGCAGAAGTCGGCTTTGGATCGAGTTGTTGATCTCCGTAGTCGACGGCAGTAACACGTACCGCAACATTCCGAACTGGGGCTGAGCCGTTATTTCGCACAGCGATGTTAAGCATTGCAGGTACGCCAGCTGCCAACACTTCTTGCTGTGGAACGATGGAAACGAGCGTCAAATTCTCGTGGCGTTCAGCCACGCAATCGACCATTTGGATTTCCACATCGGTGCCGGGCAAAGCCAGCAACTGCTGTTTCAGCAGTGTCGTGTTGTTCCAGTCTTTGCTGCGAAAATCGCTCATCAAATAGACGATGGCTTTTTCTGTAGCAGCTTGTTGCAATAGCGGCGCGAGCAAGTCGATCGAATCGCTCAGACTGCAATCCAAATAACTAGGAACGGTTGAGCTGATTTTGCTCAATAGACTCGATGGGTCCGTCGGAATCGTACGCGACAGCAAATCGGCCACGGAGTCAGCTTGTAGGGAAGCGGGCTTGAGGCCTGTCTCGGCCGTTTTGTTTGCTTGAGCACCAACAGCCTCGTTTGCCTTGTCCGATTTGGCTTTGGCTGTCGCAATCGTAGCCCGCGAAGCTCGAATCACGGTCAGCAAATGCGAGCCGTCTTGGGCGTTGCTGTTCGAAGCAATCGACTGAATGGCATTCAATGCTGACTTGTAGGCGGAACCGCTTGATGCCGTATCGCCCATCGAGGCAGAATCATCGAGGATCACATAGTGGTGTGTTGTCGATTGACTGATCAATGACAACCACCGCGAGTTGCTAACCCACTGGGCCAACATGGCTACTGCAATCGCGACCGCCAACATGCGAGACGCAATCAACAAGGCTTGCTTGAGCCAAACCCATCGCCGATGTTTGCGGGCGCTCTCAAGCAGGAACTCCATAGCAGCCCATTGCGTTCGGCGATATCGCACCAAGTTGATCAAGTGGATCAACAAAGGGAGCAAGACGAGCAGAAAGCCCCAGGCTAGTGGCTGAAAGACAAATTGCATATGCGTTACCTCTTCCTCAAATGGGCGATACGTGAGGTTAGGTACGCAGTCAACGCTGCATCGATGTGCCGGCTAGTGCGAATCAGTTGGTAGTCGATCTGCGAGCTTGCGCATGCATGTCTGACTCGGTCAAGAAATCGCTGCAACGATTCGAGGTAGCCTTCGCGGAGCGCGCGAGGGTTACACGTCAATTGATCGACGGTCTCCATCCCTTCGAACCGAGTCGGATCGTTGAACGGAAAATCCAATTCATCGTCATCCATCACATGGAAGACCAAAATATCGTGACCTGCATGTTTGAGCGAAGCCAGCGATTTGAGTGTCTGCGTTTCGCTCCCTAAGAAATCAGACGCGATAATCATCAACGATCGTTTCGGGTAGGTCTCGCTGATTTCCCGGAAGACCTGCGTCAGGTTGGTCTTGTCCTTGGGGGCTGTCTGTTTGAGAGCGTTGTAGATGCTTTGCAAATGCGAGCGGCTCGAACGCCACGGCAAACGCGATTGAATCTTTTGGTCGAATACGGTCAAGCCGACGGCGTCTTGTTGGCGAAGGGACAGGTAAGCCAAACACGCTAAGATCGTGGCGGCGTAGTCGAACTTGTTCAACGCACCGCGTCCATACGACATGCTCGCGGATGCGTCTAACAAAAGCGTGCACCGGAGGCTCGTGTCCTCCTCGTATTGCTTGATGTAGAGTTTGTCTTGTCGACTCCAGACCTTCCAGTCGATATGACGAAGATCGTCGCCGGGGACGTATTGGCGATGCTGCACAAACTCGACCGATTGACCGAAGTATGGGCTTCGATGCATGCCCGACATGAATCCCTCGACGATATTGCGGGCTCTGAGTTCCATCGACGCAATGCGTCGAATGGCTTCAGGATGCAAGTATTCTTTGGAATCGGGCATCGCGTAGCAATTCGTCTTGAGCGGTCGGTGTGTTGGAAACGATTCGATCGATGACAGCATCGCTGGTGATGCCATCGCTTTCAGCAGCGAAGTTCACCACCATTCGGTGACGTAGTACCGGTTTGGCGCAAAACTGAATGTCAGCAGGATCGACGTGCGCTCGACCGGACATGGCTGCTCGAGCCTTTGCACCGAGAATCAAGAATTGAACCGCTCGCGGTCCAGCTCCCCAAGCAACCTGTTCTTTAACAAAGTCCGGCACGCCGTCTTGTCCAACGCGTGTTTGCCGAACAATTGCTAACGCATAGCGAATGACATTTTCTGAGACCTCGATGCCTCGAATGAACTCTTGCAAGCTGAGGATCTCTTCGCCCGATAGGACAGCTTGGATATCAGTCGATCCACGACCCGTCGTGCGTCTGGCTACTTCGAACTCGTCGGCGAAGCTTGGGTAGCCAACTTGCACCTTGAACATGAACCGGTCTTGTTGAGCTTCGGGGAGAGGATAAGTACCTTCCTGCTCGATTGGGTTCTGAGTTGCGAGCACAAAGAACGGATCGCTCAAAGGGTGGCGAACACGTCCAACGGTGATTTGCCGTTCTTGCATGGCCTCAAGCAACGCGGCCTGAGTCTTTGGAGGCGTACGGTTGATTTCGTCGGCCAATACCACATTGGCAAATAGAGGCCCTTCCATAAATCGACGTTCGCGCGAGCCGGTCGATCGGTTCTCTTCGAGAACTTCGGTACCCGTAATGTCAGCGGGCATGAGGTCG
>CAIOHR010000232.1 GCA_903858115.1 uncultured Pirellula sp. | reverse complement strand
GTGTGGACCCCAAAAGCGACTTCGTAGCGAAGATGTTGGAATTGGCGGAACAGCAGCGATCGTATTCGGTATGCTATGCAACCGATGCAGGCGTACTACAAAGATTGCGACGAATGGTTATTTGTGGCCCTGGCAGTATTCAGCAAGCGCATCGTTGCGATGAGTGGATAAGCCTCGATCAGTTACACCGAGGAGTCGAACTTTACGAGAAAGCGTTTATCACACGTTGGTAGCTAGTCTGGCGAACCCGAATCACTTCGAGCTTTGGTTCTTACAATATCGACTGCGATAAACGGGTAAGCCGTTTCTTCGGGTACGTCTTTCAAAGTGAGTGCGGTAATCCATGTCGTGTTTAGACTCGGGAGTATCGACAAAGAATGGACCGTCTAACGTGGTGACTTGATCGATTAGTTCCAAGGTAAGTTCGTAGTAGTCGAGAACGTCGGTCCAAAAGTGGAGTTCGCCGTTAGGCTTCAGGATACGCTCAATGTTTTGAAGACTTTGTTCATTAAGAACACGACGCTTCTTGTGTTTTGCTTTCCACCAAGGATCTGGGAAATAAACGTGAACTGCATCGATACTGGCGTCAGGTACGTCTTGGTCGATAACGGCGACCGCATTGCACGCGTAGAAGCGAACATTGTCAAGGTTCTCGCGTTGGACTTTCGATTGGCAATCCCAAGCGTATTTGGCAGCCAATTCCAGTCCGACGAATCGGATGTTAGGGCGTTCGCGACATTGATTGAGCAGAAAAAGACCTTTGCCAGACCCTATTTCCAGCTCGATTTGAGGAGCACCGGCGATCCACTCTCGGAACGACTGTTCGTCCTCGTCTCGGAAATAGCGTCCACGCATCTCCGGCATGTCATCAGGTTCGTTTTGGTCGTCTAAAAGAGGAAAATCGTCCCCTTCGGATCCGCTGTCTTGTTGCATATGGGTTTGGTTGAGTTATAACCGAGAGTGATCACTGGGCCGTTAAAACGAAAGGCAGTGATACCAAAGGATAGATCAAATAAAGGAAATTTGTAGCCTTTAATCCCACCACATTCATCCCTCCTCCCACGAATTACTGATCATGGACAAAGTTAAAGCATCATTAGCGTCGACTCCGAACGAGATCCACGGCACCGAAGCAGACCGCAGATCTTTTCTCAAGACTACTTTGGCAGCAGGCAGTGCGACAGCGGGTATAAGCAGCTCGGCGTTTTTAGCGAGATCCGCTCATGCAGCAGGAAGCGACATTATCAAGGTTGGTTTAGTAGGTTGTGGTGGTAGAGGAAGTGGGGCAGCCAAGGATGCCATGACAGCAGATCCAGGGTGTCGATTGACTGCCATCGCAGACGTGTTTTACGAGCGGATGAACGACGGGAAAAAGAACCTCAGTAAAACATTGGGCGACCAATATGCAGTAACGGATGACCAGAGTTTTTCCGGTTGGGAATGCTTGAATCAAATCTTGGCAACGGACATCGACGTAGTATTACTTGCAACGCCACCGGGATTCCGTCCCGCACAAATGGAGGCAGCCGTCAAAGCTGGAAAACATGTTTTCTGCGAAAAGCCAGTAGCTGTTGACCCGGTGGGCGTTCGACGAGTTATGGCCGCCAGTGAGATGGCCAAAGAAAAAGGATTGAGCGTGGTCTCAGGTTTGTGCTGGCGATACGACTTGG
>CAIOHR010000231.1 GCA_903858115.1 uncultured Pirellula sp. | reverse complement strand
CTGCAGCCACCCGTAGGTGTCTGGCCAGTGTCTCAGTGCCAGTGAGGCTGGTCGTGCTCTCACACCAGCTACCCATCATCGCCTTGGTGGTCTATTACACCGCCAACAAGCTAATGGGGCATGGGCTCATCCAGGGGCGGAATCTCACCTTTGGTCCGCAAACATTATCGAGTATTACCGTCAGTTTCCCGACGCTATCCTCGTCCCCCGGGCAGATTCCCATGTTGTCCTCTCCCTTTCGCCGCTTTCCTGTATTGCTACATTCTCGCGCGACTCGCATGCCTAATCCACGCCGCCAACGTTCATTCTGAGCCAGGATCAAACCCTTCACTTGTGTATGCTTAGATTCGCCAACATTACTGCTAACAAACCGTATCAAACTAGTTGCGGTATGAAACCGGTCGGTGGTTTTGGTCATTTACCACCTTATAAAAAACAATCACAAAACTTCTCAAGAAGTGACGTTTGCTAAAAACATCTATCAAACTCATCCACCGAATTGTCAAAGATCAAATTTCAACTTCATCAACATTTTCGCTGACACTACGCCTCTCTCAAGGTCTCGCATCCGCTGAACGTCATTCAGTTGGGCCCAACATGGTAACCGGTGTTATCGGTTCGTGTCAAGCGTTCCTTCGCTTTTTTTCTTGGCGTCGTTCTGCAACGACTGCTTCGATTGAGGTCGGCCGAAGCCGTCCGCAGCGAGGAGGCGAAAAGATAGCGGCAGCCCTTCCTCCTCGCAAGGGCCTTTTGTCTTTTTCCCAAAACAATTTTTGCGACACCACGGACCTCTGGGTTTTCCTGTTCTAACGATCGGATTCTATCGTTTCCTTTCAGAAGCCTCGTTTTGCTCACTTTCGGCCTCCTCGATTTCCGAATCTCCTCTCAGGATCGTTCCCAACACCACAATCAGCACCTGATTTGTTATCAAAAATGCAGCCATCCAGCATGAATGTCACCCCGACGCCAACGCAATCCTCCTCCCTTGAACAAGCTCTGGAGCGAATCAACAGACTCGCCGCACAAAACAACCCGGCATCGCCACCACCTCTTTCGCTTCCGAAAACTCCGGAACCAAGCCGCCCGGCTCAGACACTGACGACCGGTGGATTCTTTAAAATTACCAATGATCCCAACGAGCCCATCATCCCAAACGCACCAGAGTCGCTGGAGCAAGCCGGCCTAAACGGCCTGATCATCGAAGAAATCGTCATGCGTTTCTTGTTGAATCGCGGCGAAGCGCATGGAAAAGCAATCGCCGAACAAATCCGACTCCCCTTTCAACTCATCGAGCCAACGCTCACAAAACTCAAGTCTCAACAGCTCTCGGGATACCTCGGTGCAACGGCGGCTAACGACTATATTCACGCATTGACAGACGCCGGGCGCGATCGTGCTCGTCGGCATATGCAAAAAACCACCTACTTTGGTTCCGCGCCTGTCCCGCTAGAAACGTATATTCAATCGGTTCGACTGCAGTCCGTCGAACATCAGCACCCTACACGTGACGACTTAAAAAAGGCACTCTCTGACCTTCAGATAGCCCCGAAGCTTCTCGCGCGACTCGGACCTGCAGTCAACAGCGGCCGAGGTATGTTCCTTTTCGGTTTCCCCGGCAACGGGAAAACAAGTATTGCGGAACGCATCACCAAGTCCTTCGGTGAATTTATTTGGATTCCCCGCGCTATTTCCGTCGACGGCGACCTATTGAGAGTGTTCGACCCTCTCAATCACGAGGAAAACCCTCCTCAAAAGTCAGACGGAATGCTCCGTGAAGCCTCTATCGATGAACGCTGGGTTCGCATTCGTCGCCCTACAATCGTCGCTGGCGGTGAACTAACAATGAGCATGCTTGAAGTAGCCCGAAACCCTGAAACGAACATCTCCGATAGCCCGCTCCAAATGAAGAGCAACTGCGGACTATTGCTAATCGACGACTTTGGGCGTCAACGCATGAGCGTCGACGAATTGCTCAACCGGTGGATCGTACCTCTCGAAAAACGATACGATTTTCTCAGCGTGAGCAGTGGCAAGAAAGTCCAAGTCCCATTCGACCAACTCGTGGTCTTTAGCACCAACCTCGAACCCAAAGATCTTGTAGATGACGCGTTTCTTCGAAGAATTCCCTACAAGATCGAGGTCCTTGACCCCGATGAGCCAGCTTTCCGCAAACTCTTCGAAATCATGTGCAAATCGCTTCAAATCCCATACAAGGCAGATGTCATCGACTACTTGATCGAAAAGCACTTCAAATCGATTGGCCGCCCGATGCGAAATTGCCACCCAAGAGATCTCCTCTTGCAAGTTCGCGCTTACTGCCATTTCAACGCGATACCCATTGAACTCACAAAAGAACATGTCGATTTCGCAGTCGAAAACTACTTCTCGATCATGTAAACGAAGGTGACATTCGTTCGATCAAACGATTAGGAAACGGAAAATTCTCGCGCTAGCGACTTTACGAACCCTGGATCCAACTGGAGCGCCGACCGCAAATCCTCCAGGTACGCTTTTTCTGCCTCGTTTTGGTGATCGACGATGAGAGACGATACCGCATAAATCTCCGCCGCCGCTGCAGGGGAATCTGATAACGATGCAACTCCCCATGCATTGCGGGGCGTTCGCAGCTCTTTACGAACCCATTCTTGCGAATCCTCCGGCAGATCAAGCTGCTTCATTTGCTCGTCGATGGCTGAATTTTCTGATGCATCGATCTGACCGTCGGCATTGGCCGCCGCAATCATGGCGCGAAGAATCGTCAAACTTCGCCGATCGGCAGATACGCCTGTCAATGTGGCCATGGGCGCATCGGATTGTTCCGAAGTCGTCGTGCCCTGGCTATTCGCCCACTGCTGATAGGCCTTGTAAGCTACCGTTCCAGCTGCAGCCAGCGTCCCTGCCACGGCCAGCTTTCCTGAAATCTTGCGTCCCGCTTTCGTACCTAGCAAAAGAGTGGCCATCGAACCGATCGCCGCTCCGGCTCCCACCGTCTTGAGCACTTCGCTTTTGCTTTGCGGGTCGCTCGGAAGACCAAGATTCTGCTCAGCAAAGTTAGTCGCTTGGCTCGAGACATTCTTTCCTGCTGCCAAAAGCGAATCGAGAATTGATCGAACATCCATTGGTTGCTTTCTTTCCTGGGTTGGCGATTACGGAAGGCAGAATTCCTCAAAACGTAACAAAAGGAACTCATCTTCAAATCGTACCATCCAAAGAGATCGGCCTGGGCCTCGTAAATGACGAAACCTTTTTGTTTGGACGACATTTCAAGCGGGGCAATCCCCATGAAGTTCCAGGAAAGAGGCTTTCCTCTCCCCAGAACCTGGTTAGACTAACACATAAGCTTATTCTGGTATTTGCATTGCTTATTTTAGGAGTTTTTGATGAAGATTCGGTATCGACGCGGTTTTACGTTGGTTGAGCTATTGGTTGTTATTGCGATCATTGGCATCTTGGTCGGATTATTACTGCCTGCTGTTCAAGCAGCTCGCGAAGCTGCCCGCAGAATGCAATGCCAAAACAGCATTCGCCAAATGGGACTGTCCGCCCATAACTTCGAAAGTGCTATGAAGTACTTTCCACCTCGCAGACACTCAAAAGTTTTGCCCAACGCCAGTGGTGTTCCAACCACTTATTATTCCGATGCCTCGCCACAAGTCGTGTTGCTTGCATACATCGAACAAGGCAATAAGCTCAATCAATGGAATTTGGACTATAACGTAAACTCGGACGTTGCCATCGGTCCAGGAATTCCAGCGCTTACCGGCGCGAACGCCGTTGCGCGAGTTGGTGACATTCCGATGTATTTGTGCCCATCGGATCCGTCATCAGCTTTGCAAACAAACGCAGGCCGATCGAACTACATGGTTTCCACCGGCGTAAATGCCGACTACCGAGGTGGTCTTCCTGGGGATGGGATATTCGCCATGCCAAACGCCTCAGCAGGCCAAGTTCTAAAGGGTCCTACGCATGGTTCCATTTCGGATGGAACGAGCAACACAGCAATGTTTGCGGAGATTAAGCGAGGGAATTTCAACAATGGCCAAACAGGGATGTACGATCACACAACATCCTTCGTCGTTACAACGGCTTACACCGGTGCGCAACTGACTGATGGACGAAACCTACCAGAATGCAATTCAACTGGACCGACTGCTGCGCCGACCTATTTCCGTTACGTTGGACTTCAGTATTATCGCTCGTCTGTAAACCAGCTGTTCTCGTATTCGCATACCCTGCCTCCCAATTGGAACAAACCATCTTCCGTTCCAGCATCGCAACGATACGCCTGCGGCAATAATTCCTTTGCACAAGCACACACACCCGCCTCCTCATACCACACTGGCGGGTCGAACGTTTGTAATGCAGACGGTTCCGTTAAACTCATTTCGGATTCCATCGATTTCGTAGCTTGGCAAGCTATTGGTAGTCGAGCTGGTGGTGAAGTAGTCTCGTCGATAGATTAGATTGAAATATGAATAAGTTTTTGAGTCGAGTAACTTGCCTTTTGGTTTCGTTGACATTCATCGGCTGTGGATCTCCTCAGCCGACGGGCCCCGAAATGCCTGCTGGAACAAGCGAAGCATTAGCCAACACCCATGCGTTGATCTTGGAAGCCTCTTACGGTGGTGCACCGCTCAAGAGTGTGAAAGACCTCGATCAGTACGCAGGATCATTTCCCAAGGCAGTTGCAGCAATTAAGGCGGGAGAGATCAAAGTGATTTGGGGCAAACCCATCTTGGACAATGCAAAAACCCCACAAGTGATTGCATACGAATCCAAAGTCGAAAAAGGTGAAGGATTCGCAGTGAAGGAAGATGGCAAGATCCACAAGGTTACAGCGGCGGATCTCCCTAAATCCAAGTAACTATCAGTAGGGATTGAATTGAAAGGTCGAAAGATTTTTTTATCCTTCGACCTTTTTCTTTTTTCGGCAACGCTGTAGAAGAATTCTGCTGGTGACCAAGTCTATTTGGTCACATTTTATGTTTTCGTAACTTTAGAACGCTGTACTCGAAGACAGTTGTGTCGTTCTTGAAGGTCGCGTTTCAACGCGTTTCGACGCGAACAAACCCCAGTGGTAGACTATCTCCAACGATCGCTTCTAAATCCGAATGGTCTTCACCGCCATTCTGAATAAGATCAAGGTGCTTGGCTGGAAAACCATTCTTGTAAAGCGTTTCCAACAGTGTTCTGCGTTGTGAAGCCGAAATGTCTCGGTAACGATCGTCTGTTCGCCTAGACCATTGCATCAGACACAACGAGCACGCCGCTCGATGAGACTCACCGCGAAAGAGTTCTGCCTTGACGAGCTTCGCAATCCATTGCTCCACTTTGGAAGACGACACCAACCTATCGTAGCTTGCATAGAGTGGCGTTCTCGTTCCCAACCGTCCCATCGTCCACAACATCGCTGCGGTCAATGGCTCGAAACGCTTCTTCCCAAGCGACCCTAACAGTGTCTCGACAACCACCTCTTTCTCTTTGGGCTCCAACCACTCCAACGAACCGATCAAACGCAACAACTCGATCGTAACATTGCTATTCGGTGCAGCGCTCGAACCGCCTTGAAAGACCGGCTTCAATCGCGACCAAACATCTTGATACAACGCCCGCTGCTGCCCAACCGTAAAGCCACCTGCAATGCGCCTCCACAACACCACCGTCTCCGATTGATTGGCAGAACTTCGGTGCACCAATTTGCCATGAACGGCTCGCCAAGTGCTGTTCACGCGCCAATCGTCCGCGACCATGCCGAATCCTGGTCTCAGCGTCCAGCCGACCACATTGAGCCATCGCGATTCGTGTTCTGGCGAACGATTTCGATACTCGGAATACTCCATCAGAGCCTTCCACATTTCACGTAGCACTCCAGGCTCCCAATCCTTGCGATTGCATTCCATTCGCTCCGCAAGTCTATCCATGCAATCCCTGGGTGACACATTGGAACCAGGTCCAAACAACGCTTCGATCGCCATCTTAGCACGATCCAACGCAGTCGAATCGATGACTTTTCGAATTCCTTTTGCTTGACAAGTGTTCGTGGATTGCCCTCGTACATCAAACTCAAGCTTCCACTTCAAATTCGAAATTTCTCGATACTCTTCCTCGCGTTCCGCATCCACTCTCAATTGCAACTGAAGTGTTCCTATCTCGTTCAGTTCCGCTTCCAGCGTTACCGGCAATGTCCGCTGATTCTTTCTGTTAGGTAGCTCTAACACCGTTTGGATGGGTGACACGGTCGTCATGAACGAAGTATCCACGGGCACGATGTCGCCCGCTTGATGCAATAGTTGCGTGCTGCTAACGAACATCGGAAACTGCACCGGTTGCCCAACGATCAATTGCAACGGCCGCTTGTTCAATTGGAAACTTTGCCCGGGCTGCGCATTGGCCGGCATGACGCACATCGCTTGGTCCGGCTCCGCTGATATCTGGATATAGTACGCCTTGGCGAGCTTTGCATTGATACGAACGCCCAGACCGCGTCTGACTTGTCCGTAGTATGCAGCCCCTTGCGCGACCGCCAGATCCAATCGGTTTCCCTCCAGCTCGCCCGGCTTCCACGTCGGATCGAGCGGTTCAAACCAATGTTGCAACTGCTCTAGAATGGCGCTGCGAACCAGTGGCGATTCAAGAACACCGCCGTTGAACAAAACCCAGTCGGGTCTCGCCGCTCCCATGTCGGTCAGAGTTGCATCCGATTCTCGGCCATCCCATCGGTGGTCCCACAAAAACGAAGCTAAATGCCTGAGAATATTGGGCTCGGAAGCGTACGGCAGTCCGAATTCTTGAAAGCCTTCGTCCTGTGGAGCAGGCAGACTCTTCAAATCGACGGAACCAAAAAATCCATCGATCAACAGCGCATGCACCCATGACCGTTCGATCTCCACGGACTTTGTATTCTCAATAAGTCGAGCTCCACTCCCGGGCAGACTCAACGAGTAATGCTCCGGCGGAGTTGCGCCCAACATTTTCTCTTTGGCTTCACGACACTGTTGTTTCAACGCGTCCCATTGCCGTGGCTTCAATCGATCGACACCTGGAGTTGCCTCAAGGAGTTTATGCTCCAATGCCTTGGCAAGTGCCAGATCGAGATTATCCCCCCCGAGCATCAAGTGCTCGCCGACAGCAACGCGATGGAGCCCGTACGTCGTTTCGAGCTGATTGGCAACCGCATCGCTTGCATCGTGTACGATCCCTTGAGAGGTATCTTGGTGATTCTTTTGGTTGGCAGTTACCCGAATCAATGTAAAGTCGGTGGTCCCTCCGCCGATGTCACATACGAGAATCGATTGGCCCGCTTGAAGCTTTTCCGTCCAAGTTTTTTCGTGCCGATAAAGCCAAGCGTAAAATGCCGCCTGCGGTTCCTCGATAAGGAGTAAATTTGTGATGCCTGCCTGGGTCGCGGCTTCGATCGTCAGTCTCCTCGCCACTTCGTCAAAGGATGCAGGCAACGTCACAATCGTATCCTGCTCACTCATCGGGAAGCTAGGAAATTGGTGATCCCAACAGCGACGAATGTGCTCCAAGTATCGGCGGCTCGCTTCTACGGGTGATATCTTTTGAACTTCTTCATCCCCACCCCAAGGCAAAATATCCGCCGAGCGATCGATCATCGTATGACATAGCCAACTCTTGGCCGACGCGATCGCGCGACCTGGAATGCTCAAGCTGCGACTGCGAGCCATGGCCCCCACGACTCCAACATGTGTGCCGCTGGAAAACCTGCTTCGCAGATCGACACCGGCAACTTCGGATGAAGTCAATTCATAGTGAAACGAAGGTAGCGTATCCAAACGTTCGCTCGTATTGGCATCGATCATTTGTTCGACGCGAAAGAGCTCGACCATTGGACTCCCGGCCTGCGTATCCATGTAGGCCACAGCGCAGTTTGTCGTCCCAAGATCGATTCCAATGACATATCGACTCTTGGCAGGCTCGAATGCCGCATCGAGTTGCTGGCCGGTTTCCATATCAGTCGTCATACCAATTAAAATTTCTCCAGCCGCATTCCATCTGGCAGAAGTTGCCAAAGGGGCGTCGGTCCGAACATGTCCTCGTTGCGATCCAAGAATCCGGTCCAAACCTCCACGTGCGGAGAGAATTCGTGACAAAACTGCCTGCACGTTCCACACATGCTAACCCGCTGGGGAGACAATACAACCATCGATTCCCAATGCAGCTCGCCAGCCAAAATCGCTTGGGATGCTGCGACTCGTTCGGCGCACAAAGTCACCGAGTAAGACGCGTTCTCGACGTTGCACCCACGATAGATGAGTCCCGATTTCGATCGAATCGCACAACCCACGGCAAAGTTACTGTAGGGGTTGTACGCCTGGCGCGCCGCTGACCGAGCTGCATCGACCAGCTCCAATAGTCGTTCCGAGAGCATATGCATTTGTTCCAATCGGTCAGCAGAATGTGATTCAGTGAATTGCCTCGCAACAATCTAGCGAGCCATTGTAAGTCGCAATCGAACACCGACAACAGCTTTCTAACGAACAAGGTTGCAGAGAATGTTAGATCGAGTTATAGTCGATGGGAGTATAGATCACTTGGAGGTACTTCAGTGATCCTCGTTGTAAAAAGTTGCAAAGCACCGAGAACCGGCTTAGCCCGCGGTGCATCGAATGGAACCGAATAAACTTCGTCGAGGCATCGCTCATGAAGCGGCCCGATTGCTCTACTTTCGAGAAGAGTCGGAATACTACCGAGCGAAACAAAAAGCAGCTCGTCGATTGTGCCAGGGCTGGGTAAAGCCGGCTGATCTACCGACCAACTGTGAAATACGCGATCTGGTGCAGTCTTTTGCCCGCATTCACGAAGGCCAAACTCGCCTCGACGCTCTGTTGGATATGCGGCTGACCGGACTTCGGATGATGCGGCGTCTCGCCAAATTCTCGCCTCGCATCATCGGAAGCGTACTGACCGGTCATGTCCGAGAAGGCTCCGACATCGATCTTCATCTCTTTTCAGATAGCGTCGAAGCGGTCTCGCTAGCTCTCGAAGCGGATTTGATTCCGCACGATGTCGAACGAAAACAAGTTCGCAAGTCGGGCGAAAACCATACGTACGTTCATATTCATGTCCAAGAAAAGTACCCAGTAGAACTGACGATCTATCCCATGTCGCTCAAATCGTACGGATTTAAAAGTTCCATCACAGGCAAAGCGATCGAAAAGGCGAGCATCGCAGAATTTGAACAGTTCCTCGAACGCGAATACCAATTACCCATCGAAGAGTCGATGGAACAACTCGAAAACGAATTGGATCCGTATCAAGTGTACTACGGTCTTTTGCTGCCACTCGAGAATGTCAAACAGCAACCCAAGCACCACCCCGAAGGTGACGTTCTTTACCACAGTCTTCAAGTGTTCGAACTTGCCTATGAGGAACTACCGTACGATGAAGAGTTTCTCGCCGCTGCGTTGTTGCATGATGTGGGTAAAGGCATCGAGCCGACCAATCACGTATTGGCCGGCCTCGAAGCATTGGAAGGCGTCATCACCCCGCGTACCGCATGGCTTATTGCACATCACATGGATGTCCACAAAATCGTGGACGGAACGATTGGCTCACGGCATCATCAACGACTGCGAGCCAACGAAAGCTACGATGAACTGTTGCTTCTAGGTCGATGCGACCGCGGCGGTCGTGTACCTGGTATTGAAACACGACGCCTGGAAGAAGCAATCGACATCTTGAGGGAACTCGGGACCAGCTAACGTAGGCCTAATCCTGATGAAAGGACTGCGATACGAATGCCAGCACTGTTGGAAGTGATTCACGCCAATAGCTCCATTTGTGACCGCCATCGCGCACGCGAAACTCGTGTGGGATCTCTTTCTTCCGCATCGCGATGTGGACCAATGCGTTTCCTTCATAGAGAAAATCATCATCCCCGCAGTCGATGTACCAGCGTACCGCTTTCTTCTGGTCGTCCGGGATACGATTGACAAGTTCAAGAACGCTGTGTTGCAAGTAATGTGACTTGAGCTGTTCCTCCGTTGGTTTCTTGGACTCCGCATTTGGTTCGCTAGGTCGAACACGAAGAGCCCGTTCTTTCGCTTCTTCGAATGAGAGAGGACCAGTGCTCGCGCTGAGTGGACAAGCGGACGAAAAAAGTTCGGGATGATGAAGTGCGTACATGAACGAACCTCCTCCCCCCATCGAGAGGCCAGCAACAGCGCGATATCGCTTTTCGCTTTTGATTCGGTACTCTTTTTCGACGAAAGGCATGAACTCTTGAAAGAAGAAATCTTCGTATCGCCACTCTCCTTTCGCATCGTTGAAGTATCCTCGCGTTCCAGTATTCGCATCTGGCATGACGATTACCATCGGTGTCGCTTTTCCATCGTCAATCGCTTTGTCGGCAATCGACTGGACTTCGCCAAACTGCACCCAACCAGTTTGGTCATCACCACTACCATGCAAAAGATAGAGCACCGGGTAGCTACGAGAAGACGTATCGAAACCCGGAGGCAAGTAGACAGCGTACTTCCGTTCTCCTTGAAGGATGGTACTTTGCATTCGGCAAGAGTCGAGTACTTTACTGAATTGTGCCGATGCAACGTCCGCGAAACACAAAGAAGAAAGAATCAGGAAGACGAGCTTTTTCATAGGAGTGGTATTTCCATGGAAGAGGTGAGAGTATATTCGAAACCATCTTACCCACGATGTCCCCTGCATCCAAGCTTAGCCTGAGCGATCGGTTCAAACGGATCGTGCCTGTTTCTAAGTAACTTTAGCAGTTTTACGCAACCACGCCGATCGCGAGGAATCGTCTCGCAAAGTGCCTCAGAAGTAGGAGCTACGAATGCCGGTTTGGGTGATTTTTCTTCTCGTCGGATTGGAACTCTCGTTCACCATCACAATCGTCGGAGCATTGCTGCGAGCAAGTTGGGGACAATTGATGAAATTTCCGAGCAAGCCGTTATTGGATCCACATGTTCGACGCAACTTCCAGTCCTTTGCGATTGGGTTTGTCAACCTGGGCGGATGCGTCCATACCGTGATAGATGATGACCATCTCCATCTCATCCCAGTGACGTTTATGAAGTGGTTCGGATGCAAACCCGTTAGCATCCCATGGAGCGAGATTCAGGACCACCCTAAAGCCGGTCGCTCGAGTTACACCCTCCGTGTAAAGATCGGAAAGACGGACATTGTCGGCCCTCGCTGGTGTTTGGGGAACCGAGACATCCTCGCTCTCACCCAAGCCGGCAGCAGCAGCGAATCGCTCCAACGGCAGATCTCAAAACCGGAATAAATCTTACAAGGCGCAATAGCGAACCTACCCCTCGTAATACCATCTTTAACTACTGCCTCGAAAAACACATCGATTCACCGTCGAGATTACGATGAGTTAGAAAACCCAGATAAAGGCGGTACTATCAATCCAGTGGCTTTGAGGAATCAGCTACTGGAGTAGAATAGTCGCTTCTTTCATCAGTCCATCATTCAGGTAATTTACATGTTGACGCGTGCTCAGTCCGACACCGAAGCTCTCCTCAAGGAACTCATGGAGGAGAGAATTCTTCTCTTGGACGGCTCCATGGGGGCGTTAATCTTCCAAAAGAAGCTTCCGGAGTCGGCTATTCGCGGCGAACGATTCAAAGATCACCCGGCTGATTTGTCCAAAGCCACGGACTTGCTGGTGCTTACCCAGCCTGATGTCATTCGAAGTATTCATGCCGAGTATTTGAACGCTGGCTCCGACATTATTGAAACCAATACTTTCAACGCGAGCTTGATCGGATTGGCAGAAAACAAACTTTCCGATTTTGCCTACGAGATCTCCAAAACGGGGGCAGAAGTCGCCCGTTCGGCTGTCGAGCAACACCTCAAACGCGATCCATCCAAACCCCGTTTCGTCGCTGGCAGCATCGGCCCGACCGCCATCACCCTCTCCATGAACGCGCGAGGAAATTTTGCAATACGAGCTGCAACTTTCGAAGAGATGGTGGCCAGCTATGAAGTGAACATCGAGGGATTGCTAGACGGCGGCGTTGACATCCTGCTACCAGAAACGGCCTTCGATACACTCAATTTCAAGGCATGCTTGGTTGCCATTGAAAACGTATTCGAACGCCGTGGACGACGATGGCCCACGATGCTATCCGCAACTATGTTCCCTGGCGGGGTCACGATGACCGGCCAACAACTCGAAGCCTTTTGGATCGCGGTCTCGCACTTCCCGATGCTAAGCGTTGGTTTGAACTGCGGCCTCGGTGGTCAAGAAATGCGACCCTACGTCGAGCGACTTGCGAATGTTTCCGACTCGCCGATCAGTTGCTATCCGAACGCCGGTTTGCCCAACGCAATGGGTGAGTTTGATCAGACCCCAGGCCAGATGGCCAGCTTCGTCCGCGACTTCGCCAAACAAGGATGGGTCAACATCGTTGGTGGATGTTGTGGAAGCACACCTCCCCATATCAAGGCCATCGGAGAAGCGGTGGCGGGAATTGCTCCTCGTCGCGCCCATCGCGGCAACCGGCCGACGCAGTACTCGGGCAATGATCCTTACGTGATGCAACCGAAGAACCCGTTCGTAACGATCGGCGAACGAACCAACGTCACGGGCTCGAAAAAATTCGCTCGCTTAATCAAAGAAGGCAAGTTTGACGATGCCATCAATGTTGCCAAAGCCCAAGTGGCGGGTGGTGCCAACGTGATCGACGTCAACATGGACGAAGGAATGTTGGACGGAGCCGCCGCCATGAGTACCTTCCTCAATCTGGTCGCACACGAAGCGGACATTGCGAAAGTGCCACTCATGGTGGACAGCTCGAAGTGGGAAATCTTGCAAGTCGGCATCCGACATTCGCCGGGCAAGCCCATCGTGAATTCGATCAGCCTCAAGGAAGGGGAAGCGGAGTTCCTCAACAAAGCAAAGTTCATTCACCAACATGGTGCCGCTGTCGTCGTTATGGCGTTTGATGAACAAGGCCAGGCGGCCGATTATGAAAACAAAGTTCGTATTTGCAAACGCGCTTACAAACTGCTAACCGAGAATGGATTCCCAGCAGAAGATATTATTTTCGATCCGAATATCCTGACCGTTGGTACAGGCTTACCGGAGCACGCGAACTACGCTGTGGATTTTATCGAAGCCGTACGAACGATCAAAAAGGAATGCCCAGGAGCTCGCACGAGTGGCGGCGTTAGCAATGTGTCGTTCTCCTTCCGCGGGAACAACACCGTACGCGAATCGATGAATGCGGTCTTTTTGTATCACGCCATCAATGCCGGTCTCGACATGGGGATCGTGAACCCCGAAATGCTGGAGGTCTATGACGAGATCGAACCAGAACTTCGAGAACGCGTGGAGGACGTTCTGCTCAATCGACGTCCTGAAGCGACAGAGCGACTTATCGAGTTCTCCGAGACGGTTAAGGCAAAAGACAAAGGTCCCGTCAAAGTGGATGCATGGCGTGAGTTGCCAGTCGCAGAACGACTCAAGCATGCGTTGATGAAAGGGATCTCGGAGTTTATCGACGTCGATACCGAACAAGCGAGAGTTGAATACGGGCGGCCACTGAAGGTGATCGAAGGTCCGCTCATGGACGCGATGAATCTGATCGGAGATTTGTTCGGCCAAGGGAAAATGTTCCTACCGCAAGTCGTCAAGTCAGCGGCCGTGATGAAAAAGAGTGTGGCCTATCTGACTCCATACATGGAAGCAGAAAAGAAGGCCGCCGGCGCGACCGGTGGACATACCAGCCGCGGAAAAGTGCTACTCGCGACCGTCAAAGGGGATGTTCATGATATCGGCAAGAACATCGTCGGTACCGTACTAGCTTGCAACGATTTCGAGGTCATCGACCTCGGTGTTTTGGTTCCTTGCGAAAAGATTCTCACCGAAGCGAAGAAGCATGGAGCCCAAGTGATTGGTTTGTCCGGCCTCATCACTCCTTCGCTGGACGAGATGGTGCATGTCGCCAAGGAAATGGAACGAGAGGGCTTCAACGTGCCTCTCCTGATCGGTGGCGCAACTACAAGTGCGAAACATACTGCTGTCAAGATTTCGCAGCACTACAGTCATGAAGTCGTGCACGTTCTCGATGCTTCGCGAAGTGTGCCGGTCGTTGAAAAACTGGTGAACCCAGAGAGTCGCGAGGCATTCCGCAAAGAAGTGCAACAGAAACAAGAAGAAGAACGAGCAAGTTTTGCGATGCGGCGCGATCGCAAACTGGTTGATTTCGCAGAAGCCCAACAGCGCAAATTAAACTTGGATTGGGATTCTTACACGGCGCCTAAGCCCGCTTTCATCGGCGTTCGCGACTTCACCACCACCGTTGCGGAATTGCGTCCGTACATCGACTGGTCTCCATTTTTTATGACATGGGAGCTCAAAGGCAAGTATCCCAAGATTTTTAAAGATGAGGTCGTTGGCGAGATTGCTAAAGAACTGTTCGACGATGCTCAGAAAGTTTTGGATCAGTTCGAAAAAGATACGACGATCAGCCTCAAGGGATCCTATGGATTCTTTCCAGCCATGAGCCTGGGCGATACGCTCGTTCTTTACACAGATGAAACACGCACCGAAGAGCGAGCTCGATTCGAGATGCTGAGGCAACAATGGGAACGAGTAGACCAAAAGGCTTTCCGAAGCTTGGCTGACTATGTCGATCCGACCGGAAAACCTGATTACATCGGTGCCTTTGCAGTGACGGCAGGTCACGGAGTAGATGACTTGGCAAAGAAGCTTCGGGAAGAAATGGAAGATGGCAAAGCAATCTTGGTACAAGCGTGTGCGGACCGCTTAGCGGAAGCCTTCGCTGAGATGTTGCACGAGCGAGTGCGACGCGAATGGGGAATCGCGGAACACTTGACAAAGGATGACTTGATCGAAGAAAAGTATCAAGGGATTCGACCCGCCGCAGGCTATCCTTCTTGCCCTGATCATACGGAGAAAAAAGTTCTTTGGGATCTGCTAGAAGTGGAATCGCGTGCAGGTATCACGTTGACCGAAAGCTATGCGATGTGGCCTGCGTCATCGGTAAGTGGGCTCTATTTCTCCCATCCGGAGTCTCGCTATTTCGCCGTCGATCAGATCACGCGAGATCAAGTAGAAAATTATGCGAAGCGCAAGGGTTGGCCAGTATCGACTGCCGAACGTTGGCTTGCACCGAACCTTGGTTACGACGCTTAGAAAAGTGCTTGCGCCGCTCGAGCGAATGTTCCGGTATGGCCTAGAGAGAAATGTCGTAAGGGTCATTTCCATATCGGATCTTAACTTCACGGCCGTCGGTATCCAAACTTTTACGGCCCGCTTCTAAGATGGCGGTGACTAACAGTGTTTCTTGCGCCGTTGCCAATTTACCTCGAAACTCTTCGGGTTGCGATCTACCTTGCCGAATCTCGTCGGCAGCTCGGATAAACAGCTCGATGCTTCGATATCCATAGCCCATTTGTCCGGAAAAGAACCCGTCGGCATCCGGCGTGTACTTCATGAAGAGCGGATTGAGCGAACTATATCCGGCGGCATCCGAGGCCAATGTATAGCCGCGATGCGCCTGGTCGATGTTCACTTCGCCCAAATGCCCCATATAGAAGAAACGCTGTTGCGAATGAACATCCGCTTTGGGGGCGATCCACGATGACGTGTAGATGGCAGTGGCTCGGTTCTTGGTCGCTACGTTTTCCCAATCGACCATCAAGGTAATGGTATCTTCAGCCGGGATCCCTTGGGATTGAGCCAGTCCGGTCGCTGCGGACGCACGCACAGACACTGGCCGAGCGATGTGCGAACAAGCCCAGACGTTGAAGTCGATGTGGTGCGAGTTCAAGTAATAACTGATATCGCTGGATTTGCCTGCCCAACTCTTGAACGTTTGCAACTGCGACTTGGGTTGGCTCATGTAGGATTGAAAGAAACTAAAGTCACCCAGTTGGCGAATACGATCTCGGGCATCGATATAGATCGGGTCAAATCGCTTGTGAACCTCCATCGCGACTAACACTCGTTTCGATTCGGCAACGCGAATGATGGCTCGATGCTCTTCCACGCGCTTGACGATCGGCTTTGCTACGAGCACATGACAACTCCGCTCGATGGCAGCCATCACGATTTCGTGATGCGTATCGTCAGGAGTGAAGACGACGACAGCGTCACCGGTGCTAAGCTGATCCAGGGCACGAAGGTACGCATCGGGTTGTCTAGCGACCTCATCGGCGGGAAAGCTCTCAAAGGAGACGTCCATCTCGCGATAGACATCGGCGATACCCCGCTTCAGATGATTTCGTATCTCGGGAAATTTCGTTCCGTTGGTCCCGGCCATCCATAATTTGTCGACCAGTCCGCGTCGGCGAAGATCGAATAGGGTTGTGCCGACAACACCCGCTCGCTTGTCGGAGGCAGCCATCGAGCCAGAAACAAATCCGGTGGTATACTCACCGGTGCCAATCATCAAAACATTGATCATGCTCACAGAGCGTTCCTCTTGCGCCGACTCCCTTTTTTCTTAGAGCTTACTACGGGAGAAGTATACTAAATGATTCAGAAAAGATTCCTTCGAATGCCCTGTTGCAGCCAATAAGTTTGTTGATTTTGCTACGATATTCAGAAGCTTTTCAGGCTGCGCTCGTAAAGGTCTTCTCCATCGATGAATACAAAAACTCTCTCGTTCTTTTTTGTCGGCTTGTTGGTCGGTGTCGTTACTGCATCGGCGGGATTTTCCTGGATGCTTAGGAGCTCGACGACTCGCAACAACTCAGTCCAAGTGCTCAAGCTTGCGCATACACTCGACCCAAAGCATCCGGTGCATCTCGCGATGGAGTTTATGGCACAGAGGTTGCGAGAAAAGTCAGGTGGCGCCGTTGAGATTCAGATCTTCCCCAATAGCCAGCTCGGTTCGGAGACCGAGTGTATTGAACTTTTACAACAAGGTGCTCTGGCAATTACGAAGACATCCGCTGCGCCGCTAGAAGGCTTCGTCCCTGAGATCGCATTGTTTGGTGTACCTTATATCTTTCGCAACGAAGAGCATTACTGGAAACTCATTCATAGCGACTTGGGAAAGCAACTGCTAGCGGCGGGGGAAACCAAGGGGATACGAGGATTGTGCTATTACGATGCTGGAGCACGCAGCTTTTACACGGTCAATCGACCTATTTTGAAGCCGTCCGATCTCGGTGGCTTGAAGATCCGTGTTCAGCAGAGCAAGACGGCGATGGACATGGTGCAGGCTTTGGGAGGCAGCCCTACACCTGTTCCCTTCGGAGAGCTGTATACAGCGCTGCAATCGAGTATGGTTGATGGAGCCGAGAACAACGCTCCGAGCTTCTATACCAATCGTCATTATGAAGTTTGTAAGCACTACAGCTTGGATGAACATACGCGTGTACCCGATCTACTGCTTGTTAGCACCAAAGTTTGGAGCGAGCTATCTCCGCAAGTCCAACTTTGGCTACAGCAATCGGCCGACGAATCCAGCGAGTACCAACGTAAGTTGTGGCAACAAGAAACCGCTCGATTGTTGGAGCTGATCCAGCAAGAAGGTGTACATATTCATCGCCCAGATCAAGCTCTATTTGCCGAGCAGGTGAAGAGTATGCACGATAGCTTGACTGGTACGCGTGTTGGTGATTTGATGAAACAACTGTCGGAGCTGAAATAGAAATGAAGACCTTCAATTATTGGCTCAACAAGTTACTAGAATGGATCGTGATCGGATGCGTAGCCGGTTCCATCTTGGTCGTGTTATGGGGCGTATTGAGTCGGTTCATCGTTGCCGTCCCCAGTCGCTGGACGGAAGAACTTGCCATTATACTCCTCACTTGGACCGCATTGCTAGGAGCAGCTATCGGCTTCAAGAATCGACAACATTTAGGCGTTGACTATGTATTCCAGAAACTAGACTCGGACGCCAAGCGACTCAATGCAATCGTCGTTCAGTTTTTGATAATCCTCTTCGCAGCTTGTGTATTGCTCTGGGGAGGAAGTAACTTGGTCTTCAAGACACTGGCCACTGGCCAAATCACTGCGGCGTTAGGCATTCGAGTTGGATACGCGTATATGGCAGTGCCGTTTAGCGGTGCCGCTATCGTACTTTTCGCGGTAGAGGAAATGGCCGAATGGATCGCAGGTCGAACTAAGACTTAAAAGCAGCACTCGAACAGCGTAACGCAACAATCGTAAGGTCATCCGCAAGATGGAAGTTCAAATACTCATACTCGCAGCCAGTTTTCTGGCGTTATTGCTGCTGAATGTTCCAGTGGCGATCGCGATCGGTTTGTGCACTTTGATGCTGATGATGAGCATGTCGGGAGTCGATACGACATTGGTGATGGCACAACGGATGAGCAGCGCCAATTCCAGCTTTACACTGCTGGCGATTCCATTCTTTATCGCGGCTGGAATTTTGATGGGGGAAGGGGGGATGTCGAGACGCTTGATCGATTTTGCCACCTTGATGGTAGGAAGATTTGAAGGGGGCTTGGCCTATGTGAGCACGCTCACATGCATGATGTTCGGAGCGATTTCAGGTTCCGCAACGGCTGCCGTCTCTAGCATTGGAGGGATCATGATTCCAGCCATGCAACGCCGCGGATTCGATCGAGACTACAGCGTAGCCGTGACAACCACCGCTGCAACGACGGGTCTGCTGATTCCGCCGAGTAATGTGATGATCGTCTACGCAGTCGTGTCGGGTAACGTCTCGGTGGCTGCCATGTTTATGGCCGGAGTCTTGCCGGGGGTTCTCGTTGGAGTGTTGATCATGGTTGCATGCTGGCTGACTATTCGAGGTGCTTTAAGGCCTGGAGTTTCTGACTCAACCGAACATTCGCCTTCGGCGGGAACCAGTGCACCATCTTCTACAGTCGAAACTGCGAACCAAAACAAGAGTACCGCGCAAGCGAACAGTGCATCACCACTACAAATTGTCTTGGGGGCACTACCGAGCATGCTACTAATTGTGATCGTGCTTGCGGGAATCCTTGGTGGCCTCTTTTCTGCGACGGAGGCATCGGCGATCGCAGTTCTCTATGCCTTTGTGATGTCGGTCCTTTTCTATCGCGAAGTCAAGCTTAGCAGTCTGCCATCGATCTGTTTGCGAACAGGAGTGATGACGTCGGTTGTATTCTTGTTGATTAGTACGAGCCAAGCGATGAGTTGGGCACTAGCATCACAACAGATTCCGCAGACGTTGGCCAGCTTGATGCTTGGGATCTCCGACAATCCGATCGTCATATTGTTGCTGATCAATATCGCATTGCTATTTGTTGGGACGTTCATGGACATGACTCCGGCGGTATTGATCTTCACGCCGATATTTCTACCGGTGGTAGAAAAACTGGGTATGCATCCCGTTCAATTCGGCGTCATGATGGTTGCCAATTTATGCATTGGATTATGTACGCCGCCGGTAGGTACGTGTTTGTTTGTTGGATGCAGCGTTGGCAAAACTTCCATCGCAGACGTCACCAGAAGCATGATTCCGTTTTTCCTGGCCATGCTTGTCGCATTGTTGATAACTACGTATTGGCCAGCCATCACCATGTGGCTGCCGCAATTGCTCGATCTCGTGTAGACTACTCTTCCTTCTTCGACTTTTTCTTACTCTTCGCTTCAACTCTGGACTTTGCGTCTTCGACGTACTTGGCCAGTCGTTCCGAGGAATCCTTGACGAGATCGAACTCATATCTCACCAACTTGCCTAGCACGATATCCTCATCGTTTTCTTTGTCTTGCTTTCCGCGTCTAAGTGCTCGTGGGACGAAAGGCTGTTGTTTGTTCCCGCGATTCATCATCTCCTTCATAGGGTCATCCATTTGCAATTCGTAGGTGATCCCTACCAACTCTTGTTTCGAGTTCATCGTGAAGATGGCCGTGAAATCAACCACACTGGGTGCGAGTGGATTCACGCTCACGTTGATTCGTTGCCTGCCCCCGATTCCGAGCATCGCGTTTCCTACCATGCTCTGCAATCCTGGCGGAGAAAGATCATCTCGATCCATCACCACTCTCAGGTCGGTCGATTCCCCTTTCGAAGAGTCGCGAACTTTAGTCGATTCTTCGACACCCTTCGCCAGGGCTTTCCAGTCGAGTAGCTTTGCCAATTGAAACACCATCAGGTTCGGAGTAAAGGGCGTATCTCCGTGAGTTTGCGTACAAGTAAACTTGGTCTCCGTCGAATAGAACTCCAACGACGTTTCACCTTGCTCCGAAACGAACGCAATATCCTTGTTGGGCGTGATATGAATTTCGAACTCACCGAAGTACTCTTGCCCTTGGTTCAAGACGGAGGATGTAGCTTGCTTCACGAGTCCTGCTTGGATCCCGCCGAGTATCCCACCTTCGTTACTTGGGGTCTCCTCGGACTCGATACCACCTCGAAACGATACATCTTTTTCCGCAAACTGATTCAACTGCTGAACCAGCGATTTCTTCAGAACATCGTTTTCAGCGGTCACTGCTGTCGAAAGCACAACGATAGCCAAGAGGAACAATCCACAACGGAGCATAACAATTCTCTTCCTGCGGCAGGTTCGACACATAGTGTCGGGGTCACGAGTCCTTTACATATTAGACAATTAATGAATTGAAAACTACAATAGTCTACGAGTTCCGTTCTTTTCAGCTATTCGAACATCCCGTTGAGAAAAGAAACTGCGGATTGGCGATACGACAGCAGTCGCAGGATGAAGATTGATGAATCGGTCAAATTCGACGCGTCATGTACGGATCGGGCTTGCCCCGAACGGATATCGCTTTTGCTTCCTAATTGCGTCCAGTCATGCTTCCAACACCATTTTGCTATCTCCATTCTGCAAAATTCGTCCTATCCACTCAATGAAATCCTGATGCCAACTCTCGCTGACCTGGTGACGCCACGAGCGCATAGCACGATGAATGGCTAATGAGCAGTATAGATTGAGAAATTTAAGATCAACACATCCATATCCATCACTTCATGAATCGGAAATCGACTGACACCGTTACCGTTAGCTTGGATCATTCGTACCGATCATTCGTGCCTGGCACCGTGGTACCTTTCCCGTTCGAACGACGAATAATTGAACGTTCATACAGGCTCCGTCGATCTTGAGGCGTTTCCCCTTCGACTAGGTCTATTGTCCGGAGGTTTCAGGTACGACGTATAAATGCGGTCTTGATTCGTCCGGACAAATCAGTCCAGAATCATAAAGCTTATTTAGCAAAGTCCACCATTCTGTCCGATCATCGGGTTTCTTGCCTAATGAATCGAAGTGCATGCTCAATCGCCATGCGTCGAACGCATTCGACTGTCCTCAGAATGGAACCCCATTCGATCCAGTTAACGATTGCATTCCTGCGGCTCTAGAAGTATCCCTTCCGCAACAAGCCTGCCGCCCTCCAATAACTCAAACTCACGTCCGGGCTGCAATTCACACGAAGGTGCATTTGGGAACTGATATCGAACTCGAACAATCCAATCGTACTCGCTCTCAAAAACTCGAAGTTTTTCAACTACGAGTGACCAAACAACACTTGGTGGCCACGGTTCATTAGAATTCTTAAAACGTACGACCGTCGCATAGGGCGGATCTCCTTCGCATGCCGGCAGTGTTACGCGCCCACCCTGGTCCCAGCGAAACCAATGAATTCTCGCTTCCATCGCTTAATTACCTCCAAGAATGCGAGGTATCAAACCACACTCGTCCTCTATTTTCGCGAACAACTTGTTTTTCGAAAAAACCAAGATCACGAATCACTGTATTCACGCACCCATAGTCAGTCTATGGATCGAATGATTATCAATTTTTCCTCCAATTCGAAAGGTACATGACCTTTCCTTAGAGCTGACAAAATCGACTCTGTGTGGTCAATGAATTTGGGTGGAGACCTCACACCTATTCGTTTCGTCTCAATTGGATTGATCCGAAGAAGTCTTAGCTTCTTCAAACTGAATGGACCATAATTGCTAACTTCGCCATACCCCTCCGTTGGCAAGAAAAACCACGGACTCCAATCGTCAGGGTTGTCGTCGTCCAAGATGGCTTGTACCTCAGACTTATACTCTTGAACAATCGTTGCCACTGTATTCCACATCATCGCAACCTCGGATAACTCAGGTGTTCACCATTTGGCCCTTGAAAATGAGGGAGCTCGAAGGTGTTATTGTCCTTGAATTGATGCCCCCACTTGTGGTGGAGTATCTTCACGTTATTTCCATGAAGATCTATCCCAAGCAGGAGTTCTGACGGCTCACCGTTTGGTCCTCGAAGATTCGGGTTCTTATAGCTATTTGGATCAATTTCAATTTGAAAGTTGTTTGGTTTCGAAGTTTGCACATTAAATCTACGCATCGCTTCTCTGCGTGCCGCGGCCTGACTCTTGAAGTCCATGTCTCCTACAGTTTGGACTCGTCTAGTCGCATGTCCAATCGTCTCGGCAACATTGTCTACTCCTTTTCCAGCTTTTGCCAGTACCCTTATTGATCCAAATACACCACCGAGAACCACCCCGACAATCCCGGATCCAGCAATGATTCTTTCGGGCGTAGACAATTCGTCACCAGTTATCGTATCCACACCACTCGCAGCATCGTTCAAACTCACTACAGTCCCAAGGACGGGCGTTAAGTTTGCAAACGTACTCTGCATGTGAACTGCAGCATGCGCTGCCTCAACGTGCCGCTCTGTTCCTAACAGTCCCATTTCTCGAGCCATAGCACCAGCCCGGTGTTTATTCGGTCCTTCGGAACCAAGCCATGATCCAAACAACCCGTCTCCAAAACGCCCGTTCGAGCTTGTCGTCCCGCCACCTTCATTACCGTTGCCTTCACCGTCACCTTGACTCGATGCTTCGCTTCCCCCTCCGATGATGCCTTCAAGCATTAGCTCAAATTGATTAGGCTCGAAAGTCAATTCGACTGGAGTAAACATGACCGCTGTTTCATCATCACTCCACCAAAGTTCAGATATCGCAGTCTCATGAGCTCCACTCTGTGACTCGGAGGATGATTGCGAGATATTCCCAGTTGCTTCGACTGTCGCGGTTCCTGTGTTTCCACCTCCCGTGATCGTAGTCGTGGTAGAACGTCCCCCTTCTAATTCTGCATCCCGGCGATAAAGGGCGTTATGCTCTTCCGACCCGTAGGGCTCGGGCTCACGTGTAATAATGATTTGGGTCGTTCTAATTTCATGTGATTCATAATCAACCGTCACTGAATGCGTAAGTGTGGCGTCAATCGTCCACGACACAGATTCGTCAGCTTGCAACTCTCCCTCTATTCCGCCAACCACTTCCGTGACGGTATCGATCACAACATTAACAGTCGTAGTCCAATCATCATCATGCTGACAAACTGACCAGGGAGAAAAGAATTCCACAATCCAGAAATCCTGCATTATCGTTGTGGACTCTATCGTTAACTTTCCGTCTCGTTTTGCGTCGATAGAGGTATTGATTTTTGTGGTGTCAGGCTGAGAGCCGTTCGCAATATTCTCGACGTCGCCCAAGCCCTCTCCGACCGTATCCGAACGATACCGAACGACAGTGTCGACTTTTCGCAATGAGTCCAAAGTAACATCGATTCCAGAACCATCCGGACGCAATACATTGTTGCGCACTACTGGATTGTTCAAATGATACTCGGCTACAACTATCTCGAAGTGCTCGCCATTATCTACGCCGTCGGAATCCATTTCTGAACTGCCGACAGCCGAGGGTTCCGTTTGCGCCGCGGAGTCCAATGTTAATGCGTTGCCACCGTCGGTATTGGAATCGCCATTCCCACTACCATCGCCGTTCCATCCGGTCTTGTAGGTTACGGAAACCGATGAAGGTGATCCTGCGGGGCTCTTGTATTGAGCCACATAAATTTGATCCGCTTCGCCTTGGTCATTTGACGTACCGAGATTCTGTACCGACGTGCTCCCAGAAAGACTTGAGAACTGTCCATTTCGTATTTCACCATTGAAATTGATTGATGCCTCGAGACTTCCGTCGACTTCGCTCAATCCTGATCCACTACCGCGCGACGCTGTTCCGTTTCCTTCCACTTGGCCAAACGGATCGTCCATATTGTCGACTGGACAGCGACTCAAAGGGTGTTCGCCTTGTCCTGCAGGATAATCGGGAAGACTCAAATTACCAGACTGACTGGTAGCGTTCCAACTAAAGGACTCTCTCGCATCACCACCTATTTTTGCAGTAACGTTCGCCGAGATATTTCGATCAACTCCACCGTCGGTACCATGCGTCGGCGTATTACTAATTGAGAAACTTCCCGATGCGTAAACTCCAATCTCGAAACCAACATTCCACGATGCCTCGCCGCTCACATTGTTTAGCTCATCTATGCCAGTTGTATCGGGCGGAATCTCATCTCCATCTGCGGATCTATTGTTGGAGTCTTGCGAAGTGTCTGAAGATGGTTCTTCGGACGCGAAACTTGAAGAACCACCGCCCTGTAACTCCACGGATAATCGATCGAGATAGGACATGTTAATGCTCCACGCGACTCCTGCAGACGCAACACTGGTCATTCCTTGACTAACAGTGATCGAAAACCGAACAAACCCGTTGCGTTTCAACGTTGTTGTTGAATTCCAACTACCGGTTACAGATGTATCTTCATCATCACCAGAAGATTCACCATCTTCCTCATCGAATTCTCCGTTATCAGACTCCGTCTCCGAAAGATTAAATACTCCAATCAGGTTTTCTGAGTAGCTCCAATGCGTAGGACTTGTCCAGAGGTTCGTTACCGTGTGCACCCAATTCGTTCCAGGTGCATCGTAGTCTGGGTTCGCAACAGAATCTGCAGTGAAACTTCCTCCAATTGCTAATGTTGAATAGGATGAAGCATCCGTCGGGCTGTAACTACTTAAGGGTCCAGAAAAACTACCAATACGAAGGCTCGGCAGGATCAGTGCCAGTGGACCGGGATCATCACCTTCGCCTTCTGCATAAACGACAGATTGTGGCTGTAAAGAAGCAATCTGAACCTCACCATCCAGCGTACAGAATGAACCGGCAGCGAATTCCAGTTCCAAGTCAAGAGCTGACACTTGTTTTGCCAATTGATTAGCATTAGTCCCCCCGAATCGAAATGAAGGAACCACTGAATTAGCCAATGCACCAGCCGTTTCCTGGGAAACGATTCCACTCCCATTATTGGAATCTCTGTTCGCTGTTGGCTTCCAATTGTTCGACGATCCAAAATCGACTTGAATCAGCTCGCTTTGAAGTTCTTCTTGCTTCGGCGCGCGAGATTTTAGTTGTCCGATACCGTGCGAAGGAGCGAGCGATCTAGGCGCACTAGAAATGATCGAATCAACAACGGCCGTGAAGTCTGGATTGAGAATCGAATCATCCAGAGAATCAACTTCAGCAAGTCGAAAAGACGAAAATACGACTGGCTCAAGACTGGGATCCGGTCTTTGACCGTTTTCAAACGCAGGAATGATGGAGCCAATCCCACTATCCGAAGCCAGCACTACTCGATTTTCAAGTGATTCTAAAAGGATTGTCCGGAACTTTGGTTTGGCCCCGCGACCTGAATTGTTGAGGCTTGAGGCTTGAGGCTTGAGGCTTGAGGCTTGTTCGAGACCGAACCAATCTAGATTTGGGCATAATAACTCAGTTCCTTTGAGATTGAGATCATGAATAGATCAACTTCGCTAAGCGAATATAGTAAATGTTTCCTAATCGGATTGTCAAGAATAATCCTCCCGTACTCCGACTACACCGTAAATGGCTCAACCCTAAGATATATTGCTGTCTGTGCTTTTGTTGTGAAATCGCAACTACTCGATCTCGCGCGGTTTCGAGCTAACTACGAATACTATTTCGAGCGATTCGCATTCCGTATACACAAACTACTAGAAATTATGAGCTTTCCCTCGTCGAATATTCCCTCCTCACAAGAACCGTCCACAACATGGTCGCTGCGAGACCGCACGCTTTCGTTTGGCAAAGAGCCTTTACTGATGGGGATTCTCAACGTGACGCCGGATAGCTTTTCCGACGGTGGCAACTTTTACACCGTGCAGTCTGCCGTGGATCGTGCAAAACAGATCGAGGACGAAGGAGCCGGCATACTCGACCTCGGTGGAGAAAGCACCCGTCCCTACAGCCTACCTGTCGACACCGAGGCAGAACTCAAAAGGGTGGTTCCTATCCTAGAGAAACTACAAGGGAAGATCGCGATACCGATATCGATCGATACAACGAAAAGTGAGGTCGCGACTGCTGCACTCGAGTTGGGAGCGTCGATCATCAACGACGTATCTGGGCTGGAATCCGATCCTCAAATGGTTGAGGTTGCGGTCCGCTTCGGTGCAGGTGTTTGTGCAATGCACCGAAAGGGGACTCCGCAAACCATGCAGGACAATCCGCACTATGACGATGTTGTCGAAGAGATTTTGTCCTATCTTCGATCGACAAAGACACGATTGACCGAATGCGGAATCTTGCCAGAAAAAATTTGCTTGGATCCGGGAATCGGGTTTGGCAAAACGCACGAACACAACTTGCAGTTGCTTCAACATGCCGTCCGATTCCACGAAACGGAGTCTCCTATTTTGATTGGCCATTCGCGTAAAGGTTTCATTGCAAAGATCCTTGGAAACAAAGACTTGTCACGAACGATGGGAACCGTTGGTGTATCGATGGCGTTGGCGTTGCAACGCATCCAAGTCCTTCGCATTCACGATGTCGCCGAACACCGACAAGCGATCCAATGTTTCGTCGCCAGCCTGATTTGAACCCGGAGAGTTCGCGTCCGATAGCATGTGGTTCAGCGGGTACGTGCTTTCTCGTTCGAGGAACTGGCAGGAGAAAGAAGGCAGTAGAAAAGCATCGATATTCCACCACTCGCTCACGCAGGACTTCTCGAATCAAGACTCTATCGCTTCGCGATCCAAAATCAGCAACGTGACAGCCGATGTGACTGCACCACAGGCTGCGATCGGAACTAGAAGCAATACTCCGAGAATTCGGTCCGGGGTTAGCCATCCATTCCAAGCAGGGAACTTCCAGCAAAGCACAAGCCATGCAACCACCATCGTGATCAACGCGGCAGCTAGAACCATGGCCATGAGCAAATGACCAATTCCAAATTGCAACGCTCGTTTTTGTTTCATTTGCGAAGGGTGTTTCCAGGTTGCGTCCAATCGCAAGTGCTTTGCTGACAGAAAGTTGCATTATGACTCGGCAGTCAGGAAATTCCTGTTAATATAGCAGAATGTTTCTCTTTTAGACCCGTTGGAGATCGATGCAAATTCCTTTCTTGCTCTTCGCCCAGACCGATGAGATCGCGAAAGCTGCCGCAGACATGGTGGCTCCGCTCGCTGACCAAGCTGCGAAAGCTGTCAAAGCACAGGGGTTCGACTTCCCTACGATTATGCTTGCAACGGTCGTTCTCATCACCCTTGGTATCGCATCATCGGTTGCGCACTATTTGACCAAAACGCCCAATCCGGCCGTCAACCCTGCATTGGTTCAACGATTCGTTCATCGATTGTGGGCCTGGTGGTTGATGTTCGGCATTCTTACCGCTGGAATTTTTTTCCATCGGATTGGGACCATCGTCCTCTTTGGACTGGTTTCTTTTTGGGCATTTCGCGAATTCATCACGATGACTCCCACACGGCGAGGAGACCATCGCGCTTTGTTTTGGAGTTTGGTGGTCTTCACTCCTCTGCAGTACCTGCTCATCGCCATGTCGCAATGGGGACTCAAGTACCCGAGCGGCGAGCTGATCGATTTCTACACGTTCTACAGTATCATGATTCCTGTTTATGCGTCGTTGTTTATCCCCGCGCGTATCGCGATGGCGGGAGACCATAAGCGATTCTTGGAGCGCTCTGCTCAGATTCAATCGGGGCTGCTCGTTTGCGTGTATTGCTTGTCCCACGCTCCTGCCCTCCTCGATCTCGAACTGCATCGATTCGACGGAAGCTTATGGACAGGTAGTAACTCTGGTCTGCTCTTTTTCTTTGTCGTGATATCACAGGTATCCGACGTACTGCATTGGGTATGGAGTCGCATCAAGGGACGTCGCATTATTGCCAAGGATGTCAGTAGCTCGCGAACGTGGGAAGGACTGATTGGCGGTGCGTTGACGACAGGGATCGTCGGTGCGTTGCTGTATTGGGTAACCCCATTTCAACCGTGGGAAGCAGCCGGGATGTCGGTGGTGGTCGCGTTCTTAGGCTTTGCAGGTAGCATGACGATGAGCGCGATTAAACGGGATCGAGGTGTCCACGATTACGGCTCGCTGGTGGTTGGGCATGCTGGTGTATTGGACCGAATCGATACGATTTGCTTTTCTGCACCGATTTTCTACCACCTGACTCGGTTCTTTTTCGTCGCTTGATGTATAGGTAAGTTGGTAGACATGGGATGGATCGATACACATGCACATCTAGCCGACCCGCATTTGGAGATCCAGTTGGACGACGTCTTGGTTCGCGCACGATCTGCCAACCTGGACGGAGTGCTATGCGTCGCGGTCGATGAAGAGACCTCTCAGCAGTGTGTCGAGCTAACATCGCGATCCGAAATGCTTCGCGCGTCGGTAGGTATTCATCCAAATTATGGTCAGTTGGCTTCCCCTCACGCATGGCGAACCGTTGAGGAACTCGCCGAACATCCGCGAGTGGTTGCGTTGGGAGAGACTGGGCTGGATAAGTATTGGGACGATTGTCCCTTCGAACTACAGCTTGAGTTCTTTCGCAAGCATTGGACCTTGAGTCGCACAACAAATTTACCGGTGATCGTGCACATGCGAGAGTGCGAAGCTGAAATGAGAAATGCACTCCAACAAGAATTCGCACATGGCAATTTGCGCGGAGTCATGCATTCTTTCTCAGGCAGTCTCGAAACGGCACTACTGTGTCTCGAGTTTGGAATGTATATCAGCTTTGCGGGCATGCTGACTTATAAAAAATCGACAGAACTGCGCGAGGTTGCCAAGCAGATACCGTTGGAACGATTGTTGGTAGAGACCGATTGCCCCTATTTGTCTCCGGAACCGCATCGATCGAAACGCCCGAACGAACCAGCTTGGGTGGTGCATACAGCGCGCGTCTTGGCGGATGCCAAATCGATTCCTGTCAGCGAGCTCATGAAATATACTCGACAGAACACAATGAATTTGTTTAGTCGCTGGAATTCGACTGAACCAGCAAGTGCAAGATTGCTGTAAATCCATGAACAAGATTCTGATTTGCGACGGGACCAAACTCACCCGCTGCGAATATGCCTGCTATCGGAAGATTGGGATAATAATGATCGATGGTTCTGGCATCGTGATTCGGTTTGTCAAACATTCGAGTCCCCCGACCGTTGCAGGTGAATAGCAACCCGCCTTCCGCTTGGGAGACTGCCGACTGTGATCGCGACAAAAGATTTTGAAGATCTGCCGATGCCGCTCCTGCATCGCGCAAATGAAAGCGAATGGTTTGCCCTACCTGAAATCGATCGGTGACGAGCAAACCCTGCGTTGATGAATCGACCCCTTGGACGGCGCGAATCAAAAATTCGCCATGAGAAAAGGTCTCGCTGTATTCGTTAATCGCTCGGCCTACCATGAGGCTGTTGGACATCATCTGCTGCTCGTTGGTTGGTAAGGATGCGAACAGTTCGCGAAGCTGTTGCATCGCAGGTTTGCCTCCCAAACCGATAATCGCTTGATCATCCATTTGCGTGATGACCATCGGTTCGCCGATCGGCCGACAACCCTGGCTCACAATGGTCTTCCATTCCCACCCTTCGGGAAGCACGAGCGCTGAGGCCCCCTTCTCAAGAATACGATCACCACAAAAAATTAGATTGGGAGAACTCCAGTTTTGACTGCTCGTGTATCCGCCCATGATCGGACAGATCGGGTCTTTTGGATTACTACGCTCTAAATCCAGCACGTCGGCCAAGAGTTCCATCGAAAATGAAACGGGACATGCGACTAGCATCAAACCCATTTTGCTTTTCTCCAATAGCTCCTCCGTTACACCCATCACCGACGGTCCATCTGGAGTCTTGATACACTCTAGCTCATGGATGAAGGGTCGATCGTGTAGCCCGCTGACGAGCAAGATCGATGCGCCACAACCACCTTCCACTTCGGTTCGCAGACCAACCAGGCTCTCGGCAGATCCTCCGAAGAAAGGGAGATCGGGTGCGAGATCTCTCCATAGTTCAAGAATCTCGGCACTGCGATCCGCCAACGATTCACCGCTGACAAATAGGATTGCCAGATCAGCCGGCGAGGAAAGTCCTGAAGCAGCTCGCTCGAATGCGGTTCTTATCGCAACAAGAATTGAATTCGCAGATGCGATTCCAGAGGAACAACTCATGAATAAGGCTCATTCCCCAACGATTTTGACGAGATCGCGATCGAACTGACCGCGAGTCAGCACTGCATCCGCGCCCGACTCATGAGCCTCGGACAACCGATCGACATCGACGTGCGGCCCGAAGGCAAGCACCTTTGCTGATGCGAACGCCAGCTTCAATTGCGGGATCGATTCTGCGAGTTGCAAGGAGTCGAGCGTCAAATCAATAAGAACCAACGTGACTTCACTCGGTTGCTCAGAACGCTGCACCACGCGTTCCACTGTCCGATCGACGACAAGCACCTTGCCAGCGCTTTTCACTGCACCACTGATACGGGACTGAAACATCAAATCATTTGTCAACAATACAATCACACACAATCTCCTAGTTTGAATAACCTCTAAATTGTAGTGTGTCAGTCGAGTGATCGTCAAAGCACACTTGGCACAATAAGACAAGTTCTCGCAGTCGCAACTTCATGATTACTTGACGATAGCGACAATGGGGCGATGGTCCGAGAGCCCGAAATAAGGGTCCACATCGCGATACAAAACCTCACACTGATTGCTGGCGAGAAAGTGATCAATCGGAATGCCAAAGAACCGGAGCGGAGCTGGCCATGAACCGTAGTATCCTCGATGCCACCGACTGTCGCGCAGGTTGCCGGATCGAAGCAATTGATGAAACGGTCTAGACCACGGGGTGATGTTGAGATCGCCAACAACAGCGTACGAGGTCCCAACCTTAGCAGCAGCCCACTCGCCAATTGCTGCCAGTTGTCGATCCCGTTGCTTGGTTCTCAACGGATGCACTCGAGGCGATCGGGTATGCACGGCAAGGAGCTGCATCGCTTTGGACCGATCATTTGCCGGCAGATTTACCTCGACAGCGGGCATCCCTGCACCTCCTAGATCGAGAATTTCGAATGATGTATTTTGAACTTTGCTCAGCACGGCCACCCCTGCTGCACCGTCTGGTATCCATACATGGAAAGCATAGTCCTCAGTTAGCCCCTTCAAAGCGTCTACTTGGTGCTCTCCGATTTCAAGGAGAGCAACGACATCTGCGTTTTGCTTCCTCACATGACGGACCACGTCTTCCAAATCGTTGTTGCTGATCAGGAAGTTCCAGGAGTAGATTTTCAAACCAATAGCCGAAGGATCATTTTGGACTAAAGGAAGGGTAGCCCACGGTTGGACCACAACAAGAAAGTAAGTCCATGGCACAGCGCACAGCCAAAGTCGGACCATCCAACGCCCTGCCATGCTGGTATTCAGAACTTTTCCTAGAACGATGACCGTTCCAATCGCGGTCAGACCAAATAAGCAGTGCCAAGACGTGTGACAAAAAAGATCGAAGACCGCATGCCACGAACTAAACATTGATCCGAACATCGGAATCCACGCCAAGCCCACCAAGGTTGTGCAAATGAACAAAATGCCTCTGGCGAACCAGTTCGTAGGTGGCACCACACTAGGCTTTGGCACCAAACATGGTTCTAGTGCTATCGTAGGGCCAGTGTTCGTGGATGGAATAGTTATCTACCGAGTAAAGAGCACAGGAATCGTTCAAACGAACACAATCGGATGCTACCCAGGTACCCAGATAGATTTCGCATCGATCAATTCGGTCCCAGCCGGAAACTCGAGAGGCGTAGGGCTCGTCGCATAAAAGGCCAGCCCCTTGTAGCTTGTGATATAGCTATAGTGCGTGCTCAGTATCCCAAACGTGGATCGTACAACCAATGCACCGGATTGCTGCGAAACGACTCGCAAAATCTCTTGTGGCTCGACGTGTACGATCACACCGCTAGCCTTTAACGCTTGCATCGCAGCAGCCGCAGCCGCCGTTGCTGCCATTGTTGCCGCACTCATTCTTAAAACCTATCGTTGCGAAAACTGAACTACCAAAGTTGGATATCCAAGTCTAAATCAATTCTAAACCTTTACAAGTTTGGTAATTCGGCCTGTTTTCACCCATTCTGCAACGTAGATGTTTCCCCTAAGATCAAAACAGGCATCGTGAGGGTGCACAAACTTGCCGTCTATCCACTTGGACTCGTCTTGCCGAATCGTATTCTTGCTATCAGCGGTGATACGCTCGACATCGCTACCCAACTGACTGACTGTCTTGTAATCTTTGTCCAATAAGGAAACTCGCGCCTTGAGTTCGGGTACGAGGAGCAAATCGCCTTGTCGATCCACGTTTGCTGGCAGGCCGAATCCGGCGATCGTTTTCTCATATTTACCCTCGAGATCGAAGATCTGTAAAGTGTTGTGTGCACGATCGGTCACTACCAGTTTTGGAGCGGCCGCGTTTCGATCGTCGATCCATAAACCGTGTGGCGTGTTAAAGGTTCCTTCTCCTTTTCCTGCTCCGCCAAACGACTTGAGCCACTTTCCATCTTTGTCATAGCGGTGAATATGAAAAGCCCCGTAACCATCTGCTAAGAAAAAGCCGCCGTCAGGAAGGAAGGCAAAATTGGTGGGCATAAATCGATCGCGGCCCCAATCACCCTTGGGATTCTCTGCTTCGTCTGGGTGATAGACTCCAGACTCCTTCGGCGCGCGACGTTCCCACAACACATCTCCCTTCAAAGTCATCTTGGCAAAGGTTTTCACTTGCTGATACCCAGCCACATACAAGAACTGTTCGCTTCCTTCTTTCCGAACCTCGATGCCGTGCCCTCCTCCCTGAAACTGCTGACCGAAAGCTCGTATAAACTTCCCTTTCTCGTCAAAAACAAAGATAGAAGGGTGATCCTTTTTGTCTCTCAAACCCTCGTGAATCACATACAGGTTGTTATCCGAGTCGACGGCCACATTGTGTGTTGTCTGCCATGTGTACTGCGAGGGCAACTCGACACAGTTATGAACGACACGAAACGTGTAGGGAGCTGTTCCTACGACGATCTCGTTATTGGTTCTACTCGCAGTCAAAATACTCGGAGCTCCCGCGATGCATGCAGAAGTCGCACCCACAGTACATAGAAAACGACGACGCGAAGTTTGTGACATCAATTGCGAACTGGATTGCGCTTTAGACATAGGTTTACCTAACGGATTCCTGGATGGAGGGAGAGGGAAAAGGAGAAGGCTGCCTGGAAACACGGAGTTCAGACATCAGCGACAGGACGTTGAATCGAAAGTAAATAAAAACCTTCGATTCAACGTCAATTACCAAACCGATCGAATCTACTTGCGATTGCCGTACACCACAACCTGGTTGAGGTGAAGGATTCCGCTACCATCGATCCCAATCTTGAGATAGCGACCACGTGTACCAGCGGGCAAATCAATCTTGTAATCTGCGGCTGGCTTTTCGGACTTCCAAACTTGCTTCCAATCTTTTCCATCCATAGAAACCCAAACCGCTAAGTTCTTCGCTCGATCATAAAACTGATCGTTGCGACGGTTTTGCAAGTAAACATGTCGGATCTCCGATTCTGATGCCAATCGAACTCCGACCGCTGGTGACGCACTGCCTCCATCGGGTGAATGGAATGCAAACTCACGTTGTGCAGGATCAACCGCGCTCAAAACCAAGTTTGCTTGTTCAGACCAATTCGTTGGAAAACTTGAAGGTATTTGCAATTGAGCATCACGCGAGATTTCCGCGAATTCTCCGTGCTTTCGGATGGCCCCCTCCGAGGCTAGTCCGGTCTCGATCCAACCATCTTCTCGAATCACAAAAAGATTCTGCTTCGCGAGATACTCGATCAAATCAAGAAACTCACCTGGCCCGATCGTTTTCGCTAGACCTTCCGGCATCGAACTAGCTTTCATTTCTTTGCGTAGCTCGATATCGGACTTGGCGATCATCCGCTCTTTCCCTTTGCCATCGTTGGTAGCAACCCCGAGCGTAACTGCGTCGGCTGTTTCCTTGAGCACAAAGCCCGTAACCACCTCATCGTCTGTCGTCACAATCTGCAACGTCTCATACCCCTTGGCAATCGTATCATTGGGCCACAGGATGTGACGAATGATGTTCTCTTTCGAGTACCGACTACCCACATCATCCAATCGCGGTCCAAAGGCTTTGCCTTCGCTTCCGATTTGGTGACACGCGGAGCAGACGCGACTATAGACGACGTTTCCTTTGTTAGCGTTTCCTCCTTGGATGCCTGCCAATGTGCGCAATGCTTCTTCCCGTTTTCGTAGTGGGAGCTCCGTGTTCTCGGCATCCTTCAACGGCTTGAGCACCCTTCCTCCAGGACCAGAAGCAATCTTGTAGTCTTCGTAATACTTCATTCGTCCATCGTTCGTATTCGCAAGGAACTTACCTGCTTGAATAGCAGGATCGACGATTGGTTGAAGAGCATGCAACGTGTGTTCCAACGTGTACTCGATCCAATAATCCATCGGCTTGAGCGCAACTTGCAACACCACCTCGGCGGACTCCGGAGTACGGATGTAGCTCAAACCACGCACGGCTTCCAGCCGAACGCGTGGGTGCTCATCCTGGATGGCCGTCTTGAAAATGGCGAACGCGTCTGGATAGCGTTCGACTTCGTTCCCTATCGTGTGAACGACGGCTGCTCGTGCATGGAAATCTTTGGCTGACATCAATCGTTTCACCAAAGCTGGATTTACCAGGCCAAAACTCTCCTGTAACCACAACGCTTCGCAAAGCCGCGTTTCAGCAACATCACCAGCGATCCACTTATCAACGGCCGCAAGAACCTGAGCCTCATCGCGAGCTCGCAACTCACGTCGTGCACGGTATCGCGTCCTCGGTTCATACTCTTCCAACTGGGCAAGCAGTTGTTCGATCGTCGCATCGGCCTGAAGCACTGGCTTTAGCAAAGGCTTGTCTTTGTAGACCAATCGATACAATCTGCCGTGCTCGTGATCCCGATTCGGATCTCGTTGCGAGTATTGCATATGGCCAATCAGTGCATTGCACCAATCGCCAAACCACAACGCACCATCTGGACCAATTTGAGGATCGATGGGGCGGAAGAAATTATCCGTCGAACTGAGAAGATCTTCGATTCGTTCGCCTGCAAAACCTGCTGTGCCTGGTTCGTCTCGCAAGGTGAAGCGAGGCATGCCGTGCATGTTGATCACGCACGCATAGACGAACTGCCCCTGCACACTGTCTGGGAATTGGCGACTATACAGAAAGTCGTTTCCGATCGCAGGTCGCATCCCTTGATTATCAAAGTTCGGCCGCAGTGTCTTTCGAGTGGAAACCGCATAACCTGCCAACGGACTGGTCCAATGCTGCTGCGCATTGGTACCATCACCAATGATTCCCATCCCCCACTTGTCAAAGACCATGCACCACGGATTACCATAGCCTGGAGTCCTAAAGTGTCGAAATTTCCATGTCTTCGGGTCGAACACGTAACAGCCAGAAGGTCCGTTGCTACGGAACGGTCCCCACGGAGTTTCGAGAGTCGTGGACATGGAAACGCCTTCGAGCATATAAAGCGATCCACCATGCGACCATTCCCATGCACCCATCGTATGGTGCGTATCGTCAGTTGCGATACCATCGATCATGTGGATGACTTCGTCCGCGGCATCATTTCCGTCGGTGTCCCTCAGAAACAGGATGCGCGGCTCATCCACCACGAGCACTCCGTCTTCATGAAATTCAAAACCGGTCGGACAAATCAATTTGTCATAGAACGTTTTGCAGACATCCGCTTTTCCATCGTTATTGGTATCTTCGAAAATCAACAACTTATCTCCGGGCTTTGCAGCTCCTGGAAGCCACTGCGGATAGTTAATCATACAAGAAACCCACAGTCGGCCCTTCTTGTCGAAAGCCATCTGCGTCGGATTTGCTAGTTCCGGAAAATCTTTCTCAGAAGCAAAGAGTTGTACTTCAAAGCCCTCTGGGACCTTCATCTGCGCAATCGATTCCGCAGGTGTTGGGTAGACCAACGTCTTTGGCTCGCGCCCACGTCGAAAGGCTTCATCTCGCGTACCGAACATCGTCTCTGGAATAAAGACCTCTCCCGTCTTGGAATCGTCGGGTTTCTCTGCAACCTTCTTCCCAACAACGATGTCCCATATGTATTGATCACGTACGGCAACCATTTTCCGGATCTTTTGGTACTCACCAGGGAACGTCTCTGTGTCCCAAGTTCGACGCCCACCGTAGACGTACCAGCCGTTGAGCATGCGGTAGTCTTGCAAATGCAACCAGGACTTATCGTTCACCCACTGGCGTGTATTGTGAAAGATCGAGACATCGGTACCCGTCGGATGTTTCGATTGGAACAACTGTCGATCGAGCTCGATCGATACCATTCGATCACCCGGCTCATTCAAGTGAATGCCATTGATCGTGAATTGCAATTTGCTATCGGCTGCAAAAGCTTTCGCCGTCGGAGCAAACAGGTCAACAAAAGGAACGCGAAGCTCCGCGGCTAACCCTTGGATCGCATTCACATACTTGGCAAGTGTGACATTGCTCTTTGCGCCGTCAGGAAGATGTCGATTGTTTGCCGATTCCATAGCGACCGGCGATACCAGAACAAATCGTGCTTCGCGTCCTTCTTTCGAAAACTTGGCCTTCTTAGTCTCGATCCATTTCGCGTATTGATCTCGAAACGCCTTGAGTTGTTCCGGCGTATCTCCGGCAAAGTGCTCATTGAATCCAAAGAAACAGATGAACGTTTCTGGACCGAATACCTCTAAGGGGTCATCGATCTTCGTGTAGTTGTCCGGTCGCTGTTGGTTGCCAACTTCGTCCGCTGGCCAACCAAAGTTCCTGACAACTAACTGTTTGTTCGGGAAACGCGTGTGCAATAGCGTTTCAAAGTAACCAAACAAATTCATTCGCTCAGCAAGTGAGCTACCCATGAATGCGATTCGTTCCCCTTGACGGAACTCCATCGGTGCAACAACGCTCGTTGTCGAAACTGGTTTCGGGCGGAAATTCCAAACCGGTGTTCCCTGCGGATCTGGCATGCTCGGTGTCTTGCCTAATCCAAAATCTTCTGGCTTCTTGTTTTGTGTTTTCCAATAAGTCTTGTCGTTGATAAAGCCAAAGAAGCTTGGATAAAACGGATCCACGAATGACACATCTGCGTTCTCTGGTACAGATTGACCAGTCAAATGAAGAGCCGCGTTCACGACCATGCGTCGCAACCCTTCGCTCATAAAATCGACGGAAGCGCCGCCCGTGGTGCAGAACGCTTTTCCTTTCCCACTACCGTTCGGCGTCTTGTACTCGCGAATCCATGCAAAGGGCTGCATCGGCTCATTGAGTTTGCCAACAACATTCGCGGACGAAGGGTCCATCGACTCGGTGACCGCAGCTCGCAACAAGATCTCGTCAGAATCCGCAAGATGGATCACGCCGTAAACGTCCGAGGGACAAAACACATCCTTAACGCCTTTCAAGATAGGATGGGATTGTTTGTCCGCGGCTGCTACACCCCGTGCGCCTTGTACTTTGTGTTTTCCATGATGGCTTACCCAGGTTTCACCCAAGATTTTGAGTCCAAAGTCATCAAACTTCAACGCATCGAAAGTGCCATTGCCGCGAAAGGCGTGCGTTGCTGTACGGATTCCAATCACAGGTTTGCCTGCGTTCAAGTAGCTCGCGATATGCTTGGCTTCTTCCGCGACAGGCTGCCGAAACCGAGTGCCGATGATCATGAGGTCTGCACTAGACAACGCGCTCAAGCCACGGAGCCCTTGCTGATTGTTGGCGTCGATGTAGTCCGCACCGTCCGGCCCAAGGGAGAATACGACGGTGCATTTGAAGTTGTGCTTTTGACTGAGAATCTTGCCCAACATCGGCATCGATTCTTCCGTCCGATACTCTTCGTCGCCAGCGATCAAAACAACGTGTTTGGCATTGTTCGATTTGTTGGCAGGTTCAAAAACCAACGTGTCGGCCGCCTGCAGCATGGGCAACCAACCCAGGAAGAGGAGGCCTAGTAGCATCAATTTGTTTTTCATGACAGCAGTGGCAAGGAGAGGTAAGGGAAGATTGGAAGGCGACGAGCTCCATCCAGGCGGCGATCGTCACCCTGGGTGGGCAGTTAAGGAAATCGATTATACTCAAACTGCATCGCAATTGTATGGATGAACGCGATGGATCGAAACAGCTTGGATATCGCCAAACTTCAAGCGTTCGCTCGACCGCATTTCGCTTGAGCATGTAGAGAGATAAATTTGATGACCACCAGCTTGGCTTGCCGCATGGCTCGTATTGTGTTGTTCTTTTTCGCAATCAGCGGCTGTTTTTCCTCCATCGCACCAGTGATTGCTATGGAACGGATTCGCGTTAGCGACGATGGCCATCATTTTGTGAAAGCAGATTCCGGAACAAAATTCGTGATATGGGGCGTGAACTACGATCACGACGATCGTGGACGACTACTCGATGAGTATTGGGAAGACGAATGGAACACGGTCCGCGAAGATTTTGCCGAGATCAAGGCACTCGGGGCGAATTGTGTGCGGATCCATCTCCAACTCGGGCTCGCGATCAACGATGACAAGTCCGTACGAGCCTCGTATCTCGAGCGCCTTCGAAAATTGCTCGTGTTAGCCGAAGAACTTGGGCTCTATCTCGACATCACCGGATTGGCTTGCTACCACAAAGCCAACGTGCCGGCATGGTTTGACGCGCTCGAAGAACAAGAACGCTGGAAAGACCAAGCGACATTCTGGAGCGCGATCGCGAAAACATGCAAAGAGAGCAACGCTGTATTTTGCTACGACCTCATGAACGAACCGATCTTGGCAGGTAAAGAGCCCGAGAAGGAATGGCTAGCAGGAGAACTCGCGGGCAAGCATTTCGTTCAACGACTAACACTGGACTTGAAAGGACGATCGCGCGAAGAAGTTGCAACGCAATGGGTCAATAAAATGGTGACCGCGATCAAGTCCGAAGACCCCTCTCATCTCATTACCGTCGGCGAGATCCCTTGGGTGTTTGTGTTCGGTGGAGGCAAACCACTCTTTGGCGACTCACCCGTTGGCGCCCGGCTCGATTTCAACTCCGTGCATTTCTATCCCAAGAAGGGCGAAGTCGAGAAAGCACTCGTGGCATTGAAAGCTTACGAAGTTGGCAAACCGCTCGTCGTGGAAGAGATGTTTCCACTGGCATGCACTCAAGAAGAATTGATGGAGTTCGTCGAGGGATCCAGTGGATACGTTGATGGTTGGATTAGTTTCTACTGGGGCAAATCATCGAAGGAACTTCGAGAGAACAAACCAAACGACATCGGTGCCGCCATCACAGCAAACTGGCTTGATCGATTTCAATCAGAAGCCAATCGAGGCACAAAGCCGTAGTGTATCCATTCGAATCTTCTCCCTGCAAATTTCTCTATTGCGTTGATACTCTGTTAGTTAGTCCATTGCCACCAAGAAACATTCCCGTCGACTACGGCCACGACAAGTGGTTGCGTCCTCTGCATCCATCCACGGAAAGCAGGAAAGTAGACAGACTTCCGGGCAATTTGATTCTGGATACTCCATGTGTTACGATTTTTTGAGTGTAGCTCTCGGTCCTAGCGAGTGATGTCTCAGTTCTAGAAAAGGATACATTTATGAATCGCTTCTGTTCTGTTCTGTTCTGTTCTGTTCTGTTCTCTTAATCGCAAATGCAAGTGCTCAATCCTATTTGCCGGGTAGTAAGGTTTATCTTGATTTTGAGATAGGAATTGAAGTCGATCCAACTTCTTCGGAGATCGTGATTCCGCCAACTTCTGGTAATGTGATGTTTTCAGGTGGACAGTTATGGTACGTGCCTGAAGGTACTGGAACAGCAGATGCTTTTGTTGTTGTTTTTAACTCGGGCGGGAAAAATATTTTCTTGACTCAACTCATTGAAGGAGAAAACACTTCTTCAACGTTATCGTTTGCAGTATCTACACAAGACGGTAGCTACAACATTGCCTCAACGCCGATTTACTCAACGCTTGGTTCGACGTTGACGATTACTGACGGCGAGTTACCTCGGGTTTATGGAGCATTCGCAACGATTTCATCAGGATCATTTTCAAGGTCCGGGATTTTGGAAGACATTCAGGAGTGGGTGCACGGCCAGGTCAATTATTGGTTTCCAGGTTCAGTAGAGAACAATTCATCAGTTCCAGTATTGGTTTGGTCCGACACAACGGGGCACTATTACCTTCCTCCAGGGTCGACGTCTCCTGAAGGTGATTGTGCCGACTACATTTTTGTAGACGATACTTGGTACAAGATCATGGGACCGATTCATGGACACTGTTTCATAAATCCCTCGGGACCACCGACGTGCACCGAGGAGGAAACTCTTGATAATGGCGGAGTGGGTTTGGTAGCTCCTCCGATACCTCTCTCACCTGTGGCTCCGGGACAATTTATCCCTCCGGAGCCTTGGTGGATTTCGATTGGATGGGGTGTATGAAACCTCCAGGATTTCAATTGAGCATGAGCTCGCTTTTTCGCATTCTAGTGATTTTCTCGATGTTTTTTGCCCTTCTCTCCCACATTACCTTGATTGGTTTTGCAACCATTATTGTTATCACAGCACTCATGGGGGCTCAGTTGGGAGATAGTAAACGAAAGCAACCAATTCGTTTCTCCGTTTACGCAATAGTTTGCTTGCTGCTGTGCGAATGGACCATAGTCATAGGGCAAATCGTGATTAAGTATTCGCGTCATGCAGGAAATCAGCCTTTTTTCGAAGATGGCATTTTCTTTGACCTCTTCGTAAAAACCTTTCTAACGGTTACTGTCTTTTTGGGTCCACCCTGTGTTTGTGTTGCTGTCATTGTCGGGATGTTGTACCAGTTTGTTCGACGTGGGCTCAAATTGAAAGTTGACACGCATCAGATGCCCACTGCCACGATCGTCCCCAATCCCGATAGTGACACGAATACATATCAACAGCGACACATCGCGATATGACGACAACGACGGTCTTAATCATTGGCAATAGCTGAATCAGACCGGCACGAAAATAGGACATGCACAGCATGTTGTGTTTTCGACCCTTTGCTGATGCTGCTGTACGTGCCTTATCAGGATCAGATTCCAGGACGGTTAGGGCTTGCCCCTACCGTCCGCAACTTTTGGCGTTCTAGTGTTGGTTCCCTGCATCCCTTGTCTTGCCAACTAGAAGGCCTTAGAAGTTGTGGAGGCTTTGTAGGAACACCCGTCACCGTGTCGCAAGCTTTAGTTCTTTAGAAGAGCTTCAAATGATGCGATGAAAAGCCAAAGAACCCTCACCCCGCTTGCCCGCCTGCGGCAGCCCTCCCCCTTTTCAAAGCAAAAAGGGGAGGGGGCAGAACTTGAGTGAGTGGGCGCCACTGGTGCTTGGTGAATTTAACAAGGGGCTACTTCAGAAAACAGAATTCCATTCGTGCGTGGCACATTTCTTGATCAGCCCATTTTCGAAAGGAGCTGTACCCAGCATCAGACTAGCCGCAATACACTGCATGTTTGGTGATAAGATGTTTCCAAGTCCAACGATATTGCGTGATCGTTGTCGAGCCAAATCGGTAATACCGGCAACCTCTTGCCAACATCCATCGGATACGCCCACGATTCGAACTTTGATCGTGTAGCCAGACTGTGACTGCGGCATGTAACGGCATACGTCGCTGGCCGGTCTGGGGTAAATGCGGGATCGGATTGACAAAAGACGTCCAGCACTTCGCAATAGAGATTGAAGTATTTCACAGTCACCAGATCAACGATCGAGACGCAAATCTTCTTTTGCAACAACGCAGCACATTTGGAAACAAACGCCTGCCGGCTCTCCGGCCGATCTTTGTTGGCTGGGCTGACAAGCTCGATAGCCGCAACCAGTTCTCGCCCTCGTTGTTGATCAAATATCAAAACTTCGTATTCGTAATTCTCTGTTGGATCAAGGTCTAGGGTAAGAGTCGGTTCCGGCGGTGCCCAGGTGGCAGTGACGGCCCCTGAGCCCGAGGCATTCGAATCGAACTCCGTTCTATCTTCCACATCGAAGGCGCAGACATCGACTTCGAAATTCTTCCCTAGATGCACGCGAGGCTCGGCAGTGTATTGTTCCGGTAAGGACTTACATAGATCCATGACCATTAATGCTGGCCACATTCCATGAAAACCTTCCCACGATCCCTTGTTGCATATCGGCGGTCGAAAATGATCTAGCAATGGCATAGGTTTCTCCTGTAACTATTGTACTCGATCCCGATAGTGAAGCGAATGAAAATCAACTACGAACCATCGCTTGATGACAACAGTCATGTTGTCATCAGCCGTAGAAAAACGGCATGCGACTTAAATCATATAAGACCAATCGTTGCGTTCTTCTTTGGCGATCTCTCGATTGGGACAGTGTTGGCAGCGAGATAATCCGATCGTCGCATAGGCTTTTTTCATGGCTGTAAATGTACTAGCCCAAACTTCGGTTTCTTCGCGGAAGATGTTCTCTGCACCGACGACTTGATCGAGTCCGACGTTCTGCATCGTTCTCGCCATCGACGCGTGAACTCCAGAAAACATCACGGTGACGGAACGATCTTTCATGCGGCGCACGAACGCTTCCATCACATGAATGCAAACCGCATCCGGATTATTCGCCCGTCGCATTCGAAGCACAATGAGCTTCAAACTATCGGGCAAAGTCTCTTCGAATTCCTTCAATTGGCGTTCCAGCTCTGGAGCACAGCCAAAGAACAACTCCCCTTCAATATTGAGGATTCGAATGTAAGAACATCGTAAATCGGATGGTATAGATTCCCGAATCACTCGCTCATGGGTAATCGTAAGCTCGTTTACTTTGATCTTGGCGGCCCGAGGAACATAAAACGCAAACGAAAGCAACACCCCGACGAGGATGCAAAACTCAATCGAAATAAAGACCGCCGAAAAAGCGGTCGCAACTAGAATCGAAGCGTCGTAACGTGTCGCCTGAAAGTGATAAGCTACTTGCTTTGGATCAACCATTCGAAACGCAGTCAAAATCAAAATGCCCGCCAAAGAAGCGCGCGGTACATACTGAGCCAACGGAGCAAACAAGAGAATCGTGGCTGTCACCCCTACGGCACTGATGACGCCAGACCACTGGGTCGCGGCACCGGTCACGTGATTGATGTAAGATCGAGTCAACGAGCCTGAACCCGGGAAGCATTGAAAGAAACTCCCTGCCATGTTCGCGACTCCTTCGCTAAGGCATTGCTGGTTCATATCCAGCTTCTGACCTGTCTTGCCAGCGATCGATTTCGCCATGGCCATCGCTTCGAGAAGTCCCAAAAACGCGATAGCCAACGCACTGTTAGAAAGCAATCGGATCAGCCCCCAGTCGATGGTCGGCATTTCAAAGCTTGGCAACTCGCGCGGCACTTGCCCCAACAATCGTATGCCTGACGCCTTCGCCGGATCCAACATCGCCAGTACCGCTCCCGCAGAAGCCAATGCTAACAACAGTTCAGGCAAACCTAATCGGAACTTTCGGTTGAGATACCGTGCCACAAGTGCAATCACGATGGTGAGCGCAGCGATTCCAAATGTTGGCAAATGAACAGAACCACCCTCGGTCATGGTGCGATAAAACTTGACGAGAAAGTGATCATGCACATCACCCACCGCTTTCAAGCCCATGACTGCCTTGAGTTGATCCAGCAATAGCAATATCGATGCACCAATCGTGAATCCGATGATCACGGAATGCGATATGAATCGCGAGAGGTCGCCAAACCGAAACAATGCAATCCCCGTCTGGATCGCGCCAATAAACAACGCCATCATGATGGCGGATTGTTGCCATTGAAGTTGCTTGTCCGGCGACAACGCTTCAAAGTCGCCGAACGCCATCGTCAATGCACTTAGCATCGCAATCGAAATGGCGTTGGTGGGGCCATTGATCAATTGTTTGGAGGAATCCAAGAGGGCCCCCACGGTAGTCATCACAATCGCCGTGAAAAGCCCCATCTGCGGTGGCATATGAAAAATCAATGCATACGCCATTGCCTGCGGAACAGCCACAGCAGCAACGGTCAATCCAGCGAGTACATCACGCCGAAAACTGGCAACATTGTAAGTTCGTAAGGAATCGATCGCTGGTACGTAGCGATACAAGGCATCTGCCAGTTTGGAAGACATGAATTCGTTCGACGCGGGGATTTGCTTCCTGCCATCCTGAGAATGACGTCATCACGGGCAGGCTTCAGCTCTCAATTGTACCAAAAAAAATCGCTTCCCCAAAGCTTGTTCCACCTAGCGAGTAAATAGCGACGAGGCACTTTTCTATTCGCCAGAGCCTGAGTTCCGTTGGCTTGGTTTCTGCCACGACGTCTCGCCACCGCGTTGGATGAAGATGCGAAGAGCTGCTGACAACTCGTTGAAGACCTTTTTATTCGTGGCGGCAACGTTTTGACGCTCCTGCGGGTCATTCTTCAAATCGTAAAGTTCTAACGGACTATAAGGGTCATTTTGTAGAAGTTTCCAGTCGCCACGGATGATCGCTTCATAACTCTTACCACCATAAGCAGGACCTCCTTCGCGACGAACGAAGTAGAGGTCGCGCGGCGTGGTGATCGTTTCGCCGCTGAACAATGGGACGAGACTCACGGCGTCAAGGTCAGCGGCGGGTTTCACGCCAGCCAGTTCAAGAAATGTTGGGAATAGATCAAAGTTCAAACCCGCATAATCACACTTGGAGCCGGGTGCAATAAATCCCGGCCAGCGGACCATGAATGGCACTCGCAATCCGCCGTCGTAATGACTCTGCTTGCCATCTCGCCATGGATCATTGTTCTGACCATGGGGTAGCGAGCCACCGTTATCCGCAGTGAACACTACCAATGTGTTTCGATCGAGTCCCTTCCGTTTCAACTCCGCCAGCACCTTTCCGATTCGGTCATCCAGATGCTCAACGAATGCTAAGTTTTTCGCTCGCTTCTCCTCCAAATGTGGCGCTCGTTTTTGCACAGATTTCAGCCACTCGTGCGGTGGCTCGATCGGGAAGTGTGGCGCATTGTATGCAAGATACAAGAAGAATGGTTCATCCGGTTTCGTGGCGCGATCACGTAGGTAGTTTATCGTCCATTCAGAAAACAAATCCGTAGCATGGCCTCTCGGCTGGATAACGTCAGCGTTGCGTCGCATGTAGTTTTTGCCATGACGCGAATGCGACGTATAACTGTCCATCATGTCGCCAAGAAAACCGTGAAAGAAATCGAAGCCGCGTTCGTTCGGGGTATTTGGCGATTCCAGTCCAAGATGCCACTTGCCAACGATCGCTGTATGGTAGCCCGTCTTCTTGAGTTCCTCGGCTAACGTCGATACGTTCGGATCGAAGAAACCCCACGAATCCTCGGGTTTGGTACGGATCACTCCAGGCACACCAACTCGATCTGCATAACGTCCCGTTAGCAACGCCGCTCGCGACGGGGAGCACACCGTGCAGTTGGCTCGCATCGAGGTAAACAGCATTCCCTCAGCACCGATGCGATCGATGTTCGGCGTGCGGACATCCGACGCATGATAAGCTGAAACATCTCCATAGCCATGATCATCCGTAAAGATCAATAAGATGTTTGGCCTGTCCGCGGGCTCGGCGACCCGTACGAAAAGGCAGCTCGCGATAACAACGAGAAAAGACACGTAAGTCTTCATTCAATGAACCTATTTTGAACTAATACTATCGATCTTCAGTTCGGCTTCTAAAAATGCGAACGCCTTCTCTAACGCGACGGTATCTCTTGCTGCCTCCATATGACCAGCACCCTCAATCGTATGCATTTCTGTTTTTACGCCGCTAGACTTTAGCGCATCAAAGCACGACTGCGACCACGCCATCGGAACAACCTTGTCCACAGTACCATTAAAGAAGAAAACGGGCGCATCCTCTTTGTCCACGAACGCGGTCGCAGATGCATCTCGGAACAAATCCGGGCAACTCTTTAGATCGCCACCCATCCAGTATTCGGCCCATTTGCCATTGTCTGGAAAGGAACGAAAGTCCGTCGGCGCCCCGCCTGCAGCCGCAGCTTTGATTCTTGTATCCACATTGCCGTTCTTTTCATTTGGCTTTTCGCCAGTCGTAGCCAACAAGCAGACCAAATGTCCTCCAGCCGAATAGCCAATCGCTCCCAACCGTTCGGTATCGACTTTGAATTCGGTCGCGTTGGCTCGAACCCATTTGACAGCTTCGCGGCAATCCTCGATCTGAGCAGGGAATTTGTGTTCAGGTGCTAATCGATAATCGATAGCGAAACAGACAATTCCTCTCTTAGCCAGCTCCTTGGCGTAGGTTCGCAGTTGTTGTCGATTCCCCGAACGCCAAGCGCCACCATGAACGACCAAAACCGCAGGAAGATCCCCTTCGCGTTTCGGTACGAATGCATCCAACAATAACTCGCGGTCGCCTGCTTTCGAGTAAACGATCTTTTCGCGTATCTCAACGTCGGCGTCTTTCGAATCTGCCCAAATAGCGGATAAGCAAAGAACAATGGGTGTGAAAAGCAGCATCGATCGATCTTTCATGCAAGTGAACGGATTGTGCCAGGAACCGCTTACGCGCGGATCATTTCCATCAAATCGTGGGTCGACAGTTTCGCAGCAGCACTAGTTCCTTCAAGGATTCCCTCGACAAGATCCCGTTTGGTTTCATGAAGTGCCAAGATCTCTTCTTCGATCGTACCACGCGCGACGATGCGATAGACCATCACCGGCTTGTCTTGTCCGAATCGGTGCGCTCTATCCGTCGCTTGATCTTCTACCGCTGGGTTCCACCACGGGTCCATATGGATAACGTAGTCTGCTGCGGTCAAGTTCAAACCGGTTCCTCCGGCCTTCAACGAAATCAAGAAGACCGTGTCATTGCCGTTTTGGAAATCATCGACACGCTTTTGTCGTTCCAGTGCAGGAGTCGAACCGTCCAAGTATTGGTAGCTGATGCCTCGTTCGTCCAAAGCTTTTCGGATCAATGCGAGATGCTCGGTAAACTGGCTGAATACCAAGGCGCGGTGTCCTTCCTCACGAAGATTATCGAGCGTCTCACATAACTGATCCAATTTTGCTGACGAGCGATCCCATTGCTTGTTCACCATTCCAGGATGGCATGCGAACTGACGCAACCGAGTTAGCAAAGCCAAGATCTTGAATCGCTGATCCTTGATATCGGGTAAAGCTGCGAGGTTGTTGATCTCGCCAATCGCCGAACGTCTCACCAACTCATACTGCGCTCGCTCCTCTGGGCTCAAGTCCACATAAAGGACCATCTCCGTTCGCGGAGGCAATTCTTTCAAGACTTCTTCCTTGGTACGTCGCAGAACGAATGGTTGCAGTCGCTTGGCCAACGACAGTCTCGCATCATCATCGTTGTTCTTTTCGATGGGAGTGGCAAACCTTTTTCGGAAACTCTCCCATCCGCCGAAAACACCAGGCGATACGACACTAAAGAGACTCCACAGTTCCCCCAAGTGGTTCTCCATCGGTGTGCCTGTCAATGCGATCGACCACTTTGCGTTGAACGACGACACAGCTTGCGATGTTTTGCTCCGCGCGTTCTTGATCGCTTGAGCTTCATCCATTACCAGCGTTCCCCACTCCACTTTGGCCAACTCCGATCCATCGCGAAGCGCCAACGCGTAACTGCTTACGACGATATCACCTGGCTTCAGATTGCTAAGCATCTCTTGCCGGTCGGATTCGCGGTAAAGGATTGGATTGAGCTCTGGTGCAAATCGCTGCGTCTCGCGGATCCAGTTAAAACCAACCGACGTTGGTGCGATAACCAAAATAGGACCTTCGGATTGTCGATCTAACAGAACAGCGAGTGTTTGAAGTGTTTTGCCCAACCCCATATCGTCGGCCAAGATCCCGCCGACACCCCATTCAGCGAGCCGTCGTAGCCATTGAAAGCCCTCGATTTGATAATCACGCAGCTCTGCTTGCAGCCCCTTGGGCAACTTGGGTTCCAGTGTTTCTGCCCGTGCCAAACGCGTCATGCATTGCTGCCAAGACTTCGCAGCTTTGACTTCGATGTCCTCGCTAGCCAACGATCGAACGGCCAAGGCGGCAGTCGCATCCATCAACAGATTTTTGCGATCCAAGTGGGATGCACCACGCAATTGAAGAAGCTTTTCTCGAAGGCCTGCTTCTATTTTGGCCCATTGCCCGTCTCCCACTTTGACATAGTCCGATAGCTCCGGGCTTGCCGTTCCACCGAGATTTTCAAGGATCTGCTCCAATGGAAGAGAACTGTCTGCAAAGGTACATTCCCCGGTGATCCCAAACCAATTCCGTTTGGAAGTGATCTCGACTCGCAAGTTCTTTGATGTCACCGCGCCAAGTACCCTGATCGGCTTCTGACTGTCTTTGTTCCAAAGGATCTCAATTTCGTCTTTGTACAAATCCAGCTTCTCAAGCAAAACAATTCCGTCCTCGAAGCGTTCAATCGTTCCAGTGAAGTCGTTGGTTGGTGTAGCATTAACCTTGAGACGATCAGCTATCTCCGTGCAGTTCTTGATCTCTCGCGTCGCATTGCGGATCCACTGCACAGGCTTGCCTTCGACCTTACCAGCAGTCACGCTAGGCTGCGATCCAGGTAGAGTAATCAACCCGCTCTCCGTTTTGATACGCAAACCATAGTCGAGCCGTCCATCGGGACGAGCGCGCATCATCATGACAACTTTACCCGGATCATCACGGAATGTGCCCATCAGGTCGTGAGGCAAAACGATTGGGAGCCGTTTACTTAACTCTACCGCCTTGGCGAAGAAATCTTTGCCATGCTTTCGATCCACCTTGGGCAACCGAAGTATTTGCAACGCCAGATCTCCATTGCCAGTCGGCAAGGGGACAACCAGGATCCGTTTCCGGTCGTTATCAATATGCATCAGCAACCTATCGGTGCCCACAAGCCTACCAGGTGGAATCGGCTGGCCGTTGGGGAGCACACAAAAGCCAAATCCCTGAGGCGAATCGGTAAGACCCAACGCAAAGCTGGCTTTTTCGACAGTGATCGGTTCCCCGTCGAAACATACATTTTCAGCACCGATCAAGCAGGGAAGCGCATCGAAGATATCTACCGCAAACTCGTGATTCCGATACTCTTGTTTGCCTAAGCCAATAACCTTGCGGTCCGCTTCGTTGAACAAATGGCTAGGCTTCGTTAGCAATTCTTGGTATTTGAGTTTCTTTCCCTTCGTAAATCCGTTGCCTGATTTCTTTTTGGATTGAACGAAAGGGTTGATGATGTAGTTCTGGCTGTGCAATTGAACATTCCAGATGATGCGATCTTCCTGCACATTCAACGATTCCAATTTTGGAAGTTCAGCATCCTCGTAGGTCGACTCCTGAACCGTTCGAATCAACTGATCAAAAAGCTTGAGTGAAATAAGACTCCGATCCACATGAAACTTCGCGTGATCGGGAACCCCTTTGTCAAACTTCTCGTCTCGAAGCCGTCGCCCAAATGCGGAATAACTCGATTGAAATTGATCTAACAAACAGTCGAGTGAGTACTCCACGTGGATACAAGCAGTAACTCCATTAGATTTTTCACATGAGCATCCATACTGCGGTTGGTCCTTTAGTGGTTGCAGCCGGACAAACGTGACGTACTTTTCGCTACCTGCATAGACTTCGAAGTGAATCTCGCCCGTATCATAAACATGGGTGATTCGCGGCGCCGCATGGTAAGGAGCCGCATCGAGCCCCTCTGGGAAGTCGCTTTCCTGGAGATCGAATGCGAGGTCCGACCACTCTTGAAAATAGTCCACCCTTTTCGTGGTGGAAGGAAGAGCATTGAACGCCTTGATGAGGGACGGTGGAAGCACTGCACCCGATTCACTCACTCCCATCGCTGCATGTATCTGCGATTGAAGTGACTTCAAAAACTGATTCTTCGATGGTTGTTTGCCAGCCATTCGCCATTCCCTTGATAGAAGATTCCATTTGGTCCCAGACTCGTCCCAGACTCATTTTGGGTGCACCAATTGTAATAGAATCTCCATTCACAGGAGACGGATTGCCGCCGGCTTTTTCAAGAATTCGGAAGCAAACTCAACTCGAGTAGCCACGAGGATGGCTCTGATGCCACTTCCAGGCGGTCTCCACAATGCTTTCTATGGATACGTACTTTGGCTTCCAGTTTAGCTCCCGCTGGGCTTTTGAGCTGTCTGCTATCAAACACGCGGGGTCTCCTGCTCGCCGAGGCCCGATGACCGCGGGTATAGCATGCCCGGTGATCTTTCGACAAGCTTCGATGACCTGCTGAACACTGTGGCCGACGCCGGTCCCAAGATTCATCTGCAGCACGGAGTTTGGTTGCAGCTTTTGAAGCGCCGCGAGATGAGCCGTCGCCAGATCTTCCACGTGAATGTAATCCCGAATGCACGTGCCGTCTTCGGTTGGGTAGTCTGTCCCAAAAATCGAAATGTGAGGCCGCTGACCTAACGCCACTTGCAATACGATCGGAATGAGATGGGACTCTGGGTCGTGATCTTCTCCGATGGAAGCGTCCGACGCAGCCCCTGAAGCATTGAAGTAACGAAGCGCAGCCACCCCAAACCCATACGCATGTGCATAATCTGCCAACGCTCGCTCCACGACGAGCTTCGTAAATCCATACGGATTGATTGGGTTCTGCGGAGTATCTTCCGAGATTGGCATCTTCTCGGGTTGCCCATACGTGGCGGTCGTACTGGAAAATACAAATCGCCAAACACCGACCGCTCGCATCGCTTCCAGCAATTCAAAGGTTGCGATCACATTGTTCTGATAGTACATCGCAGGATGCTGCACCGATTCTCCAACCAATGCATAAGCCGCAAAATGCATGACCGCTTCAATCTCTTTATCTCGCATCACCTGCATCAGCAATGCGCGGTCCGTCAAATTACCCTCGATCAAGCGGCCTGCAGGTACACTTTCCCGATGCCCGAGTGAAAGATTGTCATATACCCAAACCTCATGGCCTTGGGCGAGAAGCAGTCGAACAGTATGCGATCCTACATACCCCGCACCGCCAACAACCAGTACCTTCATCCTAAACTCCAAACTACTTGCCAAGTTGCGTCTCGACGTGGACGTGAAACAATTGCACAATCGTAGAAAGTTCCTCACGAATCCGCGAGAGGGTTAATTCCGATGGGCGTCAGCAAACTCAAAAAATTCAAGCAAACCGCCCCGGAAATCTCGCAACCCTCCGAGACCATGGCAGGCTGGATCGAACGCTATGCGGTCTATTTGCGAAGCGAATGCCACTTGGCAGACAATACGGTGAACGCGTATCGACGCGATTTGGAACATATGAAAGAGTGGCTAGACGGTCGCTCCCCAACAAAAATCAAGATCGATGATCTCACGGACTTTGCTGGCTATCTCAAAGGGATCGGATTGGCCCCGACCTCCGTTTCACGCCATATCGTCGCCATTCGAATGTTCTACAAATTTTTGCAACTCGAGTCGGCGATCGACCACAATCCCGCAGAACTGCTGCTGACACCGAAGGTCTGGCACCGCGTACCCAAAGTCTTAACCGTCGGCCAAGTCGACCGATTCATGGCGGCTCCGATCAAGTCGGATCCTCATTGGATCCGCGACCGAGCCATTTTGGAATTGATGTACGCCACCGGTTGCCGAGTTTCAGAAATCAGCAACCTTCTCATGGCGAACGTTCAATTGGACGAAGGATACTGTCTAGCAGAAGGCAAAGGGAGCAAACAACGTATGGTCCCCTTAGGTGATCGCGCGATCGAAGCGATCCGCACCTACCTGACCGAGTATCGCCCACGACTCCTCGGCAACAAAGAACCAAGTACCATCCCTTGGTTGATCCTATCTCGATCCGGTCATCGACTTCGCCGCGAAGCGATTTGGGAATTGATCAAACGATGTGCCTTGAGAGCCAACGTCGGTCCCGAGATTAGCCCCCACACATTGCGTCACTCTTTCGCAACACATCTCCTAGCAGGCGGCGCCGATCTGCGGTTGATCCAAGAGATGTTGGGCCATGCCAATATTCAAACCACGCAAATCTACACTCAAGTCGAAAACGGCAAACTCAAAAAAATCCACAAACAGTTCCACCCTCGAAGCTAGCAACACGCTGATCACATCGCTTCGCTCGTCGAGCTGGGATGGCTCGCGAAGATTATTTTGCATTTTTCAATTTCCATTACTCATTAACGATTCATGATCCTTGCTCTGCGTCAAGAAGTTGGATTGTTTTAGGTCGCCAAAGCCGTGTCCGGTTGGGTCAAGCCCGAGCCGGACAGGGGTATAGGACGGTTTGGGCTTGCCCCAACCGTCCGCAGCTTTGGCGTGCTACAGGGTCCCGCGTCAAGGCCGCGCCCCTGGTCACCAACCGCCCACGCTCGGTCGAACTCCTTACTGAAGCCAGTCTGGTAACACAGCCGATAGCCCCAACTCCTCGATCGCTAGCGGCATGAGTTCGCCCGCCGCAATTCCATTTTCTTCTATCCACCAATCTGGACGAATGAACTCTGCATCGACAATCGCTCCTTCGTCATCCCGTGTAGTCAACGAGAATCGCTTCCTTGTCGATTCATTCGGCTCCGGTAACGCGAAAGTCATACTCCCATCGACGCGGATTTTTGGTCGAGACGGATGCCGGAGACACAGCTATTTGTTGTTTCGCCCACCGATACAGCCGACAAAAACAACAAATACGAGTGTCCCTACAATCGCCATCCGTCTCATCGGTAACAAAGAACCAAGTGCTATACCTTGGTTGATCCTTTCCCGATCCGGTCATCGACTTCGCCGTGAAGCGATTTGGGAATTGATCAAGCGATGTGCCTTGCGAGCCAATGTCGATCCAGAGATTAGCCCCCATACATTGCGTCACTCCTTTGCAACACATCTACTGGCAGGCGGCGCCGATCTGCGATTGATCCAAGAGATGCTGAGTCATGCCAATATTCAAACAACGCAAATCTACACGCAAGTCGAAAATGGCAAGTTCAAATTCAAGAACAAACGAATAACCTCCGAATTCTAATCCGGCGAACCAAATCCGAAAACTCGGAAGTAAAATGAACCGCGAATGACGTTGTTGCTTCTTGAACCTGTGAGAGCCAAGACGGAAGCGAAATGGTATTGAATGATGCAGATTGCAGAATTCAAAACAACGATGAACTCAGGATCGCGATAATCCAACTCACCCAGTTCGTTGTACGGGGTGACGCCTGGTTGATGCGGATGATACAATCTCATTCAGTTAACTCTCCTCAAAGCTGACGATAAAACCATGTCAAGAACCAATCACTGGGAACATGCTGAAGCACTCTTGGCGGCACAGCGTCAAAAAAAGATGCGGGCGATGAGCGATGAAGTGTCAATAAGAGTGTTTTGCGCACTGCTCGCTTTTGCAGTTGGGCAACGAGACCAAAGCGCAGGTTGGCATCGAATCGTCGAAGACCGGTGGCGGCAGAAACTAGCGGGCAGGACCAAATTGATTGCTAGACTCCAAAGAGAAGGACATTGACATTCAAGTGACAGAGAACCAGATAGTTTCTGCACTCCACGATTTAATCGATTTTCTTACATTCGAGTGCATTGATTATGCCTTAATAGGCGGTTTGGCTGTAGCTGTGCGTGGTGAACCACGTTCGACGCTGGACATCGACGTTGTTACGGACTCAGATGTTGAGCGTGCCCTAAAGCTAGTAAAGAGCCTTGCAGCCTCGCCGTTCAAGCCTTACTTCGATGGTGTCGAGAATGTGATTCGGACGGGATTGCTATTGCCTCTTGAACACAAACAAACTGAGATTCGCATTGATGTTTCCCTTGGGATGAGTGGTTTTGACAAAGAATCGATTGCTAATTCGTCCCCATCCATGATCGAAGGACGTTTGGTCAAAGTCGTCAGTCCAGAATACTTGGCAGTGATGAAGCAACTCGCAGCTAGACCACGAGATCTTGATGATATTCGCGGGATTCTGATTCGCCAGGGAGAAGATTTTGATTGGAATTTAACTCTGCGATTGGCAAAGGACCTCAGTGCAGCAATTGACGACGATTTAGTCACTCCATTGATGTCTCTCAGAAATCAACACACGGACAGGCGTGCGTAAGATAACCCTTAGTTTGTGGTTGGGGGGAGCCAGGAACGTGCCAGGAACCGTTTCTGCTTATTTGAAATGTGTTTCCAGTGTATTTATCGATAAAGACACGGAAAATCCAGCACGAAACTGTCCACGCCGTCGTTGTCCAACCCCGTTGGGGTCGACGCGGCGAATGGGTACAGGTTTACCCAGGGTGCGCGGCAAGATCGCGCCCCTGTGCTGTGGAATCTAACGTCGTTGGCGTATCGCCGCGGTACGCGACGCACCCTTGGATATCGCACATCGCGAGACCCAAACCCCAACGGGGTTTTACAATCCTTACTGTAGCCAGTCCGGCAAAACGCCGAGGCCAGGCAATTCGATCACTTGCACTTTTTCAATCGACTCGATCGCCATCAATTGCTTGAGCGCTTCCGCAGGCGGTGCTCCGTCTAAATTCAATACCCCGACCGAATGGCCACCCGGTTGGTTCAATTCGCGACCGACGGACATCTGGCCGATGTTCACTTGATGTGCACCGAATACGGTACCGACCTTGCCAATGATTCCAGGCACGTCGGTGTGGGTAAAGAACAACATGTGTCCATCGAGATACGCTTCCAATCGATAGTCCGCTACGGAAATCAGTCGAGGCATGTTATTCCCGAAAACAGTCACACCTGCCTTGAGTCGCTGACCGCTACCGGAAACCTCTGCGGTGATTGATGAAGTAAATGCGCCCGATTCTCGGTTGCGATTCTCCGTCAATTCAATCCCCCGTTCGCGAAGCAACATTTCTGCGTTGATAATGTTCACATCGTCTGGCATCGCTCGTTCCAATAGCCCTGCACAGAATGCCGCGCTCAACAGTTTGGTATCTTTGTCGGCAACTTCACCTCGATAGCTCAATTGGCAAGCACTAATACTCCCCTCATGCCATTGGGCCATCATCAAACCGAGTCGATGCGCTGCGTCGAGATAACCACGAATCGATTCCAACGTTTTAGGATCCAGAGCCGCCACATTGACCGCGTGCCGAATCTCACCCGTGTTAAAGAAGTTGATCAGCAACTGAATCCCTTCGATGGCCACCTGCGTTTGCGCTTCTTCGGTACTCGCTCCCAAGTGCGGTGTGCAAACAACACCTGGCAGTCCGAACAATGCACTCTTCGAACAAGGTTCCTCTTCGAACACGTCCAAGGCCACACCAGCGATGATCCCTTTCTCAAGCCCCTCTACCAACGCGGCCTCTTCATAGATGCCTCCGCGGGCGCAATTGACCAGCCGAATCCCTTTCTTCAACAGATGCAACTGGTTCCGATTGACCAAGTACTTTGTCTCATCGGTCAGTGGAGTGTGGACCGTCAGATAGTCGACCAACGGCAAGATGTCATGCATGACGTGCACTTTCTCCACGCCGAGCTTCAACGCTTGTTCATCCGACAAAAAAGGATCGAATGCGATCACTCGCATTCCAAAGGCCAGTGCCCTCACTGCAACTTCGCGACCGATTCTTCCCATGCCGATCACGCCGAGAACTTTGTCCGCCAATTGCGTTCCCATGAAGGTCTTCCGGTCCCATCGGCCTTCGATCAAGCTCTGATAGGCAGGTGCCACCGACCGGGACAACGCGAGCATCAAGGCAAACGTATGTTCCGCAGTACTCAAGGTATTGCCCGCTGGCGTATTCATGACCACGATACCCAAACGGGTTGCAGCGTTCTTGTCGATATTGTCCGTACCGACACCTGCACGCACGATCGCACGCAATCGCTTGTTCCCTTCCAGCGACTCCGCTGTAATCTTCACGCCGCTTCGGACGATGGCACCGTCGAATTCATTGAGGGATTTGCGAAGCTCTTCCCCTTTGAGCCCTGTGCGAACCTCATATTCAAAACCAGGTGCTGCGTGGAGAAGATCGAATCCTTCTTGAGCGATGGGATCTAAGACGAGTATGCGATGAGTCATGAATGGTTTTTGGTATGAGAGAATGGTTCCAAGAAAAGTGAGAGAGTGCGATTACCCCCTCTTTGCGGCAAAGTCTTTCATGAACGAAGCAAGCAGTTTTGCCCCTTCCATCGGCATCGCGTTGTAGATGCTCGCGCGAATGCCACCGACGCTTCGATGACCTTTCAAAGAATCAAGCCCCAGTTTCTGTGCTTGGTCCAAAAATGCTTTCTCGGTTTCTTCATCTGGGAATCGGAAGGTAGCATTCATTAGAGAACGATCTTCTTTGCGTGCATGCCCTTGGTACAACTCAGGAAATGCATCCATCGCGTCGTAAACGCACTTCGCTTTTTCTTGGTTGATTTTGTGCATTGCCGCAAGACCGCCAACCGTCGTTTCTAACCATTCCGTAACAAGCCCCAGAACGTAGACCGCAAAAGTCGGAGGCGTATTCCACATCGAGTCTTCCTTCGAGTGGTTGTTAAAATTCAAATAACCAGGCAAATTGTCGTTGGATTGGGCTAGTAAATCGCGACGAATAACTACCACCGTCACACCCGCTGGGCCTGCGTTCTTTTGAGCACACGCGTAGATCAATCCGTACTTGCTCACGTCCAGTTGTCTATATAGAAAGTCGGACGATGAGTCGCATACCAACGGTGCCGCCGAATTCAAATCGCGTTGAAACTGAACGCCCTGGATCGTTTCATTGCTCGTAATATGAACATAAGCTGCATCCGGTCGGATCTTCAATTCAGCATCGCTTGGCAAGCGATCGTAGTTGCTCGCAGCCGCATCATAGAGGACTTCCGTTGCCCCTTCTTTTTTGGCTTCGGCGATCGCATACTTCCCCCACGATCCCGTCAGTACATACTGAGCTGGAGCCGATTGCCCCCGAAGTAAATTCATCGGAATCATTGAAAACTGAAGCCGAGCACCCCCTTGAAGAAAGAGGACATCGTAGTCGCTGGGAACGTTCAAAAGCCGAATCAATCGCTGCTTGGCCGCTTCCTGGATGGCAATAAACGCCTTGCTCCGGTGGGAAATTTCCATCACCGACGCTCCGCAACCAGGCAAACAGAGCATTTCGTCGCGGATTCGTTCCAAGACCGGAACTGGCAGTACTGCCGGACCTGCAGAGAAGTTATAAAGTCGTTTTTCCATAGTTATCTGTTATCGAGCAGGCGTTTGCGTCGGATGTTCGGGGATAGAACCATTTTTCATGCATATACATGGAAGCCCGGAATTTTACGGGTTGTTCCGTGAACGCGAAAGGACAGTTCGGGCACATCATGAATCTAGCTTATGAACCATCGTAGCACCTGCGAGGCCGTCGCAGACCTGCGAAAGCACGGTCGTTTGATCGAAGTGAACGAGCCCATTTCCCCGCATTTGGAGATGGCGGAAATCCAACGGCGAGTCTACGAACGGGGCGGACCTGCCATCCTTTTCTCCAATCCCACGGGTTGCAGATTTCCGATGGTCAGCAACCTCTTTGGATCGCTCGATCAAGCTAGATTCTTGTTTCGTCACACCATCGATCGCGTGCGTCGAGCCATCGAACTGAAGATCGATCCGAACGCCTTCTTCAAAAACCCTTGGCGGTATCGATCTGCACCTTGGACAGCATTCTCGATGCTTCCAAAATCGGTACGAGGTGGCCCGTGCTTAGACCATACGATCTCGATCTCGCAATTACCCCAACTGCATTGCTGGCCCGATGACGGCGGTGCGTTCGTCACACTTCCGCAAGTGTTGAGCATGGGAATTGAAACTAGTTTGATGAAAGCAAACTTGGGGATGTACCGCATTCAACTTTCTGGAAACGAATACGAACCAGACAAAGAGATTGGTCTCCACTATCAACTGCATCGGGGTATCGGTGTTCATCATTCTGCAGCCTTGGCCGCGAACCAACCATTTCAAGTGGCAATCTCCGTCGGCGGTTCGCCAGCCATGACACTTAGCGCGGTGATGCCACTGCCTGAAGGGCTCAGCGAATTGACCTTTGCAGGCGCTCTCGCGGGTCATCGCATTCGGATGATCACTTCACCTGATCATGCTCCACTGTATGCCGATGCGGACTTCATTATCCACGGAACGATCGACACACAGAGGCTAAAGCCAGAAGGTCCGTTCGGCGATCACTTGGGCTATTATGCCAAGGTGCATGACTTTCCTTACATGAACGTGCGGCATGTCTCGCATCGAAAGGATGCCATATGGCCATTCACTGTTGTTGGTAGACCGCCGCAAGAAGATACGACGTTTGGTGAACTCATTCACGAACTCACAGGTTCCATCATCCCAACGGTGCTACCGGGAGTACTTGGTGTGCATGCTGTCGATGCCGCTGGTGTGCATCCTCTGTTGTTGGCGATTGGTAGCGAACGATACACACCGTATCGAAACCCACTGCGTCCGCAAGAGTTGTTAACCCAGGCCAATGCGATCCTCGGCCAAGGTCAATTATCATTGGCCAAGTATTTGATGATCGTGAACGGGAAAGATGATCCGGATCTCGACATACACGACTGTTCTCGGTTCTTGCAGCATTTGTTGGAGCGTATCGACTGGACTCGCGATCTCCATTTTCAAACGCGAACTACAATCGATACGTTGGACTACAGCGGCGAAGGCTACAACCAAGGATCGAAAGTGGTGTTTGCGGCCAGCGGCCCCAAACGGCGGTCTCTGGCGACCAGTGTCTCGTCCACTTGGCGCTTCCCTGACTCTGTCCTTGATCCTAGGATTGCATTGCCAGGCGTATTGGTTCTGCAAGCTCGCAAATGTTCCGATTTACGAGAGTTGTCGGCTTCGTTGGAAAGCACGTTTACCCATTCGAGCGACACCGACTGCATCGCGATGATTGTCATTGTCGACGATTCTGAGTTTGCAGCTCGATCGATATCGAACCTCTTGTGGGTGACGTTTACACGAAGCAATCCGGCACACGATATCGACGGCGTGGGAGCCTTTACCGAGCACAAACACTGGGGATGTCGAGGCCCCCTCGTGATTGACGCGCGAGTCAAACCTCATCACGCACCGCCTCTTATCGAAGATCGCGAAACGAGCAATAAAGTCGACGCGATGGCAGCCCGAGGCGGACCGCTCGCCAAGTACCTTTGAACTCGTACCCGGCACCTTGCGCGAGAACAATGCGACAGGGCGAGGAACGGCGGTAATCAGGGTTGTTTGCCTGGTTTTTTCTTCAAACGCTCGCCTTTTGCTCCATTTGCAGCTTTTCTTTGTCTTGAAGGGACGGGCCTGTTTCGTGCACAATAGAGTACTATGCTAAGCGTCCTGCAACAGAATTCGCAAAAAACGAATCAACCCTGCCTTGAATTCTCGGAGGGTACGCTATCGCTTCGGGGCTGCAAATCAGATGTGCTTCGATCGACTTACGGCAAGTCCACATGGGAGTGGGATTCACGAAGCCAATCGTGGCGAGCTTTCGCCATGTCATATTCGAAGATGGCTGAACAGCTAAGTACACAACCGCATTCGATCCAGGATCTTGTCCCTGCTTGGCAACGAGTGAACTGGAACAATGTGCTCTTGCCCGAGTTGCGAGCCGAGCAGAAGCAAGCGGTCGAGGCGTGGTCTACTACGAGATCGGGAGTTGTGATTATGCCCACGGGTACGGGCAAGACGGAAGTCGCACTGCGGATTATGGCGGATCAATGTTGTAGCACGCTCGTGGTTGCGCCCATACGAGATCTGATGTACCAATGGCATCGTCGAATTCTGGCTGGCCTCCATTACGATTGTGGAATCATCGGAGACAACACCTTCAACGTGAAGCCGGTCTCGGTCACCACGTATGATAGTGCTTGTATTCATATGCCCGCGCTGGGCAATCGTTTCAAGTTGATCATTTTTGATGAGTGCCACCACTTGCCTGGCCCCATCCGATCCGACGCAGCGAGGATGAGTGCTGCTCCCTATCGGCTAGGACTAACAGCCACACTAGATGACCACGACCATCGTTCCGATCTTATTCAAAAATTGCTTGGACCGGTTGTTTATCGGCTGGGAATCGAAGAGGTCAAGGGAACGACCCTGGCGGATTTCGACATCTATCGCATTCAAGTGAAGCTGACCGAACGCGAACAACACCGCTACGACTTCCTAGCGTCGCAGGTATCCAGCTACGTCTACGAGCGACGCACCGAAGACACCGAGTTCGATTGGAACCAATTGTGCAAGGACTCTTCGGAGAATCCCGATGCACGTCGAACATTGAAAGCGTTTCACGAAAAGCAATCGATCGAGGACCGCGCCGATGCCAAACTGGATGTTATCGAGGATTTGCTCCGCCTCCATCACGGTACGCCGATGATCGTTTTCGCAGGCTCCAATGCGATGGCTCGGGACATTTCACTTCGCTTTTTGATTCCTTGCCTATTAAGTCACTGCGGCAAGGCGGAGCGATTAGACTATCTTGACGGGTTGCGGGATGGTGTTTATCCAGCGATCGTCGCCAACCAGATACTCGACGAGGGAGTCGATATCCCAGCAGTCAAGATTGCAATTGTCGTGGGTGGTATGGCCTCCACGAGGCAGGCCAAGCAACGACTCGGTCGCATTCTTCGAAAGTCCGGCAATGAGCGGGCGATCTTGTATGAAGTCGTTTGCGCCGACACCAACGAAATTGTACGTTCGAGAAAACGTAGAAAGAACGATGCTTACTCGCGAACACGCAATCGCAAGAATTGAAGACGGGATCGTCGTTCCCGATCGACTCATCCGCTCCAAGCATGCGCATTACTCTGCACTTGCGAAGAGCGCCGCACGCGTTTACGAGGAAGGTCGAGGACGGACGCGCCGCGAGCTGCATTCAGCGATCCATCGCGTATTTGCTAATGAGCTGGATTGCCCTATCCGAAGAATAGATTCGTTTTGCAAACTGTTGGACGAGCGTGGCACTTTTGAAACGGACGAGAAGGGCCTCGCCTCGAAGCTGAGACGCGAAGTGTTTCGAAAAGCATCCGCCCATCACCCGCTCGTTTCGCACGTCGACGAACTGTTCGGCAATGCGGAATTCAAAGTGAAAGATCTTATCGCCGGTTCGTTCTCGAAGAGTTGGATGGAATTGCAAGAAGGGATGTTCCGTGATTTGATCGAGAATCACACGCTCCTTGAATTTCAGCCCTTTGCGAACCCCGTCGAGCTTCTCTCACGCTACAACATCGCACAAACACAAGTGGCTCTCTTTGATGCGGTGGAAGTGATTGTTCAGATGCGCGAAGACTTTAAGTCGATCGTCCGTTATGCGAAGCTCGCTCGTCTCATGCATCGCATTCAGCGAACTTCAGATGGGTATCGTATCGTGCTGGATGGGCCTGCTTCTCTGTTGCAAAACACATCCAGATATGGCGTATCCATGGCCAAGTTTTTGCCAGGGCTACTTTCTTGCCGTGGCTGGTCATTATCCGCTTCGATTCGAAAGCCGAAATGGGGACGACTGCGGTTGTTGCTCGATGCAGAATGTGGTCTCAATTCGTCCGTCGTTGGGCCGAGCGAATTCGATTCGTCGGTAGAAGAAAAGTTTTATGAACGATGGAAAAATGCGGATACGTTAGGTTGGAGTATCGAACGCGAGACAGAGATTCTCAGCCAAGGTCAATCGGTGTTCTTTCCCGACTTTGTATTTAGGCACCAAGACGGTCGGGTGGCAATGATGGAGATCATCGGTTTTTGGACACCAGAGTATTTGGAACATAAAAGAAAATCGTTGTCTCTCTTCCCCAAGGACAATCTGTTCTTTGCTATTCATCAGTCGATCGATTCACCCAGTCTTCAGATCGACGAACGCCGGGTCCTCCGATACAAAACATCGATCTCAGTCGAGACGGTCCTTCGCACTCTGCAAGAGGCGATGAAGTAACTCCGGAGGAGTGATAGATCTTAGGCGGCGCGAGCCGCCGTGGCTTGGCTAAACCATTGAGTTGAACGTAGTGGAACTCGCTAAAATTCCCATCGCTCTTGGAATACTGGCGAGTCCCACTACCCCAGATTGAGCGTTGAAAACGCAATAGTGCATATTTCTGCTAAAATACAATCAGTGCACCAATAACTAAAAGCCAGAGGTAACTAAAAGCCAGAGGACTCAACTATGTCAATCGTGACTTGCCAGGAAGATGAGGCATCGGATCAACCTGTCGGCGACTTGCCTTTGACGCTGCGATTGAACGAGTCCTTTGAAGAATTTGTAAAGTTGAATCCTGACCTAGTCGTCGAACAAAATGCCAATGGAGAGATCGTCATCAATTCGCCAACGGGTGGTGAATCTTCGGAGCGCAATGCGGAATTAACCTTTCAATTGCGTGCTTGGTCCAAGCAGTTCGGAGGAGTAACGTTTGACTCATCGGTGATTTTTTGCTTACCTGATGGTTCAAAACGCTCACCGGACGCTTCGTGAATATCGTCCGAACGGTGGTTATCTTTGCCGCTGGAACATCGAAAAAAGTATCCACCGATTTCCCCGGAATTCGTCATTGAATTGCGATCCGAGAGCGATCGACTCAAAGATCTCCAAGAAAAGATGCGACTCTACATGGACAATGGCGTTCGGCTTGGATGGTTAATCGATCCACTCACGTACCGAGTGCACGTTTATCAACCAGGAATACCGGTTGAGATTTTGGAATCTCCCGAAATGGTCTCGAACCAACAGTTGTTGCCCGAATTCAAACTCGACTTAAATCCTATTTGGAAGAAATGATCGTAGCTTCGCTTGGGTGCTGTCATCTTGGTACCCGGGATTCTAGGGTGTTTACCCGAAGTTTTGTGCAAAGAGCGTGATTCCTAGCCCGCCTTTGTTAAGATGGTGAGACAAATCTCTCCCAACTCCGCCAAAAGACTTCTCGCGTTGCCGTCAGCGCCAGAAGCGATCTCAACCGTACCTAGGAAAAACATACCTCGAGGAATTTTCATGCGTCGTTCGTTGTTTAGTCTATCAGCCTTGGCTGCCTCATCGCTCCTTTTCCTCTCGCCATCTCGCGAGGCTGTCGCGCAGTACGATGGTGCCATGAGCGTCCCCGAAACATTGGCTCCCGGATTCGAGTCGATCTCCAAAGAACAGTCCGAAGCTTGGCTGTCGATCTTGGCTGGCCCCGTGTTTGAAGGACGAGGAACTGGCCAAGTCGGTTACGTCCGAGCGGCACATTGGGTGGCTGGAAAGACGGCTGAGTTTGGACTCGCACCGATGGGGGACGGCGGAACTTATTTTCAGATGCTACCTATGTCGAGACAAGTGATCGAGGAGTCGCAATCGAAAGTGACTGGCCCTAGCGATTTGTCGATTCCGTTTGCCAAGAATCTAGCCCTCGATCGATTTGCCTCGCAACCAGAAATCGCTGGCAAGGTCGCGTTTGTGAAGTTGGTCGGAGACAAACCGCAGATCGAAGAGAATTCCTTGAGGGACAAGATTGTCATCTATGTGACCGATGCCAAGAATGAAGCACGCGCTGCACAGATCATTGGGACGCAACGAGCTGCGGTTCGCCTTCGCGTCGTGACCACTACTCCCACGGCAAACAATCAACTGCAACGCTCTCGACGCGCACCTTCGAGCACATCCGGTTCCATCAGCCTGAGCGCGGCTACTTTGATTGCGAATGCCACCGGTGGCTCGTCCGATTGGCTGTCCATCGCCGAAGGTGGAAAAACAGAAGTGCATACATCGGACACCGAGTTGAAGCTTCAATATCGCATTCGCGAAGAGCCTCTTGCTGTACCTAACGTATTGGCATGGCAACAAGGTTCTGACCCAGCCCTCCGCGATGAGTATATCGTTCTTGGAGCTCACCTCGACCACTTGGGACTTCAAGGAGGCGAGATGTTTCCCGGTGCCGACGACAATGGATCAGGATCGACCGCTTTGTTGAACATCGCAAAGGCTATTAGTGCGAACCCAGTCAAGCCGAAGCGAAGCGTACTCTTTATGTGGTTCGCAGCCGAAGAGATCGGACTCGTTGGTTCCGCCCACTACGTGGACAACCCCATCCTGCCCCTCGACAAGATGATTTGCATGTTGAACATAGACATGGTCGGACGGAACGAAGAAAAGGGAAATGAGACTGCAGCAGAAAACGAGACCTCACTCCATTTGATTGGAAGCAAAAAAGGTGACGTATCACTTCACGATATCATCCTAGATGCCAATAAGTACGTGAATTTATCGTTCGAATATGACGAAGAAGGGGTCTTTGGCCGAAGCGATCAATTTAATTTCTTCAAGAAAGGAACGTCCGTCGCATTCCTGTTTGGTGGCTTCCACCCTGATTATCATCGGCCTACCGATGGGCCAGCCAAAATCAACTACAAGAAGATCGCATCCGCAGCCCGATTGTTCTATTTGACAACCCATTTCGCTGCCGAGCATGGACATTTCAAAGTGCCGACCCCGGAAGCGAAGCCAACAGAAGCCAAACCTGCGGAAGCCAAGCCAGTAGAGGCTAAACCTGCCGATGCCAAGCCCGCTGAAGTGAAGGCGGAAGTCAAACCCATACCATAGTCCGTCGGGTCTTTTGGCGGCGTCTCCCGCCAGAAAACCTTTCCTCGATGATCTTCGAGCAGAGATATCGAACGCTACACCCACACTCACTCACTAAAAAAGACATGCACACTACAAAAAACATGCACATTTTTGAATTAGCTATTCTTGGTTTTCCGCGCGAATTCAACCTCTAAACGCACTTGCTCCATCGATTGCCGAACCATTAGGCCGCGATTCGAGCCAAGAGTGCACCCTGAGCGGTGCGATGCTATCGGCGAATAAAGAAAAATCGGAACGACTAGACAATATCGCCCCCAAGTTCGAACCGCTTCTTGCCAGTCAACAAGAGTTCTTTGAGCTGTTATTCAGTCAACTCGGATCAGACGATCGAACCGTCAGCCAATGTTCGCAAGACGCTGAACACCAAGCTTGCTCGCCAACTCTCGCAGTCGATCGCGACTGGCTGAAAGAAAGCGACCTACCCATGTCTTCTCGTGCAACCGCTTGATACGCTGACTCCAAATCTCCAAATCTCCAAATCTCAGAAAAGGACATGCACATTTTTGAATTAGCTATTCTTGGTTTTCCGTGCGAATTCAATCTCTATTCGCACTTGCGCCATCGGTTGCCGAACCATTAGGCCGCGATTCG
>CAIOHR010000230.1 GCA_903858115.1 uncultured Pirellula sp. | reverse complement strand
GACGCGCCAACGCTACTTGAACACTTGTCCGCCTTGGAGCCTAGAGACATCGCCAACGACGTTCTGAGGCGTCTTTTCGAGATCGTGGGAGCCATGCAACGGAACCATGAGCCAGTAACGAGTCAATCGGTACTTTTGGCAGCGTCCAAAGCGGGGTTAATTGCTGCACTTGGCGGTGCTGACGAATTTAACAGGTTGCTGAACGCAGCGCCCAACATCGCACATGCAACGTATTACCGAAACGAAGTCAGGCGACTGGCAAAAGCAGATCGAGCGTACCAGTCAGCACTCGACAGTGCCGTTCGTTTAAGCCACAAAGACTGCGACGTTGAGGCAGAGCTGCAATATCTTCGATCACTACATGCGGATGAATCCTCGGTTGAAGATTCCTTAATCGACTGCGATCTAGCTTTAGAGGGACTTTCGAAAAAGACATCCGCAGCAAGATGCCAAGTCAAGTTTGGCGTTCCTTGTCTGGATTCCTTCGTTACGGGAGGACTCGATTCCAAGTGGTTGGTACTCATCGGAGCCAGGTTCGGCAAAGGTAAAAGCGCACTCGGTTGCCAATTGTTCTCCAATGCTGTCCAGGAAAGCTATTCGTCCGTCTTTTTCTCACTGGAGATGACACGGGAAGAAGTTCTGCAACGTGTCTGTTCAAACGAGCTGGGCATTCCGATGACGGCATGGCGCAAGGCAGAGCGTCCTGCAAGCGTCAATCGTGCGATTGCGGAGTTTAGGCAGCGAATGCGAGGGCGCAAATGGTGGATTGACGATCGAGCTATTCAGACAATCGATTCGATCCGCAGTAAGTGCGAACTTGTAAAACTCCGAGATGGTTTGGATCTTGTCATCATCGATAATTTGCAGTTGGTGCGCAGCAAGCTGGATGCACGACAGCCGAGAGACATCCACTACAGCACTATTTCGAAGCAGTTGAAGATCATGGCGAAAGAGTTGGATTGTGTGGTTGTTCTGCTATGTCAACTCGACACTGAAGCCGCAAAGCAGCGTCCTACTTCGGCGAACTGGGCGAGTGCTAAGGCGATCGAGGGAGATTCAGACGTTGCCATAATGATTCATGAGGCAGAGGGTCAATTCGAAATCATCGCTACTAAGGTTCGCAACGGACAGGGTGGAAAGTTCCTGCCTATCAAATTCGATGGACTCTACCAACGATTCGAGTCGGCACAAGTGAATGAGTTCGCAGGAGACTTTGCGTGAATTGTCCAGAAATTATCGTCCTAACGATCAGCGTTCCAGCACTTCCGCCTAGCGAGCCAGACGGTTGGCAGCGGTTGCGAAGACTGTTGAAAGCGCTAGTGAGAAGCTACGGCATGAAGTGCGAGTCGATCGAAGCAAAACAAGTCGATGAGCCAGGGGAGTCGAAATGAGGATCCCAGCGTCATGTTCATGTGGTGGTAGATCGCTAACCTATGCGACGATTCAGGGCGAGCGATACACGATCAGGTACAAGCGTTGCGATTGTTGCGGAGTCACAGCAAAAACAATTTCCTTGAAACCGGTTTTGTATAGTAAAGACATCGTTGATTCAGCGTTGCCGCCCGTGACAATACAAGGGTCATCAACCACAAGGAGCCAATCATGACGACACCACTCACGAACAAAGAAAAAATAATTCGCTTCGCCGCGATTCTGTTGGGAGCAAAAATTCTTCGACAGCAAGCAGCAAAGAAACGGAAGTCATCCAAAAGGAAAGGAACCAGGCGATGATTGGAATATTCCAGCGACTTTTCGCAGAGAAGAAAGCGGAAGACGACCGCATTCAAGACGAGTATCACAGCCTGTTGTTCAATCTTGCGAGTGGCCACGAAGTCGATGTGGACGACGTTCGACGGTTGACAATCGATTCGAATCGAACAGAGGAGCAATGCAGCCGAGATTTAGAAACGATGCAGCAGCGAATCGCAAAGGTTCAAGAGAAGCAAGATTGGCTAAAAGTCCAGGATGGTATACCGGCACTGCAGAAAAAGTACGATGCACTTCGGGACGAATTGAACGCCGTTATTGCTAGGATCCAGCCGCAACTAATTAAGCTGGAATGGGATCTTTATGCAGCAGCCGATCCGAAGGTTATCTGGATCGATGATTTCTTGAGCCGCACATGCTTGAATAAATCGTTACTTGAACGTGAACAAGTAGTTGGTTCGCACCGAAAAGACTTGGCAAAGAAGAAGCAGCCTTTGGTTGATGATCTCGTAAAAGCCGAGCAGCATTTGAGCTACTTCCACTCACGTCTCGGAAAAAAGGGACTTTCCGAACGTGAGCGTAAAGAAATTGAGTCATCGCAGGACGAATGGCAAAGCACTGTTGAACAATTGGAAATAGCGATTCGAAATATCGATGAACAGCTGGAGCCATTAAATGACGAGATTACCGATATCGGTCGAGAGAAGCTACTTCCGTAATCCCATGGGTGGCACCATGCTTTGCTGTCTAGCACTTCATACCTTTCGGTGCGACATGACGAACGACTGCCGACGAGTCGTGGCAAGTGTGGTGTTCACCCGAGCCCCCCTTAATTCGGTTCCCCTTGAAAACAGGCTTTTTTTGCTAGCGAGGGAACCACG
>CAIOHR010000229.1 GCA_903858115.1 uncultured Pirellula sp. | reverse complement strand
CCACCCTTGGAGAGCTGGAGGTGCGTTTGAGGAAATGTCGACGTCATTGGCATGAAAAACATCCACGCCTTCTTGCCCAGGTAAGAATACAGTTGTGTATCCATTGTTAGCCAACGTGGCCACGCTCATGAGTGCTCTTTGTTTCATTCCTGGGACAACTATTGCCTCCCTGGCACCCTTGGAGAGGGCGCGGGTTTGGAGCAGCGCAGTATTGGACGCTGTAAGCTCGCCTCCATTGGCAGCAACAACAATTTTATTGGATGGTCCGGTGAGTTGCATTCCTAGTCCTGAATTGACAATTGTTTTGGTTGTACCTGAATCCAACATGGCCTCTGTAATTGCTTCTTCAATTGCGTTGGCTTCAAGTTGTTTTGGCACGCGAAGTGCCTTCCAGCGTTCGAGTCGTCGTGCCCATCGTTGTGCAGATGTTGCGATTGGTCTTGGGCTTGCATCAATGATGGGAAGGGCTATTTCTTTGTAAGGTGGAGGGTCAAGTCCAGGGGTAACCAGGTAAGGGAAGAATCGCTGTTTTAGTTTAGTGATATCAACCTTGCCTGGTCGCCACTGCTCTGTGGACTTGACCTCCGCGCACCTTCAGGTGCTCTTCTTGCTTTTCCATCCCGCAGGGCGCTTGGAAGCGTTGGCTTCAAGTTCGAAACATGCTTCGGGCTTGTGGTACACCTCCATCCCGCAATGCTGGCACTTTTTCTTCTGCTTCTTGCCTTCTCCTCCCTTGGGCTTGCTCGGATCAGGTAAGCTCTTTGCGTCAAGTTTTGCTTTGAATAGCTCCATCATTTCTTTGAATTGCTTCTGGCTTTGCTCTTGCATGCTGTTCGCCAACTCGGCAACGAAAAAGGCCTGTGCCTCGAGCTGCTCGATTTGTTCGACTTCTTTGTCGGTGATGCTGTTTGCAATGCCATGCCCGACAGATTTTGCTGTGGTCTTGTTCTGCTTGTTATGCTTTCCAAATTCTTTCTGCACGAAAACCCTGAAGTTCACAAATGTCTGATCTGCTCTGGGTTTTGTTTCCCATTCACGAAGAGCAGGTTCGAATTCTCCTGATGATTGGAAAGTCGAGAGAGCGAAGGCAAGTCGCAAGTTCGGGTTTTTTGCTTGTCCGACTTTTAACAGCTGACGCTCATATTTGTCTCCTCTCGCAAAATGGGCCGCGGGTGTTTCGATTGCATCCCACGGCTTCTGGATGTTTGAGATCAGTTCCGTTACATCCATGTGGTCGAGGCTTCCGCCGACGTTGCGAAGGTGAGTCATCAATGTCTTTGCGGACAAGTGATTGAATCCCATCGTCTCGCTCTCCACTTCGGCAAGCCATTCGTGGTCGAGTGACTTTACAATCATCCTGCGAAGATAGTTTTCAACTCCGAGGTATGTCTCGTACTCGACGACTTCCGCCTTGTGTTCCGCGAGTTGGCGCTCGCGAATGATCTTGTCTGGATCAACGGTTGTTGGGTATGGTCCGGGGTTTGTTGGGACCAGAAACCTTTCTCCATTCCTGGAAAAGGTGATGTATTCGGCTTCCTCGACAACCATTCCAACGTGGCCATGCTCTCCGCCCCCATTCTGAGTTGCGACGCTTCCTGCGGCATTGGTTAATTCTTTGGCGAGTAAGTTTAAATCTTCGTCCGTTGGTTGCCCATCGATCTTCGTGATTTCATACTTTTCAAGTCCCTCTTCGACATCGTGACGGATTCCCATGATTTCGATGCAAATGAATGCGAATGAATTGGTTTGGTAAGGGTTTAGCTACGACTGCTAGACAGTGGCAAGTGTGGTGATTGCGTAGAAAGGTCGTAGCTAAATTTATGAGCTACATTCTGCAAACTCCTCGCTTGCGAAAACTCTGCAAACTCGCGAATTGTTTAAATTCTCGGAACTAAAACTAAAAGCTCCAGTGTACTCCCCACTGTAGGCTATGTAGTCTAACCCACCCTTGCAGTGGAGCTTTTGGTACCATACACACCTACTGAGTTCTCATCTTTTCCATCCTTGCCCGGAAATCCAACACTACTTGGTATGGTGTTAGAATCTCACCTCTTATTTGGCGGTGATGGGAGGGGGAGTGATGTTTCGTCCAGTAATCCCCCCGTTGTAACGTCCCTGGGCGCCAATAAAATCGGAATTGTTTTTGGTTGACGCCCCGATCGCGCAGCCAATGGAATCGCATGTCCATGGCTTTCGTGCGTTTCGGTTGGACTCGTAAGTTTATGATGCCTTCCGCTGTTGAATTGTCTGTTTGGACAGGGGTGGGGGGCTGAGGATGTCCCATTTCCTTCAAAATATTTCGCT
>CAIOHR010000228.1 GCA_903858115.1 uncultured Pirellula sp. | reverse complement strand
GTCAAGTACTCATAAGTCAAGTACTCATAAGTCAAGTACTCATAAGTCAAGTACTCATAAGTCAAGTACTCATAAGTCAAGTACTCATAAGTCAAGGACTCATTGTGTGATCCAAAGTAAGAATTCTCGCCGTCAATCGTGACGACAGATTGCCCAGATACGTAATACAGCCGTTCGGGTATCAGCGCTTTCGTGCGTCCGATACTTCCCCCAATTCAAGAATTATTGATATTGCAGGGTCGCTCGGGAGAAAATGCCGGTGACGCCGAAAACGGCGTTCGACCATGGAAAACATTAACAAAACTCAAAGTACACCTGGATGGGCTCGAACCATCAACCTTCGGTTCCGTAGACCGATGCTCTATCCAATTGAGCTACAGGTGCAGCAGGGCGAATTGTATTGTCTCGCTCCCCGTTGGCCAAGCCTCGTTTGCTCAGGAAAATGAAGGGAAATGCAGGATTGCTAACAAATTTTGGTTGATTCTTGTTAGGGAATCGGCGGCGAATGACCGGCGGAGCGGTCATCGACTTTGGTGCCTAGCCCAAGCGATCGCTTCTTCGGGAGTCTGAAGCTCGCCATCGAGTTGCTTCGCCCGGGCTTCGCGAAGTATTTCCGAAAACTTGGGGCCCGGCTGGAATCCTAACGATTGCAAATCCATTCCTGTCAACAACCGAGGTGGATCCAATCGCTCTCGCGGCCAACCCAACGCGCGTTCGCAATGCTCGAGGCCATCCAACGCCTGCCCCTGCTGTTCAGCAAACGCACGGGCTAACTCAACACCGGCCCACGACTCTTCTGCTATCAACATTGGCTGAATCAATGACCATGGCAATGCATGCGCGTTCAATAGATCCTTTGCATGCATCAACGCGAACTCAATACTGCTCGCATCGTTGTTCGAAAGCTTCCATGCCTCCTTTAATCGCAAGACTTCTCGCTTTAGCCGCTTGTCTCCCTCCATCTCGCAACTCGACAACATCGCGGCTAAACGACTAGCGAACGAACCTCGATCACGAAGCCTCTCAATCCATGCGATCGTCCGTTCGCGAATCGCAGAGTCCGACCATGCTGTCGCAACATCCGGCATCAACTCTCCTAAAAGTCGCAACTCGTAAAGTCGATGCAATCCCCAGCCAGGCCGTGCGGATTCCAACAGCTTGCGCATCTCCACTGCAATCCGCTCGCCACTTACCATGCGGATCTGTTCTGCATGATGCGATATCGCGAGCGATGTTTTGGGCTCGATCTCGAATCCAAATCTTGCTGAAAACCTTACGGCCCTAAGCATACGAAGTTTGTCTTCATCGATGCGTTGTTCCGGCGCTCCGATCGCGCGTATCGTCCCAATCGCGAGATCTTGTTCCCCTCCGACGTAGTCTCTAAGGCTATTGTTTAGGGGATCGAAAAACATTCCGTTGATCGTAAAGTCGCGTCGCTTGGCATCCTCTTCGGGCGAAGAAAATGTCACGCTATCTGGATGACGTCCATCGGTATACTTGCCATCGGAGCGAAAGGTGGCGACCTCTACCTGGTGTCTTTCTCCTTGTACTTTTCCGTGCACACACGCGACGCCAAAGGCTGCACCGATAGCGAGAGTATGCCGAGCGCCAAAGATCTGAGTGACATCTGCTAACGTGGCATTCGTGGCAACGTCGTAATCGTGCGGTTGATTTCCCATCAAGGCATCGCGCACGCAGCCTCCCGCGAAGTATGCGGTAAATCCTGCGCGTTGTAGTTTGCTAACGATCTCGATGGCAAACGTATGAAGAGCCGAGCTATCGTTCCATTGCACGTGGGTCACGTTGATGACGACTCCGGTTTAGCTCGAACATGCACAACAGGGCATGGTGGCAATGACTCAATGAACAACGACCCGTACTGCTTGGTGACGATGCGTGGGTCGGTAACCAAGACAACTCCAGTATCGGTTGCGGTTCGGATCAATCGACCGAATCCTTGTTTGAATTTGATAACCGCTTCTGGCAATTGATAATCGCGGAACGGGTTCCCGCCTTTTTTGCGAATGTCTTCGAGCTTCGCCTCCAACAACGGATGATCGGGCACACTGAAAGGTAACTTGCTGATGATTACGAGTTGCAATGCATCGCCGGGTACATCGACTCCTTGCCAAAAACTCTCGGCTCCGAACAACACTCCTTTTGGGTTGCTCTTGAAATCGGCGAGCAATTGACTGCGGGGCGTACCGTCCGCTTGTGAATAGACTTCGAGACCACGCTTGGCCATCCAAGGAGTCATCGCATGGCAGATTTTTCGCAACATGTCATAGCTGGTGAAGAGGATAAACGTTCGCCCATCCCGTTTTTCTACATACGATTGAATCGTGGGGATGATCTTGCGTTCGAACTCTTGTTTGTCGGTCGATGGATCGGGCAAATCGACTACGATCTCCAGTTTCGCGAGCCGTTGGTAATCGAACGGGCTGCCCACTTGCAACGACTTGGCTTTCTCAGCGCCGATTCGCTTTTGAAAGAACTCAAAGCCTTGCTTCTTGCCGGTCGCGAGTGTGGCGCTCGTGAGGATGACCGATTTCACCTTTTTGAATAGTGCTTTACGCAAGTGAGTTGAAATGTCGATCGGGCTGCTCTTCATCGTAATGCGTGCGGGGCCGCGTTGCATTTGGTTCTTTAACTTCGATTGCTCCAACCAATAGACTGCGTCGGTTTCTTTTTGCTTTAGCCACAGATCCAATGTGTTCGCCAACGATTGAAGACGCTTGCTCGCGGACATCATTTCGAGGCGATCGTTGGCTCCTTTCAAGTCCTTGCCAAAGCGTTCGAGTTGTTCAGATAGATCGGCAAGTTTCTGAGGAAGATCCGTTTGAATTTCCAGCAGTTCACGGACGCGACCATTGCCGCCATTTTGATTTGCCAACCAAGATGCCAAATCGTCCGCTAACTGATCCAAGGACTCATTGCAACTGTAACAGTCTTTGGTCAACTGCTTGAGACCCAATGCAGCCAAGATACCTTTGTCAGTTCGCGGGTTGAAAAGTTTGCGCAACGTGTAATCGATCTGTGTGTTACTAATCTGCAAACCGAGGTGGTCTGCGGCAACCGACTCGATCGTATGGCACTCGTCAAAAATCACAGCATCGTAATCCGGTAAGATCGAACCACCTTGAGCACGCAATGCGAGATCGCTAAAGAAGATCGCATGATTGACGACGAGTATTTGTGAGTTGAACACACGTCGTCGAGCGGTGTAGTAAAAACAGCTCGCATGATTCTTGCACTTTCGCCCCATGCAGTTTCCAGAGTCGCTCGCGACCTCGTCCCAGATGCTTAACGATGGCTTGAACGGAAGTGAACTGAGTGAGCCTTCGTGCGTTTCTTTGCTCCATTTTCGAATCGACTCAAGATCTTCGTAGTCCCGGTCACTGCTGATGAGGCTCGCTGATCGGCTTACAGCCAGTTCTAGTCTGCGTTTCGAAAGATAGTTCCCGCGTCCTTTGACCAAGACGCTAGAAAACTCGCGAGGAATCACTGCGTTGAGGAGGGGCAGATCTTTGCTGATCAACTGTTCCTGGAGGCTGATCGTATGGGTGCTGACGACGATGCGGCGAATCTTGGGTGCTTCGGAGTCTTCATCGCCCATGTCCTCGTCTGACTCGGATTTGGGGGCGGACTGCTGAACAGCGATTCGCTCTTCTTCTTGGGTGGCGAACAAGATCGCGGGCACGAGGTAGCCAAAGCTTTTTCCAACTCCAGTTCCGGCTTCGACGACGAGATGGTGACCTTTTTCGAGGGCCTGTTGCACCTCGGTCGCCATCTGCATTTGTTCATTGCGATGCTCATAGTTTTTGATACGACGCGCGATGCTGCCGCCGGGTCCGAGAATCGCGTTGATGTCGAGGTCAGCCATGGTATCAAAATAGGCGAAAGTACAAGCCTTCAAAAGGATTAGGCTAACATGAGCGACGGATTGCTCCCAGTCCGTTTCGCAAACTTGTTTCAGCCCCAGAAGCGATGTTGGGTTCGAGGTTTGAGTGTATACTGTCAGTTCCTCAAACTCTGGAGTTTCGATTGTGACCCGATTCAATTGCAAAAGTTTCACGTCTGTAGCATTTCTGTCCACTGTATCCCTGTCGACTTTGATTCTTTCGCTCACGATGTCTCTCTCACCCGTCTGGGGCCAAACGGTGACGAAGCTGAGTGAAGGTTTTATCTACGAGACGGCTCCTTTTCCTAGCTGTCACGCGTCGACTATCGTGCAAGCCAGCGATGGCTCCTTGATGGCCGCCTGGTTCGGTGGCCAACATGAAAAGGCGGACGATGTTGGAATTTGGTTCTCAAAGAAGCTGGATACGGGATGGACTGCCCCGGTGGAATTGGCCAATGGAATCCAATACCAATGGCAACAACCGGTCGTAGATGCGAAAGGGAAATCGTGGACCGTCAAACGTTATCCCACTTGGAATCCAGTTCTCTTCCAGCCGAAGAATGGACCGTTGTTGTTGTTCTACAAAGCAGGCCCCAACCCAGACAACTGGTGGGGGATGTTGATGGAGTCGAAGGACGCTGGCAAAACATGGTCGCAGCCTGTCCGGCTACCTGAAGGGATTTTGGGACCGATCAAGAATAAACCGATTGAGCTCGCGGACGGTACCATTCTATGTCCGACAAGCAACGAAACACCCGACGAAAAAGATGAATGGACCGTCCACTTCGAAAGTACGAAAGACTTTGGTAAGACATGGACCCGAACCAAGCCGCTGAACGATCCGACCAAGTTCGGAGCGATCCAGCCGAGCCTCTTGCGATTGGGAGGTGACAAACTTTTAGCGATCGGTCGCAGCAGACAGGGCAGCGTCTTCCAAATGGAATCGCAAGACGCGGGCAAGACATGGGGAGAGATGAGTTTGACCTCGCTCCCGAATCCGAATTCCGGGACCGATGCGGTTACGCTCAAAGATGGGCGACACATTCTGATCTACAACCATGTGACGAAGCAATCGATGGAATGGGGCGGCAAGCGATCTCCGTTGAACGTCGCGATCTCCACGGATGGAAAAGAGTGGAAGTCTATCTTGGAGCTAGAGAATGAACCCAAGAAGGAGTTTAGCTACCCAGCCGTGATCCAAACGGAAGACGGCAAGATCCACGTTACGTACACTTGGTTGCGACAAAAGATCAAGCATGTGGTTCTCGAACTGAAGTAAACGCGGACAGCAAAGAAATATTGCGATCGAATACTCACAACGAGCGACTAGAGACTAGAACAGTGGGGTATTTGTGAAGGCGCAAAGTCGCATTCAAGTTTGGTGCGATGTGGGTGGCACTTTTACCGATTGCATTATTGCGATGCCGGACGGCGCGCAGCGATCGTGCAAAGTACTTAGCCACGGCAATATGCTCGGGCGAATCGATGCTCGCGGAGACGATGGCAGTGTTTGGGTGCATGCCCGAAAATCGGATCCCAGTCAATTTTGGGAACAGTCGATCGTATACGCGATCGATCCCGCTGGGCAACGGTCGAAACCATTGCGTTGTGTGAAGTTCGCAAGCGGGCAGTTCTGGCTGGATAGGCCGCTGCCGGTGAATGCGTTTCAGATCGAGATAGAATCTGGTTTAGAAGCACCGGTGTTGGCGACTCGATTGCTGCTGGGTTGTCGACCGACCGAAACATTGCCGCCGCTTTCGATACGGTTGGGGACGACACGCGGTACGAATGCCTTGTTGACTCGCAACGGGGCGAGGACCGCTTTCGTGACCACTGAGGGGTTCGCGGATCTGCTTAAGATCGGTTTTCAAGAACGGCCTGAGTTGTTTCAGCTAAACGTTTGCAAACGAAAGCCGCTTTATCATTCCGTCGCAGAGATTCGAGAACGACTCGATGCCGCAGGACGCATTCTTGTTCCGCTCGACGATAAGATGGCATTCGAGCGAATGAGCAAACTGTATGAGGAAGGTTACCGGTCGCTTGCGGTCTGTCTGATTCATGCGTACTGCAATCCGGAGCATGAGAAGCGAGTCGGGGAAATCGCTAGGCAAATCGGTTTTGCTTCAGTTTGCTTGAGCCATGAGGTCGCACCGATGATCAAAGCGGTGTCTCGAGGGGAAACCACGGTGGTGGACGCTTATCTGACTCCGATCGTGCAAGGTTACATTCGAAGAGTTCGTGAGCAATTTCAGCAAACCGATTCGGATGCCATGATGGTCATGTCCAGTGCGGGTGGATTGGTGCCTGCGGAGCAATATCGTGGTCGAGATAGCGTATTGTCGGGACCCGCCGGCGGTGCCGTGGCGCTACAAGCGATATCCAAGTCCGTTGACATTTCGCCATTGATCGGACTCGATATGGGTGGCACCAGTACCGATGTTTGCCGAGTGGATGGAGATCTCGATCTGGATTTTGAAACGATCAAGGCAGGTGTCCGCATGATGGCACCGACGCTTCGAATTCATACGGTGGCGGCTGGTGGTGGGAGCATCTGTTGGTTCGATGGCGTTCAATTGCGGGTCGGTCCGCAAAGCGCAGGGTCGCAGCCTGGGCCGGCATGTTACGGCCGAGGTGGACCGCTTACGATCACCGATCTAAATTTGCTAGCAGGCAGAATCGATGCTTCTTCCTTTCCATTTCCACTGAAGATTGCAGCGGCCGAAAGTGCATTGCAACAAGTGTTAGATCAAATGGGTTCTGCGGCAAGTTCGTTGGCCATGGATCGAACTCGGTTGATGGATGGATTTCGCAAGATTGCCAACGAGCATATGGCGAGCGCGGTTCGCAGTATTTCGATAGCCCAAGGGGCGGATCCTCGCAAACATACGTTAGTCGCCTTTGGTGGAGCCGCGGGGCAGCATATTTGTGAGATCGCTGAGAATCTGGGAATGCATGAGATCCTGGATCCGCCAGCGGCTGGACTTCTCAGTGCATTGGGGATGGGTATGGCTTGCAAGCAACGGTCTTCGAGTCTTCCTGTCTATCAGTCCATTGCTAATTTAGCAGACGATTGGCTGGAGAGAGCAAAGCAGCAATTGCAATCGAAAGCGGAGATCGATGCCGTCGCCGAAGCGGGGCCATCCCCTACCTACCGAATCGAAGCGAGATACCAAGGAACCGATGGAACCATCTCGGTGCCCACCACGGAAGACACATGGGACTCCACTCGCTTTGTGAGTGCGTTCGAGCAACAGCATCGAGCAAAGTTTGGCTATGTACGTGCGAATCGTACCGTCGAGATCGCGGTGATCCATGCAATCTACCGATGGGATGCGCTGAACGCCTTGCCCAGAATCCCTGTACCAGATGGTGTGGCGGATGCGAATTATCAAGAAGTTTCGATCGATCGCGAGAAGATGATCGTCGGGCAGGCTTATTCCGGTCCCTTGTTGGTGCGTTCCTCGGGGAGCACAACCTTTATCGATCGGTGGTGGCACGGGATCGTACTTGCGGATCGAACCATTTTGTTGCGACATTCTCAGCAGGAATCATCAGGTGTTGTGAACGACCGCGGAGTTGTGAAGACAGCCGAACAGAACCAAGTCGACCCGGTGTTGCGAGAAGTCCTCGCGCAGCGTGTGGCAGCGATAGCAGAGCAAATGGGGACAGTGCTCGAGCAAACGGCTATCAGCGTCAACATCAAGGAACGACGAGACTTTAGTTGTGCTGTCTTCAATTGCCGAGGGGAACTGATTGCAAACGCTCCGCACGTCCCCGTTCACTTGGGTGCGATGAGTGCGACGGTGCAACAGATGATTGCCAATTTTCCTGAGATGCAACGTGGCGATTGCTTCATCACCAACGATCCCTACCAAGGCGGCTCGCATTTGCCAGACGTCACCGTGGTGACGCCCGTTTTTGCATCGACAACTCCTTCATCCGGTGTTCCAGACTTTTATGTTGCATGTCGCGGTCATCATGCTGAGATCGGAGGAATTGCGCCTGGATCGATGGCACCTACGTCGACGAACCTTGCACAGGAAGGAGTGCTGATCCCGCCGATGCATATCGCTCGAGCAGGAGATGATTGCACTTCGTCGATTGAAGCGTTGCTTCGAAACTCGCGCTACCCTTCGCGGAACGTTGTCGAGAATTTAGCGGACATTGCGGCTCAGCAATCAGCGAACCAGTTCGGCGTTGCTGCATTGATCGATCTTGCGAGTGAAGTGGGCGTTGAGACGTTGCAATGTTACATGGAGCACATCCAACTGGCGTCGCAGGCAAAGACCGAGGCGTGGATCAACCAATTGGAGGACCGAGTCTATCGTTATCGAGATCATATGGACGATGGGACAGCCATTTGTGTTGCCATTCACGTTCATCGCGAATCGAATGATGCGAAACCGAGATTGATTATCGATTTTGAAGGGACAGGGAAAGAATCGATTGGCAATCTCAATGCGAATCCAGCTATTGTTTCTGCAGCGGTGCTTTATGTGATTCGATGCGCGATCGCGGACGAGCTTCCGTTAAACTCTGGAGTGATGCGTTCGGTGGAGTTGCGAGTACCGCATGGTATTTTGAATCCACAGCGACGAGCGGTTGTTGATGAACCGTCGTTGCATGGTCCGACGGAAAAGGCTGCTACGGAAGAAGCCGAATACTGGCCGGCTGTGGCAGGTGGCAATGTCGAGACGAGCCAACGTGTTGTCGATTGTTTGCTAGGTGCGTTGGAGTTAGCAGCAGCAAGCCAAGGTACGATGAATAACTTTCTTTTTGGCAACGAAACTTTTGGATATTACGAAACGATCGGGGGCGGCTCGGGGGCGACGTCGACTGCGGATGGTGAAGATGCGGTGCATACTCACATGACGAACACGCGATTGACGGATGTTGAGATATTAGAAAAGAAGTATCCCGTCCGTTTGATCGAGTTCGCGGTTCGAACTGGAAGCGGCGGCAATGGTCTTCATCGGGGTGGATGCGGTTTAGTGCGTCAGGTACAAGCGTTGACTCCACTGAACGTGTCGTTAGTGACGAGTCGCCGCGGACCTTACTTACCAGCGGGCCTTGCGGGTGGAGATGCAGGCGCGTGCGGTGAGAATTGGTTGATACGAAAGGATGGAACTCGGGAGAGATTAGGGAGTTCCGTACAGTTCACGATCGAGGCTAGCGATAGTATTCGATTGCTCACGCCAGGTGGCGGCGGTTACGGCAGAGCGAAGTCGGTAACAGAGAAGCCTAATGAATAGCTACTACTCCCAGCAAATACTCTCAGCAGGGAAGATAGGCCCCTCGATGCACGTACGTTTGTAGTCCCACTTACCGTCGGGTTGGATAACTTTTGCGACGCACGTGAAGCAGATGCCGATGCCACATGCCATCGGAGTCTCTAATGAAACATCGCATGGTGTGTTGTATTGTTTTGCCAACTCACTTACCGCATGCATCATCGGTTCGGGGCCACAGCAAGCGATGCGACGAGTTCCCTGTGTCGGCTCATTGAGAAGCGATGTCAGCAGATCGGTGACTCGACCACGATGGCCGAGCGATCCATCTTCGGTCGCGATATGGACGTCAGAGCAGGTCGATTGAAACTCCGGAAGGCCAGCGAGATACTCTTTTGTCCGAGCACCATAACACAGCGAAACACGTTTCGCATAGCCAGCAGGTGAAGAGCGGGCAGGTGGTGCGGCATTTCCAAAGGTTCGTTTACCAAGGGCGGCGCTGGCGAGGGTTAGCATGGGAGTTTGGCCTACGCCACCCGCAACCAAGATCAAGTGATCCACAGGCTCGGTTGGAAATGCATTTCCGAGCGGTCCCCATAGTTCCACTTCATCCCCGGCAACGCAATTCGAAAGGACTTGCGTGAATTTACCTTTGACGGTGTAAACCACGCTGATTGCGGATGGTTTGCCGGAGGAATCGCAATGCATATCGAACATAGCGAGAGCACGTCCGATGAGTGGATCATTCAAGCCAGCGATTCGGACCATGAAGAACTGTCCGGGAAGTGTGCGGCTGGCAAGCGACTCCGACTCGACCGTCATCTGCCATGTGTCTTTTGCGATTTGACGGTGGCGGACAATTCTCGTGGAAACAAACTCAAATTTCGGGCAATCCGCAGTAGCAGTCATTTCAAATTCTGTGGGTGAATTTTTATTCATGCGATCAACCAGTTTGCTCGCGCAAAACTGTGAGCACTCGTTCGAAGTCGGCCGGTAAGGGCGCACAGAAGGACATGGTCTGCCCTGTTTTGGGGTGTGAGAATTCTAAGCGGTGTGCGTGCAACGCCTGTCGCTCCATCTCGATCGTGTCGTCTTCTGGTCTCGGTGGCAAACCCAACGCACGTCTACGCAACAATTGGCCTCGTGTGATGTTCGCATGTCCACCGTAAAGCCGATCGCATAACACCGGGCAACCAATGTGGGCCAAATGCAATCGTATCTGATGCGTTCTGCCTGTCTTTGGTTGGACGCTCAGCAAAAGATAACCGCGAAACTTTTCCTTCACCTCAAAGAATGTCGATGCATCGCGGCTTGATTCATGACCTGACCGAATGGCCATCTTTTCCCGTTGATAGGGATGATGACCGATGGGCTGGTTGATCCAATCTCGGTCTCGGTCCAATGTTCCCGAGACGATTGCCAAGTACGACTTGGAGACTTCCCTCGCTTCGAACTGGGCTGATAGTTTGAAGTGTACCTCGTTTGTTTTGGCGATCGCAATGACGCCGCTGGTGTCGCGATCCAATCGATGCACGATACCAGGGCGCGTGGCACCTCCTGCATCGCTGAGTTGTTGAAAATGAAACGCGAGTGCGGCCGTGAGTGTACCGGACCAATGTCCTTTGGCTGGATGAACGACCATGCCAGCGGGCTTGTTGATGATCACCATCGACTCATCTTCGAACAGAATGTCGAGTGGAATGTCTTCCCCAACGGGGCCATCTTTGGGTGGCGGTGGCAACAGATTGATCGTCACTTTTTGACCAGCGAAGACCTTGAATGCAGGTTTCACAGGTCGGCCGTCCACACAAACTTGATCTTCCACGATGATCTTGCGCAGAAAGACACGACTATAACCATCGAGGCACAGCGTCAAAAATAGATCGACCCGTTTCCCATTGTGCTCTTCGGTTACGTCCAGTTCGACGTTTTGTCGCAGCGGCAATTCAGTGTTCGCCGCCAGCAGGAGCGGTTCATGCTCGAGTTCGGGAATCGGTTCGAGATCATCGATAGGGAGATTCATAGTAAGGCAGCAATCTTCGCCGCTTTATCGGCTTAAGCGTCCGATTCCTCATCGAGGTCTTCGGATTCATCGAGGTCTTCGGATTCGTCGTCTTGCCGAAGTAGGCCTGGTTCGATCATGATCGCATCGTCCGATTCTGGATTGATCAACAAACCAAAGTCCTCCGACATGGGTTGCAATAGTGCATCGCCATCTACTTCGAACAGGTTGACCGTTTCACCTTCGATCTGATCTGCGATCGAATCGACAAAGCGTTGAGCATCTTCGGAACTCATGAACGCCACGACAGCGGGGAACTCTTCTGTTTCAACGACGAGCGCGGACAATGCGCCTTCTTCTTCGGACTCTGCATCTTCAGCCAGAGCAACCAAGGTGAATTGCTCGTTGCGGATCCATCGATCGATCGCTTGTTTGTCCCCTTCGGACATAGCTTCCGCAAGTACAGAAAATCGGCTGGTCTCATCGTCTGAGTTTGTCATCGCGCTCAATCAATCGCAATAAAAGGAAGAATCGGAACTGGGTATTGGCCGTAAGTCTGACAGAACAACCGAAATCACGCCATTCCCAACATCCACAATTGGCCCGAAATCTTGGCCCTGATCCATCGAAAGCCTGATCGCGATGAAAAGCGATTGTTTTGGCAATGCTCGACAACTATACTATGGCATCGGATTGGAAAGTGCGGGAGAGAGTTGTTGTCGCATTGACAGCGACCGCCGAAGGCGCAATTGGAAGCCCAGAACCGCTCAGGCAAAAAGAACTGCACTGTCCCGTATCCGTCTCTGGAGAGCGACCTACGAAAGGTCCACCGAAGGGGAAAAACCGAAAGGTTGACATCTCTCAGGTAAATGGACAGAGGGGCATTCAACACATCTTCGTGAATTGATTCGCGTTGAGTTTGTCCCTTGCTTGTTTTTCCAAATACCAGAGATTCTTATGACCCAAAACGCATCGCCGTTGTCTAGTTTTGTAGCTCGCCATATCGGTCCGAGAGACCACGAGATTCGCGAGATGCTATCCCTCCTAGGATACGAATCTCTGGATCACTTAACGGACGCGGTTGTTCCGAATGCAATCGCATTGCGCGACCGGCTCGATATCAGTCCAGGCGTTAGCGAAGAACAAGCACTCACCGAACTCAAAGCGATCTTATCGAAGAACAAAGTCCTAAAGAGTTTCATCGGCCAAGGTTACTATGGGACACATACGCCCAAGGTTCTATTGCGTAACGTTCTCGAGAACCCTGCTTGGTATACCGCTTACACGCCCTATCAGCCCGAGATCTCTCAAGGACGGTTGGAAGTGTTGTTCTACTTTCAAACGATGGTAACCGAACTCACCGGAATGGAAATCGCTGGCGCATCTCTCTTGGACGAAGGAACAGCGGCAGCGGAAGCAATGACCCTGTGCCTCCGCTCGACCAAGAAGAAGAGCCAGACATTTTCCGTTGCCAAGCAGTGCCATCCACAAACGATCGAGTTGCTAAAGACTCGCGCGACCCCTCTAGGAATCACGATCAAACTATTCGATCAACGGGATGTCAATGTATCGTTCGCTGACTCCTTCGGCGCCTTGATACAATATCCAGCGACCGACGGATCGGTGGATCAATTGGAACCGCTGTGCACATCTGCCAAAGCGGATCAATGTATGGTCGTGGTCGCATCTGATTTGCTCGCGTTAACGCTCCTGAAACCACCTGGACAGTTTGGTGCCGATGTGGTTGTCGGCAACGCGCAACGATTTGGCGTTCCTTTCGGATTTGGTGGCCCTCATGCCGCTTTCTTGGCAACCAAAGATGCCTACAAACGAACCTTGCCAGGTCGACTGGTTGGGCAGTCGATCGACTCGAATGGAAAGCCTGCGTACCGCCTCGCTTTGCAAACGCGAGAACAGCATATCCGACGCGAGAAAGCGACATCGAACATCTGCACCGCCCAAGCGTTGTTGGCCATCATGTCCACGTTGTACACGTGTTATCATGGTCCTCAGGGGTTGCAGAGTATCGCACGACGCGTTCATGGGCAGACAATGCGATTGCTCAGATCGTTGCAAAGCGGCAACTGGAAAATCGTAAGCGAAGCGGTCTTCGATACGATCGTCGTGACCACAGGGGATCGAACCGAAACGATCCATCGCGAATCGGTCCAAGCAGGCTACAACCTTCGCAGAATCAATGCAGAACAGTTAGGCGTCTCGTTGGACGAAACGACCACCAACGAAGACCTCTTGGCCCTGTCCCAAATCTTTGGTGTCGAGCTAGCCTCGCAGAGTGTGACAGGCGACCAATCTACTTTGGCGAACGATGCGTTCCGTACCGACGCGTACATGACTCAGAACGTTTTTCATCGGTATCGAAGCGAGACAGAGATGATGCGTTATCTGCGTCGATTGTCGGAGATGGATATCGCGTTGGATCGAGCCATGATTCCGTTGGGATCGTGCACGATGAAGCTCAATGCTGCTTCGGAAATGACACCTGTCACATGGCCTGAAGTCAACAATATTCATCCATTCGCACCAGCAGACCAATGTCTCGGCTACCGGGAGATGATCGCCTCGTTAGAATCAATGCTTTGCGAAGTTACCGGATACGATGCCATCTCATTGCAGCCAAACGCGGGCTCGCAAGGAGAGTACGCGGGATTGCTTGCTATCAAACAGTATCATGAATCTCGAGGTGACCATGCTCGTGACGTATGCTTGATCCCCAGCAGTGCTCACGGCACGAACCCTGCCAGCGCTCAGATGGTGAACATGCAAGTGGTCGTGACGAAATGCGACGAGTATGGCAACGTGGATGTCGCTGACCTAGACTCTAAAATCGCGGCCTATCCGAATCGTATCGCCGCCATCATGATCACTTATCCGTCCACACACGGTGTGTTCGAAGAGGTGGTTACCGAAGTGTGTGCCAAGGTGCATGATGCGGGGGGACAAGTTTACATCGATGGAGCCAATCTCAACGCGCTCGTCGGCGTTGCGAAACCGGGTATGTTTGGTGGCGACGTCTCCCACTTGAATCTGCACAAAACATTCTGTATCCCTCACGGAGGTGGTGGCCCTGGCGTAGGACCCGTCGGCGTTCGAAGCCACCTTGCACCGTTCTTGCCAAAGGACGGCGTGAACGAAGATCGAATCGGACCTGTTGTCAGTTCCGCTCCGTTTGGAAGCGGAAGTATCTTGCCGATCTCTTGGATGTACATCCGGATGATGGGTGCTGAGGGGTTGCGACGAGCCACGCAAGTCGCAATCTTGAATGCGAACTACATCGCACATCGGCTGAAGAAAAACTATCCCATTCTTTATACCGGGCATCGCGATTTGGTAGCACACGAGTGTATTCTCGATACACGTCCTATGGCTGAGAATCATGTAAGTGTAGAAGATATTGCGAAACGGTTGATCGATTTCGGATTTCATGCACCAACGATGTCCTTCCCGGTGGGTGGCACGTTGATGATTGAGCCGACGGAAAGCGAATCGCTGCACGAGTTAGATCGATTCTGTCGGGCGATGAGTTTGATTTTTGCGGAATATGAGAAAGTGCGCGATGGCGTTTGGCCAGCGGAGAACAACCCGCTTCATAATGCTCCCCACACACTCGATACGATCTTGGAAGGGGAATTGCCTTACACACGAAAAGAAGCGGTATGTCCTGATCCGGAAGTCGACTACGCCGTCAAGTATTGGCCCCCCGTTGGCCGAGTTGACAATGTTTACGGCGATAGGAATCTCGTTTGCGCGTGCCCGCCGCTGGAAAGCTACCAGCGATAGCGGATAGGGTCGTCGTTGTGGGAGTGGTGACTTAAGGGAATGACAAGCTGCTTCTCGCGTATCGAGTTCAGTCGTCGGCCGCGTCTCCATCTTTGATAACAAACGTCGCTGTGAGTTTTGCGACTTCCGTTGCTAGCCCAGCAAGCCTGACGCTTTGAAGAACTTCTTCAAAGTCTTTGTAGGCCGCTGGAGCTTCGTCCTTTGGATAGTTGCGACAGTTTGTCAAAATGTCCATTGAATCAAAAGACTCATTGATCGTGCTTTGATCGAGCTCGCGAATCGCGCGTTTTCGTCCCAAGATCCGTCCTGCTCCATGATTCACACTATAGCAACTTAAACGAGCTCCTTCGTCGGCAACCATCACACTCGATCCGGCTTGCGGATTTCCCGGTAACAAAATCGGATGTCCCGTTCCGGCATATTGCGTACCCTTCAATCCTGGATGTCCAGCAGGAAACGCACGAGTCGCTCCTTTGCGATGCACCCATTCGATTTTGTTATCCAGTATCTCTTTTCTCGCGATATTGTGACTGATGAAGTAGACCAAATTCCCAGTCGTCCCTGGCAGGACTTCTTGAAACGCTTCCAGCACGAGCGAATTAATCAACATATGGTTGACGGTCGCGAAGTTCGCGCCGATCGACATATCATCGATGTAAGCGTTCGCTTCTTCGGAACCTAATGGAGCATAAACCAACTCTTTGTCGTTTCCAGGCAACGGAATGTTCCACTTCTGAAACTTGGATTGTAAAGCACGGAACTGACCCATCGCTAAATTATGGCCGATACCACGCGATCCGCAGTGTGACAAAAATGCGACCTGCCCATCTTTGAGCCCGAAGACTTCGGCGCAGTGCTTTGCTCGGTTGCTTTCACCTACGCGCACAATCTCGCACTCGCCAAAGTGATTTCCACCGCCATATGATCCGAGTTGCGATACTTTGGTAGGTACATCGCGAAATGTCCCAGAGCGCACATGCCATTCCACCCGTTCCGCGATTGCGTCTTGTGTATCGTCGTGACCAAGATGGAATGCGTCTTCACATCGATGCGTCCATTCCGCGGGAATACCCATTGCAGTTAACAAAGCCTCGGATGCACCCTCGACCAGCGACCTCGCTCCGATTTCTGTTGGGATGCGACGACTCTTTTTTGCACTGCGTTGTCCGCGCCCTGCACCGGTCGGAGTGCGCTCGCAAATCGCATCGATGATCGCGCGTCGAACACGGCGATCGATGATGGCATCCGCAGGGATATTGGTTTGAAGCAAACTCATCGAGCACTTGATATCCACGCCGACAGGACCTGGATAGATATGTGTCGGCGACGTCATCACGCAGCCAATCGGAGCACCGTAGCCTAAGTGACCATCTGGGTTCAAAACGACGTTAGACACACCAGGCGAACATCGTGAATTGATCGCTTGTTGCAAGCAGACGTCGTCAAATGTCTCTCGAATCGCTTGGGTTCCGATGACAGTGATCGGAGGAACTCCTTCGCATGGCAAGATCGCGGTAGCATCGCCCGTGGGAATAAGATTGTGAGCCATGTTCGGTCCTTCTTTGATCTAGGGATGTTTACAGCCTGCGAGTTCGCAGATTGAACAGCTTGTTTCCAGAGTCTATTCGCTGTCATTACAGTTTTTTATTCCACTTTGTTTTTACAGTAACACGAGCATCCAACGCTCGTGCTGGTTCGGCCAATCGTATCGTGTGGGATTGGTTTTGAGCAAAAAAGTTTCGAGTCGACTGACGGCAGATTCGCCGCTGATTTTGCGACCCAAGCGTTCGACTTTATCTACGTGGTCGCCACATCTTGCCTAACAGGATTTGTGGGCTTGATCGCAACATTAGGACTTTTGGGCATGAGAGTACCCTCGGATACGTAAAGGCGCCGAAACGAGACCGTACCACTATTTGAGAGGATCTATCATGGTAACTTCAGCCGTCAATACCGCAGTTTCGGACGGATCCACGGTCGTTTCGATACCTTTTCCTGGTACAGCGGAATCAGGGTTAGAGTCCGGGGTTACGGAACTCAGGTCGGGCTCTATCGACCTCGAAACCCAAGAACTACCAAACATCGCTTTGGCCCCCGAAGACGTGGCTACCCTCCGTTCCCTCGTGGATCGCTACGATCAAGTGATCCGGGATCTCGATCAATTGAACGAACAGATCGAAAGTTTGCTGCAGGCCGAGGGTATCAAGGCTTGCGAGTCTTAGGTGGTTCTGGGACGATTATCGAGGAAGTTGCGGCGAAATGCCGCGCGATTTTGTCGACTCCTTGCCCTTTTCCTTAGTCACCGTGTCTTCTTCTCATTCCTCCTCGGTTCTTTCCGTTCCTGACATCGCTCCTATACGGCGAGCTCTTATTAGCGTTAGTGATAAAACTGAGCTTGTTGAGTTCGCAAAGGAATTGGTGTCGTTGGGCGTAGAAATTTACAGTACAGGCGGTACTCGTAAATTTCTGACAGACAACGGTTTAGAGGCGGTGGAGGTAGCGAACTACACCGGTTTTCCCGAGGTGATGGACGGGCGGGTGAAAACGCTCCATCCGAAGATCTTTGGCGGAATTTTGGCTCGACGATCGCATGATCAAGATATGCGATCCTTGGCCGAACACGGGATTCTGGAATTCGACTTGGTAGTGGTCAATCTGTATCCGTTTGAAAGCACGATTCAAAAGGAAAACGTTACTCTCCCGGAAGCCATCGAACAGATTGACATCGGGGGCCCGAGCCTGATTCGAGCGGCCGCGAAGAATCATGCATTCGCCACCGTGGCCACTTCGACCTCGCACTATGCACCGATCATCGATGAAATGCGAACGCTCGGAGGCACGTCTTTGAAGTTGCGGCGTACGTTGGCCGCGGATTGCTTCGCAGTCACAGCACGGTATGACGCGTGCATCTCGAACTACATGGCGGTACAAACCCAATCCGAAACAGAAGCATCGTCACCGCTTGCCATGCCCGCAACGATCACGGTTTCGATGGAACTCAAATCCCCGTTGCGATACGGTGAGAATCCACATCAGTCCGCGGCGCTCTATCGATTGCCGGGCAAATATGAAGTTTCCTTGGTCAATGCACGACAACTGAATGGAAAGGAACTCTCCTATAACAATTTGCTCGATTTGGATGCAGCTCTGGAGATCGTACGTTGTTTTGCTAAACCATCCGCAGTCGTTATCAAGCACAACAATCCTTGCGGAGGTGCATCAGCCCACAAAGCATCTTTTGCATGTCGTAAAGCTCTCGATGGCGACCCACAGAGTGCGTTTGGCGGCATTCTGGGGTTCAATTGCACTGTCGATGAAGAAACCGCTGAGGTGTTGAGTTTACCGGGATTGTTCATCGAAGCGATTGTTGCTCCCGACTTCACTCCCGAAGCGGTCGCCATTTTGAAGTCGAAGCCTAAATGGAAAGACAATGTTCGGTTGATGGCAACGGGTCCATTGGGCAAACAGCCTCGAGAACTTAATTATCGATTGATCAGCGGCGGTGTCCTCGTTCAAGAAGCTGACAATCAACCTCCAACGAATCTTCAATGGAAGACCGTTACTAGCGTTTCGGTAGCCGACGAGTTATGGGACGACATCGCTTTCGGTTGGGAAATGGTGCGTCATGTGAAGAGCAACGCGATCATTCTCGCGAGAGATGCTGCCCTCGTGGGTGTTGGTGCTGGCCAAATGAGTCGCGTTGACAGTGTGGAGATCGCTATTGAGAAAGCGGCCGAACGATCTGAAGGAAGCATCCTCGCATCCGATGCATTCTTTCCTTTCCCAGATTCGATTCATCGCGCTGCCAAAGCAGGTATCATTGCAATTATCCAGCCTGGTGGTTCCAAGAAAGATGACGATGTCATCGCCGCATGCAACGAGCATCGTATCCCGATGATCTTTACTGGGCAGCGACATTTCAAGCACTGATGAAGTGATCGATGAAACCTAGTACCGCAACGAGCTGACATGTCCGAATCTGAAAACTTGCCCTCTGAATCTGCATCGCGAACCCCGTCCTTCGAGGGACTGAGAGTTGCCGCATTGGAAAGCAGACGCCGAGACGATCTTGCCCGGCTGATCGAGCGATTTGGCGGTGAGTCTTTTGTTAGCCCTTCGATGCGAGAAGTCGCCATTGAACGGAACAAAGACGCGGTCGACTTTGCATATCGAGTGATGACTGGCGAGATCGGTATCGTCATTTTCTTGACAGGTGTCGGGTTTCGACAACTGCTGGCCGCCATCGATCCGCATTTGGACAAGCAACGTTTCCTAGATTCGCTTTCCGACATTGTGACGATCGCGCGCGGTCCCAAGCCCGTGGTCGCTATGCGCGAAGTCGGTTTGCAACCCTCGTATCGTGCACCGGAACCGAACACCTGGCGCGAAGTTTTGCAAATCGTCGATCAACATGTCCCTGTTGCCAGTCAAGTGGTTGGGCTACAGGAGTACGGTATCACCAACCACTCGCTTGTTGCCGGTCTGGAAGCCCGCGGTGCGAGCGTTGCTCACGTGCGAGTCTACCAATGGGACTTTCCGGAGGATGTCGTCCCGTTGCAAGAAAACATCAATGCATTATGTCGGCGTCAACGGGATTGTCTTCTCTTTACCAGCGCCCACCAAGCGGTCAATCTTATCCGGATGGCTGAAAACATGGGGAAGCAGACGGAGCTTCGCCTTGCTTTGCGAGAAACAGTCATCGCTTCGATCGGCCCGACAACCACAGAGATGTTGCAGCAGTTAGAGATTCCGGTTGATATCGAGCCGGAACACTCCAAAATGGGGCATTTGGTACAAGCGGCTGCGGAAAAATCGAATCGCGTTCTCAAAGCAAAGCGGTTCGTTGGAAGCTTTCATGCCCAACCATTGTCAAATCCACAAAGCACTACAGACTCAGCTGCCGACCTCATGACAACCTCGAGCACTTTTATCAAGGCTTGCTATCGCCAGCCTACCGACGTAACTCCCGTTTGGCTGATGCGACAAGCAGGCCGATACATGGCTGAATACCGAGCGGTTCGAGAGAAGCATACGTTTCTGGAGCTATGCAAGAACCCGGCTTTGTGTGCAGAAGTGATGGTCACTGCGGTGGAGAAGATCGGTGTCGACGCAGCGATTATCTTTTCGGATCTATTGCCCATTCTCGAGCCGATGGGATTCGATTTGGAGTTTGCCGTCGGCGATGGACCTGTCATTCACAATCCTATTCGCTCGCCGAAAGATATCGATCGCGTTCACGCTTTATCGGATATGGCTCCACTTCAGTTTGTTGCGGATACCGTACGGCTAACACGAGCAGCATTACCTCCATCCATTCCTGTCATCGGATTTGCAGGTTCACCATTCACCCTCGCGAGCTACATGATCGAAGGGGGCGGATCGCGTAACTATGTGCATACCAAAACGTTGATGTATGGCGACCCCGAAGCTTGGCGCGTATTGATGAGCAAACTGGTCGACTCCATCTCGTTGTATTTGAACTCACAGATCGCATCAGGAGCGCAATGCGTCCAACTCTTTGACTCGTGGGCTGGTTGCTTGTCCCCGTTGGATTACCGAACCCATGTGCTGCCGTTCATGGTGCAACTACTAGAATCGATCTCGCCAACCGTTCCCGTGATCAATTTTGCAACGGGCAATCCGATGTTAACGTCGCTGTTGAGAGGAGACTCTCGAACGGTTGTAGGGTTGGATTGGCGAGTTCCACTCGATGTCGGATGGGACATGGCAGGAAGCGATCGTGCAGTGCAAGGGAACATGGACCCGACCGTGCTCTTTGCGGGTGTCGATGCCATTCGCGAGGCGGTGAAAAGTGTTCTTAGTCTTGCGGACAATAGAACGGGGCACATCTTCAATCTAGGGCATGGGATATTGCCTGGTACGCCAGTCGACAACGTCATTGCGCTGGTGGATATGGTGCATGAGATGACGGATCGACGCAAAGCGCAGTAAAAACGTAGGATGCGAAGCGCGATGTGCATTACGACGCAGTATGTGTATTACGACCCAGTATGTGCATTACGACCCAGTGCAGTGAATTGAGAACACTCAGTCTTTCGGAGTAATCCACGTTGAAATTTCAAAACGTTTCCCTTCTGTCCGTCGGCTATGTATTGCCTCCAGAAGTGATTACTTCTGTAGAGATCGAGTCACGTCTGGCCCCGATTTATGAGCGGCTCAAACTGCCTGAAGGGCGACTGGAAGGGATGAGCGGGATCAAGGCTCGTCGATTATGGAGTCGAGGTACGCGCATCAGTGATGTCAGTGCCAGAAGTGCACGTCTGTCGATGGAAGCAGCGGGAGTCGACCCGAAGCGAGTCGGCTGCTTGATCCATGCCAGCGTTTGCCGTGAATATCTGGAGCCAGCGACTGCTTGTCGAGTGCATCATTTGGCAGGCTTACCCGCGAACGCATGGGTTTACGATGTTTCCAACGCTTGTCTCGGCGTCATGAACGGTGCCGTCCAGATCGCGCAACTGATCGAGTCGGGCGCGATCGATGCTGGCATCGTTGTGGGAACGGAGGATAGCCGTGGGTTGCTCGAGGCGACGCTATCGGATTTGCTTTCGAATGGCACACTAACTCGACAAACCATCAAGCCCGCGTTTGCATCGTTGACTATTGGTTCTGGCAGTTGTGCTTGGTTGCTCGGTCGAACTTCGATGTTCGGAAATGGAAGCACGGGAGCTTCGCTTCACGGAGCGGTCGCTGTCGCGAGAACCGAGCATCATGGACTTTGTCAGAGCGACACCGATCAAGCGGGTGGCTCAATGCAACCGACGATGCATACAGACTCCGAGTTGCTGCTAGAGGCAGGTGTCAACACGGGCTTTGAAGCCTTCGAGTCGCTTTTGAAGGAGCTGGATTGGAGTCGAGACGAGATCTCCTCGACGGTCTGCCATCAAGTAGGTACGGTGCATCGTCGACGGATGTTAGAGCGGCTAAGGATGCCGGAGAAAAGTGACTTCAGCACCTTTGCGGAGCTTGGGAATACCGGGTCAGTAGCGTTGCCAACCGCCTTTGGGATGGCAATCGAGCATGGCTTTTTTTCAAGCCCATCGAAGATCGCTTTACTCGGTATCGGTTCAGGGCTCAACTCCGTCATGCTCGGGTTAGCCATGAAGGACGTTCCGTGTAAATCGGAATGAGCCAGACCGTTCTTAGAATCGGCGAAGCAGATTCTTGGAGTTACGTTTATACTATCGTAGACTTCTGATCCGATTGAATGGAGAACGCACGATGTCGACAGTTCCAAAGCAATTCATTACGCCCGAACAATATCTTTACCGCGAAAGAAATGCCGAGTTTCGATCGGAGTACTTTCGTGGCGAGATGTTTGCGATGGCAGGCGCTTCCGCGAACCATAACTTGATTGTTGGGAACTGTGTACAAAACATTGGCCAACAACTCAAAAAAAAGCCTTGCCGAGTTTATCCGAGCGATTTGAAGCTTCGAATCCAGGCAACAGGATTGTATACCTATCCCGATCTTTCGGTGGTTTGTGGCGAGCCTCAGCTAGAATCCGATCATGGTGATGTGCTGCTAAACCCCGTAGTTCTCATCGAAGTCCTTTCGGACTCTACCGAAGCGTACGACCGTGGGAAGAAGTTTGAACACTACCGAACGATCCCCAGCCTGAAGCACTACGTCCTGGTCGCGCAAGACAGACACTCCATTGATTGTTTTTCGTTGAACCCGGATGGTAGTTGGAGTTTGACGGCCTGCCAAACGCCGACGGGTATGGTTGAGCTTGCGACTATCGATAGCCAACTTTCTGCCGTAGAAGTCTATGACAAAGTCGTTTTCCCAACGACAACCGAAGCGAATGCCGCTCCATAGTGGGCAATGAAGTGCTTTATCGATCGGAGCTCATCCCAATATCGACAACACATGAAATCATATCGACTACACTGCATGTCGCCCTCCAGACGCTTATCTTCCGGTTGTTTCGCAGAAAAGAATACTCGCTAGCGATAGCGGATTCTTGAGCCAAAGTAAAAAAATTGCACAACAAATCCCGTATGCAGATCCAGCGATCCGTCTTGGCACGAAGTTTGCGACATTGAATCATCGCACGCGGAATGAAGAGAATCGATGTGACATTTCTCGCGTCGCTGTCGCATCAAGAACGAATTGAATCGGAGGGTAAAGTGATGTTTGGAATCAATGCGAGTCGGATTGGTTTGGCTGCTCTCATGGGAGCATCGGCCATTGGTTTTGGAGCGAGCAACGCAAACGCGCAGTTCGGCTACACGAGCGGATATGGTGCGGGTCACCATCATCACGGTCGAAACTGCCCTACGCCTGTTTACTCGTATCGGCCCGTGGTCGTCGTGCCGAACTATGGATACGGTGGATACAACAGGTTCCAAAGTGTTTACGGATACGGTGGAATTGGCTATCCGTCCTACAGTTCCTACCGAGGGGTGACCACTGTTCCATCCTTGCCGCTAGGTGGCTACGGAGTCGGCGGCTTTCCACGCGGTGCATCCTGGGGTGGTGGCGGAATGCCTCCAGGAGCATCCTGGGGCGGTGGTGGTCGAGGAATATCGCTTTACATCGGTCGATAGTCTCAATAGATCCATCATAAAGCGCATTCACTCTTCAGCCCCAGCTTGCACAGCATCAACAAAGCCGAGGTCTATCAAGACCTCGGCTTTGGTTATTTCAGGCGGCCAAGAGCCTGTTTTATTGATCCGCAGCTAATATGGTCGAAACCGATGTTTGGCTAGCGATAAATGAAGCCAACCCTTTTTCCAGCGTTGGCGAAATGCATCAAAACCGTTAAATTCTAGCCTCCTCAACCCCCACTGGACTTGGAAACGGCTATGAAAACGGACGAACTACGAGAGAAATATCTTTCCTTCTTTCAATCCAAAGGACATCATCGTCAAGCGAGTGATGTGCTGGTCCCTACCTGGGATCCGTCCGTTCTATTCACTCCGGCCGGCATGAACCAGTTCAAAGATCACTTTCTTGGCAAAGTCAAGCTTGACTTCACCCGCGCGACAACTTGCCAAAAGTGTCTTCGTACCGGCGATATCGACAACGTGGGTCGAACCGCTTACCACCATACATTCTTCGAGATGTTGGGAAATTTTAGCTTTGGGGATTACTTCAAGAATGAAGCGATCGCTTGGGCTTGGGAGTTCCTAACCGACAAAAAGTGGCTAGCGATCGACCCCAATCGTCTGACGGTAACGGTCTACAAAGACGACGACGAAGCAGCCAAAATTTGGAATGAGAAAATCGGCCTTCCCACCAGTCGTATCAGCAGACTAGAAGAAGATGAGAATTTTTGGCCGGCATCGGCTCCGAGCCAAGGCCCAGACGGCGTCTGCGGTCCATGTAGCGAAATCTACTACACTCTCGACTCGGGCAAGACGGTAGAGATTTGGAACCTGGTCTTTACGCAATTCAATCGCGTCGGCAACCCGCCCGACAACCTCCGTCCGCTGCCGAGCAAAAACATTGATACCGGGATGGGAATGGAGCGAACCGCCAGCGTTTTGCAAAACGTACCTACCAATTATCACATCGACATCCTTTTCCCGATCGTTCAAGCGGCATCGGAAGTCACAGGACAAGCGTACGACTACAGCAGCGACAACGGCCGAAGATTGCGCCGGATCACGGACCACGTCCGTGCTTGCACCTTTGCTATTCACGAGAATGTGTACCCAGGGCCGAAAAAGGCTCGCTACGTCATCAAGAGACTGTTGCGACGTGCCGTTCTCGATGGACATCAAATGGGAATGCGCGATCCATTCTTGCATCAGTTGGTACCAGTCGTAGCTGACATGATGAAGGCAGTATACCCTGAACTACTCACAACCATCGATCGAGTTGCCCAAGTGATGAAGCGGGAGGAATCCGATTTCTTCGCAACGATCGACTCGGGTCTCGAGCGCATTCATCGCGTCTTCTCCGATATGCAATCCTCCGGTCGTGTGATGGTCGATGGCCGCGAAGCAGCCTCGCTTTACCAAACGCACGGCGTTCCGCCAGAGATGTTTCAGCAAATCGCGGCTGAAAAGAATTACACGTTTGACTGGGATGGCTATCGCAAAGCTATGACCGAGCACGGCGAAATCAGCGGCGGTGAGCAAGGGGAGTTGTTCGAGACTGGCCCGATCGAAACATTGAAGGAAGCCCTCCATCGTTGTGAGTTCTTGGGTTACGAAAAGAACGTTTCGGATGCCCAGATCAAAGGGATCATCGTTGGCAAACCCAAAGACGATCGACTCGTTTCAAGCGTAACCGCGACGACTACAGAAATGACGCGAATGGTTTTGGATCAATCCCCATTCTACGGTGAGAGCGGTGGCCAAGTCGGAGACTCGGGGCGAATTGAGAATTCAAAAGGGGTGTTCGAAGTCACTGACACCCAGCGTAGCGGTGAACTGATCATCCACTTTGGAAAGATGATCTCAGGAGAACTCAAAGAAGGGGACTCCGTCAATGCATCGGTCGACACAACACGTCGCGATGCCATCAAACGCGCGCACTCGGCGACGCACATTCTGCACCATGCTTTGCAAACCCATGTCGGTTCGCATGCTCAACAACAAGGTAGCAAGGTCGATGCGGATTGGCTCCGATTCGACTTCAGCAATCAAGAATCCCTTTCGGACGAGCAACTGCAAAAAGTAGAGCTACTTTCAAACGACCGCATCGGTGAATCTGCTCCGATTGACTGGAAGCTCGTGCCGCTTTCTACCGCTCGCGAGGCAGGAGCGATGATGCTGTTCGGGGAAAAGTATCCAGACCCTGTTCGCATGGTGAGTATGGGTAGCTTTTCCAAGGAATTGTGCGGCGGAACGCATGCTACCAACACTGGCGAAATCCAAACGCTTGAGATTCTCGCAGAAGAAAGCGTATCCTCTGGAACGCGACGCATCACCGCGTTAACCGGCTCGAAAGCAGTCGAGCACCGTGGCAAGATCGAGGCTTTGGCAAAACAAACAGCAACCATGCTCGGATGTTCTCTTGAGCAATTGGGGGCTGTAACACAAGAGTTGTCGACAACGGTTCGCAAACTAAAGAAGATGGTAACAGGAGCTGGTAACGAAGCGTTGCCTGCGATCGTCGGTGGCACGAAAGCGGCTTCGAGCACAGCCTCGTACTCAGCCATCCGATCCTCCTTTAGACAAGCGGCCCGTCAATTGAACGTCGCTTACGAAGAGGTGCCAGCTCGCGTTCAAACATTGCTCGAAGAACAGAAGCAATTGCATGAACAGATCAAGCAGCTAGCGAATAGCGGTGGAAGCATTTCGGTCGAATCCCTGTTGGATCAAGCGATGGAGGTTGGTGGCACTCGATTGATTGTTGTCGAGACACCGAACGCAAATGCAGGCATGATGAGGCAATGGATCGATCAGCTTCGAAAGAAATCGGCGGACCCCATCGCCGTTCTTTTGGCGAATTGCTCCGATGATAAAGTCACTTTGATTGCCGGCATCAGCAACTCGCTGGTAGAACGCGGGTTCAGCGCTGGCAAGTGGATCACACCAGTCGCCGAAACGGTCGGCGGAGGTGGTGGTGGCAAACCAGACCTTGCTCAAGCAGGTGGAAAGCTACCCGCCAAACTTCCCGAAGCATTGCAAATCGCCAAGGATACTTGGCACTCCATGCTCGCTTAAGAGTTGACACAGCCGACAAAAGTAGCAGGCACGGCTCCGTCGTGCCGTCCGCTCTTGGACATTTGCCGGCATACTGGGTGAACCGCACATGGAATGTGCCTACTACTTTGCCTTTTGTCGGCTGTGTCCGCCAGCGTTTCGGCGAGACGCTGGCGGAGTTGGGTCTTGCTAATCGCGAGATTCTTGCAGATTACCGCAAGTCTTGGAGCGACTCGCCTATGTGTGCCTCTGCGCAGGTTTACGGTCGACGCGACGGGATGGCTGGGTTTACAGCTCGCCCTGGGATAGCGAGTCTCGTCGATGTTGGAGAGGGAAGTGCTACGACTCGGATGCTTTCACGGTCCGTGTACACTTTGTTGTCCATATCCGTAGTCTCGACCTCGATCATGTGCGTCCCCACGGGCAACGTAGGAGGCAACAAGATTCGCCAAAGGTGGTCGGTCATCGATGGGCTAGGAAGCGTAATTCCAGCAACAGGAGCAGGACCTGCTTCCAGTTTTTTCATGTCCACGTAGTAAGGATCCATTCCTTCTACCCTTTCCATGTCTTTCCATGGACCGTCTGGCAGAATTCTCATTCGAACCTTCGATCGTTGCGACCCGTTGAATACATTGACCACCATGGTCGTTGTCATCGCATCTGCGACCGTAATTTCTTGGGGCAAATAGATGTTCATTTGATGGTCCGCGGGTCGTCTCGCCGCGCGAAATTCCAAGTCGTATTTGGTTCCATCAAAGGAGATAATCGAGTAACCGTTCGGGCCCCCGTCGCTCATGGTCGCATGCGGGATTCCAAGCTCATCAGGTGCTCCACGCCACCAGCTTCCGCACACAGTTACATTCACGATGTGGTGGTGTGGTTCAGGCCCCATCCAACCGTCTTCCTTCGTGATGAAATGATGCTTCAAGAAGTGTGTGTGAGCGGACATGGACAATGTAAACGGACGCTCTTCGATCAATCGATATAGTTCTTGCCGATCCTCGACGTCCACCAAAGGAATGTGCATCATCAATACAACCAACTGCTCCTTCGGAATCAAAGCTAGATCGTTCCGAATGAACTCCATTTGGTCTTTGCCCAAACCCCCTTTGTAAAAGCCGCGAGCGGTTTCCGTGGCTCCTTGCCAAGCGACGTCGTCCAAAACGAGGAAATGGACGGACCCATAGTCGAACGAATAATAGTTGGGGCCATAGATGCTCTCGAATGTTTCATCGGACATGGAGTCATTGGGCGCATCAAGATTGATATCGTGGTTCCCCAGAACGTTGTACCAAGGAATACCGATCAATGCGATCGCTTGATTGTGCGGTTGAAAAACGCTCAGATCATCAAATACGATATCGCCCAAAGTGACACCGATCGACGCTCCGTGCGCTTTCTCTGCAACCACTTGCTCGATGATGTCGTGCGCCATGTACTCGACCTCTTGAACATTCCGTGGCTGAGTATCGCCGAACAACAAGGCCTTGAACTGGTCAGGTTCTACTTGTGGCATCAAAGGAAAATCGATTGATTCTGGTAGAGGCCCTGTAGGCTTTACTCCTTCAAATTTTTGGCTCGGTGAACCTGCTGGTTTGTGGATGTAGTAAAACAGTGGGAGTTTATTGGGATTCAAAGGAGTCATCCAACCTCGTGGCTTGATGACAAAAACGATAGTGTCATCGGACACATGCGTTTCGTACTTTCCGTCGGCGTTGGTAATTACAATTTCTCGACCGTTGGAAACCTTGATCCCTGGAATTCCTTTTTCGCCAGGGTCACGTTTTCGATTTCCGTTTTCGTCATGAAACACGAAGCCTTGAGCGTGCTGATGTGGCTTCGCCTTGTCGGGCGGTTGGTTGGGAGAGTGTTTGTCGTGAGCAAGCGTTGCGTGAGCCAGGACGGCAAGTCCTAGACCGGCAACAGCAATCGAACGCAGCATGAGATTCCTCGTGGTGTAGTGTACTTAGTCGAAAAACAACACGGAAGTATGCTCGATCTACACAAGGGCTTGCAATCATCGCTTCATAAAATTTCAATGAAGATCTAGTGCATGGATGACCAAAAGCCATAGTCACATGCTGCGAAAGAATCATTCTCCATAAGCTCATACGACATTCATCTCGACTTAACGGTCGTTCTAAATCACTTCCTAGAATCGCCATCCTGAAGAGATGGTCATCAGAGGGATGATCATTATCGATTTCTGAGCAACCATGGAGATTTGTTATGCGGACGAATAGATTCAGAAAACGCTTGGCGTTTACTCTGGTCGAGCTGTTGGTGGTAATCGCCATTATTGGGATTCTTGTAGGATTGCTGTTGCCTGCAGTTCAAGCAGCCCGCGAGGCTGCTCGACGTATGCAATGTTCGAACAACCTAAAGCAAATGGGATTGGCAGCCTTGAATTTGGAGAGTGCGTACAAGCATTTGCCGCAAGGACCGTTCGATGGACACCCTAAGGCGGTAACAGCGAGTGGTGCACCAAGTCCAGCGGGCTTCGACTACGCAACAGGCAACACCTGCTGCAACGCAGCAAACCGCGATGGCTGGAGTGCGCAATACAAGATATTGCCATTTATGGAACAAACAAACATTTGGAATCTAGGCTTAGACCTACCGCCCATTTGGCCGACAACGACAGCAACCATGAATGCAAACGGAAACAATGCTGTTGCCGCATCGCTAGTTCCGACGTTCTATTGCCCCAGCCGCCGCGCCCCGACAGGTTACACCGTCAATGGGCGAACCGATTACGCTGGATGTGCGGGCTTTTTCCAAGGACAACCGGACTCCACACTCAGCTTTATTCCCCCTGCACCGCTGGGTGCTCCTTCGCAACCTCTACGTGCAGTCATCAACGGAGGTCTTGCACCAGGACGGCAAGGTGCAATTGTTTGGTCCGGATCTGGACGTAAACGCAGACTCGGTGAAATCACGGATGGAACATCGAACTCCATCATTTGGGCTGAGAAATCGCTCCACCCCTCCCAGCATGGCCGCGATGGTGGTGACAATGAAAACTGGAACAATGCTGGTTGGGATGAATGTGTAATCCGCTTTCACTTTCCTCCTCGACCAGATTCAAAGACACACTGGGTCGGTCCTGGTACGCCTAACGGACCGAACTGGAACCGCTATTTCGGATCGTCACACACCGGTGGACTCAACGCAACAACGGTTGACGGTGCAGTCCGATTCTTTGCATTCACTGTGGACGCTAACGTTTGGCGGCTACTGTGTGTGATTGATGATGGTGAAGTCGTGAGTGGAGATCTGTAATGAAAAAATGGAATTGGTCCCTATCGTTGTTGTTCGCTTTTTTATTCTGCCAGTTCATAGGATGTGCAAGTCCGAAACCTGAACCGACGCAAGAGGAACTACAGAAAATTGAAGCTGAGATCGTCAAGGGCGAGTCCGCTTTGTAATTAGCTTGCCGAGAAATACGGAGACACCTTCCATTTCACCAAACGCCGCACGGGATATAGTGCGGCGTTTTCGCATTCATCAACCAACAAGTAAACATATGAATTATCTAACGAAACTCGCATTGCCTCTTCTGTTCGTAGCTGGATTGATCGTCCTTGGCTGTCGTAATGCAGACGATGATTACGTTCCTGCGCTGCAACCATCACCCGATCTGCCTGGAGCTCCATTGATCCCCGAGATCGCCGTTCTGAGACCTTACTTTCAAACAACGCTCGGCAATGTCGATGTTGGCTCGGCAGTTGGGACTGCATTCGCAGTTGAACAGCCTGGTTCCGACTCTCCCATCGTTTTGACCGCTCTTAGCGTCCTCGGTACAGCCTCTGGTTTCACTCGTCAGGCACAATCAGCAGAACTGACAGAAATCTTTAAGACTTGTACGCTAGGATCTGCGTTTGGAGGCTTCGATGGTGTCGTCGCCGCAACTGGTTTCGTCGTGATTCCGGAATCGGCTCCATTCGATCAACCATCTGCTGCAGGAGATATCCTCGCTATATCCATGCCCAAAAAATCAAGGGTGGGTACATTCAAGCTATCAAGCGACTTACCTGCCAAAGATGAAACGATCTGGTTGTCCACGGCGATGTTTGCAGGAGTCCCTCCAAGCCAGCGACAACATGCAGCCATAGTGACTGGTCAAGACGCAAATGGAAATATCACGTACAACTTTGACGATCCAACGATAAGCCACCAAGGTACTCTGGGAGCGCCCATCCTCAACAAGAAAGGCGACGTTGTAGCCATCCATCTTGGCGGAACAACAGCAGAAGGTAAGCTTGTCGGTTTTGCAAACCCAACAGCAAGATTCGCCAAGTACCTCGACGCGGCCGTTGTTGCCGAGGAAAAATGATAGCTTGACCATCGCGACGCCACCGCGCTGCTTTCCAACGCAGGGAGTTGGTCCGCTGCTGAACCTAGCCAGCATCCTTTGTTGGTGGATACGTCAGCCTTGCAGCCCCTCGACTCCTTGCTCCATCGAATTGCCGTATAATGAACGGACTGTGATGGACGATAACATGCTTAGAAGGCGAGATGATCATGCTGAAGAAATGTTGGCTCTCACTTTTTCTTTTCCTTGCCCATTGCGTTTATTTGCAAGCAGAACAGAACGTTGACCAAGTCTTGAGCCTCCTGCCTGACCAGCGAGGAATGGTTGCCGTATTGGGCCTTCCTGAAAGTGGCCCTGATTTTGTCACCAAGCTTGCAACAGCTCGGGAATGGACAATCTATTTCCAATCGGCCAACTCACAGGATGTTGAGATCGTTCGCAAAGCAGCCGAACAACAAGGCTTGCTCGGGAAACGGATATTCGCTGATTTGGGTAGTTTGACGTTTTTGCATCTCTCACACAATCTTATCGATCTTGCCATCGTTACCCCCTCTGTCGTGAAGGAAACCTCCGAACTGGAAGTGCTTCGAGTCTTGCGACCGGATGCGATCGGGATGATAGGAGATAAGCAGATTCGCAAAGCGATCCCCGAAGGCATGGATGATTGGAGCCATCCTTACCATGGACCTGACAACAATACTCAGTCGAAGGACAAACTCGTTCGGGGCCAATTCGAAACCCAGTTCATCGCAGATCCTATGTTTAGTCCAATGCCAGAGCAAACAGTCATCGCTGGTGGAAGGATGTTCAAAGCTATGGGACATATTGCACACAAAGCTAACCAAAATGAAATGCTCAATACGTTGCTATGTATCAATGCCTATAACGGCAGTTGGTTGTGGCGACGTCCGTTGAGCGAAGGATTCATGTTGCACCGCAACACCATGATTGCGACGGAAGATGCACTCTATTTAGGTGACCATGAGTCATGCAAAGTGATCGATGCCAAAACGGGCAAGACGCTCCAGGAGTTCACCATTCAACCTGACTTGGTCGATGGCCCCGTCTGGAAATGGATGGCGATTCAAGGTAACGTTTTGTTCGCTTTGGTCGGCAACCTCGAAGTCGAGATCGAGACGGTGCGTTCGAGCAAACCTGGACTTGGACACTGGCCGTGGGGCATGTGGAAAGGACATGATTTTGGCGATCCTCGCACAGCATTTGGCTACGGCCGAACCTTTGTCGCCTTGGATCGCAAAACGGGAAAATTGCTTTGGCATTACCGGGATGATGAATTCTTGGACTCCCGCTCCGTGTGCATGAAGAACGATCACATTTATTGCGGATGCGCTGAGAAGTTCTTGATGTGTCTCGATGCGAATACCGGAAAAGTCGTTTGGAAGAACTCCGACCAAGATCTGCTGGAAGCGATTGGGCCAAATGAAAAAGCTCAACATTACATAACTGGCTATTCGACGACCTGCTATATGAAATGCAATGACGATTCTTTGTTTCTTGCGGGTCCTCAACGCAAGCGAATGGTTGTTGCGTCGACCAAAGACGGCAAGCTCCAGTGGACGAATGAAGTTGGGAATTTGCAATTGGTCCTTCGTGAGAATGGAATCTATGCAGCCGGACCTGAGAAAACGCATGGCATGGTACTCGACTACAAGAATGGTTCCATGATTGCCGAATTGCCAGCACGACGAGCTTGTACACGTGCCACAGGTTGTGCCGATAGCATCTTCTTCCGAGCAACAGGCGGAACGGTTCGCATCATGACGGAGGAAGCGAATCGCGGAGAACACATCGCTCCGATGCGTCCTCCATGCCAAGACGGAGTCCTCATTTCCAACGGTCATCTGTACTGGGGGCCGTGGATGTGCGGCTGCCAACTCTCGCTTTATGGCAACATTGGCCTAAGACCTTCAGGCGATCGTCCCGAGGTGCCAAAGAATTTGACGCGAGTGCAATTGGCTTCGCTGGCAGTCTATGCCGATTCGACGATTGTCGAATCATTTCCTGTTCGCAAAAACGATTGGACAATGTTCCGCGCGAGTAATGATCGATCGGATGCGAATCCGATTCAGTTATTATCGCAATATGCACTAGCGTGGAAATCAAAGGTAGTATCTGACGAACTCCCAACCGCGCCAGTAGCCGCTGGTGGATTGGTCTTTGTCGCCGATCGCACAGGGATCGTGCGAGCCTTCCGATCCAATGGCGAACTCGCATGGAAAACCTACACTGCAGGAGCTATTTACTATCCGCCCGTCATTGCAAACGATAGACTCTTCATCGGCTGTGCCGATGGTCGCGTTTATGCAATGGAAGCGAAAACCGGCAGGCCCCTCTGGACCTTTCAAGTGGCACCCGAGGAACGATGGATACCCATGTATGGCAAACTCGTATCGCGATGGCCCGTCGCTGGTGGTGTCGTTGTCGAAGGGGGCAAAGTTTTCGCTGCCGCTGGAATCACCCACTATGATGGAACGTATGTAGTGGCATTGGATGCGATCACGGGGAAGCTGTTGGCACGCAATGATAGTTCTGGGCAATTGTCGGAACAAGTCGATAGTGGCATCAGCATGCAAGGGGAGTTATCGATTGTGGATCGTGAACTCCGATTTCCCGGCGGTGGAATTTACGAGATTGCTCGTTACGATTTGGATTCGTTGCGTTGTTTGAATGAACCCAAACACAATTTGTTTTCAGAGTATAGAACGGCATTCTATCCTTGGTACCCATCCTACGATCGGTTCGTTTCGTTCGAAAAGGCTATGCCCGATGGGAGCGTGCTCAGCCATGATGCAGCCTACGATGGCAGTGCGTTCGGTAATTTATCACTAGAGACGCCGCGACCATTGGGGGCTGCCGCCAAGTTGAAGAAAGACTTGGCTGGCGAGTTCCTGCGTAGGCGAGGAAAAACTCCTCCAACGCAATACGTCTGGACCGACCAACAAAACCGTCGTTGCACAGGCTTCGCTGTATGCAACAATACGTTGCTAGCCACGGGCCATTTGGAAAGCCAGCCTGATCAGCCATTCTTGACAGCCCTTCAAATCTCGGACGGAGCAGAGCTTTGGAAGATCCCTTTACCGTCAGATGCTGTCAAAGGCGGAATCGCAGTGGATGCTGATGCGCATATCTATGTGACTCTAGAAAACGGGGAGCTACTGTCCTTCCAATCGCCAAAAGTACCTTCCGAGAACTAGGCAAGCGTAAGCAATAAAACCACACTTCCCCCTCCTCTTCGCAACATTCCGCAACAAAAGGACAGGCATATTATATTGCGAGCTCGTTGGTTTTGGAGTACGATTTACGTCCGATGGACGATTATTGGTTTTGTAATTAGGGAGACGAATCTATGACTACCGCTCGATTTCGGCTTGTGGATACGAATGTGACTCGCTGGTATCATCTGGTTTCCAGATGCGTACGTTCCGCGTGGCTCCTCCAAGACGACGGAACCAACAATCGGAAAGATTGGATCGATCAACGTCTCAAAGAGCTTGATCAAATTTTTGCAGTGTCCGTAGGTGGTTTT